>CAYWGJ010000027.1:0-22487 GCA_964457835.1 uncultured Anaerolineaceae bacterium
TACACGGCCAGGTCTGCCTCCCAGCCTTTGAAGCGGTACAGGGCGCGCAGCAGCGGATAGGGGCTGGTCACGCGGGCGGCGTGAGCGTGCAGGTGTGCCAATGCGCGCTGGCCGCGCGCCGTGTCCGCCGCGGAGTCGACATCCTGGCCGGAATCCAGCGCCAGGCGATACAAGGCACTCAGTGCGCGGCCATGCTGAAGCCCGACCTCGCCGACGACGGCCTGTAGGCGGGGCAGCATGGCGTTCATGCTGACGCGGTAGGGCAGCATGTAGATCACGCGCGGGGGCTGCGTAGCCTGTGCCCACAGCATAGCGGCCTGCGTCTTCCCGGCACCGGTGGGGGCCAGCAGCAGCACGGAGCGCCCGCCGTGCTGCTGCATCCGCGCTTGATGCGCGAAGGGTACGGTCGGCTGCCAGCCGTCACGGAAGTGCGCTGCCCCGGCCAGGGTCACCCCAGCGGCCCCGGCATGGTCGGCCTGGATCAGCCAGCCGCGCAGCAGAACCGCCCGCGTAACGTCGGCGGGGTCCACTGTGCCGAACTCGAAGCCTTCAAGGAGGTCATTCAGGGCGTCCAGCGCCTGGCGAATGGCGCGTGCATCGGGCCGGACAAATGGCCGCAGTGGGACGCCCTGCCCGCCCAGCCAGTCGTACCAAGCGTGCACGGCTTGGTCGTCCAGCTCCCCGACCAGCCCTGCTTCCTGCTGATTGGCGGCGCGGTAGCGGTCCACGATGGCGGACAGGTCCTTGTGGTGGGTGGCGATGGCGGCGGATGCCCACAGCCTGTCATCGGCGGGCAGGTCCAGCCAGGGCAGGAAGGCCAGCGACAGCACCTCATGCCGCTGGCCCCAAGGTACCCGTCGCGGCTTCAACTGTGCCTGAAAACCAGCCGCCAGCTTCCCGGAGTCGTGCAGCCAGGCAGCCAGCCGCAGGATATGCGTTTCACCCGGTGGGATGTCGTGCAGCGCAGTCAGGTGATCGACGCGCTGCACAACAGCCAGTGTGTGCGCGCTCAGCGTTTCGCCGGGGCGCGCCAGGTAACTTTCCAGCCGCATCAGACGAAGGACAGCCAGTTCACGGCACGGGGGCGCTGCTGCCAGCGGGGGGCATGGGGGTCGGTCCAGGTCGGCGCGTTGAAGCGCTGTGGCGGCCCGATCTGGGCGTAGTGGCCCCATTGTGGCGTGCGGTCTTCCGTCATATAGCGCGGCATTGTGATCGCCGTCCACTGCATCAGGTGCGCGGCCTCGTGCAGGGGCAGCAGCGTCTGTGTGATGTAAGCCTGTTCATGCCGGGGCAGCGTCACGACATCAACGGTCTGTACTTGCATGAGGTCCTGCGAGCGCCCCAATGTCACTACATAGCGCGGGCTGCGGAAGGCCTCGGTCCAGTCAGGGCGGTCCAGGTAGAGCGTCAGGCGCGGTTGAAAGAGCAGCTCGCGCTCAAAGGGGGACAGCTTGGCCTCCTTACCAACGAAGAGATGCGTGTGCTCATAGTCCAGCCAACGCGTGCTGTAGCTGAAGTGGAAGGCCACACGGAAAGCATCCGGTGCCACCCGCTGACCCAGGGCGCTGCACACATGCCCGTAGAGCGTGGCTGGCGGCGGCAGGGTGTAAGTCGGCTGCATCCCGTGCATAAAGTGCGGGTGCCGGAAGCTGGTCACCGGGCCGGCTACCTGGACTCGCAGTGCCTGCATGGTTGTGGCATTCATCAGGCGAACCACTCCGGGTTTTGCCACAGGTCATCCGCCAGCATGTCGAGCGCTTCGCGGGGGTGGCTGGGGGTGATGCCCAGTTCCTTGAGCACGGCCCATTGGTGGTCAGCGAAGCCAGCGCGCAGCCCCATGTACAGCGGCGACAGGTGTTCTTCAGCGTACACGGTGTTGAACTCCTTGAGCACCGACTCGCGGATTTTCGGATGCGGGTCGGCGTCCAGCAGGTAGATGAAGGGATTGTTGCCGCCGCGCAGCACTGCCGCGGTCACCATTGTCGGCGACACGTCGGTGTAGTGTAGGGTCTGCTTGGCCCCGCCTTCCAACCGGGCCAGTGCACCGAGCAGGCTGGCAACGCGCCGCGTCCGCATTTCCAGCGGCAGGCGAAAGGCCTTCATCGCGGGCAGATACTCCAGGCCATCCGCCTCAGCCTGCTGGATCAAGGCTGGGCTGAGGTTGCGCTGGCCGCTGTGGTTCTCGGTGGTGAAAGTGCCGACGGCGCTCAGGTCGATGGAAAAACCGCCGACAAGCACCGCCTTGTAGAACTCGTGCGCGTGCAGCACGTAATCCCCTTCGCCCCGTCCCATCACGCCGAAGTCCTGTACGATCTCCACGCTGCTGACGCTCACGAGCGTGCCCATGCGGAAGGGCGCGATGCGGGTGAAGGTCCCCTCTGATTTTTCGGCGCGCATGTAGCCGAAGAGGTCGTCGTCCCAGTAGCGCAGGGGGTCGCCTTCGGTGAAGGCCTGCTGCTTACCCCTGCCGCTGCGGTAGACCGGGGCGCTGAGCCAGTCGGGGTCCAGGCGGGTGATTGTCTGGCGGAGCCAATACCGCAGGGCCTGGGCGGAGACATAGGGGTACTCGTGTTGGCGCTGGCGAATGGCTTTCACTTGGCCGACGTTGTTTTCGCCTTTGCCGTTGTTCAGGGCGGCGGCGGTGGCGTCAATGGCGATGATTCCGGTGATAAAGCTCATGCTTAGTTCTCCTCTTCTGTTAGGGTCTCGTCTTCAGTAATGAGGTCGTCTTTTTCGAACAGGGGCGCGGCGTCTTCGTCGGCCCCCAGGCGTTTTTCGATCATCAGCAGAGTCATCAGGTCACGCACCAGCCGCCAGTTGATGTAGCGGTCGCTTTGGGGCATGAACAGCTCGGTGAACTCGTCGAAGCTGATGAGGGTGATGTTGTAGCGGCGCATGGAGTCGTCGGCGGCGTTGAGCACTTTACGCCGCCACTCGGCGAAGTTTTTCTCGCGCGAGAACTCGTAGAAGAAACCGCGCCGCTCGCGTGCATAGGCGGCGAAGCGTTCGCCTACCGCGCGGATTTTGGCGATCTCGTCGGGGGTCATCTGCATTACTCCTGTTAGGTAGGTGACGGCGAAGGCCCAACTGCGCGACGGCAGCACGTAACTGCGGAAGAAGTACAGCGTGTTGTCAGGCAGTCGGAGCAGGTCCTCGTAAAGTTGGTTTGGGCGTTGATTGGTGGGCGTATCCGCTTTCTTGCTCTGTTGCCAGGCGGACGCCACCGCGCGCCGCCATGCCGCGTTGACGGCTGGCTGTGGATGGTGCAGTACGCTTTCTATCCAGTGGAGCACGGCGCTGTCCAGGGTATAGAAGAAGACTGCCGGGTTCTGGCCGCTGTTGCTGAAGAAGACACCGGTGACGCTGGCGGCCTGTCGGCTGCCGGCGCGGCGTTCGGCGCGGGCCAGCCACGTCACCAGCCGCTCCACGAAGCGCGTGCGTTCAAAACCGAGGCCGGGCAGCTTCTCGACATCAGGCAGGGACAACATCTGCTGGAGCTGTTTCAGGTTTTCGCGTGCCAGTGTGTACGTGATCCGTGTGTCAGTGCTGTATGCTGCCACTAGGTGCCCGTTCGCTTTGAAGCAGCCCAGCGGCAGGGCGTGAATAGCCAATGAGCAGCGTCCGCAGATGGGCAGTCCAGGCTGACCATTGGCCCCGAAGTTAAACACATTACGCCCATTGAGCAGCGGCACATATTCGCGGTTAGCGCGGTAGGCGGCGGGTTCACCGCAGAAGCTGCATGTGTCAGCGGGGGCATCGGGCGGCATGTCGCGCCAACTGTAGAGCGTCCGCTGCACGTATGGCTCACGGATGGCGGCGTTAACCTGTTTGTAGCCCGCGTTGTGGACCAGCAAACTGTTGATGTGGTTCTTCAGTGGGCCTTGGGTGTAGTGCTGGGCCATCCAATCCGCTGCCTGCGTGAGCTGATCGTCGGTCAGCGCTTGGTCTGGGGGATGGCGGGTGAGGGCGTGCAGTGCCGCTTCGCCCACATCGATGAGCGTGTGTCCGGTGTGGCGCATAGCATCCTCGTGTGTGTTGGGAAGATGCTTTTAGGTTACACTGGTCGGTCTGTTGCGCCTTGGGGGGTATCCCCTAAAACGTGCCTGGCTATTCCGGAGTGCGGCGAGTCGTGATGGGTGATAGGATGCCCAGCACGCTGAGCATCCCACGGGGTCAAGCTCAGCGGCGGGCACGGGCTTGCTGGCGGACCTGTTCTAGGTTGATGATTTCGGCGGCCTCATAACGGGTCATCACGGCGTCGGTGACGGGTTTAAGGCGCAGGATGGATGGGAAATGTCCGGTGCGCGCGTGGACTTCTGCCAGCACCAGGGCGGCGATGAAGTTCAGCGCGGGCAGCACCAGCAGCACAGGTGTCTGCTGCCAGGCGTTGGCGTCCAGGGGCACCTGGTCCACCAGGGCAGCGGCCTGCGGGATGAAGGGCTGCTCGGTGTCGAACTGCACCTTGACCTCGATCACCTGCTGGATGGGCTGGCCGACCAGCGCGCCGGCGACCTCCACCTGCGCTTCGGTCATGGGGTGGGAGAAGTTGATGAGGATCATGGGTTAGCCTTTTTGGAACGATCCGTGCGTTCCCAACGTTCAAAGCGACCGTAGTCTTTGCGGCGTTGAGGCACTACATCGTAGTCTGTTGCGTTAATGTGAAATGCCAATTCCAAGACCAGGATATGATCGCCTTCGTCCAGATAGAAGGCACGTTCTGCGGTATCTCCTGGTTTATATACTGGTGCGTTCACCAGGTTTGGATACTTGTGGAAATGATTCTTGCGCGATTGCGGATCATGGATGTCATTCAAGATGCTTTCGTAGCTTTTTCGGCGCTGTCCAGATGAAGCTCTAAGCTTTTCTGCTGCTTGTGCGGAAAGCCAAACCTCAGTTTGATTCCGGCGCTTGAAGTGCTCAAGGGCTACTCGACCCAGGCCGCTCAGGTCATACTCCATCTGCCCATCATCTTCGATGGCATCAAACAACGGCCAGGCGGCGTGATCGACGATGGCACCGTTCTCGATGCCAAGTGCTTTCTTGAGTTCTGACTCAGTGAGTGAATTCGCTTCTAGCTCGACCAGCGTTTCAAACGGCACCTGGATGTCATCATAGCTCAGTCGCACCGGCAGATTGCCCAACTGCATCAGCACGTTGGACTGCTCAAAGATATAGTTGAGCTGCACACCTTCAAGCATCCCGATCATGGTCAGGTAGGGCACTGCTGCCTTGTAACCGCCGGTCGGGTTGAAGATGCACGTGTAGGTGCCTTTCGGTGTTTCCTTCAGGATACGGTAAACACGGCTGATGAGGTCTAGCGCACCTGTGCGCCGAAACAGGGTCTCATCCTTTACTTGCAGACCTTCGATGACGTAGACGTGAACCTCTGCCTCAAAATACGTTTCGCAGAAGTCGCCGACTACACGCCCGGCCAATGCACCATCCGGCGTATCAGATACCAGGAAATCCAACCGGTGACCTTTACCCGTGGCATTTTGTGCCTCAAAGATGTTAATGAGGCTGTTGAGTTCCGCGCTTGCACCGATGAGCGTAGTTCGATCATCGGCAGCGGCGGCAGTTTCAAGCTGCACCATGATCTGGTCATAAATGCCCTTGCCGGGGAAGTCGTGCTTTTCTTTCAGTACCGAATTCGGGGCAATATCTGTGCGCTTTCCAAATTCGCCAGAGGTCTGTTGAACGCTCTTACCTGCGTTTCTGAAGATGCTGTTGCCCACCGTTGAAATTACGCTAATTGGCATCCTACTCACTCCTCTTCATTCAGTAAACGGATCAAGGCATTGCGGCGGTGGTTCACCTCACCGACGATAGCCGTCATCTTACTGTAGATGCTGGTGAATTGGTTCCCCACCGTTTTCTCCCCCTTGCCTAACTGCGCGGCGACTTGAGCCACGGTCAGGTCTGGCTGTGACCACACCAGCTCCACCACGTCGCGCTCGCGCGGACTCAGCTGTTGCAGGAAGGCATTACGGCGGCTGTAGCGGCGATTGCGCATGTAGTCGTAACGGTCCACGTCCTGTGGCAGATCGGGCACCAGCGGCATATCCACGATCTGCACCGTGTCTTGTTGGCCGCGTGGAACGTGCCAGGCGTTGGTCTCCACTAGGCGCGGATGTGACAGCACCGTCCACAGTTTGTCGTTTGCGCCAAACAACAGTTGTGCCGCCAGCGTCGCGTAGATGCTCATGGCCTTGCGCCCCCCGCTGACGAGCAGGTGCAGGGTCTCGGCGTGCTGCTTGTAGTGGTGCAGCGCGTCGAGCATGGCGTCGTAGTAAGCGTTGGCTTCGGTCTGCGTCTGGATGTCGATGATCGGCGCATCGTTGTGCATCGTCAGCTTCTGCTCGTGAACACGCAGGCTGGGATAGTCTGACTGCATCACCGCACGCAGCTTTTTCAGCGGCGCGGCGATCTTGGAGGTGTTCGGGTCGGTGACGAGCAGCACCACGCGCTCGTACTCATAGCCGCGCGCCATCAGCGCATCCAGCGCGACGGTGATTGCGGCGGGGCGTTCGCCCATGGTGGCTAAAAAGGTCATTGTCATGTTTAGTGCACCTTTTCCGGGGCAGGGACCGCGATCTGCCCCATGCCCATCGTCGTCTTGGCACCGATTCCGCTGTAGGTGGCGAACTGCGCCAGGGCGTGCAGCCAGCCCAAGTATGGCGCTTCGCTGCGGAGCGCCTGAAAGCGCACCTCACCCACGAAGCCGACCATGTTGCCGCGCCCGGCACGGCTGAAACGCATCGGCTGGGTGCGGATGTTGTGGCGTTGGATGACGACCTGTTTGCTCACGAAGGCGCGCAGGGCCTCCGCCGGGATCATCGAGTCGCTGAAGGCCTGCCAGCGGTCCATCAAGCTGCCGAACACGTATTCAGGCAGCGGCAGCGGCACTTGCAGGTCCCCAGTCTTCTTGAAGGTGGTCGGGCTGCTGAAGCGGATCGTCAGCGTGCGCTCGTGGGTGGGTGTCAGGGCCTGTTGGGTGAGCGCTTCGTAGCTGGTGTGTTGGATGTCCCCTGAAGTGGTGATAAAGGGTTGGTCGTGCAGGGTCACGCCGTTGTCCATCCAGTCCAGCATCAGGCCGAAGACGGCCACCTGGGTGACATCGGTGTGCAGTGTGGTGTAGCGCAGCATCAGGCTGCGGCTGGGGTCTAGATGCAGCAGCTCACCGCGCGGTGTGGGCATCAGCCCGGAGGTCGTTATGGGTTTAGGGCCGCTGCCATCGTGCACCGCCGCCGACAGCGCCGGGTTGATGCGGCGCAGCGCGTCCAGAAACATGGCGTGGGCAGCGCGCCCGGTCTGCGCCGGGATGGTATCGTGATGTGTAGGCCGCAGTTGCAAGGTGATCCGCGCGAGGTCGGTGCCGTGCTCTTTAGAAACGCGTGAGGTCATATACTTGTACCTTGTCGTGTGTATGCATCGCTTATCAGCGTAGCATGGTCCAAGGGGTCGGCCTTGAGGGCTGACCCCTAATTGCGTGAAGGGAGCGGTTGGTTAGGCTTTTTTCTTCTTCGGCTTGGGTTTGAACACGCCATAGCCTGACGCCGTCTTTGACCCGATGCCCAGCTCCACGAGTGCGGCTTTGGTCCAGTCGGAGGCCCAGCGCACGACCGCGTCGTCCGCGTCGCGCCGACCGCCCACCGCGAAGTAGAAGTAAGCCCCCGCGCTGACCGTCACGAAGCTGACCGGGTTGGGCGAGTCGTTGTCAGCGGGCGGTTTGTCACCGCTGCTGCCATAGTAGTCCTTGAAGTGCGGCGTCATCACGTCCACCGTGAAGAGCGGGCCGTCAAGCTTTTTGCGCGCATCCAGGATGGCGTCATGGAAGACGCACATGCCCGCGTTCCCCTGTGACCCGAATGCGTACCGATAGACTAAAGCGTCGTCCAAGTCGTCGTGGTCCCCTGCGATGATGGTTTCATCCAGTTTGGTGAGTTTGTCGTTGAACTTGTCGGCGTCTTCGTCGTAGATGCCCAACTGTGCTGCGATCACCAGCAGCGCGTAGTTGCGCGTCATGCCCTTCAAGGCGCTGCCGGGGATGTAGGGCAGGCCGGTGACGGGGTGCAGCGTGATGCCGAACTCCAGTGGCCCCTTACCCCCCAGCCCCACGACCATCCGCCCGCTGAGCTGGCGCTGGAAATGCAGCGCGCCCTCGGTTTGGGCACGCCAGCGCGTGAAGTTTTGTTGCGCCAGTAAGTACCAGCCGGTGTCTTCAAACGTGAAGCGGTCACAGGTTCCTCGCAGCCAACCGTCGCGGTACTTCTTGTTCTTCTGGCCGGGGATGTCGTCGTTATTCACCACCTCACGCGGCAGGTAGCGCCCCAGGATCAAGCCGAAGTTGTCGCATTGATCGGCTTCTCGCTGGAGGATGCTGGCCGTGTCTCGCGGCGTGAGGTAGGTATAGGTCTCTGCCATGGTGATTTAGTCCTCGTCGCTCTTCCAGCCCTTGGCTTCCGCGAAACGCTTGAGCCAGTGCAGGTAAGCCAGCGCCTCCGCTGTGACCAGGCGGTACTCATAGCTGCCCTGCTTGATGAGCCATTCGAGCAGGTCGCCTTCCAAGCCTGGCATCTGCGTCGTGATCCAGGCGGCCAGGTGATCGTAGGCCCAATTGTGATGATCCTCACCCTTTGCCCGCAGGAAGGCCAGCGTCGGGCCGATGCCGTCGCTGAGGATGTTGGCGGCCAGCCCGCGCACCAGCGATCCGTACTTCTTACGCTTTTTCTCGTCTGGGTTCTTATCAACGATTGTGATGTGCTGCCAGGCGCTGGCGGCGCGCTCCTGCTGGAGCGTCTGCTGATGGCTGGTGGGCTTCTGTGTCTTCTTGTCAGTCATGATCGTTATTCTCCTTTTCCCTGTGGGCCTACTGCCACTTCAACGCGACGAAGCCCTGGCCGGTCGTCTCGTCCCCGCCGAGCTGGATGCGTGCGGGCGTGGTTTCCTGCATCTTCTGGAGCATATCGGCGGCAGTATGCGGGTCCCCGTCACGGCGGGAGGCGCGGGCAACCACCGTGCTGAAGAGCAGCACGTCGCTGGGCAGCGATTCCTGCGTCCACAGCGCGCCTTGGGCCACGGTCTTCTTGCCGGGTTCCAGGCGCACGCGGGTGACGATCTCCGTGCTGTTGGTCACGAAGTCACGGAATGCGTCGTCCGGCAGGATCACCAGGTCGTTATCTAGCTTCCAGCGCCAGTAGGCGTATTCATCGCCCTGGGGCAGCGCGTTTGCCGCCAGCCATTTTGCGATCTCGGTCACGTCAGCGTTTGGCTGCGGCGCAAAGCTGTACTCCTCCAGGACGACCTTCCCGCCCGCGATCACCTTGCTGCTGCTGGTGACCAATGCGGTGTTCTCTGCGATGCCCGCCGGGATAGGCAGGGTGTCGCCCAGGTCACGGTACAGGCGGGCCAGCACAGCCGGGCAGGTCACGTAGGCGAAGACCCCCGCCAGCGAGCGCACCGGGAAGAGCAGCACGCGGGCGTCACCGACGCTCAGTGCCCCGGCGTGTTTGTCAGCGTTTTTCGTCTCCGGGCCGAAGATCGCTTCGACATCGCCATTGCTGGCCGTGGACTGTGCCCGCAGCGCGCCCTTCACGCCGCTGCCCTGCACAACCGGGTAATTGGTGCTGCGCTCGCGCTGGATGGGCAGGTCCACCACGCTGACGGTGCTGCCCGTCCCGGCGTGCAGTGAGGTTTCGGTATAGATAAACAGCAGGCTGCTGGTGATGTTGTTGTCGTTCATCGTCTCGTTCCTTTATCTATCGGTGTGCAGGTATTTACCAAGCAAGTGCAGCATATGCCCCGTAGCCCATCGCGCCGAAGTCCGGCTCTTCTGGCGGGGTTTCAGTGAAGGCGGTGCCGGTCAGTTCAGCGTCCTCAAAGTAGAAGACCGACCCAGCCGTCAGGTAGCGGCGCAGCGGCTTAGCCTGACGGCGCGCCATGTCCCAGCCGCTGATTTCCAGCGGGCGCGGCGCGGCGAAGCTCACCAGGCGGCCACCGCCCACCCAGGGCGACCAGTTCGCATCAGCCGGCTGCCAGCCGCCGGTGAAGTACGCCGGGGTCAGCAGCACCAGCTTCACCCGCCCGGATTTTGCATTCGGCTTCGGCGTGAACTCGACTTGCGCGTAATGTCCCGACCGCGACTCCCCGCCGATGTTCAGCAGGCCGCTGTTGTCGAACACGTTCATGTTGACGCCCACAAGCAGGCCTACGCCGTCATGCACGCGGACAAAGCGGGCGTGGTACAGCAGGCCGCTTTCAGCGGTGCGGCGGCGCTTATTGACGCCCAAGCCGACGCGCTCTTCTACGTCGTATAGGCTGCTGACCCGGTCCCCGGTGATGTTGGCCGGGTCACCTTCGGCGTAGACTTTGAACTGCGCCTGGGTCAGCCAGCCGCCCGCCTCTTTGAGACCCTCGACATTCGTGTCACTCACCAGCGGACGCCAGCCGTCAAACGGCGGCGTGGTGGCAAAGTCGGCGTTGTCAGCCGGGCGGCGGATTGCGTAGGTGGCCGGCGTGCCGTCTTCCTCCGGTTTGTAGCTGAGGTCGGCGGGCGCGGGGTACAGCCGCTCGACGCTGTTGTCGCTGTTGCGCCGGGCCACAAACGGCCCGCTGATGCGCAGCGCCCCCATGGACGCGGACTTGTCCTTCTTTGGATAGGCCGGGCCGCCTACTGCTTCGTAGAGTGCTGCGTAGTCATCATCCCACTGTGCATACTTGCCCCAGTTCACGCCTTGGCGCTCCAGGTAGAAGCTGCGGATCACACCCTGCATGGTGCCGGGGTGCGGCGGAAAGTGTGACCGTGCCACGAAATTCTGCTGGGCGGTGAAGGGCCGCGAGTCGCGGAACATCCACACGTCCTGGGGTTCGATAAACACCCACTGCTGCTCGCTCATGTTCTTTTCCCTTCCGATGCCAAGAAGCGCGCCAGGATGACCCAATTC
Organism: uncultured Anaerolineaceae bacterium; assembly: GCA_964457835.1. Classification (GTDB taxonomy): domain Bacteria; phylum Chloroflexota; class Anaerolineae; order Aggregatilineales; family Phototrophicaceae; genus CAYWGJ01. The sequence goes on from CAYWGJ010000027.1 coordinate 10,944, forward strand.
GCCAGTGAGTCCCAGCCGCAGTCGTTATCTTCACCCAGGGCCACCAGCTTACGGTGCAGGTCCGTTTCGATCCTCTCGGCCACATCACGGCTTACCCCCTCACCCAGGCGGCGGTGCAGCAGCCGTGAGAGTTCGGCGGCGCGGGCGTCGGCCATGGCCGGGGTGGTCCCCAGCGCGTAGGTTAGGTCTTGCAGGTCATAGCCCAGCTTGCTGGACAGCTCGCGGCGGATGAAGTGCTGGTAAAGCTGGTCCATCACATCGACGATGGCGGCGTGCTGCGTGGTCCACTTGGTGCCGGCCTCGCGCATCTGCCCACCGTGCACCTCAGTGACCACCACGGCGGCGCGGCCATGGCCGTCTTTGGCTTTCTTTTCCGCGTCGCGGGAGGTTTGCAGCGCAACGTCCAGCGGCAGGTTAAACGGCGTCACGGCGATACCCGCGCTGGCGGTCATGTTACCGGTCAGCTGATGGAATGCTGCCTGGAGTTCATCCGCCACCTTGAGCGCCGCGCTCAGCGGAAGTAGGGCCAGCACGTCGTCCCCGCCCGCGTAGATCAGCACCGCCCGCTCATGCTTGGCGATGATTTCTGGCACCACTTCGTCGGCAAAGTGCGCCAGCGTGCGCGAGAACTCTTGGTGTTCGGTCAGGTCCTGGCACTTTGCAATGCGCTTGCCCATGCTGTCCCCGTCCATGTGGAGCACAGCCAGGTAGCCGCTGACCTCTTTGCCGCCGCGCTGATCCTCCGGCAGCACCCCGGCGATCTCGTCCGTGCTGGGGAAGGATTCCACGTCCAAGCCGCAGTCGGCGTGGTATTTCCCGGCAAAGCGCTTAATGGTCGCCATGGCCGCCAGTGCTTCATTGGGCCGCACCATGATCTCACCGACTTTGCCACGCAGTGCGTCCCATAATGTCTTGGGCAGCGCCGTCCCCGCCCCGGTGAGCGTGCACTTCACGCCGTCTTCTTCAACCTGCTGAAACTCACGGGTGCTGCGGCGGGCGGCCATGGCGCGGGCGGCGTTTTGATAGCTGGCGGTGTGGTTATCCGGGTCATAGGGCACAGCCACCCAGTTGAACTCCAGCCAGCTTGCGGTTTGGCGTTCATAGACGGTTTCCCAGGGGCCGCCACCCACCTGACGCTTGAGCCAAGCGTGCACGCGGTCGACGAACTGGGTTTGCCACGTCTGGCTGATGGCCGCCTGCACCGACTCCGCGACGGCGGCCGGGTCGTCGGTGGCGATGAAGGCGAAGCGATGCGGCACGCCCTGGGGCAGTTTGCCGCCGTTGGGCACGGGGAACACGGCCTGGAAGCCCTCAGCGCGCATGGCTGCTTCCACCCCGGATTTTGCCAAGGTGCTGAGCATCTTGCTGCCGACGTACAGGTCTTGTGTGCGGCGGGCGGCGGCGATGAAGGACTGCACCGGCCCGATCTGGAAGATGAAGAGCTGTTGTGCGCTCATGAGAAATTCCCTCCCCAGACAGTTTCGCCATCGAACCGTTTCTCGGCGTCCCGGCGGAAGTCGTTAATCACTTTCGGGTCCAAGCGCACGTTACCCATGTCGGAGCGCATGTAGGTCAGCACAGGGTAATAGTCATTCTCGATGCGGCGCACCTGGGCGTGCAGCGGTGAAGCCACCCGCCCGCCTCTGCCGACTTTGCCGAAGTGCTCTTCATGCTGACGGTATTTGTCGCGCAGCAGGTCGCGGAATAACGCAACGTTTACTTCTTCAGCGGAGTTAAAGGCAGCGTGCCCCACCATCACCCAACTGTGCGCCGGGTTCAGCGTGGGGAAGCGGGGCACACTGCGGAAGCTCCCGGCCTGCGGGATGGCGGCTTGCAGCTCCGCCTTGATGAGCGCGGCCAGGGCCTGCGATGAATCCGGCGGCTGTGCCCACCACTGATCGCCGTTCGCACGGGTCACCTGGAAGGCACCGAACATCCGGCGGGAGCGCTTGCCCACCCCGCCCAACAGCAGCCACACGGATAGCGCCGCGTTGAAGTCCGCAGGGAAGGGCACGCCGGGCCGCGTGACGAACTTCAGCGTGACGGGGGTATCCGGAAGGATGGCCTGTTCAGGTGATTTCTTGTCCTGTCGGTGCGGCATTAACGGCGTTTTGTCAGTGCGGTCCGGCTCCAGCGGCGTCATGCGCACGCTGACGGCGGACCCGCGCCCGGTGGAGCCGAACACGGCGCTCTCGCGGTCCCAGACGGCGCTGAGGTCGGTGGTTTCCGCGCCGACGAGGGCACGCAGCCAATAGCGGAGTTGGCCGCGCACAGACGGTGCACGGAACTCCGGTGAGCCGCGTGAATCCGAGCCGTGCAGGAAAACCGGCGCGGCAGTACGTAACGTTAAGGTAAGCTGTGGCACAGGGAGGTCCCCTTTCTTGGTGCGACTAATCTCTCTCTTACAGCCTACAGCATAACAGGCAGGCTGCACCCTTAAGATAAGGTCTGGCATATTTCTAGGATAATCGCGAAGCAGCAGGACGTTTTAGGGGCTAGCCCCTAATTGTGTTGGCCGGGGTCGGTATCGCTGAAGCGGTTCGCGATCTGTTGCATTTGCTGGCGTGCGGCGTGCCCCACAGCGGCCTGTGTGTGCGCGCTCAGCTCACCAGGTAGGCCATGTCTACTTGCTTAGGGTCCGCGGCCAGCTCCTGAAGCACCTCCAGGTTCAGGATGACAATCTGCAAACGCGAGCGGCGGATGATCTGCTGCTTTTCCCAGGTGCGCAGCAGGCGGTTGACCGTTTCCTGCGTGGTGCCGGTAAACTCGGCGATGTCCTGCTGGCTCAGGCCCACGTCAATCTGGTGCAGGCCGTCGGGGCTGCGATGGCCGAATTTCTCATAGAAGTGCAGCAGCGATCGGGCCAAGCGCCGCTCGGTTTTTTCCACTGCCAGGCTGCGGATGCGGCTGTGAGCGTGCTGTACATGCGCCGTCAAGCTGTCGATCACCAGCAGCGCCAGCTCTGGGTAGTCCAGCATTACGCGCCGCGTGTCGTCCCCGGCGCTAACCTTTTCAGCGTTGGCGATGATCTTTGCTCTCAGCTTGTTTCGGTCGCTCATTTGAACTCCACGATTCCATCATTGTACTGAGCGTCCATTAGACGCTTGAAACGAGATTGCTCCATCTTGTGAACAATGCCAGCGACGAAAAACGCGCAGGGCGTTTTAGGGAAACTCACCGGGTCGGCAAAGTAGGTCCCAGTTAAGACAAAGTTCCGGGAGAACATTGGCCCTTGCCCTTGGGTTGACAGCAGCCCCTTAATCGTGATGCGTTCGGGGTTCATGGGCTGCCCCTTTTCGGAGAACCGATCCAGGAATGCCATTCCCATTTGGTAAAAGAAATCCCCCAGGTCTTCTGGGGTCCAGCCCAGCTTGTACAGCGCGTTAGCCGACTTGACTGTTGTGTAGAGTTGATAGTCAAGCGGCCACCCGTAGTCCGTCTCAAACCCCGTTGGCGCTTCTGCGGGAACGATGGTCAGTACGCCCTTGTATTCAGGGCCTTGAAGATGCGCAATGTCTCGGTACCAATACCGACCGGTAAGCACTTCGCCTTCCATGTTTCACTCCTTTGTTGGTTTAGGTAAGGTCCAGCCGACATATACGGCGTCGGCGATTGGCGTAGAAGACCATTTACCGACCTGGTCATCGGGCGGCTTGGGGCCAGACGGCTTGCCATCATCGCCGCCACAACTCCCGGTCCCGCTCCCACTGCTGTGCGGGGAGAGCGGAGCAGTCAGCGACCACCAGCCAGCTCAGCAGTGCCGCGGCTGCCTGGCCGTGCCCGGCCTGCTCTGACATCTGCCGCACCATCTTCAAGGCTATCTCGCCCATCTTCATAATTGTAGCACAATACTCTCAAAATGTTAAGGCTCATTCTCGTCCAGCCCGGCCATCTTCAGGCTGTAGACGTTTCAGTCCCCCGAAGGGGAAGCCCCACGACTAGCGTGCGGGCGCTTCACGCAAGCGTGAGCGTTGGTGCTGCAAGTGACAACACGCTGCTCGTGAAAGGGACCATTTCGGGGTTCCAGTCCCCCGAAGGGGAAGCCCCACGGCAATGGCCTGATCGAAACCAGCCTGGTGGCACGTTTCGTCAACAGCTCTGACCGCGCTTACTTACAGCCTGGCGATCAGCCTGTCAGCGTGCGTTTGAGGTTGCCACAGGGGTCCGTGCCGGTTCATCTGGATGCAGTGCGTTATGAATGGGACGAAACTGCCGCCGTGCTGAGCGACTCACTGCCGGTGCTGCCGGGTAACAGCCACACGGTGCAAGTGACCTACATCATGTCGCTGGACGAGCAGCTCCAGGTGGCTTTGCCGCTGGACTATCCGCTGACTGGCGCGGCGGAACTGATGCTGCCTCCTGGTGCGTTTGAGGTCGAAAGCGCACAGTTCGTTCTACAGGGCATCATGCAGTTTAGTGCCGGGACCTTTGAAGACTATTTGTCGCAGCCGCTGGCCGCCGGTGAAACCCTGGCCTACACGCTGACAGCCCGTGCGCCTGCGCCGGAGCCTGAGCAGTCCTTGCTGGGTGTGATGCTGGTGGCGGTGGGGGGGCTGCTGCTGCTCAGCGCTGGTGGGCTGTGGGTGATGCAGCGCCGCAGCGTCAGCGCGGACCAACTGTTGGCACAGATCACCGAGCTGGACCAGGCGCACGCTGCCGGTCAGGTCAACGACGAGGCCGCCTATCGAAAGCGCCGCCAGCAGCTCAAAAACAAGTTAAGCCAACGTGTGAAAGACGAGTGATGCAGTGCGTGGGAGGCAGCGTGAGCGGCGCTGCCCCCTTAGATTTACTAGGAATTGTGACAAAAGTCATCTCTTGCTTGAGGGCTGTGCCTCCTTGATTTAGATCAAGTTGTGTTCGCTGTTTATCCGCTAATCTTTTAGCAAGGAAAAGCTCATTGATTTTTCTGATCCAGTACTGCTTCTATCGCGCAAGAAAAGGACACATTTCATGGTTGGACATTGGATGCGAGAAAGTGGGTAAGCGATGAAGAGATTACCCAAGCTGAACATAAGCCTTTGGTTTGTGATGGCGGGCAGCGTGTGCATCTTGCTGGGTTTGGGCATGTTTACGTTCGTGTCTGCTCGCGGCGATTCTTACCTGTCGGACTCGCCGGATACATGCATCAACTGCCATGTGATGCGTCCGCAGTTCGAAGCCTGGGGGCATTCCTCTCACGCACGGGTGGCGACCTGCAACGACTGCCATACCCCACATGACAACATCGTCAGCAAGTGGTTTGTCAAAGGCTTGAACGGGTTTAACCACAGCTTCGCATTTACTTTCAACACCTATGATGAAGTCATCACCATTCACGACTTCAACGCCCAGGTGGTGCAGCAGAACTGCGTAAGCTGTCACACGGATACCGTCACCCACATGGTCAACCAAGCCGCCGCCCAGGGGGATGCCCCACCGAATTGTCTGACTTGTCATGCAGGCATTGGGCATCCCACCCGTGATTAAGTGATCGAATGAACGTGAAGAGGTCATAAGGAACGAGCGATGATGAAAAGAGTGATAATCGGATTGGTCTTGGTCGGGTTTGTGTTGTTAGGTGTGGGCATTGGTGCGCTGTTGGTGGACGTGACTCAGCATCAGGTGGAAGCCACACAGTACCCGCTTAGGGTCGTTGAAATTGCCGACGATGAAATTGACCCAGCAGTGTGGGGCCTTAACTTCCCCGTGCACTACGACCGCTTCATGATGACGGAAATCAACTATGGCGAAACCCCTTATGGTGGCTCTGAACCGTACAGCAAACTGGACCGCTACCCGGCCATGGTGCGCCTGTGGGCGGGCTATGCCTTTGCCATTGACCACGACGAAGAGCGCGGCCACTTCTACTCGCAGATTGACCAGTCTACCTCGGCGCGTGTGCAAGCACCCTTTAGTCAGCCTGGTGCCTGCGCCAACTGCCACGCGGGTGAAGCCCCGCAGTTGATTTCTGAGATGGGTTGGGAAGAATTCAACGCCACCCCTTATACTGAACTGGTGGACAGCCTGCACACCGCATCAACCTGTGCCGACTGCCACGACCCGGAGACGATGGCTTTGCGCATCACCCGCCCCGGCCTGATTAACGCCCTGGAGCAGGACGGTATCGACTGGACCGAGGCCAGCCGTCAGGAAATGCGTACTTACGTCTGTGCGCAGTGTCATGTTGAGTATTACTTTGCTGGCGAAAACAAGGTGCTGACCTTCCCCTGGGAGGATGGCAAGAACATTGACGACATCGACTACTACTACGAACGTATCGGCTTCACGGACTGGACCCATGCTGATACCGGCGCGCCGATGATTAAGATTCAGCACCCGGAATACGAGATGTTCACCACCAGCACGCACTATGAAGCGGGGGTGTCTTGCGCGGACTGCCACATGCCTTACATTCGCGAAGGCGGCATGAAGATCAGCGACCACTGGATTCGCAGCCCGCTGACCAATATCAACGCTTCGTGCCAGACCTGCCATAACCTACCGGAAGACGAACTCACTAACCGCGTCACGACCATCCAGGGCCGGACTGCTGAACTGCTGCGTTTGTCAGAAGATGCGCTGTTGGGGGCCATTGACGAGATTGTGAAGGCGATTGACTTGGGTGCGTCTGATGAAGACCTGGCAGATGCGCGTGATTTCCACCGGCGTGCGCAGCTTCGCTGGGACTTCGTGTCCTCGGAAAACAGCACGGGTTTCCACAGCCCGCAGGAGTCTGCGCGTATTCTGGCGAAGTCCATTGACCTGGCGCATCGTGCCAAGGCCAGCGCAACTGAGATCGTCGTAGCCTTGGAAGGCGGCCAGAGCGTCAGTCTGCCTTAGCCCGTAACCGCTTCGTCCGCAGCATACAGGGGCCATCCATCACGGATGGCCCTTTTTGTGTGTGGTGCAGTCGGTTATGGGGTGGGGGATGTATACCTTTAAGTGAGATGCAACGCGCATTTCCCGGCAAAATAGACTATCATTTCCCTCAATTGCTATATGCTGCTGCGCGTATGATCTTTAAGGAGAAGTCTCCCATGGCTGTACAACTCAACCAAGCAGAGTTTCAAGGGCTGGTGCGCATCCTGCAAAAGCAACCGGAGTTTGCCGATCCTACGTCGCGCCAGCAGTTACTGACTTTTGCGTTTGGCATGTCCGATAAGGCGAACGTTATCATGGCGCGGCTGAACCTGGGCGGTACGCCGATGGGCGCAGCCGTGGAGGTGGTGCGCTTCCTTGCGACATTCGGCCAGGTGACGCTCGGCGTGGAAGCACTCGGCGTGTTCCTGGATCAAGTGGCGTCGAACATGGGCTATGGTGACGACGCGGACTTCATCGCGGACCTGATCGCACGGCACAATCTGGTGAACCCGCCTGCACTGCGGCTGCCTGCTGATTTGCCTACACCGGATGCTGTCGCGGGTGCCAGTAGCAAGCAGGTGTTCATCTCGTATGCGCGGCCTCAGCAGGCGATCGCTGAGCAGGTAGAGCGCTATCTGCTGGCGGCGGGGTATCGGGTCTTCCGCGACACGCGCGACATCGCGCCGGGGGATAACTGGGACATGACAATTGAGCAGGCACTCAATGCCTCGACGCATATGGTGCTGCTGCTGTCGGCGGCATCGATGCCGTACCGTAAGGAAGTGCACCGCGAGTGGTTCTATTTCGACCAGCAGCAGAAGCCTATTCTGCCGCTGTACGTGCAGGACTGTACCCTGCACAGCCGCATGACGGCCTACAATTACATCGACGCGCGCGGGGACCTGCTGCCTGACGCACTTGAACGGCTAGTAACGCGGCTGGGCTAGGCTAAAGGTTGCCAAAGGTCTACATTGAACGTTTAACTATAATTTGTTTGCAAATGGTCTGTGAAGGGTTACACTAGGCTTACGCATATAGGAGTGTAAACCGTGGGGTGGTGTCAATGCCTGGCCTAGACTCATCGAATTTTAGGGAAATTGTGGACCTACTAGTGCCATATGTCCGCGAGCAGCAGGCGCGGCACACCCTGGTTGACTTGGCGCTGCACGATACACCGCTGCCTGGGCGCATCACCTACACCGGGGACGCGCGCGAGTTTAGCACGAATCTGGTGCGGACTTGCCGTGATTACGGCGAAGTTGCGCCGGGGCGTCCGGCAGTGGTCGCTGTGCTGGAAGTGCTGCGCGGGGATGTTGGTGTGGATAAGCAGGCCCAGATTGACGCTATTATTGCGCGGCTGCAAGCGCCACTTGCTGCTGTCGGTGAAGGCGGCGGTGCAGGGGTGCCGCCCACAGTGCCGAACTCGGTCAACGCCGGCGGTGGGGGAAACGGCGGCAACAGCCTGGTGATGCAGATCGTAGTCGGGGTGATCGTTACCGTTATTGGTGGTCTGATTTTGGCGTTCATCCTAGGCTGGTTTAGCGTTGATCCGCCGCCAGTGCCCACCCCAACGCCCACGCCCACCACAGCGACGCCAACCGCGTTACAGACTCCCTCATCCACCCAAACCGCCACACTGACTCACACCCGGACCCCCAGCGACACGCCGCTTCCGCCCAGTGCAACGCCGACGTCCACGGACACACCGCAGTACGTGACGATGACGCTGCCCAGCGACACGTCCACGCCGACCGATACGCCCGTGCCACCCACGCTGACCGATACGCCCGTGCCACCCACGCTGACCGATACGCCCGTGCCACCCACGCTGACCGATACGCCCATGCCACCCACGCCGACCAATACGCCGTTCACCAGTGAGCCTGTGCCCAAAGTGACGCTCACAGATACTTCAGCGCCACTGACGCCGACTGCGACGCCCACGGATGCGCAGGAAGTGCCAGAAGGCATGGTGTGGGTCCAGGTGCCGGATTTGCCCGGTTTCGCCATAGATGCAACTGAAGTTACGCAGGCTGGCTTCCGGCCTTTTGTCAATGACCCAGCCAACGTGCGCGATTCGAATGCCCGCCAGCGGCTGCTGCTGGCGGCATCCAGCCAGGATGCGCTGCCGATGAGCAGTGTGGCATGGGACGAAGCGCGCGCTTTTTGTCAATGGCGGGGGGAAGGCTACGATCTGCCCAGCGTGGCGCAGTGGCAGGCTGCTGCGTATTGGGACCCGGTCTCAGCAACCATGCAGGACTATCCCTGGGGCGACAGCCGCACGCCACCTGATGGGGTGTTCAGCGGTGCGCTGCAAGCAGCGGACTCCGCGTCGCCCAACGTGCTGGGTATTTATGGCATGGCGGGCGGCGTCGCGGAGTGGGTGAATGACGCGGTGCGTTACACGGCACTGGGCGGCGACTATCTGTCCGATGCCGATGACGTGTTCCGGGACAGCAGCGGGCGTGTGTATATGGTCCCGGCCCCGGATACAGCCCTGGATCGGCTGGGTCTGCGCTGTGTGTGGGTGCCGTGATGCTGCAATGCCATTAGATATTGAAAATCCAGTGTATGACTTTTGTTGGCATTAAGGATAAGTGTTCGGTATCATAACATTTGAAAGAAACAATGTCGTTGTGCCATAAGAAAGAGTGAGGGAATAATGGGCAAGCACTTACTCAGCATCAGCCTCATATTGGTTGGCCTATTGCTGCTGACGATGACCAGTACCGCTCAACAAAGTGTAAGCACTCCGCCCGGCAGGTGTGGCAGCATCGAAGTACAGACGATCCTGGACGCCATCAACACCTTCCGCGTCAACACTAACACACTAGTACCGCTGGTGCTCAATGAAGACCTGTGCAACATGGCCCATGAGCAGGCCTTGGTGGTCGCGCGCGGAAACCACCCGGATGGGCAGCCAGGGCTGCGTGATGAACAAGGCGGCCCGACTAGGGTGCGCGATTGGGTGCAGGCCACGGATTTTCAGCCGTACCCATCGGGTGAATACGCCGTAGACATCCGCACCTTTATTTCTACCGCCTGGAATTACGATCAGGTGATGGACTATCTGTCGAGCAATGTGGCGGGCAACCTAGCACCGGAATTCTTTTTGGACAATCGCTGGCGCGAAATTGGGATCGCCCTGCGCACCAGCGTACAGGGCGGCACAAGGTATTATAACTACGTCTTTATTGTGGGTGCGCAGCCCAACGTAATGCCGTTTGTGGGGTATGTGCCAGGCGGCAGTGAACACATCGCTGTGGACTCCTTCAGTGGGGCGACTGTGACGTTTTGGCTGGCGAACGAGAACTACTACAGCGGTGCAGACGAAAACGTCGTTGGTCGTGTGACGAACGTTGCTATCAATGAGAACCTGGCGGCGCTTGAGCAACTCACCTGCCCACCCCGCCTCGAAGACGGCGACGCCTGGCAACCCTATGAGCTTCGACTTGATTACCAAATGGGCATAGCCGGGCAGAATCCTTTGTACGTGCGCCTTTGCGATAACATCGGGCGCGACGAAATTCTGGAAACAGTGATTACCGTGGCAACGGACGGCCGTACCGGCCTCCGGGCAGATTTCGTCGTCAGCCCGCGAGTACCGAAGGCCAACGAAGTCGTCGCCTTCACGGACCAGTCCATCGGGCAGGTCACCCGCTGGCAGTGGGATTTTAACGACGATGAGGTGATCGACAGTACGGCACAGTCGCCGACCTTCACTTACCGCACCCCGGGTAATTACACTGTAGGCTTAACGGTGACAGATGCCAGCGGCAGCACCGACAAAGAAACGCGGCTGATTACCGTTGAGAGCGACACAACCGCTGTGACCCCGCAGCCGCCCAGTGGTGTGATCCAGGCGGATGCCACGCAGGGCCAGGCCCCGTTGGTGGTCAATTTCAGTGTCGCGAACGCAGCCGGCCAGGTGGACACTTACGTGTGGGATTTCAACGCAGACGGCTTCTCCGACAGCAACGAGGCTAATCCCCAGTACCGCTTTGCTCAGCCGGGCACCTATGTTGTGGATGTGCGCTTGTCCGGGCCGGGCGGCGAAATCACGCTGGAGTCGCTCACCATCACGGTCTACTCGCCCACCACACCAGATGCGCTTTTTGACGGGAGCGTGACCCAGGGCGAGGCACCCTTAGCCGTCAGCTTCACCAATCAATCTACTGGGCCGGTGGTGCGCTGGGCATGGGACTTCGACAGTGATACCAACATCGACAGTACTGATCCGGACCCTGCGTATACCTACGATACGCCCGGCGTCTACGTTGCCAAGCTGACCGTGTGCGATGCCGCCAACAACTGCAACTCGTTCGAGCGCAACATTACAGTGTACCCGGCGCTGCCGGAATGTCCGGTGGCTAGTTTCACCGCTTCGCCTTTGCAGGGCACCACCCCGGTGGAGGTGACCTTCAGCAGCATGACGACTCAGCCGGTAGATACCTATGTCTGGGACTTCAACAGTGACGGGGTAGGCGACAGTGAGCTGGCCTCTGACACCTTCATCTATTTTGATCCAGGCAGCTACACCGCACGCCTGACTGTGACCAACGCCTGTGGCAGCGACAGCGCTGAGCAGACAATTGTTGTCAATGCGCCGATCCCGACAGACACGCCCGCGCCGATCCCGACGGACACGCCCGCGCCGATCCCGACGGATACGCCTGTGCCGATCCCGACGGACACGCCCGCGCC
>CAYWGJ010000028.1:0-22321 GCA_964457835.1 uncultured Anaerolineaceae bacterium
CACGTCTGTCATGCGGTGAGTTTAGCTAACTTTCATTAAACGTCAACACAACCTACTTTTCTCTGAGAGCTTTGCTGGTAAGACTTGCGATTACATTTGTAAGCCACACAGATAGGGCCAGCATCAAGCCGACCAACACAAACAGCACCGTTCTAAACTCGTCGTTATTGTCTGGGTTAGTGAATCCCTCCTCCGCAAGAAACACGGCATTCAGCACCACGTACACACCCACAAATCCAACCGCGATGCGCCATGCCAGGTGGTTCAACCGTCCAGACAGAACGGTCCCTAACCATGCGAAGATGAACACATTCGATGCCATGCGGATCGGTTCGATCATGTCGGTTGTAACATGCACCAGGATGTCCAACACTTGCACCAGCGCAATTACGGTAATGAGGATGTATACTGCCATACTTTGCCCTGTCTTCTATGGCTCTACGGCATTTGCCCGACACACATTGGCCCTGATTTACGGGACATTTAATCCGTATAATCGACGCCATGTTTTATGGTATGCAATAAAGAATGGGCCGTCAATCGATTTGAAAGAAGTGGAACAAAGCCGGAAAAATGTACCATATTAAAGAAGACCAACGCTCGATTCGCTCTGCAGAAATGCTTTATGATGGGCTAGTCAGACTCATGGGAGAGATGCCCTTTAATACCATCAAAGTCAAGGACCTCGTGGAGGCATCCCACGTCGGACGCACAACGTTCTATCGGAACTTCGACTCTATTGAGGATGTGTTGCGGCTATGGAGCGATCAGGTTTTCGATGAAATGCTTCAGCAACTCATCGCCTTCGTCCAGACGCACGGCAACACCCCCTGCGTGATGCTGCTCACGCCCGTGCTGCACTATTTCTACTCAAACTCCGAAATTATCGAGCTGCTAATTCAAGCAGATCGACTTGACATTGCGATGGCGTCATTTCGTCGGGTAGTGGTTCCGTTTAAATCACGGATAGAAACCTATTACGGGGAAATTGATGATGTCTATGTCGAGTTCGGCATCACGATTCGGATCGGCATCGTCATGAACATCCTCGTGAGGTGGATCGAGACTGGAAAACAACAGCCGCCCGACGAACTCGCCGACATAATCAACAAGATGATTCACGATATGGTCACGCTCGATCAATTGCTGTAATTTCAGCAGGCAGGCGCAATGCATTACGCCCCCACCGCTACAGGTGATATGGTTTTCAGGGGTAGGTTTTTTGTGGTTTAGGTTCAGTTTGCCAAGGGTAAAGCTGAAAATCGCCTATGGGCACGGAATCACCCGTGAACAAGCTTACGATGCGGTCGATCCAACCGAGCACAGGGGCTGATAAGCGTCGGCTTTGTTTACCTTGCGCACGCAACGCTTGCCACTGCGGTAGCAGCGCCACAACTTCGCCAACGGCGGTCAGTTTGAGCAAGGCAATGCTGAGCACCAGCCATACGCGTTCGGCGCGTCGCGGATCGGTCACGGTGACCTGATGCGCTGTCAACAACCCGTGCAGCTGCTCCCACAGCTCACGGTTCGCCACCGGCTTCTTGTTGGTCGTCAGCCAGCCGCGCTCAATCCAGCCGGGCATCCACTCGTTGACACCACGCGCCACGTACTGCGAGTCGGTGATCAACGTGACGGTCTGATTCGCCCCTTTGAGCGCGTTTTCAGCCCGTTCACCGCCGCCGTCAGTTCCATCGCGTTGACGGTCCTCCGCCGCACTGCCGCTAAGTGCCTTACGATATTCGCCGCAGGACAGCACCGCCGCCCAGTCGCCGATGCGTGTCTGTGTCTGGCACGAGCCATCGGTGTAGATCGTGATTTCGGTCATAGCACACCTTCTGTAAGGAGGAATGTAATTTTATTGAGTAAAAAAAACTACAGTGGCAAAATTAGCTGAGTGAGTCGGTACTCCAAATCAGCCAGATAAGCCTGCGGGTTTTGACGGAAACGACGCTGCAAGGTGCGCTTGCGCCGAGCCGCGTTCAACTCGTTTCGTAGCGCCTGCCAATCATCAACAGAGGCTAACTTTCATTAAACGTCAACACAACCTAACCAGGGCTGGTTGTATCTGGCAACGGTGATGGATCTGTTCTCGCGGCGGATCGCCGGCTGGTCGATGCAGCCGCGCATGAAGATCGATCTGGTGGCGGATGCGCTGAAGATGGCACTGGCGCGGCGGCATCCGGACGCGGGTCTGCTGCATCACTCGGATCGCGGCATCCAGTTCACCAGCGCCAATTACCAGAAGCTGCTGGCCGCACACAGCATTCAGGTGAGTATGAGTCGCACTGGGAACTGTTATGACAACGCCGTGATGGAGAGCGTCTCTGCCACTTTGAAAACCGAGTGCATCAACCGACGTTATGCCACACGTCAGGAAGCGCGGGCCTGTGTCTTTGATTACATCGAAGTCTGGTACAATCGTCGTCGCCGCCATTCCTCGTTGGCATATCTCAGCCCGCAGGCCTACGAGCGGCACTATGCACGTGACAAACTCACTGTTCACTAAATGCGGGTCAGTTCAGTCTTCGTTCATGGCTGTTTCTCAACGATTTGCATTCGCGCCAAACGTCACCCTTTTTTAGTGACAAAGGTCACAGGCCAGCGGCGCGCGATGACCTTAAGGGTTGCCGCATTGATCCCGGCGTATACTTAAATCATAAGTGATACGGGACACTGTCTCAAGTTCGGCAGCAATAAATCTGGATAAACGCTTTCTCCAGGCTTCTGGCAGAAACAACACCTTTCCCAAAGATACGCGCCGTTTCTTGAGCCTGATGATACCGCAGCCGCACCTCTCACCGGGGTGCGGTTTCTTTTTGCGCCTACACTTTGCGGCTGACCTGGAATTGCAGCGGCATGCCCGCCAGCAGGCGCGTTTGGGCCTGAATCACCGGCAGGGCCACGAAGATCAGCGTCAGCAGCGGCAGCAGCGGAAAGCTGATGAGCGTCAGTAGGCGCTCGCGCAGGGTGATTCGGGTTGTGCGCGGCGGACGCGCGATCACGTCCTGCCACCAGAACACGATGCCCAGCACCACCACTAGGAAACCAGCTATGCTCAACATCAGTAAGGTGGGGTCGGACGGAATTTCTGCCAGCGGCGGGATGATCTCCGGGTGCAGCAGAATAGGCAGCTGCGCCCCCAGCGTGAGGATGATCCAGCCCGCCCCAGCCAGCAGGATGTCGTGTGACACGCGCAGCAGCAGCCGCAGGGTTGGGCGGATGTCCATGTCGGGGTGTTCCAGCATCTTGGCGATGATGTAGCCCACTTCCTTGCTGCCCCAGGCGTGCCGCAGCGTCTGCTGATAGCGGTTTTTCACCGCCTCCCACAGGGTGTCGCCGGTGGTGGCTGTAGCCAGAAACGGCAGGAACACCGGCTCGGCCTTGAGCTGGGCGTCCACGTGGAAAAACGCCTTGATGAACATATGCAGCTCGTCGGCGATCACGTCCACGTCCCAGTAACCGGCCCCCTCCAGCAGGCGCAGGCTCAGCGAGTAGGACGAAATGGGCACGGGCATCCACCAGGGCGCGGCCAGGTACGCCAGCTCAAAGGCGGTGGCGTAGGCGTTGACCAGACGCATCAGCGGGTTGATGTCCCAAATGTTGGCGTGGTAGCGGATGGGGGCCTGCCAGAAGCGCTGATGCCGTGCTGGGTCGGTGGCGTACAGGTAGGTTAGGGCGTAGAAGAAGCGCGGGTGCCACAGCGTGTCGGCGTCCATGGTGGTGACGATCACGTGGTCGATGTCGTAACCCAGCTCATCGACCAGCTTACGGCGCACCCACCGCCCAGCCCACGCCTCGTTGGACGACTTGCACTGCATCTCACCGGGCAGGCCCCTAGGGTGCACGGTGTAGAAGATATTGGCAAACTGTCCGGCGTATTCGTTGCAGAGTTGCTGGCCTTTACGGTCACTGCCCGGTTCTCCAGCTTCCATGGCGAGTACAACGTGCATCCGCGCTGCTGCTTCGTACTGACGTGCCAAGTTGTCTAACGTGGCACGCAGGATGGGCAGCGGTTCTTTGTAGTTGGGAATAATCACCACGTGCTGTACTGCATCCCAGGGGAGGGCGTCGGGCGGGGCGTCGGCTTGATAGCGGGCGTACCAGTCGGTTTCGGCCCACTGGCGGATTTTGCGCAGGCCCATGACGTTGGCCACCCCCGCAAACAGGAATCGCGCCGCCGAATACAGCCCCACCGCCGCCGCCACCCCCAGCAGAAAGCGAGGAAACGCCACCGCGCTGGCCACGCTAAAAAGCAGCGCCAGCCACGCCGCAAACCCAGGGATTCCGTCCAGCACACGCTCCGGGATAGGCGGCGGCGGCGTGCCTCCCCACAGCGAGCGCCCGACCCCCACCTGCACGTTGTTACGGCGTCCGCCGCTGGATTGATACGGCACGGTTCATCCGCTCTGTACAGCCTTTCAGACGGCGCAAGCATAGCACAGCGCGGCATGGATGAGAAGTCAGTGCGACGGGCAGCGCGGCCTATTGACGCAATTCTAGCAATCACATGCTATGCTGAAGGCAAACATTCAGGCATTGTTTAGTTGGAGGACGCTCACATGCCACTCTATGATTATCGCTGCCCAGCCTGTGACCATCGTTTTGAGGCGCGTCATCGCATGAGCGAACCCAAGCCGGCCTGTCCCAACTGTGGCCATGCGGAAGTCCAGCGCCTCATCACTACCGCACCCAGCATCGCCGGTGGGATGATGACCCACCCCGGTGACGGGCGCAGCGCCAGCAAAGAACAGCTCCAGGAAAAATGGCGCGAAGAGACCCCCAAGCTGCGCAAGAAGCTGGTCGATAAGCTGGGCGAGGACACTGTGCGTCGCTACGCCCCCACACTGAACATGGACGTTGGCGGCGGGGGGGACAGTTAGCCATGGCCCCTCCCGGCATCGCCCAGCATGTTGACAATCGACCCGAAGACAGCAGCGACAGCCGCCCCACCGCCGTGCAGGTATTGATCGCCTCGCCCAGCATTCAGGTCCGCGTTAGCGGCTCGGCGGTGGTATCCCTGATGCTGAGCATCGTGCTGTTGATCGCCTATCTGCGGGATCGCTAGCGCCGCGCCTCAGCCGATGGACGACAGCATGGCCGTGATCTTGTGCCGCTCCGGCAAGGCGCTGATGGCCCCGCGCTTAGTTGTGGTCAAGGCGGCCAGCGTGTTGGCAAAGTGCAGGCGATCACCCCAGCCGTCTGCACGGCTGAACAAGGCCGGGTCGTCCAGGTGGGCCAACACCTGATGCAGCAGCCCAGCCACGAATGCATCGCCGGCACCGGTGGTGTCTACCGCGCGCACGCTCTGCGCGGGCACGTCTACCCGGCCATTCGCCAGGTGCGCTGTCGAGCCGCCGTCGCCGCGTGTGACGACGATGAGCTGGGTATGCTCGCGCCACAGCGACTCAACGTATTCGCCGCCGGTCAAAAAGGTCAGCTCTTCTTCGCTGAGTTTGACGATGTGCGCGTACTCAAAGCCGCTGAGCATCCCGGTGCGCGCGGTTTCTGCGGAGTCCCACAGGTTCAGGCGCAGGTTAGGGTCATAGCTAATGAGCAGGCCCTGCTCGCGGGCGTGGTCCAGGGCGGCACGGGTGGCACTGCGGGCCGGTTCCTTAATCAGGGTGATGCTGCCAAAGTGGAACACCTTGGCCGCGCTGATGCGGGCGAGGTCCACGTCGGCGGGGGTCATCAGTACGTCGGCGCTGGGATGGCGGTAGAAGCTGAAGCTGCGCTCGCCACCTGCTGCCAGCGAAACGAAGGCCAGCATGGTGCGTGCCTCCGTGCTGAAACGCAGGCCGCTTACGTCCACGCCTTCTTCGCGCAGCACGTCTGCTAGGTAATGGCCGAAGGGATCGTCCCCCACCTGTCCTAGAAAGCTCACTGGGTCGCCTAAGCGGGCCAGCGCTGCCGCGACGTTGGCCGGGGCACCGCCGGGCGCTTTCTGAAAGCCCCAGGCTTCGCCGACACTGACGCCAGTCTCTAAGGCCACAAAGTCAATGAGCAGTTCACCCATGCAAACAACGGACATTCGTCTTGCTCCTTCATGTGTCGTGAATCATCGCATTGAGAGGGAGTATAGCGCACTTACCGCTGGGTCAAATGCAAACCGCCCACCGATGGATTCGGTGAGCGGCAGATTGGGTGCTGCGGGGTCAGCGCTGGAGTGCGCTTTACATCTCGTCTTCGGCAGGCGGCAGGATCACGGCGTCGATGACGTGGATCACACCATTGCCTGCGTCGATGTCAGTAATCACGATCTCGGCGTCGTTGATGAAGACTGCGTTGGCTTCCAGGTCCACCAGGACGGTGGCAACCGCGCCGTTGGCCATCTCAACGTCAATGCTGGGGTTGCCGGCGTCGTCCAGCATGGCGTCCTCGCTCAGCAGCAGCTCACCGAGGTTACCGGAGTACACGGTGTCGGCTACGACGTGGTACTGGAGGATGTCAGTCAGGGCGGCGGTATCAGCCAGCACGGCGGCGAAGGCTTCTTCACCCAGAGCTTCAGCCAGGGCAGCGAAGGCGGCGTCCGTCGGGGCAAACACGGTCAGGGAGGCTTCCGGGTCGCTCAGCAGTTCCAGCACCGCCGGGTCCGCCGCGCCGACCGCGGTGAGCAGGGTGGTAAACTCGGCTTCTTCTTCGGCTTCAGCATTCGCTACGACGATCTCAGCGATCGTGCGGCTTTCGGGCAGGATCACGGCGTCAATGACGTGGATCACACCATTGCTGGCCTCAATGTCCACCATTTCCAGCACCAGGTTCGCGCCATTGATGGTGATGCCGTCTTCCAGGTTACCGGCCACGTCGATGTACTGGCCGTTGAGGGTCGGGCCGCTGAAGTTGCTTTGTGCTTCAAGACCTTCTAGCACCTGCTCGGAGGTTACGATGCCGTCCACTACGTGGAACAACAGGATGCCCGTCAGTGCTTCGGTGTCTTCCAGCACAGCAGCGAAGGCTTCCTCGCCCAGTTCTTCAGCCAGAGCGGCGAAGGCGGCGTCCGTCGGGGCAAACACGGTCAGGGCGGCTTCTTCATCGCTGAGCGCTTCCAGCACTGCCGGGTCAGCGGCCTGGACAGCGGTCAACAGCGTGGCGAACTCCGCGCCTTCTTCTGCCGTAGCGCTGGCCACCACGATGTCGGCAATTGTGCCGGGGGCTTCGTCCATGTCATCCTGGGCGAGAGCCGGAAAAACCATCATAGACAGGGCGGCAGCTACCAGTAACACCACATACAACTTACGCATTTTTGCATCTCCTTGGAAACGAAAACAGAACGGAACCGCAAGCTAACAGTAAAAGTGTCAACGTTCGAGACTATGCGTGATTTATCTGAGTGGAAAAGTCAAGGGGTGTTAAGAGGCACTAAAGGTTATGTAAAACCAAAGTTAAGCGTTGATGGGAGGCCGATAACAGCAGGGCAAAGCGCGGGGACACAACATCGCTCCCCGCGCCTTGGACTCACGCGCCCAGCCGCACACGCGGATTCAGTGCCGCGTACAGCAAATCGGCGATCAAGTTGGACACGGCAAAGGTGAACACGATCACCAAGCTGATGGCTTGCAGCATGGGCAGGTCCTTGCCTTCCACCGCGACCACCAGCTCTGCGCCCAGTCCCGGATAGCTGAACACGTTCTCGATCACCACCAGGCCGCCGATCAGCCAGCCGATACTCAGCGCGATGACCGTGATCGTCGGCAGTAGGGCGTTGCGCAGCACATGCTTGAAGATCACCTGACGACGCGGCAGGCCCTTGAGCGTGGCCGTGCGCACGTAGGGCCGCTTCAGTTCGTCCAGCACGCCGGCGCGCGTCATACGCGTGACGTAACCCAGCAGCACAAACGATGCCGTCAGTGCCGGCAAAAACAGCACCCGCAGCCAGTCGCCCAGCGTTTCGACCCCTTGCAACAGTGACGTAGGCGGGAACCAGCCTAAGCCGTTGGCGAACACGCTGATGAGGATCACGCCAGTGACGAACTCCGGTAGGCCGACCGCGCCCAGGGACGTCAGCGAGATCAGGCCATCCACCCAGGAATTTTCGCGCAGGGCGGCGGCCACTCCTAACAGAATCGCCACCGGTACGCTGATGACCAGGGTCAGCAGGCCCAGCCGTGCGCTGTTGCCCAGGCGTTCCAGGACCAGGGGCTGCACCGGTGGGCTGCCCCGCCCGAAGGACGTGCCCCAGTCTCCGGTCAGGAAGCCGCCCAGCCAGGCTGCGTACTGCACTGGGATGGGGTCATTCAGGCCGCGCACGTCCCGGAAGGCTTGCAGCTCTACCTCGGAAGCATCACGGCCTAACTGCAAGCGCGCGATGTCACCCGGCAAGAGCTGTGTCAGCGAGAAGATAATCAGCGAGGTGATGAGCATCGTCAACGCCAGCAGCAGAGTCCGCCGCAGTAGGTAGCGCGTCATGGCTGCATCTCCTCATCAGTCTCCGGGTGATATCTCTGGGCTTCACGCAGCTCGTCAATCGGGATGTGGCAGCGGATCGAGTGACCGCCCCCAGCGTCACGCCAGGGCGGTTCTTGCGTGCGGCATTGATCGCCCAGGTAGCGCGGGCAGCGGGTGTGAAAACGGCAGCCGGAGGGTACGTCACGGGCGCTGGGCACCTCCCCTTCCAGGCGGATTTGGGCGCGTTGTTCGTTCGGGTCCGGGCTGGGGATCGCCGAAATCAGCGCCTCGGTGTAAGGATGTGATGGTAGGCCGTACACGGCGTCTGTTGGGCCTTCTTCCACGACCTGCCCCAGGTACATGACCGCGATCCAGTCCGCGAGATAGGCTACGACGTCCAGGTCATGCGAGATGAGCAGGTAGCTGGCCCCTTCCCGCGCGCGCAGGTCTTTGAGCAGGTTGAGCACGACGGCCTGTACGGACACGTCCAGCGAGGAAGTCGGTTCATCGGCTACGACCAGTGCCGGGTTTGCAGCAAAGGCACGCGCGATGGCGACGCGCTGCTTCTCCCCGCCGCTGAGTTCCGTGGGATAACGTTGAGCATAAGCCGCCGTCAGCCGCACCGCCTCCAGCAGTGCGATCACCCGCGCCTGGATCGAGTCCGGCGTGCTGCGGTCTTTGTCCAACAGCTTGACCGTGCGCGCCAGGCTTTGGCCGATGGTCATGTAGGGGTTGAGCGCGTCCTGCGGGTTCTGGAAGACCATTTGCAGCTCACGCAGCACAGCCGCATCGCGCTTATAAAGCGCTAAATCCAGCGGTATACTGTGCAGCATCAGCTTACCGGTGTCCGCTGGGTCCAGGGCGACGATGGCGCGGGCCAGCGTGCTCTTGCCGCTGCCGCTCTCGCCCACCAGCCCCAACGTGGAGCGTGTGTTGATCTGCACAGACACGTCATCCACAGCGCGTACCGGCTGCTCGCCCCGCCCCAATAGGCGGCTGAGCAGCCCGCGTTGGCCGAAGCGTTTCTCGACGTGTTGGGCATTCAGCACGTAACCGGCGCGCGGCGGGGCATCTGGGACGTTTGCGCGCTGTATGCTGAAGGGGACCAGTTCTCCCGTGTCGATTTCTTGCCAGCGGTGACAGCGCACTATGCGCCCATCCCGCGCGGATTCCAGCGGTGGCTTGTGCGTGTGGCACTGGTCCAGGGCTACGGGGCAGCGCGGGGCGAACACACATCCGGACGGGCGCTCCGCAAGGGATGGTGCGACACCATCGATAGTGGGCAGGCGCATTTCGGTTTCGTCGGTGTAGCGTGGCAGGCTGGCAAGCAGGCCCTGCGTATAAGGGTGCAGCGGTTTGGCGTACAGCTCAGAAACGGGTGCGGTTTCCATCACTTCACCGCCGTACAGCACGGTCACGCGGTCACAGAGCTGTGCCACGGTGCCCAGGTCGTGCGACACGTAAAGCGCGGCGGCGTGCTCGGCTTTAATGAGGTCACGGAACAGGTCCAGGATGACGGCCTGGGTGGTCACATCCAGGGCAGTGGTTGGCTCGTCCAGCACCAACAGGCGCGGATCGGTGCTGAGGGCCATGGCGATCGTCACGCGCTGGCGCATCCCTCCGCTGAGCTGATGCGGGTAGCGCCGCGCCACGATTTCTGGGTCGGCAATACGCACACTGCGCAGTGCCTCGATGGCTTCATCACGGGCGTCCCTGGGCGAGAGGCCCATGTGCAGTCGGGTGATCTCTGCGATTTGCTCGCCGATGGTGTAAGCGGGGTTGAGCGCGGCCAGCGGGTCCTGGGGCACTAGGTTCATGCGGCGGCCCCAGATGCTGCGCAGTTCAGCGTCGGACTTGGCGCGCAGGTCGTCGCCGTCCAGGTGGATGCTGCCGGACGCAATGCGGGCGTTTGGTGCTAGGTAGCGCATCAGGGCCAGGGCCAGCGTGGATTTGCCGCTGCCGCTTTCCCCCACCAGACCGTGGATTTCCAGCGGATCAATGTGCAGCGTCACGTCACGCACGACGTTGAGCCACTGCTTGCCCAGGCGGTACTCAAGGTGCAGCCCTGCGGCTGCGATGACAGGCGCTGTGTGTGTGGTCATAGGAGCTGGCCCTCATAGCGGAAGATGCGGCGCAGGCCGTCAGCCATCAAATTGACGCTGATCACCAGAGTGGCGATAGCGCCGGCAGGGAACCACAGCGCCCAGGGCGTCGTGGTGATGTCACCGCGCGCTTCATTGACCATGCGCCCCCAGTCCGGCGACGGCGGCTGTACGCCCAGGCCTAAAAAGCCCAGCGAGGCTGTCAGGAAGATGGCATACGAAAAGCGCAGGGCGGCTTCTACAGCTAGCGCGGGCAGCACGCCGGGTAGAATTTCGCGGAATAGGATATACGCCGTTGAGTCACCGCGCAGGCGGGCGGCATCGACGTAACCGGCCCCGCGCAGGCCCAGCGTCGCGCTGCGGATCACCCGCGTCACGATTGGGGTGTACAACAGCACAATGACGATGATGATACCTACCGATGAGGGGCCGATAGTCGCCAGCATGACCAAGGCCAACACCAGCGCCGGGATCGCCAACAGGCCATCCATGAAGCGTGAGACGGCTTCATCCAGCCAGCCGCCGAAGAAGCCAATCGCTAGGCCGATGCTGGTGCCCAGCGCCACGGCGATTGCGGTGGCAATGCCGGGGATGGCGATGATCTCCTGCGCGCCCCACAGCACTCGGCTGAACACGTCGCGACCCAAGCGGTCAGTGCCGAAGAAGAAATCTGCTGAAGGGGGCATCCGGCGCAGGGTGCTGCCTTCTGCGTCGCGCACGATCTCATCGAAGGCGTAGGGGGCCAGGCTCGGCCCCAGCAGTGCCATCAATAAAAAGCTGATCACGACAACGGTGCCGATGAAGGCCAGGGGCTGGCGGGCCATCTGCCGGAAGAAACGCGCTGTGCGCAGGGCGGCCAGCCGGGGTGCACTGGGGCGCGGGGCCGGTGAAGGCCCCGCGCTGTACTGTGTTTCAGTCATCGTTGAGGTGGTCGCTACTCACCAAAGCCGACGCTGCGCAGGTCGGTGCGGCCAGGGAAACGGAACATCTCCAGGCCGGTGACGTCGCTGCTGACTGCGCCGATGATGGGCGCGAAGTAGGGGATGATGATGGGACCTTCATCGGCGAAGACCTGAGCGATCTGGTTGTAGATCACCGCGCGCGCTTCGATGTCGGCGGTCGCACTGGCTTCAGCCACCAGTGCATCGACCGTCTCGTTGGAGAAGTTGCTCTCGTTAAAAGGCGCACCGGTCACGTAGGCTTCCAGCAGGTACTGCTGCGGGATAGGCCGGTCGCCCCACCCAGTGAGGCCCAGTTCCACGTCGAGCCATTCGTTATCGCCGTAGTACACCCCTTCCGGGCGCACCAGCAGGTCTACGTCAATGCAGGCACTGGCCCACTGCTGCTGCATAACCGTCGCCAGGTCTGGGTATCCCAGGGCATCCACCACATAGAACTCAAAACTGATGCGCTCTTCGCCGGTGGCTTCTTGGATCAAGCTGCACGCGGTATCGGGGTCATAGCCGGGTTCTTGGATGCTGTCATCGTAAAACGCGCCGAAAGCCGGGCCGATGGGGTTGTTATGGCCTATGGCACCCAGGCCTTCCAGCACGATCTCATTCAACTCGTCGCGATCCAGGCCGTACTTCAGTGCCTGGCGGATGCGCACATCCTCGCCCCGGAAGCCTTCCGCTGTGCGGATGCGGATCACGGGGTGCAGGTTGCTGGCAGCGTTGAGCAGCGTCACGCCCTCAATCGCCTCGATGTTTGGAATCTGGTCAATGGGAATCTTGAAAATGAAGTTCACCGCGCCGCTGCGCAGTGCATCGATCTGAGCCAGTGGGTCTTCGATGTATACGTGTTCGATCTGGTTCAGTGCGGGCTGGCCCTCGGCCCAGTAGCTTTCGTTACGGGTGAAGACCGCCTGAACGCCGGGGTTGTACTCGCTGAGCACATACGGCCCGGTGCCGTTGAAGTTCGCGTAAGGGGCATCGCCTTCAACGAGGGTGTTGACGTCGCTGATGTCCTCACTGAGGATGAAGGCGAAGCGGCTGGCAAGGCCGAAGATGAAGTCGGCGTTGGCCTCTTCTAAGGTGAAGACCACGCTGGCGTCGCCGTCGGCTTCCACAGTGAACGCGCCGCCGCTGAGCAGGCTCAGCGCGGGCGACTCAAGCGTCTTGAGGCGCTCGAAGGTGTACACCACGTCGGCGGCGGTGAAGGCGCTGCCGTCGTGGAAGGTCACGCCTTCCACCAGGGCTACGGTGTACGTCAGGTCATCCTCGCTGACCTTCCAGCTCGTGCCCAGCGCTGGGATAGGCGTGCCGGTTACGTCCAGGTCAATGAGGTAGTCGTAGATCATGCGATTGAAGAGGATTTCGGGGTCGTTGGTGCCGCTGGCCGGCTCCAGGTTGACCGGGGCGTTGGTCCCCACGCGGAAGACCGGGGTGTCGTCCTGGGCCAGCACGCTAAAGCTGGTCAGGGCTAGGGCGAAGATCATGATGATGCTGGTCGTGAACACAAGACGACCCGCACCACTGCGTCCGTGAAGGTGCGCAGCATTGTGGAACATAAGGGTATCCTCCAGAAAACGGGAAACAGATGGGGAGTATACGGTCCAGCATGGACCGTATGATCATGAGTATAACACACTTACAGGCATAGCACACCCCGGCTCACCGGCTTTTCACCGAACCTATGCCGCAAGATCAACCGGACTATAGGGGCAGTTCACAAACGCAGCGGCGGGGTTCGGGCGGGTGCAGCGGGCTGCGTTTGCGCGTCTTGTTCCATTTGCAGCAGGGCATCAGCCACCGCTTCGATGGCGAGGTTCTGTTTGCGGTAGAGGTTGGCTTCGCTGATGTACAGGCTGCGGGCAGTATCACGCACACGGCGTTTCTTGATGAAGCGCATTTGCAGGATGTTGTAGAGCAGCCATTCCTGACTGCGCATGTCGGGGCTGCCCTCTGGGCGCTGGTTCTCGATGGCGCGGTCCAACACTGTCCGCAGTGCACGCACGGCGTTCTGATCGTGTTCGGCCAGGGCCTGCTGCACGATCGTCAGTTCCAGCAGACGGCTTTTCATCATGCCGGGACCGCCGTAGTAATGTCGCAGTGCCGCGCCGACCTGTTCGACGACTTCGGCACGGTCGGGCAGTGTGGGTTCGGGTTTGGCAGCGTGACCAGGCTTGTATTCCACGTCCAGGCTGCGCCCACGCGCCATGACGAACTGCGGCAGCAGGCCTTCCAGCGCGGCGTCGATTTCGCTTTGCAGCATCAGCTCATCCAGGGCGCGGGCGGCACGGCGGCGGTATTTGTCGAGTTGGGCGGCTTCGTCTTCATCCAAGCGCAGTGCCTCACCACGCGCTTCGATGCCCATCACGCCGATGAGGTTGTGCTGTCCTACCCCGACGCCGCCGCCGCTGCCGGTACCGGTGCGTTTGCTGTATAGCGGCAGCAGCCAAAAGGATTCCCAGCATGGCGGTTGGGTCAGCGCCGCGTCCCGGTCCAGGGCAGCCAGCGGACCGGTCTGTGCCGCCAGTTCGGCTTCGTCGATATCCTGTGAGCCGGTGCAGCTAATGACTTCTGGCGTGTCTTGATACAAGGACGCGATAAAGGCTGACCCCACACGCAGGTAGTCGCAGGTGCCTTCGATGACCGCATTCATGAGCTGCACCAGGTCATGATGCGTCAGCATTCGGCTGCTGAGCTGCTGCAAGCGGGCTAAACGTTCGCTGTCCTCGTCTGGGTAGATCAAGCGCGCTTCCAGAGTGGGCAGGCTGAGGTCTACCATCCACTGCCAGAAGAGCACAACAGCTACCAGGGCAAAGGGGGTGAATTCGTCCCCCGGCAGGCCCAGGATTTGCGCCGTAGGCCGCGTGAAGATCAGCACAACCAGGATGAGCAGGCCGGTAGCGGGGCCACGCAGCATGAAGCGCAGCAGTTCGGTCTTGACCACGCGGTCGGGGTTGCGCGAACCGAAGAAGGACAGCGGGTAGGCCAGAAACAACAGCATCAAGATGACGACGACATTAGCAACGTTGACCATCAGCAGGGCGGGCAGCGTGAACTCATCACCCGGTGCCAGGAACATCGAGTATGGAAACACGCCGATAGCGGGCGTCAACAGTGCTAATTGCAGGTAGGCCATGCGGCGTTTGGTGCTGCGCGTTAGGCCGCGCCGACGGGCACGGTTGACGTTGATGAAAGCGACGGCGTTGGCGATGATGAAGAAGGCCAGATACACTGCGAAAAGCGGCCCGGCGCGCAGCACCGTCGTCCCGTTGAACGTGCGCGGTACGACCAGCAGTTCGCCGAAGGCCACCAACAGCAGAAACGCACCGCTGATGGCGTACATCACCCGCACGATGCGCCGCCGCCGCCCGCGTGACGGCAGGCCGGTTGTCGCCAGCAGCGCGTCGGAGAGGTGGAAGATCGCTGCTGGGATGAAGGCGATACCCAGCCATTGCAGACGCAGCACCGCCTCCATGACGCTGTTGTCTGGCTCCAGCGACAAGAACACATCCACCACATAGGTGACCGTCACGGCGGCTAACACCGCGCCGGAGCTGCGCGCGACGCGGCTTTCTAGGTTGCGTGTGATGTTATACAGCAGGATCGACAAGGCAATCGTAACGATGGCTGCTGCTAGAGTCTCATTGAACAGGTCCAGGAAGGTGAGCACGAGGTCGTTGTTCACAGCGTTATGCCTTCGGGTGATGCGGTGGCCTAGCAGGGTTTCATTGAGTGTACCATTTTGCGCGCAGGGTGTGTAAGGGGTTTTGTGCTGGGCATCACAAGCTGATGCCCAGCAGCAGTGCGATGTCGCGGTGCGGCAGCAGGCGGTCGTTGTAGCCGCTGAACTCTAAGCCCTGCTTGAGACACAGTGCGATCATGGGGTAGTTCTGTGTGGGCACTTCCACGAAGAGCCGATCCGCCCCCTGTTCCACAGCCCAGTGCCGCGCGATCCCCAGCAGCCGCCCACCGATCCCTTGACGGCGCAGCGTTGGTTCTACAACCAGGTCCTGCACCCAGCCAGCCTGCCGGATCGGGTCATAACGCATCGTCAAATACGCGATGACCAGCGGCGGCACAGGCGCGTCGCTGTCGGTTTTTTGGACGTCGTGCGCGGCCCCCACCAGGAAGCAGTGCGCCGGTTCCAGGCAGGTGCGCAGCCGCGACTCGTCAACTGGATGTTTGGCGGTCAGGGTCCGCGGCAAGCGCTCGGTTTGAAAGTGAATGTCGTAGCGTTCAGCCTCGCTGCGCAGTGCCATCTGCCATACATAGTCTGTCTCAAAGCTGTGGTCCAGCGCCAGGCAGGCGGCGAGGTCTGGTGCCAGGGCATCGCGGACGAGGTAGCGGCTCATGGGTAGTTACAGCAGGTAGGCATCGCCGAAGGTGCCGCGCACGATCACCTCGATGACCGGCAGGTCTGGCTCGGCGTCCAAGGTGGCGTATTGGCCGGGGGCGATTTCGGTGTAGCGCGTTTCATCGACGTGTAGGCTGAAGCTGCGCGGGCCGCTGACCGTGATCTGTGCGGTCAGGCCAGGTGGCGTTATCACATGAATATCGCCCAAGGCTGAGCGCAGTTGGATGGGGCCGAAGGCTTCATCCGGCAGGGTGCAGTGCAGCGCCCCGATACCTGTGGCGATCACCGCTTCCTGCACGATCAAGCCGCTGAGGTCCGCCCGCACACGGCCCAAACTGCTGCTGAGGTACACCGTCCAGGGCAGGTCCAGCGCCAGGGCCATCTGCCAATCCGTGAAGGACAGCCAAGGGGTAGCCGCGCGGTCCATGCGCAGCAGTGCGTGTGTGGATTCGACGTCCAGGCTGGGGCGCGAATGTGCGGCGTACTGCCCGGCGATCAAGCGGCCTTCGCGCTGGAGGCGGCGCAGCTGTACGTCGATCATGCCTGCGCTGATTTCCAGCGTGGCCGACTCAACACTGCCGCGCGTGATGCCGAAGCTGCGCGCGGGCAGGCTGGGCAGGATGTCCCCGCGTAGGAGGATGTGCGCCCCGGTCACGACCAGCAGCAGAGGCAGCAGGGCCGTCACGTTGAAATCACCCAGCAGCAGGAAGCTGTCCAGCAGCAGCACAACGCCGACGGCTACCAGGATCAAGGGCAGCAGCACGGGGCCGCGCACACCCGGCGCAGCACGGCGGCGTGCCGGGCGAAGCGCCGGGGTGGTTTCGAGCTGACCGTCAGCCTGCACGCGCTTTAACCCTCGTAGAGGTAGTCGCGCAGGATGATGTGGGCGGAGGACTGGCGCAGGCGGTTCAGTGCCTGCGCTTCCAGTTGGCGCACGCGCTCGCGGGTAACGCCGATGGTCTGACCGACCTCCTCCAAGGTGTAGACACGCCCGTCTTCCAGGCCATAGCGCAGGCGCAGGATTTGCGCTTCACGCGGGGGCAGGCGGTTGAGCGCTGTCTGGAGCTGCTCGTGCAGCAGATGTGTGGTGACCTCATCGGCGGGCGCGGGGCTGTTCACGTCTTCGACGAAATCGCCGAAGGTGGAGTCGCCGTCGTCATCGATGGGGGTCTCCAGACTGACCGGGCGGCGGCTGATCTCCAATAGGTTTTCTACCTTGTCGGGGGTCGTCTCCATGCCTTCGGCCAGCTCTTCGATGCTCGGTTCGCGGCCCAGCTCTTGCAGCAGGGTGAGCTGCACGCGGCGCATCCGGTTGAGCTGATCGCCCATGTGCACCGGCACACGGATGGTACGGCCTTGGTCAGCCACAGCACGGCTGACCGCTTGGCGAATCCACCAGGTCGCATAGGTGCTGAACTTGTGCCCGCGCTGATACTCAAACTTGTTGGTGGCGCGGATCAGGCCGATGTTGCCTTCCTGGATCAAGTCCAGGAAGGGGACGCCGCGCCCGATGTATTTTTTGGCGACGCTGATAACCAGGCGCGCGTTGGCGCGCACCAGGTGTTCCTGGGCCATTTCGCCATCGGCGATGATGTCCTTGAGATCGTACACGTCGTCCATGGGCAGGCGGTCGCCCATCTCATCGAGCTGCTGCTGGGCGAAGGTGGCAGCCTCCATACGCTTGGCAAGCGCCACTTCTTCTTCTGCTGTCAGCAGTGGGACGCGCCCGGCTTCTTTCAGGTAGAGGCCCACAACGTCGTCGGTGTCCAACGCCTGCTGATAGCCGGCATCTTCTACCAGATCGTCGAACATGCCGCTCATGGGCTCGTTGAGTGCATCGTCGTCATCGTCGTCATCGTCGTCGTCGATGTCCTCAACCTCGGTCACCGCGCGCTGGTTGACCGCGGCAG
Organism: uncultured Anaerolineaceae bacterium; assembly: GCA_964457835.1. Lineage (GTDB taxonomy): Bacteria > Chloroflexota > Anaerolineae > Aggregatilineales > Phototrophicaceae > CAYWGJ01. The sequence continues at coordinate 17,699 of CAYWGJ010000028.1, forward strand.
GGCGCGCCGAATCGCCGTCATCTGGGGTGGTGTCCGTTGATGTCGAAACGACCGCCACACCGGACTCCATCAAGCTGTCCATGATGTCATCCAAGAGCGCGACGTCATTTTCGACATCAGGCATCAGCGCCAGGATGTCGTCATAGGCGATTTCGCCTTTACCGCGTGCTTTTTCCAGCAGCTGGTTTTGAAGTTCTTCGCGTGAAGCCATTGGTAGTGTCGCAACCATAGCACAAAGTTAAAGCCCTGCCAGGGACCAGCAAGGCCTCTCACCTCTCGACTCGCTCTACACTTACGTCATAGTCAAACAATCCCCACCACGGGGGGCGGGGATCGCGCATCTGCTAATAAGGTATCGTGTAGCGATTAACTTGTCAAGCAGGCCGCAGTGCCGTACACCCTGTATGAGAGCGATTCTATTGCTTTTTTAAGTGTAGCACACCAATATAGCACAAAACCCTGACAATTTCCTAGTGATTTTTGGGATTTAACACAAAATCATCTGTATTTAACAGGACGATTAGGACAAATCGCCTAATTGCGGGTCTGTGTTGTAAGGTGATGAGAATTTGGTTAAAAGTTGTAAGCTGGTATGTATCCAGCGCCGTCGGACCATCATCGCCGCCGCCACCATACCCCCAGCCCCAGCAGCAACACCGCGCCCGGAATCAGCACCAGGGTCAGCAGCGCGATCTGATCCAGGGTTTGCAGCGTCACGAAGATCACCGGTAGGTTGGTGACGCGGGCAGTGGGCGCAAAGCTGACCGACTCGCCGTAGTTCGTCACCCAGGTGATGGCATTGGTGAAGAAGATGCTGTTGCCAAACGGTGCCCCGACGTGTTGGTTCGTCACGAAGTCGTCATCGCCCACCAGCACCAGCTTGGACCCCGTATCCTGGTTATGCGCCCAGGCCGCCGTCGTAATCGGCCCCTGCGGATCAACCCCGTTCTCAAACTCGCTGTAGCTCTCGTTCACCAGGGTGTCCTGGTCTGTTTCGATGTAGCTGCCTGGCGATGCATCGATGATGATGCCGTTACTCACGGGCGGTGAAGTGTTCACCCGCACGCCACGCGCAATGGGGAACTGCACTGAAGTGCTCTGATCGTTGGGGTCGTTCAGGTTAGCCGTCAGCTCAGAGGCATCGGCCAGCGTCACGCTCACGATGTCGAAGGGCGTCTGGCCGCTGACCATGTTGTCCACGACTACACCATCAATCATCTGAAGGCCGAAGGTCTGCCATAGGTAGGTGTTGAAGACGCTGTCTTCCGTCAGGAAGGGCGTGCCGCGTCGCAGATCAGCATCCGCCATGATGAAGAGCGAGCCACCCCCTTGTACGTAGCGGTCCAGCACAGCGACGGCGGCGGTGTCCAGCGGCGCGCTCATCTGCGTAAACAGAATGGCGTTAATCTCGCTGGGGATGTCAGCGTCCTGAGCGGCGTAGGCACTTAGATCAATGCCACCCACGATCACACCGCTGTTCTCCAGGCCGGTGATGATGCCGCTCAGGCCGGTCTCTGACTCATCGTCTGGGTTGACCGTGCTGTAGCCGATTTCAAAGGCGACCCGGAAGGCCTCAAATTGCTGAAGGCGCAGCAGTGCGCCGGTCACGTCGCGTTCTTGAGCGCTGCGCTGCTCCACACGCAGCACGGTGTCCAGGTCGGCCTCCCCTGCTTCATCTACGTAGGAGACAAAAACGTCGCCGTCGAACTGCACGCCAAAGGCTTCCGCGCGGGTGGGGTTCTGGTCCGGGTCGATGTAGTCCACCGTGATGCGGCCCTCACTGGCGACGGTGTAGAGCTGGAAGAACTGGTTATCGACCTCACGCTGAGGCAGCAGCCGCCCGCTGTAGAAGCCGGTGATGCGCACGTCACGGTCGAAGCGCTCGATCACGTCCAGCGTTTCCGGGCTGAGCGTGAACTGGCCGCTGTCGGTCAGGTCTACGGTGAGGCGCGCGCCCTGTGCCGCTAAGTACAGGGACACGATCAAGCCCACCAGCAGCACCAGGCCAATCACGGTAACGGTGCTGTACTGCGCGCCGCGCCCGGTCAGCAGGCGGACGATCTCGCCGGGGTCCAGCGCGACCCACACGACAGTACCCACCGTGCCGACGATCAACAGACCCAGTGTCAGCGGCACCAGACCGCCCGCCCACAGCGTGCCGATCACGCCCAAGAGTAGGCCCAGCCCGCCGACGATCCCCGCGCCTGTGCGGGTCCATTCACGTTGAGTCATGTTTAACGCCACCTCCGGGAACCCACCACGCGCACTGCCGCGAAGAGCATCACCACGATCAAGCCGCCGAAATAGATCACGTCTTCGATGCGCACCAGGCCTACCGCAAAAGACGAGGAATAATGTCCCGGCAGCGTTAGCTCGCGCAGCAGACGGGCCAGCTCCACGCTGCCGACGATCTCGCCGGCCAACTCACCCAGCCACAGCAGCAGCAGCGCCGATACACCCAGAAAAGCTGCCACCACCTGCGAGTCACTGAGGGCCGATGTGAACAAGCCCACGCTCAACGCCGCGCCGCCGTAGAGCCAGATGCCGATGTAAGCCGTGACCGCTTGGCCGGTCTCTGGAGCGGTTGCCAGGATGAGGATCACCTGGTAGATGAGCGTGACGGCCAGCAGCAGGGTGTAGTAGGTCCAGGCGGCCAGAAACTTTCCGATCACCACCGCCGCCTCGCTGACCGGCGCAGTAAGCAGCAGCTCCAGGGTGCCCTCGCGGGCTTCTTCTGCCAGCAGACGCATGGTCAGCACCGGTCCGAAGAAGATCATGAAGAAGCTCAGCGATACGGGCACTACCGCCGGGTTAACCGGGGCCTGCGTTACACTGAGGAAGAGGTTGCTGTTGAAGATGAAGGCCGTCACCAGCAAAAAGGCCGCCGCGATCAAATAAGCGACCGGGGACACGAAATAGCTGCTCAGTTCGCGCCGGTAGACGATGCCTAATCCGCGCATAATTTATGCCTCCTCACGCGTGCTGCCGTCACGGGCCACCAGGTCCAGGAAGATGTCCTCCAGAGTCATCGCCAGCGGGCGCAGCTCCAACAAGGCGAAGCCCGCCCCTGTGCTGCGCTTGACGACCTGTGGGCGCGCGTCTACGCCATCCGTGACGTACAGCACCCAACCGCCTGCCTGGGCTTCGACATGCCGCACGCCGGGCACGCCGCGCAGCAGCGATTCAGCCTGCGTTGGGTCGGCATCCAGCATGACGAAAAGCCGCGTTCCCGTCTGGAGCTGATGCCGCAGCACATCCGGCGTGCCCTGGGCCACCAAGCGCCCCTGGTTGATAATCACCACGCGGTCGCAGACTTGCTCGGCTTCCGACAGGATGTGCGTGCTGAAGAGCACGGTATGGTCCTGGGCTAAGGCACGGACGGCCTGGCGCACCTCGATCACCTGGCGCGGGTCAATGCCGATGGTCGGCTCGTCCAGGATGACGACTTCCGGGTCATGGACCAGGGCCTGTGCCAGCCCCAAGCGCTGCTTCATGCCTTTGCTCAAGCTGCGCACCAAGGAGCGCGCACGGTGGTCCAACTGGACCTGCGCCAGCACCCGCTGCACCGCGTCGTCCGGCTGGCTGACGCCGCGCAGCTTGGCCCAAAAGCGCACGTAGCCTGCGACCGTCATGTCCGGGTACAGCGGGATGCGCTCCGGCATGTAGCCCACGCGCTGCCGCACCGCCATTGAGTCGCGCACTACGTCGTAACCGGCCACCTGCGCCCGCCCGCCGGTGGGCGGCATGAAACCGGTCAAGATGCGCATGGTGGTGGTCTTGCCGGCTCCGTTAGGTCCCAGCAGGCCCAGGATTTCCCCTGGCTGCGCGCTGAAACTCACGCTGTCAAGGGCCTGATGCGTGCCGTAGCGTTTGCTGAGTTGTTCAACTGCGATCATGGCGCTGCTTTCTGAAAACGCGCGGCGTCGCTCACTTGCCACGACCGCGCTGCAATCTGCTATACTCTTCGCTCGGATACTACTGCTGACGGCCTATGACCGTCAAGCGGGGCTTGACATTTCTCGGACAAAGCAGCACAGGACGCTGACATGCAGGGACTCTTAGCATTAGAAGACGGGCGTACTTTTCCTGGCATCGGCTGGGGTGCAGAGGGCGTGCGCACGGGCGAGTTGGTCTTCAACACGGCCATGACCGGCTACCAGGAAATCCTAACGGACCCCAGCTACTACCAGCAGATCGTTACCATGACCGTACCACATGTGGGCAATACCGGCATCAACCCGGAAGACGTGGAGTCAGCGCGGGTGTGGGTATCGGGCTTCGTGGTGCGCGCGCTCAGCCCGATAGTCAGCAGTTGGCGCAATCACGGCGACCTGAACGGCTACCTGCGCGAGCAGGGCGTTATCGGTCTGGCAGAAGCGCCGACTCGTGCCATTGTGCGCCATATCCGCGAGCAGGGGGCCATGCGCGCCGTCATTGCGCACGGGGAAGCCGCCCATGACCCTGCCGCCTTGGTGCAGATGGCCCGCGAGTCAGCCGCCATGACAGGGGCTAACCTAGTCGGCCAGGTGAGCTGTGATGAGCCGTACAACTGGACCGAACGCAGCGACCCGCAGTGGTACCAAGATCACCACTACGACCCCGCCGGCCCGCTGATCGTGGCCT
>CAYWGJ010000029.1:0-7518 GCA_964457835.1 uncultured Anaerolineaceae bacterium
GGGGGCCAGCACGTCCTCCCGCAGACGCTGCAGCAGCACGTTGAGCAGCTCTGCGCCCAGTGACAAGCGCGGTGTGGCCGTCAGCGTGGCCGTCGCGGAGGCCTCAGGTGTAGGCGTCGCGGTGGATGTCGGGGCCACCACTTCGAAGCGCGCGCTGGTGGCACAGATGTCGCTGTAGATCGGCGTGCTGACCGTCACGGTCCACTCGTAGCGGCCCACGGCGAAGGTCTGCCCCGGGGCCACCAGCACCGCGGAATTGCCCGGCACCGTGCTGAGCGTCTCCTCGTCGGTATCCAGGTTACGCACGGCCCAGCGCATGACGGCATCGGCGCGCTGCACGTAGACGAAGAAGGTAGACGGCCCATTGGTGCTGAAGCGGCGGCCCTCGATCAGGTCAGCGGGGAACTCCAGCGCGGCACACACGTCGGCTTCACCCGGTGTGGGCGTAAAGCTGGGTGTGGGCGTGGGGCTGGCTGTAGGGCTGGGCGTAAAGCTGGGCGTCGGCGTGAAGCTGGGCGGCAGCGTGGGCGGTCCAAGGGTCGGCGCGGGGCTGGGCGTCGGCGTGAATGTGGGACTCGGCCCTGGCGTGTGGGTCAGGCTGGGCGTGAGCGTAGGACTGGCCGTAACGCTGGCCGTGGGCGAGAAGGTGGGCGTGACCGTGGGTGGGGCCAGCGACTCACAGGCACTGAGGGTCAGCGCCGCCGCCAGGATAAAACTTATGCGCTTGAACATCAGGCCGCACCTCTTCCGCTGCAAACCGGGGCACACAGCTTGAGTGTACACCCAAATGCCGCGTCACGCGGCCCGTTCTGGCGAGCGGGGCGGCACCGCTGGGTCCGGATGGGTGGGCGCTTCCCCCAGGCGGCGCTCCGTGCCGGCCAGCAGGCGCTGGATATTGCCCCGAAAGCGGTACACGATCAGCGCGGACATCAGCAGCAGGTACAGCCCGAAGATCGGCTCGTACTGCTGCTGCACGATCAAGATGCTGGTCCAGCCAGTAATCAGGGCGAACATCACCAGCACGCCCAGCGACATATAGCGGGTGAGGGCCACCACCGCCCCCGACAGCGCCAGGGTCACCAGGAAGACTTGGCCCGGTACGATCAGCAGCAGGGTGCCGAAGGCCGTAGCAGCGCCCTTGCCCCCGCGCAGACTGCCCGTCAGCAGGCCGGCAAACAGCGACCAATTGTGCCCGATGATCGCCACCAGTGCGGCGGTGACGGTCGCCAGGGCATTATGTTCGGGCAGCAGGCCACGCGCGATGAGAATCGCCGTGATCCCTTTTAGGCTGTCCAGCGACCACACCAGCAGGCCCCACTGTAAGCCCATCACGCGGGCGACATTGGTCGCGCCCATGTTACCACTGCCCACGCTGAAGATGTCTACGCCGCGTCCACGCGCAATCAGGTAAGCACTGGGCACCGAGCCGAGCAGGTAGCTCAGCAGCACGATCACCAGCAGCGGCAGCATAAGCTCCGGCAGGGTGGCATAAGCAGGGTAAATCGTCACGGTCGCTCCGTGGAAAAGGTCTAGTTTCACAGGGTAAACAATCCTATACACTCCAGTAAACACACAGTATCATCTTCAAGATACGGTGAAAGTGACGCTTTGCGGGGCTTTTTTAATGCGAGTCATAGGATTACGCCAACTCACACACGGCCTGCTCATCACACTGCTGCTGCTTACGTTGACCGTTACAAGTGCTGCGCAGGACGTCTCCGGGGACCTGTTGGGGCGCATCAACGCGCTGCGCGGATCGCTGGGCCTGGCGGGGTATCAGTGGAACGGTGCCCTGGCCGCCGCTGCGCAAAGCCACGCCCAATGGATGGCCGACAGCAGCAGCATCAGCCACACAGGCCCCGGTGGCAGCACGCCGTCTTCACGGGCTGCCGCTGCCGGCTACGGCAGTTCCTGGGTCAGCGAGAACATTTACGGCGGCACCAACGCCACGACCGACAGCGCCTGGAATTTCTGGATTAACTCGCCCATTCACTATCGCGGCCTCACCAACGTTAACTACCGCGAGATCGGCATCGGCTACGCGGTGGGCAGCGGCATGCGCACTTATGTGCTGGTCTTTGGCAATCCGGGCGGTACGGCCTGGCAGCCCCAGCCCACGCCCCGCAGCAGTGACAGCGGCGGTGACGGCGGCAGTACGGGCAGTGGGCGCAGCAGCGCGCCGCCGGTCTTCGTCGTCGGCCTGGATAACCAGGGCAACATCATGCACGAGATTCAAGCCGGGCACACCCTGGGCGACATCGCGCTGATGTACGGCTACGGCTGGGACGACATCCCGGCCATGCTGGAGCTGAACCAGCTCAGCGAAGCAGAGGGGCGCATCCTGCCCGTAGGCGGAATCTTCCTGGTGCCGCCGCTGGCCGGGACCTACACGCCCACGCCTTTCCCAGAGGGCTACGTGCCGCCCACCCTGCCCCCGGAACAGATCGTGGAGACGGCGGTGGCCTATGCCGCGCTGCAATCCACCTATCAGGTCGCCACGGAGCGCGCTGCCGTGCTGCTGACACCGGTCATCACCTTGGGGCCGACGGACGCCGCACCTGCCGTCACGCTGACGCCGCCGGATGCGGTGCGCGTCGGGGCTATTGCTACTTCCGGCCAGGTGCCACCCGCGCTGCTGACGCCGACTGCCCCTGTGCTGACGGCCAGCCCCACGCCCACTGAGGCGGCGCTGCTGGTGGATGCCGGGGGGGGGCCGCCGCTGACCAATCCGGCCAGCAATAGCCCAGCCAGCAGCCCGCCGACCCTGCTGCTGTTGGCAGCGCTGGGCCTGATGGGGCTTATCGTGGGTGGGCTGCTGATCGAAGCTCTGCGCCGCTGAACGGGTGCGCTCCACGGGCCGAGGCGGTGCGCAGGCGCTTGCTCTCGCGGGTGGATTCGGCCAGGGCCAACACGTCCGCACGGGTGGTCAGTCCGCGCAGGCTGGCGATAAAGTGGTGCAGCGAGTCGCTGTCCGCACGCAGTTGACGCAGGGCCGGGCCGATGGGGTCCGTGCCGGCTGCGCCCGCTGTTTGTCCCCCTTGATAGCCCCCGTAGAAGGCGAAAAAAGCCTGGTTCAGCCGCCGGATGCGCCAGCCGTTCTGCTCAAAGAGCTGGCGGCGTGTTTCCATGTAGGCTTCCGCGCCTGCGACATCCCCGGCGGCCAGCAGTGCATCGACCTGCACGCGGGTCTCGTGCAGTGCCGCGCCGAAGTCGAAGGCGTTGGGGTCTGGGGCGGGTGTGGGCGGCGGCGCGGGCGGCGGACTCGGCCAATCGGGACCGCAGGTCTGCGGGGGGTAATAGCGGGTCAGCACAGCGCGCATCACTTCTTTGCCGAAGAGGTCGGCGGCGGTCTCGTTGATGAGCCGCGCTTCCCCGTCAAAGTCGTAGGCCCAGCCCAGGGGATACATGAATAGATGATGGTGCAGCCACTCATGGGCGAAGGTCTCCACGGCCCAAGACAGGCTGCTGGTCTCTAAGATCATGGCCGGATACAGCGCGATGCCGCCCAGCGGCACGATCAGCGCCGACACATCCAGTGCGGATTCCACGCGCGCCTCGAGTGCCTCGATCTGTTCCAGGGGCAGTGGGTCCAAGTTGATCGACACGTCAAAACGAATGGCGTCACGCGGGGACACAATCAGCAGGTTGGGCACTTGGGTGAAGTGCATCGCCATGGGCGGGATGAGTTGGCCGAGTGTGCCAAAGCCCATGTCCACCAGCACCGCCGATACCTGCCCCTCTAAGATGGCCTCTACATGAAGCTGACGCCCGGCCAGGTCCGCGCGTAAGGTATCGCGTTCGGCGCGGCGTTCAGGCGTGGAGTCGCCGTTGGCGATGCGCGCTTCGACCCCCTGCACGGCGGCCAGGTCGCTGAAGTAGGCACAGACCTCGGCACTGCGCGCGGACTCGTTCAGGTAGGCGTGGCTGCCCCACAGGCTTTGTGCTGTCTTGCGCGCAATGGCTTCGACCTCCCAGCCCAGGTAATCAAACTGGTGGTCACTGACGCGCAGTACCACGGCGTTCCACAGGGTTTCGGTAGGGTAGCTGGCGCGTTGGAGCAGGAAGGCGCTGACAATCAGCAGCAGGCCCCAGCGCATCAGGCGGAAAACGCGGCGGCGGAGTTGGGGCATGGAGCCTCATAGACGAACGTTAGAGCGCATTATAGGCCATTATACCACAGGCGGTGCGCGTCACTCTTGCATCAGCCAGGCCATGGCTTTCTCTTCTTCGCCGACCGGGTAGGCCATCACTTGGTGACTCGACAGCAGGGTGTTCGACAGACGCAGCACCACCGCAATGAAGTTCGGCGAGTTGGCGATGTACACCACGCGGGTGGGGTGCGTCAGCTTGCGCCAATCGGTACGCACACGCGCCATGACATGCTTGATGGGCAGGTCGCTGCTGTCTTTGATGGCGATGAAGAAGTGCGGCACGACCCCCTCAGGCGCGTTTTCGTGCACCTGGATGGAGTAATCGAACAGGTGATTCACGGAGTCGCGCCCGCTCTTGTGGATGGTGATCTCGTGTAGGTCACCTTCGTGGGCGGTGATGCTGATGGCTTCGTTTATGGTTTGCGGAGTCACGGTCATGGCTGGTAACCCTTACTATCTGTCTGTTTACCGACAGCCTCAGCATAGCCTAATCCCGTTTGAAAAAGCGTAAAGATTTGTGCCCGGTTTATCAGCGTCGCAGCCGGCGCATGGCCCCGATGACCGCGGGCATCAGGCGCGTGTAGCCCCAGTAGGCCGGGCTGAAGGGCGCGTAGTCCCAAGCTCCTACGCCGCGCTGCACCGTGCCGCGAAAGCCACGCTTGAAGCCATAGACGCCCCACATCCGGTCGGACTCGTCGAAGTGGTCCGGCGCGCCCCAGAAATCATACAGCGCGTAGCCCTGCGCTTTGGCCCAGTGCATGGCCTCCCATTGTAGTAGATAAGTGGGCATCTTCTCGCGGTGATGGTCCGCGCTGGCCCCGTAGAAGTACCAGCAGGTGCGCCCGAAGTGAAACAGGATGACGTGCGCCACGGCTTCGGCGTTTACTTCCGCGATGAGGGCGTGTGCCAGCCCCGCTGCCATGAAGTCCTGCCAGGCGCGCGCGTAATACGCCGGTGGGCGGATCAAGAAGCCGTCGCGTTGACCAGTCTGCTGATACAGGGCATAGAGCGTGGGCAGGTCGTCTGGCGTGGCGGCGCGCACCTGTACGCCTTTCTTTTGTGCGGTACGGACCTTGCGGCGCGTGTTCTGGCTCATGCCCATCAGCAGATCATCTTCGCTGCGCGTCAGGTCCAGCGTCAGCGTGTTGCGGAACTGCACTTGATCCGCTGAAAAGCGCCAGCCGCGCCCCTGAAGCAGGGCAGTGAGCGCTTGTCCGGTGGCGTCGGGCTGATCGTCGTCCGCGCCGGGGATGCCGGTGGCTGCGCTGAGGCCGGGGTCGATCTTGAGCCACACCGCGTGCTGCTGCCGGGCCAGGTGTGCCAGCGCATCCAGCACCGCCCCCACACCGGGTGAATCGCCGGGGTCGGCGAAGACCGGGCCGCGCGGTGCATACATCACCTTGAGCGGCCCCAAGCTCCGCACGCCGATCGAGGCCATGGCCGCCAGCCCGGTGTCATGGTGGAAGGCGAGACGCAGCGGCTGCCAGCCGGTCGTTAGGGCTTTGAACTCGCCCCACTCCCAGCTTTGCAGGATGTGTGCGTGGGGCAGGTGGCGCAGGCGGTCGTTCCAGGTGGCGCGGTCGGTGATCGTCTCGAAGGTGAGCACAGGCGGTCCCTCGCTGTGTGGTACGGGTCACAGGGACCGCCTATAGTAGCAGGGCTATTGGGCGCGGGTAAGGGCGTCCAGCATGGCGCTGATTTCGTCGCCGACGCGCTCCAGGCCGATGCGCAGTTCGTTCATCTCGGCCTCGATATCTTCCAGGGCATCGACGCTGGCCTCCAGCTCGTTGAGGGTGCGCTGACGCAGGGCGGCTTCGGGGCTGTTGGCGTCGCTGCTGCTGAGGGCGGCCAGGTTCTTCCGGGTGTTCTCTTGGCGGGCGAACTGCTCATCGCGTTGGACGTTGAGGTCTTTGAGGCGCTTCTGGGCGGCCTCGCGCGCTTCAATGCGCTGAAGCAGCGGGTCTAGGGCGTTGAAGGTTTCTTCGTTCAGCCAGCGCTCATTGAAGTAGCCGCGCAGCTTGTGGCGCGTCAGCTCGGTGATCTGCGTGCGCGAGAAGACCTGCTGCCGCTCGGTGCGCTCGAAGACGGCCTCGCCGTGGGCCGCGACCTGCACCGGCCAGCGTCGGTAAGCTGCTGTTTCGACGGCGGGCGGCTCGGTGTCGTAGGGCGTCCAGTTGGCATCAACAGGCGCTTCAATCGTGATGACCTGATCGCGGTCCGTGTTGTTCTCCACGCGGTAGACGGTGCTGCGCACGCGGTACTGCTCAAAGACCAGGGCCACGCCGCGCAGCGAGAGTCCCGCGGTCTCGGTGTGTTCCTGTACTTCCTCATAGACGCGCAGGCCCAGCTCCACGGCAAAAGGTAGGTAGACCGAGCGGCCGCTGCGGGTGAGGGGCAGCACGGCGTCCCCGCGATAGCTGCCCTCTTCGATGACCGTCACCGGGCCGCGTTCCAGGGTCAGGCCGCTGTCGTTGTCGAAGCGCAGCGCCGCTACAGGATGATCTGGCAGTTTGGCGGCATTGTAGAGCAGCTCACGCTCATAGCGCAGCATAGCGCTGAGGATGGGCACCAGCGCCGACTCGCCGCGCTTGATGCTGACAGGCGCGGTGACGCGGTACTGGAAGGTCTCGCCGGTTTCGCGGGTTTCACTGTAGACAGGCGCTTCTTCGTCCACCATGGCGGCCATGCTGAGCACGTCGGGCCGGGCAGCGGTACTGCCGGTATCCATGCCCCCCAGCGCAGGGCGGCGGCTTTCGGAGATTTCGGCACGGCGTTTGCCGCGTGGCCCGGTTTCCAGTCGGGCCGCGGCGAACTCCACCGGGCCGGGGGCCACGCGCGCCGCGTCCTGCACCACCGCCCGCTGCGGGATGCGCGAGTCGTAGAGGTCATACACGAAGCTGACCGGCTGCCCGGCCACCAGCGTGACCTGCACGTTGTCCAGGTCTTCGTCCAGGCGGTTGTCCAGCAGGCCCCAGCCCTGAAGCAGTGCCCGCCCGATGCCTTTCTGCGTTGTGGACGCAGCACCCGGCGTAGGGACCGTGCCGGCGGCGGCGGCATCGTCGGGGGCGGCCACCAAGCGGTAGCTGACGCGCCAGGTGGGGCTGGGGGCCACGTAGTAGACGCTCAGGTCGTGCGCACCCGGCGTCAGGCGCACGCTGATCTGGCGGCGGTGGCTGCGGGCTTCGCCTAGGTCCAGCATGTAGTGCAGGTCGGCGTTGGCCTGCGCGTCTATGATTTCCAAATTGCGCAGTTGATACAGGCGCAGCACGCGGGTCTGGCCGTCGTCGTCCAGCAGCAAAAAGCGGGTGCTGACGCGCTCGTCGTCGAGGCGGTCGCGGTCCAGGCCGATCATGGTGCCGCTGACGAG
>CAYWGJ010000029.1:7528-22147 GCA_964457835.1 uncultured Anaerolineaceae bacterium
CCGCGCAGGCTGCGCAGCAGGTCGTGCAGGCTGCTGTTTTCGCCCAGGCGGATGCTGCTGCCGGCGGCGCGTTCGTCAGCGTCCACAGGGGTATCGTAGCTGATGCCCAATACCTGTTGCGCGGAGGCGCTGCCAGCGGCGCGGTCGAAGATCACCAGGGATTTGAGCACGTCGTTGATGTCGTGGGCGGTGAAGTCCAGCGTCAGGCGGTCCCCGGTGTAAGGGCCGCTGCGGACAAAAAAGCCCACGCCGTGTTTGTAGAGCACCAACTCACGGATGGGCAGGGTGGGGTTTGGCATAATGGCGGGCCTTTCTGTTTGTATGAATGGGACAGATCAGACAGCCTTTTTATACCATGAAGAAGCCCTCAGTGCTTGCTCAGGCCAGTACCTCCAGGGCGCGCAGGCCGAAAAACAGGCTGATGGCCCCGGCTCCAGCCAGCACGAAGGCAGTGAAGGCCGCGTCGTCGCTGCCGCGATCCAACAAGGGGCTGTTGGGGTTATGGCGCTTGATGTAGACAGTAACGGGCTGGCCTTTCGGGTAGAAACGGCTGAGCTTGTCGCTATTGCCCGTATAGGGTTCGGGGATGTCGTGGGCGAGGTGCCGCCCGGTGAAGGTCTGCCCGTCGATCTCGTAGGAAAAAACAATGGTAATGGTGTGGCTGCGCGTGTCGGCGATGTCGTCGATTTCTAAGCCCTCAATGCGTCCGTCCACGGCTTGCCAGCGCTGCATGGCCTGACGCAGCAGGGTAATCATGGCTCCGACGATCATCACTACACCCATGCCAGAAAGCAGGCCGCCCGCGATCAATGTCACTGTGACCTCTGAGTCCATCGCTACACCCTAAAAAACTTTGTTGAATGCAATATACTACCATAGTAACACAGTTTATGTTAAGTTTGTGTGAATTTTGGCGTGAGGTCTTGTTGTCATTTAATCAAGGAGCTTGCAAGATACTGTCACAATCTTTGTCATTGATAGGTACATGCACCCTGCGCCACTATCGAATGTGGCTGATTTCACAATTTTGCAATCGGCTTGATGATGCGTTAGCCTCATAACTAGGGTAGTAGTCGGCCACAAGTTGCTTAGTAAGGGGCCTACTTAATCCTTATACAAAAAGTGTTTAGCGCGTGACAGGGGTCTTGGCTCTGCTGCGCCGTGAGCTGTAAACATAAGTAGGTGGCAATATGGTTCTTTCGCGTTTTTCCAAGCCTTACGAAGACGACCCGCCGCAGCAGCACCCGCTCAAGGTGGAGGGGGTCGGTCTTGGTTTTGGCGGCCTGCAAGCCCTCAGTGACGTGAGCTTTGCTGTGCAGCCCGGCGAAATCTTTGCCATCATCGGCCCCAATGGTGCCGGCAAGACCTCCATGTTGAACTGCATTTGCGGCCTGTATCGTCCGCAGCAGGGCAGCATCTACTACGGGGATACCGACCTCACGCAGAGTTCTCCCAACCGCTTGGCGAAGCTGGGCATCGCGCGCGCCTTTCAGAACATTGAACTGTTCAGCCACATGAGCGTGCTGGATAACCTGATGCTGGGCCGTCACGTCCACATGAAGAAGAACATCTTCCAGGCTCTGCTGTACTGGGGGGCCGCCCAGCGCGAGGAAATCGACCAACGCCTGTTCGTTGAGCACGTCATTGACCTGCTGGAGATTCAGAACATCCGCAAGCAGGCGGTGGGGTCGCTGGCCTATGGCCTGCAAAAGCGCGTGGAGCTGGGCCGCGCCCTGGCGATCAACCCCGGTCTGCTGCTGCTGGACGAACCCATGGCAGGCATGAACGTCGAGGAAAAAGAGGACATTGCCCGCTACGTGCTGGACATCAACGAGGAATGGGGCATCACGATCGTCCTCATTGAGCATGACATGGGGGTTGTGATGGACATCTCCGACCATATCGCGGTGCTGGACTTTGGCCGCTGTATCGCGGTGGGCACCCCGGAGGAAGTCCGCAGCGACCCAGCGGTGATCCAGGCTTACCTGGGCGACAACCACTAGCAGCGCCCACCCGCGGCATCAGCTTGACAGTCAAGGAAGAGCGCGCATGACCGACAGCAGCATGAATACCCTGCCTAAACAGCTCCGTTATAATGCCCAGCGCTACACTGACCGTGTGGCCCTGCGTGAGAAGCGCTTCGGCATCTGGCAGTCCATCACCTGGGGCCAATACGCCCAGCGCGTGCGTCACTTTGCGCTAGGGATGCACAGCCTGGGCCTACAGCGCGGCGACCGCATCGCCATCTTGGGGGACAACCGCCCGGAATGGGTCATCAGCGAGCTGGCCGTGCAGTCCATGGGCGGGGCGTCCATCGGCATCTACCAGGACTCGGTCGTCGAAGAAGTGAGCTACATCGTGGGCAAGGCCAACGCCCGCTTCATCATCGTGGAAGACCAAGAACAGGTCGATAAGCTCATCGAAATCTGGGACCAGCTGACCACCATCGACAAGCTGATCTACTATGATCCGCGCGGCCTGCGCAATTATCAACTGGACTACCTGCTGGCCTTCCCGGACGTGGAAGTGATGGGCGCGGCTTACGAAGATGCGCATCCTGACTTCTACGACCACCAGGTGAACCTGGGCCAGCCGGAAGACATCGCCATCATTTCGACCACATCCGGCACCACGTCTAAGCCGAAGCTGGCGATGATTACGCACAGCAACCTGGTGGCAATGGGCGTGGGCCTCAGTGAAGTGGACCGCTACACCCAAGGCGACCAGTTCGTGTCCTTCCTGCCGCTGGCCTGGATCGGCGAGCAGATGATGTCCGTGGCCTGCGGGATGCGGGTGGGCTTCGCGTTGAGCTTCCCGGAAGAGCCGAACACCGTGCAGGCCGACATCCGCGAGATTGGGCCACAGCTCATGTTCGCGCCGCCGCGCATCTGGGAGAACATGCTCAGCACGGTGCAGGTCAAGATCGAGGACTCCGACCGCTTCAAGCGCTGGACCTTCAACACCGCGATGGCCGTGGGCTACCGCCTGGCGGACAAAAAGTTCGCCAAGAAGCCGCTCAATGCCTTCGATCGCCTGCAAGCCTGGCTGACGCGCCGCCTGGTCTTCGCCAACCTGCTCGACCAACTGGGCCTGGTGCAGCTCCGCTGGGGTTACACGGCGGGCGCGGCACTGGGGCCGGACGTCTTCCGCTTCTTCCATGCCATGGGAGTCAACCTGAAACAGGGCTACGGCCAGACCGAAACTACCGGCATCTGCGTGATCCATCGTGACGACGACATCAAGTTTCAGACCGTGGGGCACCCGGTAGCCGGCGCGGAAATCCAGATTGACCCCAGCGGCGAAATTCTGGCGAAGGGGCCGATGTGCTTCCCCGGTTACTTTGAAAACCCCGACGCCACCGCCGACACACTCACCGTGGACGGCTGGGTGCACACCGGGGACGCCGGCTACCTGGACGAAGATGGCCACCTGATCGTGATTGACCGCGCTAAGGACGTGATGACCCTGCCCGACGGCACCAAGTTCTCGCCCCAGTTTATCGAGAACAAGCTGAAGTTCAGCCAGTACATCCGTGAGGCAGTGGTCCTGGGCGGCGGCGAATATCCCTATGTGACGGCCATGATTAACATCGACTTTGGCAACGTGGGCAAATGGGCCGAAAACAACCGCACCGCCTACACGACCTATACCGACCTGGCCCAGAAGCCCAACGTCTACGCGCTGATTATGCAGGACGTAGCGCGCAGCAACGCGGACCTGCCCGAAAGCGCGCGCATTCAACGCTTTCTGCTGCTGCACAAAGAGCTGGACGCCGACGACGCCGAACTGACGCGCACGCGTAAGGTCCGGCGCGGCTTCGTGGCACAGCGCTATCATGAACTGGTGGACGCGCTCTACGGGGACCGCTCGCAGGTGCAAATTCGCTCCACGATCACTTACCAGGATGGCCGCACCCAAGAACTGGACCTGACGCTGAAGGTCGCGCGCATGGACACGGCCCCGGCCCAAGCCTGAGACCGGTACGGAAAGGAACGAGACATGGACCCAAACGAGCTTCAGAAGTTCATTCGCTTGACCTACACCGGCTTGAGTGACGGCACCATCCTGGCTTTGATCGCGCTGGGATTGGTGCTGGTCTACAAAGCGACCGACGTGATTAACTTCGCCCACGGTGACTTCATGCTGCTGGGCGCATACGTGGGCTTTCAGTCGCTGCTAATTCTCTCGCCCGTGGTGGGGTCGCAGCCGCTGTTGGTGATCCTCGCCGTCATCATGGTCATCATCGCTATGATTATCGTCGGCGTGCTGGTGGAGCGATTAGTCTTACGACCGCTGATCGGCGAGCCGGTGATTTCCGTCATCATGGTGACGATCGGCCTGAGCAACATCATTCAGGCCTTCGTAGGCGGCGTGTGGGGCAAGTCGCCACAGGCCCTGCCCACGAACTTGATCCCGGAAGCCGACCGCATCCTCATTGACATTGAGGGCGCGCGGCGTCCACTGGCGCTGGTGCCGGAAAACTTGTTCGCCATCGTGGGCGTGTTTGCGGTGGTAGGGGCGCTGATGCTGTTTTTCCGCTATAGCAAGCAGGGTGTGGCGATGCGCGCGGCAGCAGACGATCAGCAAGCGGCCATGAGCATGGGCATCAGCATCAAGGTGATTTTCGCTATCACCTGGTCGCTGGCAGCGATCACGGCGGCGGCGGCGGGCTTGATGGTGGCCGACCTGGGCGTGGGCGTCAGCGGGGACATTCCCGGCGTGGGTCTGCGTGCCTTCCCGGTGATTATCCTGGGCGGCCTGGACAGCATCGCGGGCGCGATCGTCGGCGGCCTTGCCATCGGCTTGATCGAGACCTACGCCAGCGGCTACATCGACCCTGGCTTGAAGAGCGTGATGCCGTACATGGTGCTGCTGGTGGTGCTGATGGTGCGGCCTTACGGCCTGTTCGGGCAGAAGATCATCGAGCGCGTGTAAAAGGGACGACATGGCGACACAAAGCGGTATCTTCCACGAAACCTACAGCTCCGACATGCAGCTGCGCCCGACGACAGCACAGCGGGTGCGCATGTTCTTGATTTTCGGCCTGGTGGCGGTGCTGCCCTTCATCTTGGGCGACAGCGAGATGCGCCTGGTCAATCGCGTCATGATCGCCAGCATCGGTGCGATCGGACTCAACATCTTGGTCGGCTACACCGGGCAGATCAGCCTGGGACAGGGCGCGTTTTTGGCAATCGGCGCGTATGCTGCCGGTTTAAGCATGGTCTACTTTCAGCTTCCCTGGCCTTTGGCCGTGCTGCTGGCTGCGTCCATCACGGCCTTGATCGGCGGCTTGTTCGGCCTGCCTTCGCTGCGGCTGAAGGGGCTGTACCTGGCCGTGGCGACCCTGGCCGCGCAGCAGATCGTCGAATGGGTCATCATTCGCTGGGACCCCATCGACGGTGCGATTGACGGCAAGACCACCGACGCGCTCAACATCCCGCAGAACTTCTTGTTCGGCGTGCCGGAATGGCGGCTCAACGATAACGAGTACACCTTCTACATCCTATCCTCGCTCACGCTGATTGTGGTCGTGTTCGCGGTGACGAACCTGTTTCGCACGCACATTGGGCGGGCGTTTATCGCCATCCGCGACCAGGACATCGCGGCGGAAGTAATGGGCGTGAACCTGTTTCAGTACAAGGTGCTGGCCTTCATGATGAGCAGCTTCTTGGTGGGGCTGGCGGGCGCGCTGCTGGCACTGCACAGCACGGCCATCAGCTTTGAGCGCTTCACCATTGAGGTGAGCATCGAATACCTAGCCATGATTATCATCGGCGGCCTGGGCACCGTCAGTGGCTCGATCTACGGGGCGGCGTTCATCGTCATCCTGCCGGAGCTGCTGCGCAACCTAGGCCGCGAGATCGCCGGGACGGACCCGCAGACGATTTCGGAGTTCAACCGCATTCTGCCCTTCGTGCAGCAGGGCGTGTTCGGCTTCGTCATCGTGCTGACCCTCATTGTGGAAAGCGAGGGCATCCAGCGCATTTGGCGCAACCTGAAAGACTACTTCCGTTTATGGCCGTTCAGCTACTGACGCGCTATGCTCAGTGCGGGGCGGATCGCTTTTTTGCGTCGTGACCTTTCGTTTTGTGCAGTTCGATAAGACTATTTGCTGAAAAAGAGGAGCGTACCACCATGATGAAGAAATTTGCCGTCTTGAGTCTGATTGTTGTCCTGCTGCTGGTGATCGTGCCGATCAGTGCGCAGGAAGCCGACGGGGAGCCGATCAAGGTCGGGGCCATTTTTGACCTGAGCGGGGCCACGGGTGACGTGGGCACGCCCTACGCCGAGGGCGTGATCGCCTACGTGGACTGGATCAACAGCAACGGTGGGCTGGAAGGCCGTCCCATTGAGTTGGTCAGCCAGGACTACGCTTACAGCGTGGAGACCGCCGAAACCCTCTACACCGACTTCGTGAGCGAGGGCGTGGTGGTGTTTATGGGCTGGGGCACCGGCGACACCTTGGCGTTGGTAGGCCGCATCGCGGAGGACGAGATTCCCTTCTTCAGCGCGTCGTATTCCGAGACCCTGAACGACCCCAACGGTGAAGCGCCCTACAACTTCATCGTCGCCACCAGCTACGGTGACCAACTACGCATCATGATGATGCACATGGCCGACCTGTGGGAAGCAGACGGCAACGACCTGGCCGACATGAACGTCGTGGTGTTCCACAACGACAGCCCCTTCGGCACCGACCCCCTGCCCGCCGGTGAAGAACTGGCTGACGAGATGGGCATCGGCGGCTTTACCGGCATCCCCATGCCGCGCGGCGCGACTGACTTCACCGCTGAATTGCAAGGGGCTGACGACCTGGGCGTGACCCACATCATCGTGCAGAACGTCAGCAGCCCCGCCGCGCTGCTGGCCCAGAACAGCCTGGATTTCTTCGGCAGCATGGATTTCATCGAGTTCGGCTGCCTGAACTGGTGCGCCGATGAGCTGTTCGTGGACCTGGCCGGGGAAGCCGCTGAGGGCGCGTTGGGCGCGATCCCCTTCACCCCCACCACCGTGGAAGTCGAAGGCCAGGAAGCCCCCCGTGAATACTTGGGCGGCCAGGAAGCGCTGCAAGAAGCCACCCTGCACTTTACCCAGGGCTGGGCCGCCATGGACGTGATGGCCGAGGGCATCCGCCGTGTGCTGCAAAACGGCGATGAGCTGACCGGTGCCAACATCCGCTCCGCGCTGCAAACCCTGGACGCCTACGAGACCGGCGGCCTGATGGCTCCTGTCACCTTTACTGATGAGGACCACCGCGCCAACCGTGCCCTGTTCATCTATGCTGTGGAAGACGGAATCTGGGTGGAAAACAGCGACCTGATCGACCTGCGCGAAGCAGAATAAAAGCCAACCCCATCCCGGTCCCAGCGTTTGAGTCCCTCTTCTAAGGCGAAGAGGGACTTAGGCTGACGACCTGAACGATACTGAGGAGCCGTGTCATGGCCGCGACCAACAATCAGCCCCTGCTGAGCCTGAACAATATCGAAGTGATCTATAACGACGTGATCCTGGTGCTGAAGGGCCTGTCGCTGCAAGTGCAGCCGGGTACGATTGTGGCGCTGTTGGGGTCTAACGGGGCCGGCAAGTCCACGACGCTGAAGGCCATCAGCGGCCTGCTGAAGCCCGAAGACGGCGAAGTGACCGACGGCAGCATCGTCTTTAATGGTCAGGAGATTCACCAGCGCGACGCGCCGCAGATCGTGCATGACGGTATCTTCCAGGTGATGGAAGGGCGGCGCATCTTTAAGCATTTGACCGTCGAAGAGAACCTGCGTGCGGGGGGCTACACCGTCAGCAACCGGGAGCAGATGCGCCGTGACATGGAGATGGTGTACGAGTACTTCCCGCGTTTGCGCGAACGCCGCACGCAGATTTCCGGCTTTTTGAGCGGCGGCGAGCAGCAGATGCTGGCGATTGGCCGTGCGCTGATGGCTGAGCCGCGCTTGATCCTGCTGGATGAGCCGTCCTTGGGACTGGCCCCGATGCTGGTCGCGGATATTTTCCGCATTATCAAGCGCATTAACACCGAGCAGCACGCTACCATTCTGCTGGTGGAGCAGAACGCCAACATCGCGCTGAGCATCGCGGACTTTGCCTACATCATGGAGGACGGGCGCATTGTGTTGGACGGCACCCCGGCGGAGCTGGCCGCCAACGCTGACGTGCGCGAGTTTTACCTAGGACTTACCGACGTGGGCAGCCGCAAGAGCTACCGCGACGTCAAGCACTACAAACGCCGTAAGCGCTGGCTGTCTTGAGGACGGGCACTACCGCGCGCTCACCCACTTCACAGCATCTACACAGCCGCCCCCGGTGCAGTCCGCCGGGGGCCTGTGTTACAGTTATCCGCGTGATGTTTTTTTCTGAACATGCGAAGGAGATTATTTCAAAATGGGTGACATTCGTTTGGGCTTCAACCTGGGCTACAGCGGCGCGCGTATTGAACTGCCGGTGGCAATGGTCCAGGAAGCGGAACGGCTGGGCTACTGGGCAGTGTGGAGTGCCGAGGCTTACGGCTCCGACGCGGTAGTGCCGCTGGCGTGGATCGGCGCACTGACCGAGCGCATCAAGCTGGGCACGGCCATCATGCAGATGCCAGGCCGCACCCCGGCCAACACCGCCATGACCGCCATCACGCTTGACCAGCTCAGCGCTGGGCGGATGCTGCTGGGCTTAGGTCTCAGCGGGCCGCAGGTGGTCGAAGGCTGGCACGGCGTCGCTTACGGGAAGCCCCTGGGCAAAACCCGCGAGTACGTCGGCATCCTGCGCCAGATTTTTGCCCGTCAAGCGCCCCTGGTCCACGACGGCGCGCATTACCAGATTCCTTACCAAGGCGCGGACGCTACCGGTTTGGGCAAGCCGCTGAAGAGCATCCTGCATGGCCGCCCGGACCTGCCCATCTACCTGGCGTCCATCGGGCCGAAGAACGTCACGCTGACAGCGGAAATCGCCGACGGCTGGCTGCCCATCTTCTTCAGCCCGGAACACTACGAGCAGAGCTACGGTGAACAGGTCCGCGCCGGGTTTGAGAAGGCGGGTAACGGCAAGTCCCTGGCGGATTTTGACATCGCCCCAACGGTGACGGTCGTGCTGGACGATGACCTGGAAATGGCCTACAACCAGCTCCGGCCTCAGTTGGCGCTCTACGTGGGCGGCATGGGGGCCAAGGGCAAGAACTTCTACAACGACTTGGCCGTGCGCTATGGCTTTGAAGAAGCGGCGGAAACGATCCAGAACCTGTACCTCAGTGGCAAACAGGGCGAGGCGATGATGGCCGTCCCGGAGGCGCTGATCGACGCGGTGGCGCTGGTCGGCCCGGCAGCACGCATTAAAGAACGCTTGTCGATCTGGAAGGACAGCCCCATTACCACGCTGAACGTGGGCACTACGGACATTGCAGCGCTGCGTCTGATGGCTGAGCTGCTGCTGTAAGCACGGCGCTAAGCCGAGACGCACTCACCGGGCGCTTAACGCTTGTTAGTATGCTTGATACGCAGCCGCCTTACTGTATAGGGTGTGCTGCGTCGTTTTGTTTGACACACCTTAGGAAAGACTCGCATGTCGCTCTACACGCCCTCCGTTATCGCTCAGAACGTCGCCCAGGTGCAGGCGCAGATCGCCGAGGCCTGTGCCCGCGTTAACCGGCCCGCTGAGTCGGTAATCTTAGTGGCCGTCAGCAAAAAGCAGCCGCATCAGGCGGTGTTGGCTGCGGTCGAAGGCGGCGTGCGACATTTCGGCGAAAACCGCGTAGAAGAAGCTGAGGACAAGATTCCGCGGGTGACGGCTGTGCTGCCGCCTTACACCGACGAAGCCCTCACCTGGCACATGATCGGCCATGTACAAAGCCGCAAGGTGCGCGCGGTGGTGGCACACTTCGACCTGGTGCACAGTGTGGACTCGCTGCCCTTGGCGTCGAAGCTGTCGCGCATGGCGGAAAAGGGTGGGCGGGTGCTGCCGCTGCACCTACAGATCAACGTCAGCGGTGAGGCCAGCAAGTCCGGCTTTGCGGCGCAGGCCTGGACCGAGGACCCGGCACAGCGCGCCGAGCTGCTCATGGCGGTGCGTCACGTCGCGGCACTGCCTGGCGTCACACTGCGTGGCTTGATGACCATGGCACCGTTTGTCGATGACGCGGCGGTGCTGCGCCAGACCTTCGCCTCGCTGCGCGGCCTGCGCGATCTGCTGGCCGAGTCGCTGGGCACGCCGCTGCCCGACCTGAGCATGGGCATGACCAACGACTACCCGATTGCTATCGAAGAGGGCGCGACCCACGTCCGCATTGGGCGGGCAATCTTCGGTGAGCGCCTGTAACCCTGAGATCACCCTGATGACAACGAAAGGACATGCTCCGCTATGAGTGCGATCTTTGCCCTGCTTTCCCTGCTGCTGAACTTCTTCACCCTGGTGTTGTTCGCTCGCGTGCTGTTGAGCTGGGTGCCCAACGTGGACCAGGACAGTCCCATCATTCGCATTATCTACCAGATCACCGAGCCGGTGCTGGCCCCGGTGCGCCAAGCGCTGCCCCCTGCCGCTGGCATGGACTTCAGCCCGGTGGTGGTCTTCATCGGTATCTATATGGTGCGCATCTTCATCGGCATTTGATGCCGCGGGCATTTAGCCCGATAAATCTGCTGCCTGGCCCCACGTCCCGCTGAACACGAAACCGGCTTGGGGCTGGCGGCTGCGGGGCTGCTGCTCGCGCTCGTGATAGCGTTCGTGCAGGCGGTCCAGCGTACCTTGATAGCCCAGCGCAATCATCGTCATCACGGCATAGCCGTCAGGGATAGCGTAAGTCTGGCGGGCGCGTTCCGGGTCGAACCCGGCCATCTGCCGCATGACCAAACCAAGATGCGCGGCCTGTACCGCCATCATGCCCACGGCCAAGCCCAGGTCATAGGCGTGGTGGCGGTTGGGCGCATCGTTCTGGCTGAAGGTCGCGCGCGCGCAGGCGATCATCAGCACCGGGGCCTGCGGTGCCCAGCGCCCGTTTGATTCGTTGAGGCAGGCGGCCATCTGCTCGAAAGCTTCAGCGTGCTGCCGCTGGGCCACGATAAAACGCCAGGGTTGATTGTTAAACGTGGACGGTGCCCAGCGCGCCGCCTCAAAGACGCTGTGCAGCGCAGCGGGCGGTACGTCACGGTCGGCATACGCCCGCGGACTCCAGCGCGCGGCCAGCAGCGGATGCAGGGCGTCGGAGTCGGCGGGTTTGCGGATCAGGTCGTCAGTCATGTTCGGCGGCTCATTCCAGCTCAATGCGTCCGCTGTGCATGGCCGTGATGCGCACCAGGGACTCAATCGGCACGTCGAAGCCGGCCTGCTTCATCAGCTCGCGCCCGCCCTCGAAGGACTTCTCCACGACGATGCCTACGCCCGCAATCCGCGACTTGGCGCTGCGGACCATGCGCGCCAGGGCGGCTAAGGTCTTGCCGGAAGCCAGGAAGTCATCGACGATGAGTACGTCTTCGTCCGGGTGCAGGAACTCCGCGGCCACCAGCAGCGCGACCTCGATGCCCTTGGTGTGGCTGGGGGCGTTTTCCAGGTAGACGGGGCCAGCCATGGTGATGGGTTTCATCTTGCGGGCGTAGACGACGGGCACGCCCAGGGTCAGGCCCGTCATCAAGGCGGGGGCGATGCCGCTGATCTCGGCGGTGAGGATGCGGTCGATCTTGATGCCCTCAAAGCGGGCGGCCATGGCTTCCCCCATGCGGAACATGAGGCCGGGGTCTAGTTGATGGTTGAGGATGCTGTCTACTTTGAGGATTCCGTTGCCCAGGTTTTGGCCCTCGGTGGCGATGCGCTGCTTGAGTTCTTCCACGCTGTGCGTCTCCTACTGTGTGCGGCGCGGGGTGGACCCGCCGGCTTCTTCGTAGACCTCGGCAAACAGCAGCTCGAAGCTGCCCGGTGCGAAACGCTTTTGCAGCTCGGCCCCGGCTTCCTGGCCCTGTGCCGAGCGCATGGCCACCTGCATCTGCGCCTGATCGCGGAAGTACACCTCCAGGATGCGGAAGTAAGCGGCGGGGCCGGTGGGGCTGCCCACGACGTGGATCACCTGGCGGCGTTGGATGTCAGGCATCCGTTCCATCAGGGCCAGCAGATCGTTATAGGCGTTCTCAAAAGCGGTGGGATCGTCGGGCTGTTTGAAGAGGATCATGAACTTGAACATAGAGCCGCTCGTGGGTCCTGACCAATGCGCGCGAAAAGTTACTGGATTATACGCGATGGGCGGCGGATGGGTCAGGGGCAAAACGGGGGGCATGACATCTCATGCCCCTATGGATAGTCCTGGCGCTTAGTCCCCGGCTTCCGGCTGGGCGTCTTCCTGGAAGAACTCCGGATCGTAGGCGGGCAGCTCGCAGCGCAGCGGCTTATCGACGCGGTAGCCCATGGCGTAATCGGCCTGCATGAGCTGGTGAATCTCGCTGGTGCCTTCGTAGATCACCGCGCCCTTGCTGTTGCGCAGGTAGCGCTCCACCGGGTACTCGTCGCTGAAGCCGTAAGCCCCGTGAATCTGCACCGCTTCCAACGCAGCCTGGACGCTCATGTCGGTGGCGTACCACTTCGCCATGCTGGTCTCGCGCGTGTTGCGGATGCCCATGTTCTTCAGGTAGCCCACGCGCATGATCTGCATGAAGGCGTTGTCGTACCAAAGCTGCATGTGCGCCAGCTTCTGCTTGATGAGCTGGTGTTGGCCGATGGGCGTGCCGAAGGTGGCGCGCTCGTGGGCGTACTTCAGGCTGTCTTCCAAGCAGGCGCGGATCAAACCGACAGCCCCCGCGGCCACGGTGTAGCGCCCGTTATCCAGTGCAGCCATGGCGATCTTGAAGCCTTCGCCCTCTTCGCCCAGCAGGTTTTGCGCCGGGACTTCTACGTCTTCGAACTTCACCCAACCGGTGGAGCCAGCGCGCACGCCCAGCTTGCCGTGGATGTCGCCGCTGGTGACGCCGGGCATGTCACTGGTGACGATGAAGGCGCTCATACCGCGGTGCCCTGCGTCGGGGTCGGTCTTGGCAACGACCAGGAAGTTGTGCGCCTTGGTTGCCAGGCTGATCCACATCTTTTCGCCGTTGAGGATGTACTTGTCGCCGACCTTGCGCGCGGTGGCGGACATGGCGGCCACGTCGCTGCCGGCGTTGGGTTCAGTCAGGCAGAAGCCGGCGTACTGCTCGCCGCGCGCCTGCGGCACCAAGTAGCGCTGCTTTTGTTCCTCCGTGCCCCATTGCAGCAGGGACATGCTGTTAAGGCCGTGGTGCACGCTCATGACCACGCGCAGGGTGGTATCGCCGCGCTCCAGCTCTTCGCAGACCAGGCCCAGGGTCTGGTAGTCAAAGCCCTGGCCGCCGTAGCGCACCGGGATGCTGATGCCCAGGATGCCCAGCTGGGCCATGCGTGGCAGGAAGGCGGGGTTCATCTCCTGCTTGCGGTCCCATTCGCCGATGACCGGGATTACCTCATCGGCTACCCAATCCCGCACCATGTTCCGGGCGTCGCGCTGCTCGTCAGTCAGTGAAAAATCCATTGTTGATCGTCCTCTTTTTCTCAACTAAAGGCCAAAGCCCAAAGCGTTGCACTGTGTGCGTCGTCTTTAGTGCAAAGTATACAAGCTTTTCACGGGCGGGGGTAGGCAGTGATGGGGCCAGTTCCGCGTGGGTTGGCTATACCGGATGGCCGGGCGCGTGGCTATACTGGTGCCCGTTGTTTTCTTGGATCACCGGCTTAAAAAGGTACGCCAATGTCCGAATTACTTTCTTATTTTCAGGACCGCCAGCAGGCCATGATCGACCTGCTGACGGCCATGGTCGAACACGAATCGCCCAGCCACGATAAAGCCGCCGTGGACCGCTTCGGCGCGTTTATCGAGGCGCAGGTGCAGGCCCTGAACCCCTCATCCATCACCCGCTACCCACAGCAGCGCGTCGGCGATATGCTGCTGGCAAAGTGGCAGGAGTCCGCGCCGGGCAAGCCGCTGCTGCTGCTGATGCACATGGACACGGTGTTTCCGCTGGGCACGCTGGCGCATCAGCCTATCCGCTTGGATGAAGCCGAGGGCAAGCTCTACGGCCCTGGCGTGGTGGACATGAAGGGCGGTATCGTCGTGGCGCTGACGGCGCTTAAGGGTCTGCTGGCGCGTGGTGAACTGCCCGCATCGCGCCCGGTGTGGCTGCTCTTTACCAGTGATGAGGAAATCGGCAGCAATGACGCCGAACCCATCATCGCGGCGCTGGCCCCGTCCGCCGGGCAGGTGCTGGTGCTGGAACCGGCCACGCCCGACGGCGCGCTCAAGATTTGGCGCAAGGGCACGGCCTTCTACCGCCTGCACGTCACTGGGCGCGCCGCACACGCCGGCGGCAATCCGGAGGCTGGCATTAACGCCATCGTGGAGCTGGCCCAACAGATCACACGCATTAACGGCTTTAACGACCTGCGCAACGGTACCTCGGTGTCGGTGACGCTGATCCAAGGTGGCACGGCGGGCAACGTGATCCCGGCGCAGGCCAGCGTCCAGATTGACAACCGCGCCCTGACGGCACTGGCTGCACAGCAGGTCCGCGACAAGCTGGAGTCGCTGGAGCCGACCGTGCCGGGGGCGTCGCTGCGCTTAGAGCTGCTGCATCAGCGCCC
>CAYWGJ010000030.1:0-21922 GCA_964457835.1 uncultured Anaerolineaceae bacterium
GCCGGTGGAGGCTGTGGCTGTGCTCAACGCGCAGCAGCCGCCGGGGACGCTCTTCAACAGCTACAACTGGGGCGGTTACGCCATGTTCTACGCCCGTGATTACCCGGTTTTCATCGATGGCCGCACTGACCTCTATACCGACTTCCTAGAGGACTACCGGCAGATCGCCAATGCGCAGCCAGGCTGGGAAGACGCGCTGGCGCGTTGGGACGTGCGGGTGGCCTTGATCGAAACTGGCAGCGGACTGGATGTCGTACTGCGTGAAGTGGAGGGCTGGGCACTGCTCTACGAAGATGACCTAGCCGCGCTGCACGCCCAGCAACAGTAGGTTGGTAAGTGTATGACTGGCAAGTTATGTATTACCTATACTCATAACCACTCATTAGCTTCTGATGCAAAAAACCGTAAAAAATTGGGCGTTTGACTTGCGTTCGGTCAAGGATTGCTATTATGATGACAAAGGTTGCAGTTAACCGCTTTGTTCAATAAACATCAACTCAAACAAGGAGAATCACCCCATGCTGAAGCGCCTGTTGATCCCCGTTTTTGTCCTGGTTGCCCTCTTCGGCGCGACCGTTGCCAACGCTCAGGAAAGCCTGGCCTACGGTGATACCGTGGAAGCCAACATGACCGCCACCGAGTATGAGTTCGAGTACACCTTCACCGGCACCGCTGGCGACGTGATCATCATCGATTTCCAGCCTGTGGACCAGTTCGGCGACCTGGATGACCCGGTGATTGTCCTGACCAACGCTGACGGTGTGGTTGCCAGCACAGTGAACGCCTTTAGCTTCGGTGAGGCCACCCTGTTCACCCAGCTGCCCGGTGATGGCGATTACACCATCCTGGCGACCCGTGAAGGCGGCGTGGCCGGTGAGAGCGTCGGCGAGTTCACCCTGACCCTGCTGGTGGCTGAAGTGCTGGAGCCGGGCGCTGTAGTGAGCGGCAGCAGCGCGAACGATGAACGCCTGAACTACTACACTGTCAACACCGAATCAAACTTCGCCGTGAGCTACGTCAAGACCGGCGGCGACATGCCCGTTGACGTGATCCTGAACACCATCGACGAAGAGTCTGCGGACCTGGAAGAACTGGGTCTGCTGCGCGGTGCGGCCATTACTGAGGGTATCTTCGGTGTATTCCCCGGCGGCCTGTACATCCTGAGCGTGGGCGAAGAGCAGTTCAACTTCGCCTTCGACGCCCAGACGGCTGACTTCAACATCGAGCTGCAAATCTTCGAGTAAGCCCAAGGCTTGAAACAGTGAACACACGCGGGGGCTGATCGCATACAGTCCCCGCGTTTTGTTTCTCGTCGCGGCACAGCCTCTATATCCCCTAAAACTTGGGCATCTTGCTCAGCCCAAACCCCCGTATACTAAGGGTAACAACATCGCAGCGCACGATCGGTAGGGAGAATGGAGCCGAAGATGCTGCCAGATGCAGCCTACTTTTACGGAATTGTGGTACTAGGGATGCTGTTAGCCGGGTTCAGCGCGCTGGTGGGTCTGCGTGCCATTGTCGATGGTGACCGGCGGCCTGGGTTGCGGCGGGTGCTGCGCTTGGCCGTGGAGTTGGGCGTGGCGGCAGCGCTTTTCGCCCTGCTGCCCTTCGTGCTGAGCTACCTGCACGACAGCGATGGTTTCGCCTGGCGGACAGGCAGCCTGCTGCTGGCACTTTATGGCGGTTGGGTGACCTGGCGGTTGTGGCGGCTGAAACGTGGGGCGGGACTCAGCTTGATAGCGCTGCTTGTATTCTGCGCCGTTTTCCTGACAATAGAGGCGGTAAATGCCGTGTGGTGGAGTTCGCTGGCTTTGTACGCTGGCGGTCTGCTGTGGATCACGGCACTTGACGGCCTGCTTTTTATCGCCCTGGTGACTTATGCCCATGCCCCAACCCATGCGACCCGCCCTGATCCTGGTCTGGCTGATGCTGCTATTGAGCGGATGCGCCGCCAGCGTATCGCCGGTGATCCCGACGGCACGGCCCAGCCCTACCGCAACGTCCACGACTACCGCCTTGAATCCCGCCGCCCAGACTTCCACCGCCTTGGCCGCGATCCAAACCGTTACAGCGCAGCCGACCGTGACCCCGGCCCTGCCCACGACCGGTCCCTCACCGACCGCGCTCTTCGGTCCCACGCGCACCCCCCAGCCCGACGCCAGCCCGACGCGCCCCCTAAACCCCAACGCCCCGCGCATTGAATTCTTCCGTGCGGACGCCAGCAGCGTGCAGCCCGGCGGCAGCCTGACGCTTTTCTGGTCCATTCGCAACGTGCCCAATGCCGTCATTTATAAGCTGGACACCGACGGCCAGCGTGAGCTGGTTTACAACATCCCACCTGATGGCAGCGAGACCGTCACGACCAGCAGCCGTGACCGAGGACAGGTAGAGTATCTGCTGGTGGCTGGGGAGGGCGCACAGGCGGTGCAGCAGTCGGTCGTGGTGCCGCTGGCCTGCCCGATTGCGTGGTTCTTTGCGCCGCCACCGGAGGCCTGCCCTAACGGGATCGCCACCACCAGCACGCTTGTTGTCCAGGACTTTGAGCGTGGGCGTATGGTCTACGTCGCCAGCCAGGACGTGGTGTACGCGCTCTTCAACGACGGCAGCACCCCGGCTTGGATCAGCTTCGTCAACCGCTTTAACCCTGCTGTGGACCCGGCGTTTAACGAGGACTTCGAGCGCAGCCTGATCGGGACCGCCTTCGTGCAGCCGCGTGATGAGCTGGGCTTCGTGTGGCGCGGCAGCGACACGGTGCGCACGCGCCTAGGCAACGGCATCGCGCCTGCCGTCCGTTTTGAGGGCAGCGTGCAGAGTGCCCCGGTCAGCGGCGGCGGCGACAGCTTATACCTCAGCGGGGTGGACGACACCGTACTTCAGCTTTTGCCCGGCGGCACGGTCTGGCAGATTATCA
This sequence comes from uncultured Anaerolineaceae bacterium, assembly GCA_964457835.1. GTDB lineage: Bacteria > Chloroflexota > Anaerolineae > Aggregatilineales > Phototrophicaceae > CAYWGJ01. Next base: position 2,912 of record CAYWGJ010000030.1, read on the forward strand.
CACCGTCATTGAATGGCGGTTAACCTGGGCATAACACGTTTATGTTATGGTAGAAATGCTATCACGGCACCGCCCTGCCGACTTGAGAGAGGACTTCCATGCAACCGCTGCCATTTGACGCGCTGATTTTCGACATGGACGGCGTGATCGCTGACACCATCGCGCTGCACTACCAGGCCTGGGCGCGGCTGTGTGCTGAGTTGGGCCTGCCCTTCGACACCGCCGTCAATGAGCACCTGCGCGGGCTGTCACGGCGTGCCAGCCTAGACCTGCTCTTTACCTATCACCCGGAAGGGTACGCGCCGGACGAGGCCGAGGCACAGCAGCTCATGGCGCGCAAAAATGGCTATTTCCTGGCGCTGATGCAGGCGATGTCCCCGGCGGACGTGCTGCCGGGTGTGCTGCCCCTGCTGGAGCAGGCGCGTTCTGCTGGGCTGAAGTTGGCCGTAGCATCTTCAAGCCGCAACGCTCACGCTGTGCTGCGTCAATTAGGCGTGCATACGCGCTTTGATGCCATTGCCGACGGCTACAGCACGGTGAACGCCAAGCCCGCGCCGGACATCTTCCTGTGGACGGCGGGGCGGCTGGATGTGCATCCGGTGCGTGCGTTGGTCTTCGAGGATGGGCATGCTGGAGTTACGGCGGCGCGGCGCGGCGGCTTTACCGTGGTGGGGGTAGGCCCTTCAGATGTGCAGGCCGCGCATCTGGTGCTGCCCACCCTGGCCGGGACCAGCCTGCACACACTCTTCGAGGCCCTGACGTCACCTGATGAGGTTAAGCCGACAGCTTAGGTCGCCAGTGGCAGCCACAGCGTGAAGGTGCTGCCCTGCCCAGCTTCACTGCTGACCTTGACCTGACCGCCCTGTTTTTCCATGATGCGCCGGGTGATCGCCAGGCCTAGACCAAAGCCGGCAGTCGTGTGCGCATCATCGACGCGGAAGAAGCGGTCGAAGATATGCGGCAAATTGTCTGTGTCGATGCCAGGGCCGCTGTCTTTGAACGTAATGGCGAGGTAGCCATCTGCTAAGCTGGTTTCACAGCGCACAGTGCCCTCGTTGGGCGTGAATTGCAGCGCGTTATCCAGCAGTTTACCGCAGGCTACATCGGTCCAATAAGGGTCTATGTTGAGGCGTGGCAGGTCCGGTGCGTAGATTTCGATGATGTGGAGTGCCTTCTCGGTGATCTTTCCGCGCCGCTTTTCCAGGGCCATTTGCAGCAGGCCGTTGATGTCAGTGGGCTGGGGCGTGAACATCGCTTCGGTGTCCAGCTTAGCCATTGTGAGTAGGTCGTCCAGCAGGTAGCTGATGCGCCGGACCTGCTGGTGAATACGGACAAACCTCTCTTGCTTGGACTCACCATCAGGCAGGCGTGCGGCCAGGTCCGCGCTGGACGCAATGATCGCCAGCGGCGTGCGAAATTCGTGCGAGGCGTCGCGGATGAAACCCGAAAGCAGGTGCACGCGCTCGCGTTCTAGTTGGAGCTGCACTTCGCGCTGCTGTGCGGCACGACGCACGGTGATGTCCTCGCCGCGCGCATAGACCCCAATCACGCGGCCTTCCATGCGCACCGGCGCGAACTGCATCTCGTAGAAAGCGAGCCACGTTTGGCCGGGTAGGGTCATTTCAAATTGATGCTGCACCGTTTCGCCTGTCAGGGCCTGCTCGAACATTGTCGTCAACAACTTTGCGCTGCGTTCCCCCAGGTAATCCGTCACTAGGTCTCCGATGCGCAGCTCACGCTGGGACTCAATACGCAGCATTTCGCGGGCTATGTCGTTGGCGATCAGCACACGGTAGTCCAGTGACAGCAGCACAAAGGCCATGTTGGTGCTGTTGAGCATAGCGCGGAACTGGGCTTCGCTCTCGCGGATGTGCTGCTCGATCTGCTTGCGCTCGCTGATGTCGCGCACGATGCTCTGAATGTGCAGCAGCGCGCCCGTTTCTGGGTCTTGCACGGCTTCTACGTTCACCTCGACGGGAATGATGCGCCCGTCACGGCGGCGGAACAGGCGTTCATAGGGCGCGAGGCGCTCGCCCACTGCCAGGCGCTGCAAGAACTTAGCGGTGTGCGGGTGCTCGCTGGGGACGACCACATCGCGGTAGCTTAAGCCGATAATTTCCTCGACGCTGTAGCCCAGCAGGTCTGCGGCCCGCTGGTTGACCGCTAGATGCGTGCCGTAGCGGTCCAGGATGAACACCGCGTCGTTGGACTGGTCGAAGAGTGCGCGGTAGCGCGCCTGGCTGCGGGCTAGGGCGTCCTCGGCCTGCTTGCGTTCGGTGACATCTCGCAGTGCGACAAGCTGAGCGGTGCCGTTGGCAGACGCTGCCGCGTCGGGGGCCCAGTCCACCTCGGCGATGCGCATCTCCACACAGCACACGTTACCGTCAGGCCGCAGCACGGATAGTTCTACGGCATCCTCGCCGATGATCGGCATCCCGAAAGGCGAGCCAACAAAGTCCTGCGCATGCCGCCCGAAGACCCGCAGTGCGGCGTCATTGGCAAAGCGCACCACGCCTTCCATGTCGATGACCATCATGCCGTCGGCGTTGTTGGCGATGAGGTTGTGTAAACGGGCTTCGCTGTCGCGCAGGGCAGCTTCGTTGGTTTTACGGTCGGAGATCTCTTCTTTGACGCCGACGTAATGGGTGATGATCTCGCCGTCTTCGTCGTAGAGTGCGGAAATGGAAGCCAGCTCCCAGTAGAGGCTGCCGTCTTTGCGCTTGTTGAGGAATTCCCCCGTCCACACTTCTCCGGCTTCGATCTGTGCCCACATCGCCGCGTAGTCTTCGGGGCTGGTGTTGCCGGATTGCAGGATGCGCGGGTTTTGGCCGATAATCTCGTGTGCGCTGTAGCCGGTGACCTCACAGAAGCGCGGGTTGACGTACTCAATCACGGCGTCGGCGTTAGTAATCACCACACTGACCGGGCTGTGTTCCACTGCGCGTGAAAGCTGACGCATGCGCTTTTCCGTTTGCAAACGGGTGCTCACATCGCGCAAGGCGGCAGAATAATACCTGCGCCCCTGTGCGGACCATTCCCAGATGCTGACGTCTATGGGGAAGGTTCGTCCCTCCGCATGGCGGGCGCGCAGGCGATAGGTGACGGCCTGCTCTAGTAGGTCATGGGCTGCGATGCTGGACAACACCCGCTCAAAGTTGGGTTGGGCTTCAGGGGCCAGATAGTGTGTGAAGGATTGACCGATGGCGTCTTGCGCTGTGACGCCGAAGACCTGCCTTGCCGCATCGTTCCAGAAGAGGATGCGCTGCTTGCTGTCACAGATGATGATGGCGTCCGCGGCAGTCTGGGTGACGGCGCGGAACTGCGCCTCGCTGCTGGCAAGGGCGTTGATGGCACTGCGTAAGTCGTCGATGTCCACTGTGATGCCGCTGATCCCTTGCAGGCTGCCGCTGGCGTCATAGACGAGCTGCGGATAGTCGCGCACCCAGTGATAGCTGCCGCTGGCATGGCGCAGCCGGTACTCGATGCTGCGCGGCGGCTGCTGAGCTAAGAGGTGCGTATATTCAAGCAGGCAGCGTTCCGCGTCGTCAGGATGCACCCACTCGGTCCACATCAGCGGCACGGCGTCGTCAGCGTCCGCCTCAGTGAAGTGCTGCCAGGCTGCATTGACGAAGCGCAGAGCAGGGTCCTGGGGGCAGGCCCAAGCCATCACGGGCAGTGCGTGCAGTGCATGGGGCAGGTGATCTAAGCGGTCTTGTTGTGGCTCCACCGCCAAGGCCATCAGGATCATCCAGCCCGCCTCAGCCTCGAAGGGGACGCATTGCCAGGTGATGTGCAGCGTCTGGTTCTGGGCATCGGTCAGGGTTTGGACGAACTGCTTGGGCGGTGAACAGGGCGCGGTGGTTGGCGGAGCGTGATGTGCTGGGGTCAGAGATGCCAGCGCGCTCCCAAGCAGGTATTCCAGCGGTCCCAGCAGTGCTGTCGCGCGTGTATTGGCAAACTGAATCAAGTAATCTGGGTCAATCGCCAAGATGGGCGCGGCTATAGTGTTGAGTAGTGAAAAATCAGCGCTCACGGTTCATTGCCCCAATACGGAGGCTGCACGGACACAAATTCTGTTTTGACCGATGCGACACATGATAAGAGCGATATGAGGATATTATAGCACAAACGGCAGGATAAATGATCTAGTTCAGGTGATATATAACATAAAATAAAAATTAATTAAACAAAGAAGCTTAATTATCTCGCAGCCAGTCATCCAGGCCCGCGGGACGTGTGGGTAGGGTTTCGTCTTCGGTGTGGCCCCGCGTGTACCAATACTGCGGATGATCCAGGTCGGTAAAGGCGCGCAGGTCCACTTGACGGTTCCAGGCGCTGCCGTCGGGCAAAATAGTGTGGGGGTCACAGCGCACATAGTGCAGGTCAGCGCCGTGCAGCACGGCCATGTGCAGGTTTGTACTGCGTAGGTCGGCCAGGCGTAGGTCTGCGCCATGCAGGTTAGCCTCCACCAGGGATGCTCCGCTGAGGTCCGTACCACGCAGCCGCGACTCACTCAGATCAACTTTGAAGAGGTTGGCCCGGCGCAGGTCCGCCTTGTCCAGGTTGACCCGGTGCAGTGCCGCCAGAAAGAGGTCGGTCTCATACAGGGCCGCCCCTTCAAGGTTGGCCCCTTCCAGCGCCCCGTTATAAAGCCAATCGTGTTCGCGCAGTACTTCCAGCGCGCGATCCACCACGAGTTGATCACTGTGCTGAAGGGCGTCAATCAAGCGATCCACGTACATCTGCACGCCGATGTGCTCGCTGAGCAGTTCCTCGGCCTGGCGCATGTCATCGACGGTGACGAAGCGGTCGCTGGTGTTGTACATTTTGTTGACTACGCTGACGGCCACTTTGACGAAACGGCGCTGCGTGATCACGATCACCATGCCGGTATTGCAGGGCGCATTCGTCACTGCGCCGCCCAGATGCGGGAAGGGGGTACCGTTCGGCATTCCCTTGGAGTGCGCCGTTTGCACGACGACATGCACAGTGCGCCCTTCACTACGTATCAGTACCATCCCGTCTTCAACGGCCTTGTGGAAGTCCTTCCAGGTCCAGTGGCCTGAGAACTCCGCGATTAAAACATGGTGATGGGTATCATTCCAGAGCAATTTGATAGGCATAGACGTTCGTCATATCGCGCTTAAACCATTAAGGCAGATGGAAGTGTACACGTATCACTTCTATCTGCCTCTATTTAAGCACGAATATGCGGTGTCAACCCTTGAGATCAGCGGCGGGTCTCAGCCGGTCGCGGCGCGGTGGGGGCCGTGAAGTGTATCCGCTGTGGTGAGAGTACCCGTCGTGCGGGGGGCGGTGCTGCTGCGCGGCGCGGCGCGGCGCTGTGTGCTGTGGGTTTGGGCTGCGCGATGGCGGGCGGCCCAGATGCGTGTGTAGTGATATTCGATGACGTCGAGTTGGTCTAAGCGCAGGCCTTGAAGGCGTTCGAGTTCCTGGCGGCGCTGCTTGTCCTGGTTGGCGCGTCCTAGCAGCCGCCGCAGACCGCCTTGATCGCTGTTGATGAGGGTTTGCAGCTCGGCAATGGCCGCGTCCAAGCGCTCAACTTCCTGGCGGCAGGCGTGGATCTGCGCGCGAATGACCTCAACGGGGTCTTGGAGCGGCGCGGCTCCCTTCGGCATATGGTCGCCGCTCCCCATGCGTTCCAGGCGGGCCAGCCAACGCTGGGCAGCGGGGTTATCGCTGACCTGGCACAGCAGCAGCTTGGCCTGGTCGTATTGGCCTTTTTCGATGAGGCGCAGCGCGAGCATCATGGGTTGTTTGCGGACGGTCATAGCAGCGGTATCCTGGTAATTAACAATTTGGTCTGTGCACAATTGCGTAAAACACAATTCACACTGCTGTTAGTATAGGCATGAATACTCGTAGGGCCTAGGGGTGCGTGCGATTTTTCACGTTTTTCGGAAACAGCGGCGTTTCGTAAAGCCCAAAGAAGGCCGTGCGCAGACACTTATCATCTATGCCTCGTGGGGTGGGCGCTTGCTGTGCCTGTCACCGGACGCGCGGCCCCGCCGTTATCCACAAGGCGGGGCCGCGCAATTTGTCGGGGGCAATTAGTACAGTACGCGGTTTTCGCAGAAGTGCAGCACGCTGTGCCCGAAGGATTCCTGCCCACTGAGCGCTGCCGTGCCGCTGTTAAGCACGTCCGCCGCTGTGGTGCGCCCGGAAGTCAACACGCAGAATTGCAGTGTGTCCATCGTGAGGGTTACGTCAGCCGTGGCTGCTGCGCCGATGTGATAGCTGTCGCCCGCTGGCCCTGTCAACGTGAGCTGCGCCGCGCGTCCGTCTAGGCCGCGGCGCGCCTTCATCGACAGGTCGCGCACGATCAAGGCCACCATGCGGTGGTCGTGTGTGTCGTCCAGGGGCATAGGCTGGCCGATCGCGCTGTAGATGTCATGGCGGTGCATCCACATATCACGCGTGTATATCACGTCGAACATGTAGCCGGCGGAGCGTGGTTGATCCAGCCCGGGGGCGGGCATCGCTGGCGCGCGGACCAAGCCGGCACTTTCTTCCGCCAGGAGAGCGAGGCCTGGGCCGCGCCGCGAACTTCATCGATCAACTGCTGCGGGGTGGCGTCGCGGCGCAGGTCGACCTGGGACTGGTTCCAGGCGTCCAACATGCCCATGCCCTGTCGCAGATAGGGCATCAGCTTACCCGGTGCGAGCTGCGACATGAAGCGGCCCAGACCGGTAAAGCCCACCACATGCGCCGCCTGGTGCGCTACGACGTCCTTGACCGTCCACAGCGTGCAGGCGGTCGGGGCATCCCAGTCACTACCCGACAGCGATTCGATCAGGGCGATGAAGCGTTTTAGCTCTTCAGCGCTCATCGCGTCGGACTCAGCGCGTCGCAGCGGGGGAATCGTGGTGCCGATTCGGGCACCGGTCGTGGTGATATGGTTAGGGTCAGCGGTATGCACGGTGTTCACAGTAGATTTACTCCTCATCTTGGGGCCATGTTGGCGGTTGGGATGGTTCAGCCCAGGCGCTTTGCAGCAGGGCCATCACGGTTGGGATCAAGCTGCCGAAGCGCCCACTTCCTAGGAGAAGGTCGGGTTCATTGGCCAGATGCTGGGCGGTCAGCCCGTGCATCAGCGCAATGATCAGGTTTGTCATCACCTCAGCGGAAACCGGCGGACGCAGTGTGCCGACCTCGATGAGCTGCGCGCTGATCTGGTTCGCCACTGTCAGCAGTTTCTGTGACTCGGCCAGGCCTTCTTCAGACGGAGTGAAACCCGGCACTGGGCGTTCGAACATCAGTTGGTAGAGGTCTGGGTTTTCTAGGGCGAAGCGCAGGTAGCACTCCATGAAGACCTGCAAGCCGTCCCAGGTTGGGCCGTGGGCAGTATATTGGACTTCGACCTGCTCGCGGAATTGGCGCATTCCCAGTACAAACAGGGCGTCATAGATGGCGGCCTTGCTGGGAAAGTAGTTGTAAAGGGATGCTGCCCGCATCCCCAGCTTACGCGCGATCAACTGGAGGTTGAGGTCGGCCACGCCCTGCTCACGCATCACCTCGCGGGCGGCTTGCAGGATGTTGGCGATCATTTCCGCGTGATTGCGTTGTCGTCGCTGTTTAGGAGTCAGGGCATTCTGCGATTCAGTCATCGGCGGCTCCATGGGATCGGCCAAGTGCACGAACATCTAATGGCATTAGTTGCAACTAATGCCATTAGTATAAACAAATGACATGCGTATGTCAAGCATCCTCGGATGTGCAGTGCCGACGACTTATTTAGCTTTCACAAATGCACAGTCGGCCCTCAGATGACGCGATCACTACTCCCCCGCTAGCATGCAGCCTGTTCTCTTTGACCTGTGGTTGCGGCCCTGCGTCCAGTTTCTGTGCTGCCTCAACATTGCCCTTTGGCCTGGCATTCGCCATAATAGGGTGGGTGACAGCGTGCGGCACCCTAACAGCACAGCAAAGGAGACCCCATGCGGCGTGTGAAGAGTTGGCTGATCGGCTTGGCACTGGGCAGTGTGGTGGGCGGTTTGGTCGTGTTCGTTTTGGTGCGCCCCTCAGCGGCTGAGATACGCGAGCGCATCCGCAGCAGCTATACAGACGTGCTGACTGAAGCGCGTCAAGCCAGCGCCGATCGCCGCGCTGAGCTGCAAGCTCAACTGAAGGCCAGACGCCACCCCGCAAGTCAGGACGCACCGGTGCGGTAGTCGCTGGTTTCTCTGCCTATGTTTCAGCGCAAATGACCCCAGGACCCTTATGGAAGACGCGCTAATCAACGCCCCGTTTGGAGACTATATCATCAAAGAGCGCGTGAAGGCGGGCGGCATGTCTATTGTCTACAAGGCGCTGGACATGGAGCGTGGGGAGATCGTGGCGCTCAAAATGCTCCAGGACAGCCTGTCGATCCACGAAGAGATTGTCAAGCGCTTCGAACAGGAGTCGACGTTAGGCCGCAAACTGCGTCACCCGAACATCGTGCCCTTCTACGATTCAGGGGTGGTTGATGGGCGGCATTACATCGCCATGCGCTATCTCAGCGGGGGAAGCCTGGCCGATCAAATCGCCCACCACGCGGACGTCAGTCTGGGCCGCACGGCCCGCATACTGGAAGAAATTGCCGCGGCGCTGGACTACGCCCACGGGCAGAACATCATTCACCGTGATCTCAAGCTGGGCAACATTCTGATTGACGACGACGGCCATGCAATGCTCACTGACTTCGGCATCGCACGCTGGCTGGATGTCACCAACCTGACCATGACGGGTGAGCAGATGCCCGGCACGGTCAAGTACATGTCCCCTGAACAAGCCATCGGCAAGCGGGAACGTTTGGACTACCGCAGCGATCTGTACTCCATGGCCGTGATCGCCTATCTGCTGACAGCGGGCTGCTACCCCTTTACGGGCGTCAGTGACATTGTAATTATCAACCTACACATGAACATGCCCGCGCCGCCGCCCAGCCGAATTAACTCGATGCTGCCTGCGGCATTGGACGAGGTGATTCTCAAGGGCATGGCAAAACAGCCGGAGCAGCGCTATCGCTCCGCCGGGGAGCTGGCCCAGGCCTTTCAGGCGGCTGTTGCGGGCAGCGAAAGCCTGCGGGTGCGCGTCAGTATGCGGGCGGACAACCCGGCACTCGTCGCACCACCGCCCAGCGCGGGCGAGACTTCCATTCCCAGTGTGATGCGGCCTGGCGACGAACAGCCGCTCATCACGCTGCACATGCATGGAGATGAATACACCGGGCCGCGCGGTCCTGCGTCACCTCTGCAACAGTTAGGGCTGCTTTTGATGGTCGTGGTGTTGGTAGCAGCTCTGGTAGCGGGGGGCATTCTGCTGATGCAGCCGCCGCCCCAGCTCCCTGCTGAACAGACAGCCGCTGAAGTTGCCGGGATGCAGCAAGCCGCTGCGATGTTGGCCCTGTCTGCTACCGCTACGCCATCCGCCACCGCGACAGCGACCGCGACGCTGACGCCGACCATCACGCCCAGCGATACGGCGACCGCCACCGATACCCCCACGCATACCCCCACTATCACGCCGACAGATACGCCCACAGCGACTGACACCGCTACAGCGACCGATACGCCCACGCACACAGCGACGCGCACGCCCACACCGACGCCCACGTACACACCAACCGCCACAGCGACCGTGACGCCCTCCCCCACGGTCACCCCGTCGCCCACCGTGACATCTTCACCGACGGCTACGTTTACTTTATCACCGACGCCGCTGGGTACCGAAGCGCCCACCGTGACGCCGCTGCCCACCCCCACCCCCGCCTTCAATTCCTTGGACACAGCGCTCAATCACTTCTTGAGCTACGAAGGCTACCTTCAAGCCGGGCAGTTTGACTGTGCACAATACGCCCGCGATTATCTCTACATACGTGCGCAGGTTGAAGCCGACCGCGCGGCTTTCCGTGATGCGGCACCCTTGGTGGCGGTCAATGGCACCCTGACTGTGTTCTATGACGATCACTGCGCACAGTACGCCACGGATGACAGCTATGTCGTCAGCCCCGCCGCTGACTTCCTGACTTGGAGAGGTGATCTTACCAGTTTCGCCAGCAGCCGCTGATTGCAGCCTGCATCATTTGCGGACGTGGTAATCGCCCTCCACGATCCACTTGTACGTGGTGAGGGCTTCTAGAGCCATGGGGCCACGCGCGTGCAGCTTCTGCGTGCTGACGGCGACCTCTGCGCCTAACTCCAGCGCGCTGCCGTCCGTGAAGCGCGTGCTGGCGTTGACGTACACAACAGCGGAATCGACCGCGTTGAGAAAATGTGCGGCGTGGTCGGCGTCCGCTGTCAGGATGCCGTCGGAATGGCCGGTGCTGTGCTGCTGCACATGTGTTACGGCATCATCCAAACCGGGCACCACCTTCAGCCCGAGTACCAGCGACAGCCACTCGGTGTCGAAATCCTCCGGGCCGGCGGGCTGCACCCCAGCTTGGCCGGACAAGTGCGCCATGGCACTCGGCTCCGCGCGGAAGCTGACGCCCGACGCTCCGAGATGACTCACCACACGCGGCAGAAAACCCGCGGCCACTGAGTTGTGTACCAGTACGGTATCCAGCGCGTTACACACTGAGGGCCGCTGCGTCTTGGCGTTGTGGATCACGTCGAGCGCGGCGTCCAGATCGGCGCTGGCATCCACGTAGAGGTGGCAGATGCCGATGCCGCCGGTGATCACCGGGATGCTGCTCTGCTCGCGGCACAGACGATGCAGCCCCGCCCCGCCGCGCGGAATCAGCATGTCAACATACGCGTCTAGGCGCAGCAGTTCAGCGACGTAAGCGCGGTCGGTGCTCTGGATGAGCTGCACCGCATCGGGTGGGAAGTCCACGGCGGCCAGGGCGTCGCGGATCACCTGCACCAGGGCTTGATTGCTGCGCAGGGTCTCTTTGCCGCCGCGCAAGATCACCGCGTTACCCGTTTTCAGTGCTAAGGATGCCACTTCGACGGTGACGTTGGGGCGCGCTTCGTAGATCACGCCCAGAACGCCCAGCGGGGTGCGACGGCGGTGCACGCGCAGGCCATTCGCCAAGGTGCGCACATCGAAGGACTCACCAACGGGATCGGGCAGTTCGGCCACGCTGCACACGTCATCGACGATGCCGTCCAGCCGGTGCTGCAAGTCGAGTCGGTCTAGTAGGGCATCGCTGAGTCCAGCGGCGCGTCCGTCTTCGAGATCATGATGGTTGGCGGCCAGGATGCCGCCCGCGTTGGCGTCGATAGAGTCAGCCACAGCGCGCAGGGCGTTGGCTTTGGCTGCGCTGCTGAGCAGGGCCAAGGTCTGCGTGGCGGTCTTGGCCTGCGCGCCCATCGCTTGTAGGTCTATGGTTTGGGGGGTGTCGGTCATGCTGCCTGCTCCTTGCTTCGTCAATGTGATGATTATGCCGCAGGATGAGCCAAAGTCAAAGACAGTGTGTACGGAAAATTCACCCGTCCCGTACAGCTACCCCGCCAGATTCTCACAGCAGACTCATGACCTGATCCTAAAGCCATGATCGCCCAAGGGCGTCCCGATGCGGTATAATCACCGTCTGTTTGCGCGTTAAGGCACAAGGAGTGGCTCAAGATGGAACAGGAAAACGGGGGCGGTCGCGCCGCCTGGTACATGATCGGCTGTACGTTGACGCTGGTCGCGGTGATCGTGCTGGTGGTGGTGGTGGCTGTGGTGCTGCTGCCCATGGTCGCAGACCTGGGTGCAGGCACGCCTATTCTTGGGGCGGGTTAGACCCAGCGGTGTCGTCCGGCTTCGGCGGGAACAGGTCGCGCACAGGCAGGCTGAAACCGGGCAGTAGGTCTTCCCAGCCGCTGAGGGTGGCGTCCTGGTCCAGGATGACGGGCGGTTGACCTGGCGCGTAGACCTCTACTTCGTGCGCGTCAGGATTGACCACCCAGACCCGCACGCCAGCAGCCAAGTACCCGGCGACCTTCTGGCGCAGTGAGGCGTTTTCGCGGTGGTTGGCTGGGTTACTGACGACCTCCACGGCCAGGTCCGGGGCATTGGGGTTATAGGCCGCCTTGGTCGATTCCGGCTGGCGCTCAGCGCGGGTGTAGGCCACGTCCGGGATGTAGCGCTCCTCGCCCAGCGCATAGCCACCGTCCGCACCTGTGATGCGACCGTCCCGGCCGCGCCGATGTAAATACATGAACAGGAAGCCGATGATGCGCGCTGCAATCTCGGATGCCAGGTTATTCGATACCACCTCATGCGCCTCCCCTGCGATGAACTCCCACTGTGTGTCGTTGTGCCGCTCTGCATGCTGCGCCTGCACCCAGGCTTCGAAGTCCTCGGCGGACTGTGGGCGCAGTGCCTCTGCGGGTTGATCGACCATTTAACCCTCCGTAGTTTCTGGCTTTGTCGGCGGGAACAGGTCGCGCACAGGCAGGCTGAAACCGGGCAGTAGGTCTTCCCAGCCGCTGAGGGTGGCGTCCTGGTCCAGGATGACGGGCGGTTGACCTGGCGCGTAGACCTCTACTTCGTGCGCGTCAGGATTGACCACCCAGACCCGCACGCCAGCAGCCAAGTACCCGGCGACCTTCTGGCGCAGTGAGGCGTTTTCGCGGTGGTTGGCTGGGTTACTGACGACCTCCACGGCCAGGTCCGGGGCATTGGGGTTATAGGCCGCCTTGGTCGATTCCGGCTGGCGCTCAGCGCGGGTGTAGGCCACGTCCGGGATGTAGCGCTCCTCGCCCAGCGCATAGCCACCGTCCGCACCTGTGATGCGACCGTCCCGGCCGCGCTGATGTAGGTAAAGCCGGATGAAAAACGCGACTTTGACGGCAATCTCGGATGCCAGGTTATTCGATACCACCTTATGCGCCTCCCCTGCGATGAACTCCCACTGCGTGTCGTCGTGCCGCGCCTGCACCCAGGCTTCGAAGTCCTCGGCGGACTGTGGGCGCAGTGCCTCTACAGGTTGATCGACCATAACGCACCTCGCAATCGTTCGTGTGGCATTGCTGTTTCATATTATACTTGAGCTGTCAAAGGGCTTTGTTCGGGAGATCATCATGCCGCGCTACCAGAAGACCAACGCCACCGTCATCAGCGGGGACCTGATCCAGGTCATCGCACCCACCAGCGGGATCAAGTACAGCCCACGCATCACCTATCGATTCAGCGTCGATGGCCGCGACTACACCGGGGAACGCCACACCCAGCAGACCATCGGCTATCCGCACGGCAGCGCCGAAAAAGTGCTGACGAAGTACCCGGCAAGCAGCACGGTACAAGTCTACTATGACCCGGCCAACCCCCAGGATTCTTTCATTCAGAAAGGTGCTGGCAGCGCAGTATGGGGCATGGTGCTGCTCATTCTGGTGATGATGGTCGTGGTCGGCGGCGGGATGCTGCTGCTTATCTTGACGCTGGCCCCGCAGTAGACTACAGCTCGCTGCGCCCTTGAAGCGCGCGCATCAGCGTTACCGGATCGACGTACTCAATGTCGCCGCCGACCGGCAGGCCGCGTGCCAGCCGCGTGACCTTGACGCCTGTACCCGCGAGCTGCTGCTGGATGTACATGGCGGTTGCGTCCCCTTCTTGGCCGGGGTTGGTTGCCACGATCACTTCCAGGACGGGTTGGCCTTGGGGTGGAGTGTTCACACGGGCCACCAGCTCGCTGATGCGCAGGTCGTCGGGGCCGATGCCATCCACGGGGGAAATGGCACCGTTGAGGACGTGATAACGCCCAGTGAAGGTGCCGGTGCGCTCCAGGGCCAGCAGGTCCAGGGGTTCTTCCACAACAGCAATGATGCTGGGGTCGCGGCGCGGATCGCTGCACAGACGGCAGGGATCATCTACCGTGATATTGCCACACACCGAACAATGCTGCGTGTTCTGCTGCATATCGCGCAGGGCATCGGCCAGGGAGGTTGTCAGCTCGTCCGGTGCGCGCAGCAGGTAGTAGGTCAGCCGCGAGGCGGTCTTGGGGCCGATGCCCGGCAGCCGCGAAAAGGCTTCGATCAAGCGGGTCACGGGTTCAGGGACAGCGCTGCTCATGAGTAGGGTTCTTCCGTGTGTGGTCGGTGAAATGGGGAAAAGGGGCAGCGATCACGGGGCAGACCGCCGCCCAGCGCCTGCTTAGCCCAGCAGACCGTCCAGGCCGGGCATACCGCCCAGGCCGCCGGTGATGCCTTCCATGCGCTCCGCAGCCATAGTCTGGCTCTGTTCGATGGCCTGGTTCACCGCCGCGACCAGCAGGTCTTGCAGGTCGGTCACCCAGTCTTCCTCGTCGGTGTCGATCACGTCGGGGTTGATCTTGATGGACTGGATGCGCTGGTGCCCGGTAATGACGATGGTCAGCGCGCCGCCGCCCACGGAGACCTCGACGGTTTCCTTTTCCAGGGCGGCCTGGGCTTCGGCCATGTCCTGCTGCATCTTCTGAAGCTGCTTGAGCATTCCGCCCATCTGGCCGCCTGCACCGCCGGGCATCCCGCCAGGCATACCGCCGCTCTTCTTCTTCGCCATAATGTCACTCCGTCCTCGTTACTCGTCGGTGCGGTTATTATAGCGCCAAATGGCGGCGGGATGCAGGGGAGATGCAACGCCTTACTTCTCAATCGGTAGGCCGACGCCGTTGCCCCACTCCGTCCAGCTGCCGTCGTAGTTGCGCACGTCACCGAAGCCCAGCAGGTATTTCAGCACGAACCAGGTATGACTGCTGCGCTCCCCGATGCGGCAGTAGGACACCACCGGCGCGTCGGGGTTCAGGCCCTGTTCTTCGACGTAGATGGCGCGCAAGGCCTCAGCGTCCTTGAAGGTACCATCCTCGGTGTTGGCCGCGCGGCTCCAGGGCACGCTCTTGGCACCGGGGATGTGCCCGCCGCGCAGCGCGCCTTCCTGTGGATAGTTGGGCATGTGCAGCAGCTCGCCGCTGAATTCCTGTGGGCTGCGCACGTCTACGAGCTGTCCCTGGACGCGGACGTGCGCCAGCACCTCGTCGCGGAAAGCGCGCACCTGGCTGTCGTCGCGCGGGGGAGCCGGGTAATCCGTGGCCGGGTAGTTGGGCACCTCACGGGCGAGTGGGCGACCTTCTTGCTCCCACTTGGTGCGGCCTCCGTCCATCAGGGCCGCGTTGCTGTGGCCGAAGAGCTGGAACACCCAGAAGGCATAGCTGGCCCACCAGTTGTTCTTATCGCCATAAAAGACGACCTTGGTATCCGGCGTAACGCCGATGCGTGACATCAGGGCGGCGAAACCGGCTTGGTCCAGGTAATCACGGCGCAGCGGGTCGTTGAGGTCCGCCGTCCAGTCTACCTGCACGGCACCGGCAATATGCCCGCTGGGATAGAGCAGCGGGTCTTCGTTAGACTCGATGATGCGCACGTTCGCGTCGTCCAGATGCTGGGCTACCCAGTCAGTAGAGACCAGGACGGCGGGGTGGGCGTATCCGCGCTGCTCAATCGCGGGTGATGTGTCGCTCATGCTGTGTCCTCCTTTTTGATGACGGACGTAATCATAACCTCACTGTGCACCAGCGACAATGGCAATAGGCGGCTCTTCAGCGTTCTTTCATCGGGCATAAGGCGAAGGTTTGGCAAGCATTAATGCTGCGTTGCGCACAGGCTATGACACACGGGTGTTAACAGGCTTTTTACGTTCTTTAGGCGAAAAGTTACAAGTATCAACAAACCTATACACCCAAACGACGAATGCCATTGTACTATTATGCTAAGGACAAACAACTTATGACGAAGCAGCCAGCATTTATTGCAAAACGCATGCCGACACGCTTCAGCTAACTGACCGCCTTTTTGGAGAAGGGCTGCACTGGACATGACAACCCGACCACTGCCCGACACCGGCCAACTGCGGGCCACCTACATCCCACCGGTGCAAGTTACAGCCACCTGTGAGACCTGTGGGCATAAGACCACCTTTACTTACATCGGGGACCAGACCTGGCCGCAGGCGGTCGCTGAAAAATTGGGCCTGCCAACGCTTGTTAAGCTGTGGCGCTGTGAACACTGCCAGACCACGGTCACCGACCTGAAACCAGACCCCCACCGATAAGCGCTGCATAGGGGCGTGACACCTCACGCCCTGCTACACCCCCAGCATACACATCGCCACCATAGGACCCCCTTGTCTTTTGCGCTACAATGAAATCGCACTACTGTTTCAGCCGAACATATGCACCCAGGATGGACCCATGGCGATCAAGATTTTCAACGTGTTAGGGCGGCAAAAGCAGGTCTTCACCCCCCTGGAAGACGGGCGCGTCGGGATGTACATCTGTGGGCCGACCGTGCAGGATTATGCCCACCTGGGCCACGCCAAGACTTACGTTTCCTTCGACATGATCGTGCGCTATCTGCGCTTCAGCGGCCTGGACGTGCTCTACGTACAGAACCTCACCGACGTGGGCCACCTGCTGGAAACCGGCGAGGACCGCATCCTGCGCAAGGCCAGCCAGCTTCAGGCCAAGCCCATGCAGATCGTGGAACACTACGCGCGCGAGTATTTCGCGGACATGGACGCGCTGGGCGTGATACGCCCGGACATCTCCCCGCGCGCCAGCGGCCACATCCCAGAACAGCTTCAGATGGTCGAGACCCTTATCCGCAAGGGCCATGCCTATGAGGTGGAGGGCAGCGTGTACTTTGACGTGACCAGCGCCCCGGATTACGGCAAACTGAGCAACCGCCGCGTTGAAAAGCAGGAAGCCGGTGCCCGCGAAGAAGTCCGCAGCGAAAAGCGCAACCCCGCCGACTTCGCCCTGTGGAAACGCGCCGAACCAGAACACATCCTGCGCTGGGACAGCCCCTGGGGCGAAGGCTTCCCCGGCTGGCACATCGAATGCTCGGCGATGGCGCGTAAGTACCTGGGGCCGACCTTCGACATCCACGGCGGCGGCATTGACAACATCTTCCCGCACAACGAATGCGAGATCGCTCAAAGCGAGACGGCCAACAACGCCGACTTCGCCAATTACTGGATGCTGGTGGGCAGCCTGAACGTCCCCGATCCCTACACCGGCGACCCGGTGAAGATGAGCAAGAGCCTGGGCAACTTCGTGACGATCAAGGACGCGCTGGCCCAGCACCGCCCGGAGGCCATCCGTATGTTTGCCATGAGCGCGCATTACAGCAACCCGGTCACCTACAGCGATGAAGCGATGCAATCGGCATCCAGCGGCTGGCAGCGCCTGTACAATGCAGTACGCTTGGTGCGACAGATGATGGGCGATGCCCCCGAAGGCGACGACGGGAACGGCTTTAATGAACGCCTGGACCGCGCCCGCGCCGACTTCAGCGCCGCGTTGAATGACGACTTCAACGCGCCCCTGGGAATCGCTGCGCTGCAAGACCTGACTCGTGACGTGAACAGCCTGCTTAACAGCGATGCCACCGTCGGTCTGAACACCTTGCAGGCCATTGACGCGCTGTACCAAGAACTCGGCGGTGACGTGCTGGGCATCATCCCGGAGGCCGAATCCAGCGGGGCCAACGCCGAACGTGAGGCGGGCTTGATCGAACTGCTGATCGAGCTGCGCGCCCGCGCCCGCGTCAACAAGGACTTCGCTGAAGCCGACCGCATCCGCGACGAGCTGACGCGCCTGGGCGTCACGCTGGAAGACCGCGCTGACGGCACCATCTGGCGGACCTAGATCATGCCGGAATTCGTCTACGGTCACTGGGCCGTGTTGGAAACGCTGCGCGCGAATCGCCGTCCCGTCGAGCACCTGCTGGTGGCAGAACGCACCGAGGAACGCGGGCGGGTGGCGGAAGTCATGGGGCTGGCGCGTCAACAGCAGATCACGATCAAGCGCGTATCGCGGCGCATTCTGGACGACGTAGCCGAGAGCGGTAATCACCAGGGCTTGGTGCTGCGCGTGGGGCCGTACCCTTATGTGGACGTAGACGACATGCTGGACTTGGCCCAACAGCAGAATGAAAAACCTTTCATCCTGCTGCTGGACCTGTTGCAAGACCCGCAGAACGTCGGCGCGCTGCTGCGTGTGGCGGACTCGGTGGGTGTGCACGGCGTGATCTTGCAGGAACGGCGCGGCGTGGGCGTGACGGCAGGGGTAGTCAACGCCTCGTCCGGGGCTGCCGCACATCTCCAGATCGCGCAGGTGACGAACCTGGTCAACACGATGAAAGCCCTCAAAGAGCGTGACGTGTGGCTGATGGGCCTGGACATCGGCCCCGATGTGCCGCCGGTTAGCAAGATCAACCTGGACATGGCGCTGGGTTTGGTGATCGGCGGTGAGGGTGAAGGGATGCGCCGTCTGGTGCGCGATACTTGCGATCTGCGCGTGACGCTGCCCATGCGCGGGCACGTCGGCAGCCTGAACGCTGCTACTGCTGGGTCCGTGGTGCTGTATGCGGCCTGGCAGGCCCGCGCCTGGCAGGGCTGGGACCCGGACGCAGGGCGCTAAGCGACTATATCCGCAAAGATGAGCGTTTCTCTAAAGAGGTTTGTGCATTGCTTCACATGTCATACAATGGTACGTAGTCTCACTACAGAATCAATATGACCCACTGTAAAATGCGCGTGTTTTTGGTTGCTATGGAGGCTATAATTGATGAAGTCCGTATGGCGTTTGATGTTCACTACCCTGCTGCTGAGTGCCACGTTCCCCATTTTGGCCCAAGATCACAGCTCCGCCCCGCTCAGCGTTGATCGTATCTGGGCTACCCCCTGCGAAGACACCAATGCTGTCGCGTCCGTCTTCTTCACTTTGGAAAACAGCGCCGACATCGACATTGTGCTGCTGGGTGCCGCCAGCCACGCCGCCGATGAGGTCCACATGGTGGCGCACGACGGCACCTGCGCCGAGGGCCGGGTCGCCCAGATCACCGTGCCTGCTGAAGAAACGCTGGACCTGGCCGCAGCCGGTTACGCCGTCTCTGTGACGCGCGCCGCTGATACTGACCTTAGTGCACCCTTCAGTTTGACGCTCAGCTTTGACCGCTTGAACGCTGACGGCAGCCCTGCTGGGATGCCCTTCACGCGCGTGCTAGGCGTGCCCGTCCTGGGGGCTGCCCCCGATGCCGCGCC
>CAYWGJ010000031.1:0-21463 GCA_964457835.1 uncultured Anaerolineaceae bacterium
CCCAGGCCGCTGCTGAGGGCTTGGCGCGGGGCCTCCACGACGCCATTGTGCCGTCCCAGGTAGCAGGGATCGTGGAAGGTCACGTTCGGCTGGCGGCCTATACCGGCGTCGGCGGGCAGGCGTCCGGCTTCGATCAGCTCGGCAATCAGCTCGGTATGGTGGATCACGTCGTAGTCACCGCCGAACTGGTGGTATTCCTGGCCCAGGTTGTGGAAGCAGTGCGGGCAGGTGGCGACGATGCGCCGCGCTTTGCCGTCCGCGTCCTTGGTGTTGAGGCCCACCCCGTTGAGCGTCTCGACGTTGCCCGCGGCCATCTCTTGATACAGATATTCGTTGCCAGCGCGCCGTGCAGAGTCGCCGGTGCAGCTTTCGTCTTCGCCCAGCACGGCGAAGCTGACGCCGGCCTGATGCAGGATTTTCACCAGGGCGCGCGCGGTGAGCTGGGCGCGTGGGTCATAGCTGACGGCGCAGCCCATCCAGTACAGCACGTCGAAGTCGGGGTTCTCTTCCACGGTAGGCACGGGGATGTCCAGGCCCTTGGCCCAGTTCATGCGTGAGTCGGCCACGGCCCAGGGGTTGCCTTGGCGCTCCATGCCGTTGAAGGCCACTTCCAGCTCTTCGGGGAACTCTGCTTCCATGAGCACCTGATTACGGCGAATGTTGAGGATGTCGTGCATGGGTTCGTTGCCCACGGGGCAGATGTCGATGCAGGCCCCGCAGGCCGTGCAAGCCCACACCGCTGACTCGCTGATTGCCATGTTCAGCAGGAAGTGCGCCGATTCTTCGCCCGCGGCCAGGGCGCTCTGCTGGTCTTTAATCATGTAGCGCTTGTTGATCTCCAGCGCGGAGGGGGACAGTTCTTTGCCGGTCACGTAAGCGGGACACACGTCCTGGCAGCGGTTGCACATGATGCAGGCGTAGGCGTCGAAGAGGTTGGTCTTGGGCAGGTCTTCCAGGCGGGCTGCGCCGAACTGCTCGATTTCCTCGTCTTCCAGGTCCAGCTTTTCCATCTCGCCGATGGAGCTGCGGTCCGGCTTGGTGAGGAAGTTCAGCGGAGCCATGAAGAGGTGCGCGTGCTTGGTATACGGGAAGTAGGGCATGAAGAGCAGGATGCCACCCAAGGCGATCCACCACATCAGGTGGCGCGTCAGCGTCAGGCTGTCGGCGCTCATGCTGCTGAAGATGGGCGCGACCAGCGAGGCGAAGGGCATGTAGAGCGCTGGCTCACCCGATTGGGCCACGATCACGGCCTCGCCCAGGAAGCGCGCGCCGACATGCAGCAGGATGAACACGGCCACGATCAGCGAGTCGCGGGCCATGCCGTTCTGCGCGACTTTGGGGTGCAGCGTCACGTTGTCATGGAAGGTCAAGTCGGTTTTGTTGGGCAGCACGAAGCGGCGCAGGATGAAGTAGCTGACGCCCACCAGCACCACGACGCTCAGCAGGTCGGCCAACAGCGCATAGCCCTGAAACAGCAGGCCGGTATCGTACAGCGTATCCTCAAAGCCGGGGATGAAGCCGATGAGCAGGTCCAGGGCGTTGACCAAAAAGTAGAAGGTGAAGCCCCATACCACGCCCAAATGCAGCAGGCTGGTGATACGGCGCGTCTTGAGCGTGGTCCGCTGCGAAAGGTAGACCCACAGCGCATGGCTGGCACGGCGCGGCAGTTGGTTCAGGTGCAGCTTGCCCTGACCGCGGTTAATCACCAACCACATCTCGTTGAAGCCGACGTAAGCGGCCCCCAAAGAAAGCACGGCTAGTAAGATAAAAAGCATCTGTTCTACGGGTGTTAGCATCATTTTCCCCCTGCATACGCCTGGTGGCGCGTCGATCCTGTATCGTATGGGTTAAGCTAGCGTTAACACCAGTGTAGCACGGACCTGTTTTAGAGGCGAGTCCAGCGCGGTTTGTTGGCGGGGGGGCGGTGTGCCACAGGCGCACCCTAAACGCTGGGTAAACGTCAGGTGGCTGCTGCTGCGCAGGCACTGTGCGCTGTGGTATGATGCCGCTTATCACGACAGCCTATTTGAGATTTTGTCATAGGGAGATCACGCCCCATGCTGAGCATTGTCAAGCGCTTTCGTTTGCACCACCCCGTCTGGTTGGCCGCGCTGTTGGTCGTCTTGGCGGCTTCTGCACAGGCCAGCAGCTTTTCCTTCGACGTGTGCGCCGACACCGTGCCCGGCGCGGAAATAGACAGCGAATGTTTGGCCCTGATGGAATCCTTCCCGGAGCCGCGTGCTCTGGTTACGGTTGAGCAAGACCGCTATACCCTCAGCAATTACGCCTTCTGGAAGGTCGATACCGAGTTTGCCAACGTCTATAACGCGCCCGGTGGCAGCGTCACCCGGCTGATCGGCCAGGGCTTCAACTTCGTGCAGGTGCTCAATGCCAGTGACCCCAACTGGGTAGAGATTGCCGGTGGGGAATGGATGCAGGCGGCGGACGTGCGCTATGTGGAGCCGAGCTACTTCACCGGCGTGCAAATCCTGGACGGGCTGCAAAACCGCTTTGCCTGGACGTTGGGGACGTTCTACACGTCAGCGTATCCGGGTGGCCCACAGGACAGCGACAACGGACGCCTGCTCTTCCGCTATGACCGCGTGAACCTCTTCGCAGAGGCTTACGACGATGAGGGTTGGCGCTGGTATATGGTCGGTCCGGATCAGTGGATCGAGCAGCGCCTGGTGGCGAAGCCGCTGCCGGTGGACCGTCCCGAAGGCGTTGAAGGCCGTTGGGTGGCCGTGGACCTCTACGAGCAGACCTTGGTGGCCTATGAGCACGACACGCCGCTTTTCGCCACGCTCATTTCCAGCGGGCTGCCGGGTACCGAAACCAACGAGGGCGTCTTCGACGTGTGGGCCAGCCTGCCCCGCGACCGTATGTCCGGCGCGGCGGGGGCACCCAACGGCTGGGACTTGCAGAGCGTGCCATGGGTGATGTACTTCGACGACTCCATCAGCCTGCATGGGACCTATTGGCACGATCACTTCGGCTATCGCAAGAGCCGCGGCTGCGTGAACCTGAGCATCAGCGATGCGCGCTGGGTGTTCGACTGGATGATGGAAGGTTCCGGCGCTACTGCTGACCCTAACGCCAAGGTGTATGTCTACAGCTCTGGGGAATACCGCAGTTCGGGAGCGGCCACGAAGTAACCAACGGGCGGCAGCGCGTTACTGCGTCAGCAGGGGCATGGGAGCATCCCGCGCCCCTTTTTTTGCCTGGGGATCATGGGCCTGCTTAGGTCTTGTTTTCGGGGTGCGGCTCCACGATCACGTCGATCAGTTCGTAGTCGGCCTTGATGCGGCCGTGGCGGTCGGTCTTCTCCTGATAGCGTTCCACGAGGGTGACGCGCGTGCCCATGCCGACCAGCTCAAAGCGGGTCATCCAGCGATCCACGCCCTGCACATTGCGCATGTAGGCCAGGCGGCCTTTAGGGTCTATGCGGTGCAGCTTGGCCTTGGCGCGGCGGAAGTTCATGCCTTTCAGCTCATCGGCCAAGCGGCTGCGTTC
Organism: uncultured Anaerolineaceae bacterium; assembly: GCA_964457835.1. Taxonomy (GTDB): domain Bacteria; phylum Chloroflexota; class Anaerolineae; order Aggregatilineales; family Phototrophicaceae; genus CAYWGJ01. The sequence goes on from CAYWGJ010000031.1 coordinate 3,514, forward strand.
CTGCTCGTTGAGAAAAGCCATGGTTGAGTTCCTCTGTTGTCCGAATACGTGCATACTACCGCGTATTGTAAACCGATATTATAAACTGCCAACCCCACCCCGCCAAGAGATGGGTGTTGCGTTCATGGGCTGTTCGGCTTTGGCCCGCTTTCGCCACGGAAGGGGGATTCTTCGGCGTGTTCCGAGCTGTGCTGCGTGTAGGTGTTGTCGTCCTGGCTTTCGCGGTCATGCGGGCTGCTGGTTTCAGATGACGCGAAAGGGTGGCGGTCGCGGTCCAGCAGGATAACGGTTTCGTCTTCTTCGACTTCCAGGGGGTGTTCATTGACCTGCCGGGCCTGCACTTGCTTGTCCCGGTCCACTTGGATGACGACCACGCTTACGTTGTCGCGCCCGCCGCGTCGGTTCGCCATGTCGATCAGGGCGCTGCTGACGTTTTCGGGCACGTCGTCGGACATGGTGAGCTTAGCGATTTCTTCTGGGCGCACATGCAGCGTCAGCCCATCGGAACACAGCACCAGCCGGTCCCCGACGCGCAGGTAGCTGTGATACACGTCCACGTCCAGGTCTTCGGACTGGCCCAGGGCGCGGTAGAGCACGTTCTTCATGGGGTGGTCTTCGGCTTCTTCGCGTGAGATATGGCCGGCGGCCACCATGGCCTCGACAAAGCTGTGGTCTGCTGTGATTTGTGAAATATCGCCGCTGTGGCCGTCCACCAAGTAGGCACGGCTGTCACCAACGTGCCCGATAACGGCGTAGGTATTGCGCACTAGGGCCAGGGTGACGGTGGTGCCCATGCCTTTGAGTTCTGGGGCGATGGCTGCGCGCTGCATAATGTTGGTGTTGGCGGTGCGGATGACATCGCGCAGCAGGTCGCTGAGCACGTCAGCGGTCAAGGAGTCGTAGTGGGCTTCTTCGTGTACGCCTTCGGCAAACAGCCGCTCGTGGATCGTTTCAACCGCGATGCGACTGGCCTCTTCACCGGCTACTGCGCCGCCCATGCCATCCGCGACGATTGCCAGGGTGAAGCGCTTATCTTGCCACAGGAAAACGCTGTCTTCGTTGTTTTCCCGCACCTGGCCGGTATCGGATGACGCACTGCTGCGCAGCCAAATGCCGTGGCCCGAGTCATACATGCCGAACTCCTCGTGTCTTTCGATTTCCCTAATTCTATCCCAGCCCACTTTGTGTGCAAGCGGGTTACATTTCTGATACATCACAGGCACTCAATGCGCGCATCCCCTCAGCGCATGTCCTGATGATTCTTATTATACACGATCCTGATTCGTCTAAAGCTTTGGTCCTGTTGCGCGTGTGTGTCGCCCACACAGGCCGCTGAACGGATCACTTTTGACGCCGCCGACTTTGACCTTCTTACCCGGTCTCATTCTGGACTCATGATAGGCGTCATACCCAGGACGTGCCCCCTGTCACTAACTAGAATCGCCTGTTAACCCGCATCATAAGGAGGACGATAGGGTTAGTGTCAAACTACTCACTGGTCACCGATAAATCGTAAGCGAGACAAGGGAGAACACCTTGAGCGAGATCATTACCCATGACGTCATAATCGTCGGGGCGGGGCTGGCGGGCACCTGGGCCGCCATGATTGCCGCCCGCGAAGGCGTCACTGACATTGGCGTGCTGTCGAAGGTCCACCCGCTGCGTTCGCACAGCGGCGCGGCCCAGGGCGGCGTTGCAGCGGCTTTGAACAACACCCGCCCCGTCGCAGGCACCGGGCCGCGCGGCCCGCTGGAGCAAATCCCCAAGGGCGACGAGCTGGTAGACAGCCCCGACCTGCACATGTTCGACACCATCAAAGGCTCGGACTGGCTGGGCGATCAAGACAAGATCGAAGTGCTGGTTAACGACGCCATCGACGTGGTGTACGAGTATGAGCGTATGGGCTGTGTCTTCAGCCGCACCCCGGATGGCCGCATTGCCCAGCGGCGCTTCGGCGGCCACAGCGCTCCCCGCGCCAACTTCGCCGCCGACTGGACGGGTCATGTGCTGCTGCACACCATTCATGAGCAGGCCCTGCGCCACGGCGTCAAGTTCTACAGCGAGTGGTATGTGCTGGAACTCATCATCGAGGACGGCATCACACGCGGCGTCGTGGTGATGGACATCCTCACCGGTGAGCTGCACACCATGCGCGGCAAGGCCGTCATGTTTGCCACGGGCGGCTACGGGCGCGCCTTCAAGATTACGTCCAACGCCACAGCCAACACCGGTGATGGCGTCGCCATTGCCTATGCCGCTGGCGTGCCGCTGATGGACATGGAGTTCGTGCAGTTCCACCCCACCGGCATCTACAAGCACGGCATTCTAATGAGCGAGGCCTGCCGTGGTGAGGGCGGCTACCTGACCAATCGCAACGGCGACCGCTTCATGGAAAACTACGCCCCCGACAAGATGGAGCTGGCCCCACGTGACCTGGTGAGCCGCAGCGAGCAGACCGAAATCAACGAGGGGCGCGGCATCGGTGACGATGGCAAGGGCATTTACCTGGACCTGCGCCACCTGGGCCGCGAGAAAATTCTGGAGCGTCTGCCCCAAGTGCGCGAGATCGCTATGAACTTCCTGGGCGTGGACATCATCGACGCGCCCGCCCCCATCCAGCCCACTGCACACTACAGCATGGGCGGTATCCCCACGGACGTGGACGGCCAGGTCATCGGCGATGCCGACGGCACGCCAGTCGTTGGCTTCTACGCGGCAGGCGAATGTGCCTGCGTCAGCGTGCACGGGGCCAACCGCCTGGGGACCAACAGCCTGCTGGAAGCCAGTGTCTTCGGGCGGCGTGCGGGCTACGCCATTGCTGAGTTTATCCAGGGCGGCGCACAGCTTCACCCCATCTCCGCTGCGGACCCGACCAAGGTCCAGTGTGAACGCATCGAGCGCCTGATGGCTACCGGTCCTAACGGCAGCACGGCCCGCGCCGCGCAGTTGGCCGAGGAACTCAAGGTGAATATGACCGATAACTGCGGCATCTACCGTGACGGTGACAAGCTGGAGATCGCACTGCAAACGGTGCATGAGCTGCAAGCGCGCTACCCGAACGTGCGCGTGATGGACAAGACGCGCCGCTTCAACACCGACGTGTTGATGGCCCTGGAAACCGAGAACCTGCTGAACTTCAGCGAGGTCATCGTGGCTGGGGCGCTGGCCCGCACCGAAAGCCGCGGCGCACACTTCCGCACCGATTACGCCAAGCGCGACGACAGCGACTGGCTGAAGCACACGATGGCGCATCCTGATGCGGATGGCCGCCCGGTGTTGAGCTACAAGTCCGTCAACATCGACTATGACCGCTACCCGCCGCAGGAACGGAAGTACTAAGCCATGTTGGCCGAACCCGCCCAGTTCCGCGCAGAGAAAGGCAGACGCGCCATGTCACAGCCGCCTACGCCGCAGCAGATCGCGGTGCTGTATGGCACCAACGAAGGCCAGACCGCGCACGTCGCGCAGATGATGAGCGAAGTGCTTGATGCGGACGGCCATACGGTGTTCACCGCGCACATCAAGCGCCTGCCCCCGTCATTCGACGCGCTGGCTTATGACCTAGTGCTGATCGGGGCGTCGCTGCATGAGGGCCAGTATCAGGACTACGTAGTGGCCTTCCTCACCGCCCATGCCCAGGCGCTGACGCGCGTACCCAGTGCCCTTTTCACCCTGTGCCTGAGCGCAGCCAGCACCGACCCGGAAAAACGCGCCGCACTTCAGCACACAGAGGACGCGCTGCTGGCCGCCACGGATTGGCAGCCGCGTCATACCGCCCGCTTTGGCGGGGCGCTGCGCTATTCACAGTTCGGCTTCCTGGAGCGGCGTCTGGTGCGCAGCAAGATACAGCGGGCGGGGCATGCCAGCACCAATATCGACCGGGACTACGATTACACCGACTGGGACGCCGTGGCGGACTTCGCCCGCAGCATGGTCGTCCTGGCTGCATCCGACGCATAACACACGACGTCAGTAACGAGAGAACAAAGGGGATCACCGTATGAGTGGTAAAATGGTAACCGTCCGGATTAAGCGCTTTAACCCGGATGTAGACAAGAAACCGTATTTCCAAGATTTTCAAGTAGAGCTGACGCCGGACAAGACCGTGCTGAGTGCTTTGGAAGAGATCAAGGCCGAGCAAGATGGCACGCTGACTTTCCGTCGTTCCTGCCGCCACGCCATCTGCGGGAGCTGCGCCATGATGATTAACCGGCGCAACAGCCTGGTATGTACCAAGCCGCTGGCCGAAGCCCTGGAACGGGGCCGCGTGATGATCGAGCCGCTGCCCTACCTGCCTGTCATCAAGGACCTGGTGGTGGACCGCAGCATCTTCTGGGAGCAGTACCTGCGCGTGAAGCCCTGGCTGGTGCCGCCTGATACCGTGCCCACCCGCGAGTACCGCGTCAGCCCGGAAGAAGTGGCCGCCATCGAGCACGCTGAGACCTGCATCATGTGCGGGGCCTGCTACAGCGCCTGCCCGGTTATCGCGGGCAACAAGGACTACATCGGGCCGCACGCTCTGCTCAAGGCTATGCTGCGCGTGCTGGACCCGCGTGACACCATCCCGCGCGAACGCCTGGAAACCGTTATGAGCAGCGACGGGGCGTACCGTTGTCACATGGTGCTCAACTGCATTGACGCCTGCCCCAAGGGCCTGGACCCGGCCAAGGCGATCGCCACGCTTGCCAACCTCACCATGAAGATCGGCCAGGTGGAGGCACAGCGCCAAGAGCGCCAGCTCACCTTGATTGACCCCGACGACATCCCGGTCAACGTGCCCAGCGCCGCTGACTAAAAACGTCCCACACGCCCCCTCTTCATCACCCTGGCCCGCCGCCTTGAAGAGGGGGTATTTCCCCCGCAGCACTTGCATCCGGTCTCTCAGAGGCGCATAATGTGAGAACTGAATTAACGCTTAGACTCAAGGACGGCTCCTCATGCGTATCAAGGTGCTCACACTTAACATTTGGGGCACGCCAACCGCCAAGGACCGCGCCGCGCGCGTGACCGCCATCGCGCAGCAGCTCATGGAACGCGACGATGACCTGGTGGGCCTGCAAGAATGCTGGTTGGCGCAGGACCGCGCGCGCCTCTTCACCCTGCTGAGTCGGTCGCACTTGAAACACACGCACTACTTCCGATCTGCCTATCTGGGCAGCGGCCTGGTGATCCTGTCGCGTTGGCCGATGATGCGGGCACGCTTCTACCGCTACACGCTCAACGGGCGTCCGGATGACATCGCGCATGGGGACTACTTCGGAGCGAAGGGCATCGGCTGGGTGCAGGTGCAGACCCCCGACGGGCCGCTGAACGTCTGCAACACGCACCCCATCGCCCAGTACGTCGAGCGCGACTCCGAGGACAAGAACGCGGTGCACCGTGCGGCCCAGTTCTACGAGGCGCTGGCTTTTCTGGATGAAAACGTAGACCCCGCCGCGCCGTTGGTCTGCTTGGGGGATTTCAACATGCAGCCGCACCAGGTCGGCTATCGCGCACTGACCCGCTTAGCGCATCTGCGGGATGCCTGGGCAGAGGCGCACCCCGCCGCCGCCGGTTACACCTATCGACCGGAGAACCCCTACACCAGCAGCAGTCAGCCGCAGCGTCTGGATTACCTGCTGCTGCGCGACGGCGTGTCACAGCGGCTGACGGTCAAGACGGCGGCCCTGACCTTCACCCCGGCGGATTACGCCGCTGAACAGCGTGGGGGCGGCGCATCTGCCTACAGCGACCACGACGGCCTAGCTGTGGCGCTGGACATGGCACTTGCATCACCCGCTGATGCCGACGACGACACCACGCGCACCCTGCAACGCGCCGTGCTGCATGAATTGGGCGCGATGTTCGCCAGCGGTGCCGCGGAAGCCCGCGAGCAGCGGCTGTTGGCTGTGCTGGACCTGCTGCGCAGCCTGTTCACTCTGTTGATTGTGCTGCGCGCTGTACGCAGACACCGCGGTGCGCGCCGTGCCCTGGACCTGCTGGCGCTGCCCGTCACGCTGCTGCCGTTGATTTTTTACCTGTGGCGGCCGCACCGGTGACCCGGATGGCCCGGACGAAGCCGCCCGCCTGGACACCCTCTACGCGGATACCGAGAACCGCCTCAGTCCATAACGCGCGGCTAAGGTGCCGTCAGCGTAAAGCGGAACTTGGGCACCACCAGCTTTGCCAGCGGCTCCACCTGCCGCGCACGGACGTTCCAGCGGTAGAGGCCAGTCTGCGCCGGGTTGATGCCCAGCTCAGATGCGGACACGCTGCACAAGCCGTCATCAGCGCAGGCGAAATCGGCGCGCGTGCCCTTCAACTTTAGCCGGCTGCGATCTGGCAGGCGCACCTTGACGCGGAAGTCATCGGCGGCGGGTACGTCGGCCCACGCAAAGTCGAAGATGGTGCTGCTCAGTTCGGCCTCGTTGGGTGGCTGACTCAGTGTCGGTGTGCCGGGGATCACAGCGCTGAAGCGCAAGTTGCGGCTCTTCGTCTTCTCAGTATTCTTCTGCGCGCGCACCTTCCAGCGGTATGCTTCGTCGTTGACCAGGGACGCGGGCAGTGCCTCCAGCGCGACGCCGCAGGTTGCGCCGTCACAGTTGGCCTGGGCACGGTTGAAGTCCTGGCGCAGCACGCGCGTCTTCTGCGAGTCCTTCACGACTAGGCGGTAGCTGTCAGCGGTGGGGTCGTCGGTCCAGGCGAAGACCAGCCCGGCCCCTTCCACGTCAGTGCCGGCTGGGCGCAGCAGGGTCGGCTCGTCGGGGAAGTCGCGCACGTCCAAAGTCAGCGTCTTACTCCATTTGCTGCTCAGGTCCATGCCATCGGACTGCTGCGCACGCAGATAGTACAGGTCCGCACCGGAGGCGCTGAGGTCCACGCGCAGCGTTTGCTGTTGGGCGTTGAGCGGCCCCTCAACCGTGCTCAGCAGCGATGCAAAGTCGGGGTCAGTGGCGATTTGCAGCCTGTACTGTGGGTTATAGCCTACGCGATAATTACTGCGTCCCGCTTGCAGCGTCAGGTCAAAGTCAAAGGGTACCACTGCGCCGGTCTGCGGCGTGCTGAACTTCGGGCGGCCCGGTGTGGGCAGTTCGCAGCCGAGCGCGTTGATGTCCATGTCCGGCAGATGCTTGACCACCGCGCGGTCTACCACGTAAGCCGGGGCGCTGTCAGCGGACAGGGCGTGGATCTCTAAGCGCAGCGCGCGCCAGGCGTCGGCGGTCAGGCCGCGCAGGGTGTAGGTCAGCGGTGGGGAATTGGCGGCCAGCGTGAACTCGCAGCTCAGCGCACCTACCCAGTCATCCACATGATGCAGGTGCACGGCCACGCGCTTGTCTTGATCGCTGGTGTTGCCCAGGCGCAGCTTCACCTGTACGGGGGTGCCGGTGTAGGCCTGATAGTCCATGTCCTGGAAGACGACGGCAGTTTGTGTGGAGCCGCTGGGCCGGTAGAACCGGAGCTGCGCGCCCTCCGTGCTGAGTCCGGCCACGTCGCCGAAAGTCTGCCAGGCAGCCAGGCCGCTGCGGAAACGCGGGTTGCTGACGACGTTGGTGTTCGGCGGGATGACGCGCACGGGGGTAATCTCGATTGGGGCGTAGTAGTGCGTCAGAATCTCTTCCCAGGACGCGCCGTCTTCGGCCATGTTCTGCGTGCCCCACTGCCCCATACAGGGCCGCAGGATGGGCGTGGCGTCACAGCGGGCGTCGGTGTCCAGGTAGTGAATGTTGCGGATGAGGCCTTCGCGGGTCATGCGGTAGGGCCAGGTGGCATCCACGGCGGCATCGGTGGACTCACGGTAGGAATTCTGGATGAAGACCTGGTCACAGGTGTTATCGACGACGTGCACGCCCTCAGGCCGATAGACGCCGGGGTACAGCGTCGTGATGTTGATGCGCCACCAGCCGAAGGTCTTCACCGCGACGGCCCCGGCGCGCAGGGCTTCTGGTTCCCAGGTGTGTATCCATTCGTTGGGCAGCACCTGCTTGGCGTAGTCGTCGAAGGGAATCTCGATAATCTCTTCGATGGGCTGCCCGGCGTTGAGCCAGGCGGAGCAGCCGTAAATGCGCGTGATACCCACCTTGATGGTCTGCGGGATGACGTAGTGCGAGATGGCCGCTGTGCCGTCCGCCTGGGGCAGATACAGCGGGGGCAGCAGGCTGTCGATACTGGGCAGGCCGACAAACTGTGCCTCCATCGCGGCGATGTCCTCCGGGCTGCGCTGCAAGCCCAGCGGCAGTTGATCGAATGGCACGTCCTCCGGGCTGGACTGCATCCGGCTGGGGGCGGTGAACAAGGCGGCGAGTAACAGGGCAAACAGCATCAGGGGCACAGGGTGGCGCATGGTGTCACCAGCTCCATCTCTTCAATCAGGCAGACAGCACCCCATTATACGCCTGGCGGGCCGTCCCCGCGACTCCGCCGGGCGGATTTTGCTCAGCCCTGCGCGTCCCGCACCAGCCGCCGTGGGCCGAATAGCCCCACCACCCCCAACATCAGGGCGATAAGACCGAGAGTGATAATGGGGAACACATCGGCGGGGATGGCGATTACGCGGCTGGTTAGGTTGATGGAGAAGTGCAGCAGAATGATGGCGAGCACGCTGCGGTCGTTGTTGTTATAGACCCAGGTGAACAGGACCGAGTAAATCAACACCGTGCCCAGGTAGCCCGCCAGGAAGACCGGGTCGCTGCCGGTGACGTTCAAGAAGGAGCCTTCAACGGCCAACAGCGGCAGGTGCCAGGCCCACCAGATCACCCCTAGGATGAGGCTGGAGTTGAACGCACTGAAGCGAGATTGCAGCCAGTCCAGCGCGTAATCACGCCAGCCCAGCTCTTCTGAGAAGGGGCCGAACAAGAAGACGAAGATCAGCGCCGTAACCAGGGTGCCCACGTTGCTCAGCATCTGGGCACCGGGGGTCAGGTCCAGCGGGGTGCCGCTGAGCAGGTAGGACAGCAGCACCACCAGTGGGTACATCAGCAGAATGGGCAGATACCACAGCGGCTTAATCCGACGAAGGTCAAAGATGCGCCGCCAGTAGTCGCGGATGAAGGCTTCATCCCCGGTGCGGTACACCATCAAGATGCCGGCAATGGCTGGGCCGAAGCCGCCCAGCATCACGACGACGCCGACCTCCAGGTTGTCGAACATGTTCTGTCCGGTCAGCGCAACGAAGAACCAACAGGTCCAAGAGATACCGAAGGCGATGGCGATGAAACGCCAAGGGAAGCCTGCCGTTAGTCGTTGGGTGGTGTTCAAGGGGGCTGAAGACGAGTCGTTAGGAGTGATCGCCGATGCCATGAGATGCCTCGCGCTTATATAGGACAATACATATATTACAGTGGTATCCTATACTTCAGCACAAGAGGCCGCCCACAGGTCCGCGCTGCTGTGGTGCAATCAGCGGCCAAAGTGCACGAAGCGCTGAATCTCGTCCGGGTCCAGCTCGCGGCTGGGCGTCAGCACCAGGTAGGCATCGGCCCACAGCTGCTCTTGTGTGATGCGTGGGTCTTCGTCGCGGATGATGCGGGCGGCGGCCTCTTGCAGGCTGCGGATGGCGAGATGCGGCGGCTGGGAGGTGGGCAGGTCGGCGCGGATGTAGATGTAGTCGTCGGCCACGCGCAGGTTATGCAGCGGCCAGCCCTGTGCACTTATGTACATGTCCAGGTTGGCGACCAGTGCCTGCGTCACGGGTGGCTCCAAGCCGGGCAGCGCGCTGTGCAGCAGCCACAACAGCGTCAGCCCTTTGAGTTCCTCGTCGCTGATGCGTGGTTGGGTGGGCAGGCCCTCGTCTTCGTAGGGCGCGCCCGCCTCGCTTTCTTCCAAGGCGCTCACGAGGCGGTCGCATTGGCGGCGGATCACGCGCAGGGGGGTGTTGCCCACGAAAATAAGTGTCAGGGTGTAATCGCCTTCAGTGTGTTCATCGCTGCTGGTGTGCCGTGAAAAGAGCATGTAATCGCGGCCACTGCTGGGCAGGTTGATGAAGCGCAGGCGGTCTTGGCCGGGGTCGGCGGCCCAATCGCCGTCGATCAAGGCTTTCAGCGCGTCGATGTCGGCGCTGGGCATGTCCCCGGCGGCGGCCACGACCTGCGGCCCTTGGCTCAGGATGGCGGCTTCGGCGGCGAGTTCCATGCTGGCCTGCGTCAGCTTCAGCGCGAGTTGGGCAGCGTCCGTCGCTGAGGTCAGCGGCGGGGCATCGGCCAGGGGGGCCATCAAGCTGGAACGTTCCAGGTCAATTTCGTCCGTGCCAGGGGCCAGGGTCGCGCCGCTGATGACGGCTTGCAGCACCGCGATGGGCTGCGATTTGTCTTGGCTGTCGCGCAGCACGCGCCGCGCCAGTATCGGGATTTCGTCCTGAATCAGCTCTTCATCGGGCATCACGTCGACCGGGGTGAAAGCGGCGGTCTCCTGATGCAGCACCTCCACGACTTTGCGCATTCCGGTTTCCAGCAGCGAGTCATAGAGGTCGTGCAGGGTGCCGCCGGCGTGCAGGTCGGGGGGCGGGGGTTCGTTGGCGGCCAGCAGTTCAAAGACGCTGCGCCCGGTGGCTTCCGATTCGGCTTCCTGGCGGGCGGCTAGGTCGGCGCGGGTGCCGGGGACACTGCTGGGGCGTGGCGGAGCTGGGCGCTGTGTGCTGGGCAGCGTCGTGGGGCGGACGGTCTCTGGTGACTCCAGGTCGCTCATGTTTACGTCTAGGGTGCCGGTGCCGTCTTCGGCAATGGAGCCAGCCCCACTGAGTACTTCATCCAACGAGGCGAACTCGCGCAGGGTGTCGCTCACGTCACGGCCTGTTTTCGGTGGCGGGTCGGCGGAAAACTCGGTGGAGGTGTAGCCTTCGTCCGTGCTGAAGGTGGTGGTGCTGGTGTCGGGGGAGTGGTCGCGCACGGCAGCGATCGCCTCTTTAATCAGCGGGATAGCCTGGCGTGCACTGATGGGAATGTCGATGACGCCTTGCAGGTCCATCCGCTGCATTAAGGCCTGGGCATCGGGGCCGTGTGGGCTGATGATGATGGCGACCTCCGGCCATAGGGTGCGCAGCTTGCGGATCAGTGAGGGCAAGTGCGCGTTGGGGAGGCGCAGGTCAATCAAGGCCGCATCGACCGTGTGCTCTTGGGCGTGTTTCAGGGCGGCATCCGCAAAAGCAAAGGGCGTCACTTCATAGCGCCCGGTTTCTTCCAGGGTGCGTTTGAGTTTGGCGGAAAACTTGATCTGCGTATTAAGCAGCAGCAGCCGCGTCGGTCCGGTCGGCATAGGCCCCTCGGTGGGTTCTTCGCTATCGTTGCCTGATGCTTCTATTCTACTGATTTTCGCGCAGCGTGCATGTGCGCCGCGTGCATACGCGCCGTCAAGGGCGCACGGTCCACTTCGTTTCTGACTCACCGGCCTGTTTATTCAGCCAGCGTGCCAGCGTAAACAGGAAGTCGGACAGGCGGTTGAGGTAGCTGATGAGATAGGGGTTGATGTCGTGCTGTGCGGCCAGAGCTACGCACAGGCGTTCGGCGCGACGGCACACGGTGCGTGCGACGTGGGTAGTGGCGGCGGCCTGCGTGCCGCCGGGCAGCACAAAGGCTTTCAGCGGCTCAAGCTGGGCTGTCATCTCGTCGATGCGTGTTTCCAGGGCCGTCTGCGGTGCTTCATCCAGGCGCATCAGCCAGTCGGCGGGGGCATCCAGCGGGGTAGCCAGGTCCGCGCCGACGACGAAGAGGTCGTTTTGCACGGTCTCCAGCCAGGAGTCGGCGGGGGCGGGCAGGCCATAAGCGCGCAGCAGCCCCAGCAGGCTGTTCAGTTCATCGACGGTGCCGTAAGCGTCTACGCGCGGGTCATGCTTAGGGACGCGGCCACCGGCAAACAGGCTGGTCTGGCCTTTGTCGCCGGTTTTTGTGTAGATTTTCATGCGGTTTCATCCTCACAGATGGTGGATCGTAAAGCGCTGTCATTGTACCCCAAGCCGCTGACGATTGCTGTACCCAGCGGCAGATGCTAGCGCTGGCCTGTATTTCGCACTATAGTTAAAGGCGGATTCGATTCAACAGAGCGAGCGCACCTGACGCCAAACGGAGCGACACCTCATGACCACCATCTGGAACCTGCCACGCATTGAGCAGCGCGCCCTGACCAGCATCAAAGAAGGCCGTCGTACCGCCCTGCTGACCGGCCAGCGTTCCTGGCGGACCGTCGGCCCGCTGATGGACCTGCCTATCGTCGTGCAAGCCGAACCGCAAAACGCCCAGCGTGACTACATGGACCGTCTGGCTGCTGCCCTGCCCGAACAGGTTGAAGTGGTGTACGGCGTGGGCGGCGGCCTGGTGTGTGACGTAGCGAAGTACATCGGCTGGAAGCGCCAACTCCCTGTGACACTCGTCCCCACAGCACTGAGCGTCGATGGCTTCTTCACCGCGATTGTCGCCGTCCGCGAGCAGGGCACGGTGCGTTATCAAGAGACCGGCCCTGCTGCGCGCGTCATCATTGACTGGGACGTCGTGAGCAGCGCGCCGCCCCACATTCGCGGCACAGGCATCGTAGAGATTCTGAGCATCGTGACCGGGATGCTGGACTGGCGCTATGCCGCTGACAAAGGCAAGAACCCGCCCGAAGAGCGCTTTCAGCCCTGGGCTGCATCTATTGCTGCTGCCGTGGCACAACAGGCCTTTAAGATCGCGGAAGGCGTGGGCTACGGGCGGCAGGATGCACTGCGTCAACTGCTGGGCCTGATCGTCACTGAAGTGCAGCTCACCAATCAACTGGGGCACAACCGCCCGCAGGAAGGCAGCGAGCAGTTCTTCGCCTATGCCATCGAGCCGCGCGTGTCGCGGGGCAGCAGCATCCCCTATGCGGACCTGGTTGGCCCCGGCATTTTGATCGCCGCGGCACTGCACGGTCAGGACATCAGCAGCATTCGCAACACGATTCTCAACGCCGGGGTGCGCCTCGGCCAGCTCCCGCCGGATCAAGTGGTCGATACCCTGCGCGGCCTGCCCGAATACGTGCGCCTGCACAAGCTGCCCTACAGCATCCTGAATGACACTGACATGCACTCGGATCAAGTCAGCGAACTGCTGAGCCAGACCGGGCTGGACCTGCGCGGTGCGCAGCCGCTGTAAGCGCGCGTCGCGCCTATTCTAGAGCGTCCAAGATCGCTTCATACGCAGCATTGAGGCGCTGCATCTGTTGGTGCGCGTCTTTGCTGGGGTTGGCGTCCGGGTGATAGCGGCGCGCCAGCATCCGGTAGGCCTGCTTGACCGTCTCACGGTCGTCATCGGCTGTGACGCCCAACAAGGCATAGTCCGCCTCTAACCCGCTGAGCACTGCCCGCCCGCTGAGCACATCTTCGGTGCGGGCCTGTGGTGTGCCGAAGTAGGCCACGCGCCAGGGGCGGGTCTGGCCGTCCAGGTTGACCTCTACCGTCTTGAAGGCAATCTCGCCCGTGCGCAGGGTGGTACCGTACTCCACCCGCAGGTAACCCGGCGTGCCCTGGTCCTGGAAGAAGGCCGGGAACAGAAAAGGTGTCGCCTCATAGATGTCATAGGCGTAGACCAAGCCGCCGTGTAGGTCCACGAAAGCCTGCATCCAGTCGGTCATGCGGTAGAGCTGATCGTGGTTAGGCACCATCATCGCCGCCCACAGCATGAACAAGGTGTAGATGTCGTCGTCGTCGTTGGCGCTGACGATCTTACGTATCTCGTAGAGCGGGATGCTGCTCTGGATCATGTGAATGCTGACGCGCTGGCCGCCAGGCGTCTGAAAGAGGATGATGTCGCCGCCGTCGTGCAGCATGGTATGGATGGTCTTGGCGCGGTCTAACTGCTGAAGCAGGCGCTCGCCGGCGTAATACGTTTCGGGTCGCACGCTTCCCATAGGGCTGTCGTCCTTTATTACTGGTGTTCGGTGAGGGGATTATACCGGGGGATGCAAGGCTATAAGACGACTCATGCAACTCCGCATTCCCCCGGCGCGTATGACTGTATGAGGAGTGGTTGCCAAGTCAGCCTGCATCCCGATAAAATGAGCGTATGATAACGTCCGGTTTTTCCCACCCCGTCCGGCATGACCACTGCCCATCAGAAACGGAGCGATCACCATGCCCGTGCAGCCCGGCGACGACATCGGTCCCTACCGCATCGAAGGCCCTCTAGGGTCCGGCGGCATGGCAACCGTGTACAAAGCCTATCATGAGAAGCTTGACCGCCACGTCGCCATCAAGATGATGCATCAGGCGCTGATGAGTGACGACTCCTTCCAGCAGCGCTTTGAACGCGAAGCCCGCATCATTGCCCAGCTAGACCACCCGCACATCGTGCCCATCTACGATTTCAGCGAGCACGAAGGCGCGCCTTACTTGGTGATGAAGTACATCGAAGGCCGCACGCTGAAGCGGGTCCAGAAGGAGTCCGCGGTGCCTGTGGGCGAGATCATGCGCATCATGCGGCCCATCGCGGATGCCCTGGACTTCGCCCACGAGTTCAGCGTGCTGCACCGGGACATCAAGCCCTCCAACATCCTCATTGACCCGCAGGCCCGCCCCTATCTCACCGACTTCGGTCTGGCGCGCTTGTCGCATTCCGGCGAATCCACTATGAGCGCGGACATGCTGCTGGGCACGCCGCACTACATCAGCCCGGAGCAGGCCCAGGGCAGCCGCGACATCGACAAGCGTACCGACGTCTACGCGCTGGGTGTGGTGCTTTACGAACTGCTGACCGGACGTGTGCCCTTCAGCGCGGATACCCCCTATGCCACCGTCCATGACCACATCTACACGCCGCCGCCGCCGCCCAGTCAGCTCAACCCGGAGCTGTCGCCTGCTGTGGAAGGCGTGCTGCTCACAGCGCTTGCCAAAGACCCGGACGCGCGCTACGACTCCGCTGGGGCGCTGCTGGATGCCTTAGAGGTGGCGTTGGCTGGCTCTGAGCTGAGTAAGCTGGATGCAGGCCGCAGCGTGGTCGATTACCGGCATCTACCCACGCCGACGCCCGTACCACGCAAGAGTCGCAATGATGATGCCGACGCGCCGCGCAATCCTTTTGAAGCGTTGGGGCAGAGCATAGGACGGGCGGTGGACGACGCTTTTGACACGGAAGACATGAAGCTCAACCTCAACTGGCGGCCCGGCACAGAGTGGCATACGATCGAAGGTGTGGGCGCGGGTTTCTACACCGATGAAGAGGTCGAAGCAATAGAAGCCGCGCGTTATGCCAGCCTCAGCGACGAAGAGCGTGTGCGCCGAAAAGTGGAAAAGCGCATCAAGAAGGCCGCCGAAGAACGCAACGGCTTGATCGGCCATGCAGCGGCCTACGTGATGGTCAACGTGATGCTGATGTTCATCTGGTTCAGCAGCGGCTGGGGCTTCTTCTGGCCGATGTTTGTCATCGGGGGCTGGGGCATCGGTATGGTGGCGCATCTCGTCAGCTACTACAACGAATACGGGCCGGGACGTCATCATAGAGAGGCACGCGTCGAGGCCGAGTTGCAGCGCGAGATTCAGCGCGAATTGCAACGCACCGCCGCCCTCAAACGTAAAAATGATGAAAACAGCAGCGCTGCCAATCGCCGTGCCGCCGGGACCTCCCTGGACGACTTAGGGCCTTCCGTGCGGCTGAGCGGTGATGGCGAACTGACCGACAGCTTTGTCGAAGATTGGCAGGACGCTGAAGCGCGCCGCCGACGGGATCAAGGCTGAGTCAGGCTGCTGCACCCGAACATCGCAGACGAGAGGACACAGCACATGCAGACAGACATCGACGAACACGAACGGATACGCGCCATCACCCAAAAGCGCGTCAGCCAACGACAGGCCAAGCGTAAAGAGCTGCGCGAGAACATCCTGGCCTACGTCATCATCAACGCCGTGCTGCTGAGCATCTGGGCCGCCAGTGGCTTCGGTTTTCCTTGGCCGCTGGTGATTATGGCGCTGTGGGCCTGGCCGCTGGGGGCGCTCATCCTGAAGTATTACACCGAACACGGGGCGGGCCGCGCACGCTTTGAAGCCCGCATCACGGCGGAGATGGCCGCAGAGCTGGAGCCACTGCCCACTGAAAAGCGCAAGCCCTTGGAGGATGCCCTACCGCCATTCCAGGAAGATGATGTCACAGCAATTGACGACGAAGCAAGGAGGATGAGCAATCATGAGCCTGGATTACGAGACTGAAGCACGCCTGCGCAAGAGGGCGGAGAAGCGCGTCAAAGAACAAATTGGGCAGCGCACTGGCTTGATAGTGCACATTGTGGCCTACATCGCTGTCAACGCCATGTTGTTGACCACAATGGGCTTTGAGGACTCGCCGCTGATCTTCATCATGGGTGGTTGGGGGATCGGGCTGGTGGCGCACTTCATCAGCTACTATAACGAGTACGGGCCGGGCCGCGAACGCACGCAGGCCCGCATCGATGCGGAGCTGGAACGCGAGATGAGCCGCATGGGTTACGGCAAGCGTAAGAACGCCCTCGCCGACGACGCTTACTACGAAGATGAATACGACCCGGCCTATCGTATCGCCGACGACACGCAGCAACGCAGAAGCTGAACCTTCCGCATATGCAGAATAGGGGCACAGGGGCATGGCAGCGCCAGACGTAGGCAGCACCATCGGGCAATATGAACTGCTGGATAAAATCGGCACCGGCGGCATGGCGACGGTCTACCGGGCGCACCAGGCCCGCCTGGACCGGATTGTGGCTGTCAAGCTGATGCACGAGATGTTTCTCAGCGATGACAGCTTCCTGGCGCGCTTTGAACGCGAAGCCCGCATCGTTGCCAGCCTGGACCATCCCAACATCGTGCCCATGTACGATTACGACGATTACGAGGGCACCCCTTACCTGGTGATGAAGTACGTCGATGGGCACACGCTCAAGCGGCGGCTGAAAAAAGAGGGCGTGCTGAGCCTGGACGAAATTCTGGACATCGTGCCCGCTGTGGCCGACGCGCTGACTTACGCTCACGAAAAAGGTATTCTGCACCGCGACATCAAGCCCTCTAACATTATCATCGACCACGGTGGCACCCCCTACTTGATGGATTTCGGCCTGGCCCGCATTGCCAAAGCTGGCGAATCAACCATGAGCGCCGACATGATGCTGGGCACGCCGCACTACATCAGCCCGGAGCAGGCCCAGGGACTCAAGGACCTGGACGCGCGCACTGATGTGTATTCGCTGGGGGCGCTGCTGTATGAGCTGGTGGTGGGCCGCGTGCCCTTCGACGGCGACTCGCCTTTCGTGATCGTGCACAAGCACATCTATAACGCGCCCGCGCCGCCCAGCCACATCAACCCGGAGATACCGCAGGCGGTGGATGCCGTCATCATGCAGGCCCTGGCGAAAACCCCGGATGAGCGCTACGCCACGCCCAACGCCCTCAGCGCTGCCTTCCGCCAAGCGGTGGAAGGCAGCGGCCTGCACGCCCTGCCGGACGACCGCGCCAGCATCGCCGCACAGCTGCGCGAAGAGCAGCCCTCACCGCCGCCTACCCACATTGACCCGGATATTGAAGCGCGCTTTGTGATGATCCCCTCGCCGCTGTCAGGGTCCACTCCAGCAGCCTTAGGGGACCCAGAAAGTGCGGCTATCGCTTCACCGCTGAGCAGCCGCCAAGCCCTGCTTGAAGACCTGATCACGCGCTTCCGCGAGGCCATCGAGGACGTGCTGCGGCAGATGCGCGACCCGAACTTTATGGAGAACCTGCGCCGCCGCGCGCCTCAGGTCGCTGTTGAGCTGCAAGCCGAGGTGGAAGAGACCTTCAGCGAGGGATCAGCCAAGCGCGGGCAGCGAGGCGGTGAATACCGTCGGCTGCGCGATCAAGCCCGCACAACACAGCGTGAGGCGCGGCGCGGTGGCCCCCCGCTGCCCCCGCCGCCGGGGACTCAGCGCCACCTAGACGCAGGACACGGCGACACGCGCCTGCTCCCACAGACCGAACCGCTCTACGCCGAGGGCTTCCGCAGCCGCCGGGCCGCCGCTGACTGGAGCACGGAGGACG
>CAYWGJ010000032.1:0-5178 GCA_964457835.1 uncultured Anaerolineaceae bacterium
GCGTCGTAGGCCAGGAACAGCGTGCCGATGCTGGTGTGCTCAATGGCGCGCAGGCCCGCGGCGGCACGCGGCGCGGCATCCCGGAGCAGTGCCGCGCTGACCTGAGCCGATGCCGCCAGAATGAGGTGCGGCGCGCTGCGGATTTGGCCGTCACTGCTGCGCACCTGCCAGCCTTCGGCGCTGTGTGTGAGGGACTCGGCGCGGGTGTTCAGGTGCAGCGCCCCGCTGAGCTGCGCGACCAGCGCGTCCACGAGATGGCCTGCGCCGCCCTGGAAGGTGATGAAGCTGGGGCGTTGTTGGGCGCTTTTTTGGCGGCGTCGGGCGGTGGCGAGTGTGCCGCGAATCAGGCTGCCGTGCTCGCGTTCCAGCACACGCATCTGTGGCGCACTGACCATGACGGACTGCATTGCCGGGTCCGCGTTGTAGATGCCGCCCAGGATGGGGCCGATGAGCCGTTCCGCGACCTGCGGCCCTAGGCGGCGGGTGGCAAAGCTGAGCAGGGTTTCGTCGTCGTCGTCACGGCGGGCGGGCATGAAGGGTTCCGCCAACAGGCGCAGCTTGGCCCCCGGCGACAGCAGCCGTGAGCGCAGAAAGGCCAGCGGGCTGAGTGGCACCGGGTACACGCGCCCCTGATACATGACGCTCACGCCGCGCACGGCGCTGCCGGGCACCTGCATCTGATCCGCCAGGCCGAGCTGCTGGGCTAAGTCCCAGACGGCGGGCTTGCGCGTCACGAAGGACTCCGCGCCGATGTCCAAGATGAGGGTGCCGTCGTCCGGCAGTGGGACGCGCTCGGTGCGCAGCTTGCCGCCCCAGTGCGCACCCGCCTCCAGGACGGCATAAGGCAAGCCGCGCCACTGGAGTTCCCAGGCTGCGCTGAGGCCAGTAATGCCGCCTCCGATGATGATGGTATGCAGTTTCACTGTAGAATATCCTGTAAAATAAGGCTAAAAGCTCACAAAATATACAAAATACTCTATGTACCTGCAAGTGTCAAAAAAGCGCACCTTTTTCAGGCAGCGCTTTTTGAGGTGGTGGCGAGCTGCTGCTGTGGGGTCGCTGAAGGGGGTACCGGGCTAATCCGGTGAGTCGCCGTAACGTGCTAGATACGCGCGGTACAGGCGCTGGGCGTGCTGCGCCGGGTCCTGGTAGTAGGCGTCGGGCGTGATGTCTAGTTCGACCTGGCGTTGGGCGGGCTGCACCGTGGGCCGGGTGGCGGCAAAGCGACGGATGACTTCGGCGTGCGGCTTCAGCGTTCCGTCGGGGCGGACCAGGCCGAAATGCCGTTCGTGCTTAGCTCCGTGCGGATCACAGGGCGGCTGGTCCCACAGCGACTCGGCGTAATCGGCGAAGCACCACAGCAGCGCCCCGGTGGACCCGGCCTCCACCAGTTTAGGCAGCACCGCCTCGACGTGCGCAGCCAGGGCGTCTTCGCTCGCCATGAACTGGGTACGTGTTTTGCCGCCGTAGCTCTGCCAGGTCCAGGTTTGTGAGTCTTGGCCTAGGGGGGCGGTGGGGCCGCCCCATTCTTCCGCAAGGCAGGGCTTGCCGCTCATAGCCGTCACCAGCGCGCACAAGAAGGGTATGAAGTCCGGGTCCAGTGCGTGGCGCGCCCAGTCCATGTACATCGGGTAGCCGTGGATGACGGCCACGTCGGTCTCGCTGAACACCTGATCCAGGCGCAGGCCGGGGTCACTGATGACGCTCTCGCTGTGCAGGCCGCAGGTGACCGGGTGCACAGGGTCGATGTCGCGGATCAGCGCGCGCATGTCTCGCACCCAGGCCCGCCCGGACACGGCGTCGTGCGGGTGGGCGAAGAGGTCCGGCTCGTTGCCCAGGTTCCACAGCCACACGCCCGGATGATCCTTGTATTGTGTGACGACCGTGCGCAGCAGCAGGCGGGCGGCTTGTTGGGCATCGGGATCATGGAACATGTTGCGATAGCTGCTCTGCACGATCTGCCCGCCGCTGATGACCTGGTTCACCGCCGGACTCGGAAAGGGTGCGTCGGTGTCCAGCAGCCAGCCAGGGGACCAATTCGGGCCGCTCATGTGGCCGGTGAAGAAGGTCACGTCCAGGCCCAGGCCGCGCTCGGCGGCGATGTCCAGCACCTGGCCCAGGTCGCGCAGCCGCTGCGGATCGACCGTGTGCGGCGTCGGCTGCCAATCGTCCCACAGCAGAAACACCCGCACGACGTTCATGCCCAGCTCGGCGATCAGGTCGAATTCCTCGCGCACTTCGTCGGCGTCGAAGTCCGCCCACCAGCCCATGGCTTTGCGGCGCGGCCAGTAGTTCACACCCAGGACGAAGGGTTGCTGTGTGTTCATGGTGGGGTCTCCTCAGGGGGATGATGCGCTCACAGGCGCGGTGGGTAGTCGTGGAAGTGGAACTCGCGGTGCAGGCGGTAGTGAGAGTCGCCGTCGGCCAGGGTCAGCAGCACGATTGACTCCACGCGCAGCGGTTCCGCCGGGAACAGCGCGCCCAAGGTACGGCGCATGGCGGCGCGGTCGCTGCCCGTGTAGGGCTGCATCAGCGTGAAGTGCGGCGACCAGCCGTCCAGGATGTAGGGTGTGTGATATTGGCGCACGCGTGCGGCATCTACCGGGTCGTAGGCGTTGGGGTTGGCGGCATAGCGCGCACTCAGGCTGGACGCCCGGCCCAGTGGGTTGATTCGCGCTACGAGCAAGGTGTGCAGCATCAGCAGGGCCGGGTTCGGCTGATAGCGCAGCACGACAATCTGCCCACCCCAGAAGGGGATGAAGTCGTCGGGGTCGGGCGTCAGCCAGAATGCGGTGGCGCGCCCGAAGCAGCTCAGCAGGGCGGCCATCTCTGCTTCGACTTGGGCCAGGGTTTGCGGCGCGTCATAAAACAGGGTGTAGCCGGTCGTCATGTGGAAGCCGTAGCTTTGCGGGCGCTGCACCCAGGTGGGGTCGAATGCGGGCAGTAGGCGGCGGGTGGGGTTGTCTGCGGGCAGCAGATCGCCGCTGCGCAGGTCGTAGCCCAGGATTTCTGTGCCGCGCCGGTACAGGTCCGTACCGGCGGGCGGCACCACGTAAACGGCGAATTTCGGCATCGGCTCAGCTCACCGCGCCCCAGAAGGTATCCAGTGTGGCGGTGGTTTGCGGCAGGGCCTCGAATTGGGGCAGGCCGCGCGTGGGGGTAATGCGGGTGGCCTGCCAGTTGGCCTTTTCTTCGACCAGCGAATCGAGCGTGTCGAAGCGGACGAAGGCGTCCTCGTCGTAGATCACCAGGGTCGGTACGCTCACGTTGGGGTACAGGGTCGCGCGCGCATCACGGGTGAAGAGCGTGCCGCTGACGAAATACAGCGGCGCGTGGTGCGCCCCCGGCTGATGCGCCGTGTACCAGTCGTACTCGATCAGCCCGGCGTCGATGTCACCGTAGAAACTCTGCTTGAGGAAGAAGCGCAGGCTGGGCCGCGAGGCGATCAGGTCATACAGTGGAAGGCCCCACAGTGGGAAGGACAGCAGGCGGTACACACCCGACGCTGCCCCTGAGTCGCTGGCGCGCTGGCTGGAAATCTCTTGATTTTCGCGCAGGGTAAAACCGCTGGGAGAGATCATGGTGATGCTGCGGAAGTAGGTGGAGTCTTCCATGGCGGCGCGGGCGGCAAATTCGCTGCTGAGCGAGAGTGTCACCAGGTCGGCGGCTTGGCCGACCACATCGGCCAGGAAGTCCAGGATGGTATGGGCGTAGAGTTCAGGGCTGTAGCGGCGGGCGCTGCGGTCACTGAAGCCGAAGCCGGGCAGTTCCAGCGCGTAGACCGGACGTTGGCCCCGGTAGTGCAGGAAGAGCGGGCGCAGCTCGTAGGCGCTGGCGGCGGCATTGATGCTGTGGATCAGCACCAGTGGGCGGCCTGCGCCCGTGGTGTCGTGATAATAGGCTAGGCGTCCGGCGCGCGGTGAGTCGTAATCGCTGCGTTCGGCGTCGATAGCGTCGGGCAGGTCGGCGTTGTGCGGGATGACCGCCCGGCTGTAGACAATCCAGGCGGCAGGCGCAATCAAGGGGATGAGCGGGATCAAAGGCAGAAGGCGGCGGGCCATGGGTTCACCTCGTGTGTGTGTCCGCGAATGACTCTAGTGTACGCCCGAATGGGTAGGGTTGGCTAGGGAGCTTAGGCGCTGCCCGATACCCCCGCCACCCGGAACACGTCCGGCTGAAAGACCTTGGCCTCGTCCAGGTAGATGCGTACCTGGCGATGTCATGCCTCCACTTGTCGTGACTGGTCCCACATGCGCTCGAACTGGTCCACCCAGTACACGAACCAGCGCTCGGAGTCCTGGCGGGTGATGGTGAGGTGCATCCGGCCATTGGTGGATTCGTTGTGGAAGCCGTGTACCTCCACGATGACACGGCCCGTGGCCTTGTGCGCGTCTAGGATCACCAGGCTGAAGCCGGGGCCAAAAGGCATCAGCGCGTACTCGAATTTGCCCTCCATTTTCCACGAGGCGATCATCTCAAAGCGGCGCAGTGTTGAGTCGATTTCTTCGGGCAGGTCCTGCACCTGATACTGCACGTTGTCGTCGAGTTGTTTGCGCAGCAGCGCCACGGCGTCAATCTGTTCTGGGTCTTGGATCAACACCCGGAGCTGGCCGCTCTTGTGCGACAAGACTTCGTTGCGCACGGCGTCCAGGTTGTCCCCACGCAGGATGTTGGCGGCGGAGGGGGCGTAAATCCACAGCTCGCGCACGCCGACGAGGGTCTCTGGGAAGGGTTTGAAGTTGCTGCGGTC
The DNA here is from genome assembly GCA_964457835.1 of uncultured Anaerolineaceae bacterium. GTDB lineage: Bacteria > Chloroflexota > Anaerolineae > Aggregatilineales > Phototrophicaceae > CAYWGJ01. The sequence goes on from CAYWGJ010000032.1 coordinate 4,751, forward strand.
GTCGAGGTAGTCGTCCAGGGTCCCGCCGCCGCTTTCCGGCACGGAGATGTGGAACACCAGCAGGGCCAGCGCGGCCAGAATCGCGGAGGTCTTCACCTGGTCGGGCACGATGTCCTCAATGACGCCCAGCACGGCCAGCACAATCGCCACCAGCGACACGACGTAGACTTCGATGTTGCGACGGGCGCTCAGGTCACTGAGGATGCGGGCGAACAGGGTGCGCAGTTGACGGAACATGATGGGCGGTCCTTTCTATGCGTGGCAGTATGCATAGCATAGCACCAACGCAGGGCGGACGCGCGTCCGCCCTGCGTTGGTTATCAGCGGCTTATTGGCCGCAGCCAGTGTCAGCGGCTTATTGGCCGCAGCCAGTGTCAGCGGCTTATTGGCCGCAGCCAGCGTCAGCGGCTTATTGGCCGCAGCCAGCG
>CAYWGJ010000032.1:5278-21367 GCA_964457835.1 uncultured Anaerolineaceae bacterium
GTCAGCGGCTTATTGGCCGCAGCCAGCGTCAGCGGCTTATTGGCCGCAGCCAGCGTCAGCGGCTTATTGGCCGCAGCCGAGGCCGATGTCCCACACATCCACGTCGGTGAGCAGCATGGTGTGGCCGCCATCGGGCGTCATCAGCTTGATCTCGTGCAGACCGTCCCCGGCTTCGCGGCCCAGCCACAGCGACGCGATGGTGCCGTTTGGCAGCACACAAGGCGCGTTGTCGTTGTTGAAAGCGTCGCTGAAGCGTGTGGGGAGTGTATCGCCGACCGACAGCACCCAGATTTGCTCACCGTAGAAGTCGCCCTCAAAGACGATGCTGCCATCCGGGGCATAGGCTGGGTGATGCAGCGCATTGGGCGTGGGCAGATCGCCGATGGGCTGCGCTGGGTCCAGCACCACCCGCAGCTCGGAGCCGTCGGCCTTCACCTCACAGATAGCCGTGCCGTCCTGCCCGTAAGCGTTGGGGCCGCAGTCAAACAGCACGCGCTGACCGTCGGCGCTGAGGGCGGGCTGGGCGTTCCAGGCATACGGCGAGTCGGCGCTGAGGGCCAGCGGCGTGGACCAGGTGCCGTCGTCTTGGCGAGTGATGGCGTACACGTCGTTGATGTTGGGGCCGTTTCGGCTGGTGTAGACGATGAAGTCACCGCCGGATGTCACCGCCGCGTAGCCCTCCGGGTGTACGGCAGCGCCGTCCGCGTAGAGCACTTCCGGCGTGTTCAGATCGCGGTCGATCAAGACCAGGCAGGCCCAACCCGCGCATTCGGGGTCAAAGCGTGTCGTCTCGATCACCAGCCATTGGCCGTCGGCGCTGAGGTTCACGCGGATGTCTTGGCCGCCGGGGGACAGGCCTTCCAGTGCCGCACTGAGGTCAGTCTGCACGCCGTCGGCGATCATGTACAGGCTTTCGCCTGCCGCGTAGACTACGGTGCCCGCAGTGCTGGGCGGCGTCAAAGTGCTGATGCCCGGCGCGGCGTCCGGCATGGCGTCCGGCATGGCGTCCAATGCGGCCAGCGCCTCCGGTGTGATGGCGGCCAGCGCCCCGATTTCGCCCATGCGCGTCTGGCCGAAGCGGTCGAAAAGCGGCATCTTGCGGCGGTTAGCCCTGTCTACGTAGATGGAGTCGGGGCGGGGGCGCAAGTCCGGGCGAGCGGGATTCAGCACGTAGCCGTCACCTTCATGCAGCACCCAGGGTGCAAAGCCGGGTGCGGCGAATCCGGCCAGGGCATCGGGTACGCTCAAGTCGGCGATGGCGTTCTGGTCGCCGGCGAAGCCAGGTGAATCCTCGATGTATTGCGCGGTAAAGGCGTTGTTGGCGGAGCGCATCCTGGTTCCGGCGCGGCTGCTGACCTCGTAGGCGTCGAAGCGGTCGCGCACGATGATGTTGTTATAGACCTGCATGTCGCGGGCGTCGTTGTTGAGTATCAGCGCGCCGCGATTGCCAGTCTCATCGACTAAGGTGTTGTTGAGAATGCGCACGTCATGGCAGCCGTATTCTGAGCTGTCCAGGCCGTTTTCTTCGGCGTAGCCGTTATCCCAGCAGGCGATGCCCGCGGCGGCGTTGCCGTAAATCAGGTTGCCGCGTACAAGGCTGTGACGCACGGACGCTAGGTTGATGCCGGCACCGCCCGCGCTGCCGTTGCCGGTGATGATGTTGTTCTCGATGAAGAGGCGCTCACTCACGCCGTCTTCGAAGAATGCGCCTAGGTCGGGCAGGTCCTGTGAGTCGTAGCAGGCGATGAGGTCGGGCAGGGTGGCGCTGCCGTAGAATTCGGCGTCTGCTTCGCTGAAGCCACAGGTGTCGCCACTGCTGTTTTGCAGCCAGTAGAACAGCTCCAGGATGCTGGTTTGGGGATCGGCGTTGACCTGCACGCCGCCGGCGTTATTGCCCTGAAAGACGTTGCGCCGCACGAACACGTCATCGCCCGCGCCGCTGATGTAGAGACCGTGCTCGTCGGCGGCGTTAGTGAACACCGAGTCTTGTATCAGCAGGTAGCTGGTGGCGGTGCTGTGCATCCCCCAGCGGTAGTTATCGTGGCTGTACACGTTGCTGACGATCATGTGATGACTGAAGCTGCCCGTCTCGCTGAAGTAGCCGCTGAAGAAGAGGCCCGCGCCTTCGTTTGCATCGGTGAAGGTCAGGCCCTCAATGATGAAGTGGTGCGTGTTGATGAAATAGAAGTGATGGCGTAGGTAGCTCTTGCTTGGGTCGGCGCTGCGGTCCACGATGACCGGCCCGGCGTCGCTCATGCCTTTGATGTGAATGTAGGCCCCGTCTTCCCCGCCACGATTTTCTACCTCGACGCCGGCGTAGCGCCCTGGGTACACCAGGATCAGCTCACCCGGTTGGGCGTCGTCTACGGCGGCCTGGATCGTGTCATAGGTGGCGCTGATCGGGTAAGCGCGGCGGCTGCGCACACAGGCTTGCAGATAGCAGGGCGGCTCAGCTTCTACTTGTGACGGGCAGTTACCGGGGTTTTCCGCCACGCAGCGCACGCCGGTATAGGCCTGCTGAATGTCGAAAAACGTGGCGATGAAGTGTTCGGTGTCGATCTCACCGGGGATGCGCTGCTGAGCTTGGGCGGGTGATCCATCGATGAGCAGGACGCTGACCAGCAGTAGGACGAGGCGTTTCATGGGCGGACTCCTTGGGTGAATAGGGTATCGTTGCCTTTACTTTACAGCGATGCGTCAGGCTGCGCGACGGGCATGTCGTCATCGCAACTGTAAGCGCAAAAATACCAAAACTCTGCGATAATAGAGTTTCAAGCGTGTTTTCATCGTATAAGCCGGGCAGGAGATCAATCATGGCAGAGCCTGATGTGATCCGCGTGGTGCTGGTGGACGATCACCGCCATGTGCACCAAGCCGTCGCCACAGTCATCAGCACGGCGGCGGACGTGGCCTTAGTGGGGCAGGCCGGTAATGGGGAAGAGGCGCTGCTGCTGTGCGAACAGCTCAAGCCGGATGTGGTGCTGATGGATGTCATCATGCCAGGCATGGATGGCGTGGCCGCGACGAAAGCCATCTTTCAGCGCTTCCCGCAGATCAAGGTGCTGGTGCTGTCCAGCTTTCAAGACGACGAGAGCGTGCACGCGATGCTGCGCGGTGGGGCGGCGGGCTACGTGCTGAAGAGCGCACTGCTCAGTGACCTGCTGAACACCATCCGCGCGGTGCAGCAGGGGATGCAGGTCTTTTCGCCGGAGATCACCGAGCTGCTGCTGAATCCGTCGGCTGAGTCGGCAGCGGCTGAGTCGGCTGCGGATTATGGCCTGACGCCGCGTGAGGTGGAAGTGCTGGCGCTGATGGTGGCTGGGTTGAACAACAAAGAGATCGCGGCTAAGCTGACGGTCAGCGGCAGCACGGTGAAATTTCACCTGGCGCACATCGTGGAAAAGCTGAGTGTGGAAACGCGTAGTGAGGCCATCGCGGTGGCGGCTAAGCAGAGATTGGTCTAGGGCTGGGTTGGCAAGCTGGTCTATACCTGTCTCTATGGACAGGTAATAATCGTAAGAAATACCCCCCAACGAGCCAGCTTACCCTACCGCGCCACCCCGTCTATACTGGAAGTATAAGCACGTATAGACGGATAAGGTTGCCATGACTGCTAACACCGCACCACCTGCCGCTACACCGCCTGCTGACGCTCAGCCGCTGCCATCACCCCCTAGCTTGTGGGGCCGTTTCTTCGACTGGAATTGGGAGCCGAACAGCCCAGACCTGACGATCCACAGCAAGAGCCGCCTGTTGAACCGCACCTTGCTGCTGATGTTTTTCATCATGTTTGCCATTTTGCCGGTTAACTTGTACGCCGATTTCTTCGGTGGTGCTTTGATGCTCATCACCGAGTACATCGCCATCGGCTTTATGTTCGTCGCTTCCGGGATTGCGCTGCGCGCAAATCGACTTGGGCACTATAAGTTTGCCGCACGCTTGGCGGTTGGCAGCAGCTTCGTTACCATGCTGATTATTTCCATCGGCTTTTTCGTCAGCCTAAACCTGCTGATCGCGGTTATTATCATGGCTGCGATGTTCCTTCCCAGCCGACAGGTTTTGATCTTAGGGGCGCTGACTTTCGCTGTGACCCTTGTCAATATCCTGGGAAATCAGCCCTCAACGCAGGTTTCGCATTTTCAGCCCATGTTTTTCTTCCTCATCGTGCTGCCCATGCTCTTCGCTTACATGATTCATACCCATAACCTGGAACAGCAGCGCCGGGCTGAGCTGGAAAAGGCCAACGCCCAGCTCCGCGAATCCGAGACCTTGCTGGAAAGGCGCGTCGAAGCACGCACCCGCGAGCTGGAAAAGGCTATGGAAGAGCTGCGTGCGCTGGACTCGATGAAGAGCCAGTTCCTTGCCAGCATGAGCCACGAGCTGCGCACCCCGCTGAATGCCATCCTGAATTTTACCGAATTCGTGAGCATAGGCATGTTAGGGCCAGTCAACGAAAAGCAGGTCGATGTGCTCAACAAGTCGTTGGACAGCGGGCGGCACCTGCTGGCCCTCATCAACGATGTGCTGGACATCACCAAGATCGAATCCGGCATGATGAAGCTCTTCATCGAAGATGACGTGGACCTCAACGAAGAGCTGCGCCCGGTGATCGCCACCGCTGAGACCCTGCTGCAAGACAAGCCCATACAGCTCGTGCTGGACATCGACGCCGACCTGCCCACCCTCAGTGGGGACAAACGCCGCATTCGCCAGATCATGCTGAACCTGCTGTCCAATGCCATCAAGTTCACCGAAGCGGGTACCGTGACATTGAGCGTCAAGCGCCGCAAAGATGATGTGCTCTTCGCTGTGATCGACACCGGCCCCGGCATCAAAGCAGAGGACCAGCAGCTCGTCTTCGAACCCTTCCAGCAGACGGAAACCGGCGTCAAGCACGCGGCAGGTACTGGCTTGGGACTGCCTATCTCGCTGCGGCTGGCGCAGGCCCACGGCGGCGATCTGTGGCTGGAAAGCGAGCCGGATGACGGGGCGGCCTTCTACTTCACCCTGCCGATCCATGGCACACCGAACACGGACGCCATTGTTCAAATCGCCTAAGTTGAGTTCTGGGGAGAGAACGACACGATGACGACCATCCAAGACCTGAGCTTTCTCTACGTAGAAGACGATCCGCTGAGCCGTGAAGTGATGCAGATGATCATGGAAAATGCCATGGGCGTGCAGCACCTGACGATCTTTGAGGACAGCAGCCACTTCATGGCCCGCCTATACGCCCTGGACCCGCGCCCGGACCTGCTGCTGCTGGACATCCACATGCAGCCCCATGACGGCTTTACCCTGCTGGAGATGATCCGCGCTGATGCTACCTTCAGCGCAGCTAAGGTCGTCGCACTGACGGCCAGCGTGATGAACGAAGAGGTTGCCAAGCTGCGGCAGAGCGGCTTTGACGGGGCCATCGGTAAGCCGCTGAGCGTCGCGACTTTCCCGGACCTGGTGAGCCGTATCCTGGACGGCGAAACCGTGTGGCACATTGTCTAGCGTGAATAACGAAGGAAAGGACCCTGAGATGATGACCATGCCACACAGTGCCTATCACCTGCTGCACCTTTTGGACACCGGTGCCGCGCCGGAGCGTGCCCGCGCACACAGCCAGTTGGTCGCCCTGGGCGCACAGGCCGTGGACCCGTTGGTCGAGGCGGTGCGGGCTGGCCGGGGGCGCAGTGCCTGGCAGGGCCTGCGCATCTTGATCGAAATTGACGCCCTGCGCGCCTGGCCGGTGATCAAAGAAGCGCTGTATGCTGACAGCCCGCTGCTGGCCCAGACTGCCGCCAGCGTCCTGGCACAATACGGCATCCGTGCGGTGCCGGTGTTGATCCACGCGCTGCCCCATGTGCCGTATATCGTGCAGTTGGCCGTGGTCACTAGCTTGATCGAGATCGGCGATAAACGTGCGGTGGCTCCGCTGATGGACCTGCTGACCTGCACTGACAGCGACACCCTGCGCTACACCATTATCCAGGGCCTGGGCGTGCTGGGCGTTCACGAGGCCGTGCCGCTGATCGCGCCGTACCAGGACGATGAGAACCATCACGTCCGCAAACGCGCCCGCACAGCCTTGGTCCGCCTAGGGGCTTTGGGTCCCACTGCATCCCACAATAACGCCACCCATCGACCTACAGAGGAGCAGTCCTGATGTTGAAACTAGCCCAACGCCGCGTATTTTACGTGGAAGACGACGTGAGCAACCGTGCCATCGCCCAGATGATCCTAGAATCGCAGGGGGCCATCGTCGGCTTTGAGCGCTGGGGTGCCAGCAGCACGATCCCGCGGCTGCGTAAGTTCATGCCCATTGACGTGATCCTGCTGGACCTGATGTTCCCCGGCGGCATTACAGGCTACGACGTGTTCGACGCCATCCAGCGTGAGCCAGACCTAATGGGCATCCCGGTGGTAGCGGTGTCCGCAGCGGACCCGGCCATGGAGATGAACCGCGTGCGCGATCTAGGCTTCAGCGGCTTTATCAGTAAGCCCGTAGACATGCGGCGTTTTCCCGATCAGGTCGCGGCGGTGATCGCCGGAGAAACGGTGTGGTACGCGGGCTGAGTCCCCGCATTTCTATTGTGCAACATCAAGCGAAAGTTGGACACTTATGAGCCATGCACTAGTGATCGATGACAACCCGCTCAACCTCGACGTGCTGAAGATGCTGTTGGAACAGCTCGAAATCCAGGTGACGGCGCTGCGTTCCCCGCGCGAGGTGGACGTGGCGCTGGCCGATGGGCTGGAGTTCAAGCTGGTCTTCCTGGACCTGGAGCTGCCCAATGCCACCGGTTTTGACCTGCTGCCACAGCTTCGCACGCATCCGGCACTGCGTGAGGCGCGCTTTGTGGCCTATACCGTGCACACCAGCGAGATTAACGAGGTGCGCGACGCCGGGTTCGATGCCTTCTTGGGTAAGCCGCTGAGCAGCCAGCGCTTCCCGGATCAAATCCGGCGCATTCTGGCAGGGCAGTCCGTCTTTGAGGTGTAGCCTTAGCTGTGGGTGCTGGGCAGTGTGATGGTTACGGTGGTGCCCTGACCGACGGCACTGTCTACGTGGATGCTGCCGCCGTGCGCGTCAATGGCCTGCTTGACGATCACCAGACCCAGCCCGGACCCCGACACGCTGCCGACGTTGCTGGCGCGGTGGAAGGGGTCGAAGAGCTTGTCCAGGTCTTCGGGCGGGATGCCGATGCCTTGATCTGCCACGTGCAGCGTGAGGGTGTTGCTGATGCATTGATAGTTCACGGTCACCGGGCGGTCGTCCGGGGTGTATTTGATGGCGTTGCTCAGCAGGTTGCTGATGATCTGCTGGAGCATGGCCGGGTCTGCCGTCCAGTCGTCGCACAGCGGCCCTGGCGTGACGTCAATCGGGCAGCGGTCGCCGTAGGCCATGCGCAGCTCTCGCACAATCCGTGTCATCAGGGCGGGCAGGTCCACGGCTTCGCGTCGGGCCTGTTGGGTGAAGAGCTGCGTGCGGTTGATCTGCACCACTTCGTTGATGAGCGCGTCGATGTGCTGCACCTGCTCGTCGAGGATGTCGAGGCGGTTGGCGATTTGCTCGCGGCTGATGAGGTGCAGTTTCATGCGCATCAAGTCTGCTGAGCTGCGGATGACGGCCAGCGGCGTTTTGAATTCGTGCGTCACCATGGACAAAAAGCGCGTCTTCAGGTCGTTGAGTTCGCGCTCGCGGGTGACGGCGGCTTGCAGTTGGGCCTCGGCTTGCTTGTGCAGCGTGATGTCGTTGGCCGTCAGGATGACCTCGCGCACGCTGCCGTTCTCGTCCAGCAGGGGTGCGCCACTGATCGCCACGTAGACTGGGGGCTGGCCGGGGCGGTTCAGGCGGTAGGTCTCGTTGTAGATGGCCGTTTTGTCGCGCAGGATGCGCTGGAAGATCATGTCCTCTTCAGACTGCTGTTTGGCCGCATCTGCTTCATCGGAGACGCGCTCTATGTCGAGTTGCAGGTTGTGGTCGTAGATGCCGCTGCCGATGATTTCGTCATGCGGGGCGTGCAGCAGTGTCTCGGCGTGATCGCTGGCGAAGAGGACGCGGCCATGGCAGTCCAGTAAGAAGATGGCCGCCGTGCTGGTGTTGATCGTCTTTTCCATGAGGTCGCGCTCGCGCTGAAGCGCGGCCTCGGCTTCGACTCGTTTGGTGATGTCGCTGGCGGCGGCCAGAATCTGCACGGTGGGCTGGCCGTGCGCATTGTGGCTGTGGATGCTGCGCAGCGTGTGATGCAGGTGACGGTAGCCGCCACCTTTGCTGCGCACGCGCACCACACAGCTGTTTTCGTTGGGTGCAGCCACGAGCTGCTCGAAGGCGGCCCGTGCGATGTCTTGGTCTTCCAGGTGCACCAGGTGCGTGATGCTTTCGGGGTCGATGATGTGTTCGGTTGGGTAGCCGGTGATGTCCTCAAACACCGGCGTGACCCACTCCAGTTCGGCTTGCAGGGTCGCCAGGTTGATGCACATTGACAGGGCGTAGTCGGTCATCATCTCGGTGACGAGGCGGTAGCGCGCTTCGCTGTGGGCCAGGGCCTGCTGTGCGGCTTCACGCTGAGCCATCTCCGACTCAAGCGCGATGGTCCGATCGATGACGCGCTGCTCCAACTCAGCGCGGGCGGACTCTAAGGCCTGCTGTGCAGCCACCTCAGCACTGATGTCGCGCGCGGCCCCGTAGATACGCACGATCTGGCCGTCCTCATCGGCCACCGAGCGCGCGTAGCTGAGCATGTGCCGCACGGTGCCATCCTTGGTGATGATGCGGTACTGCGTGCGAATTGCGCGGGGGGCCTGGGTCACCTCCGCGAAACGCTGTGTGATCAGGGCGCGGTCGTCGGGGTGGGTCAAGGCGAGCCAGCCGCCGCGTGCCTCAGATTCATCGCTGCTGAAGCCGGTCATACGCTGGAAGGCGGCCTCGGTCATCCAAGTACGGCTGAAGCTGCCGTCCGGCTGGCGGTCCATTACAAAAGCGTAGTCACTGGTCAGCTCTGACACAATACGGAAGCGTTCCTGTTCTTCCTGGAGCTGCTGCTGGGCCAGCACGCGCTCGGTGACGTCGTTTTGCAAGCCGATGTAATAACGCACGCTGCCGTCGGCCTCCTGCACGGGGGCAATGCGCAGCTCGTTGTAGAAGAGGCTGCCGTCCTTGCGGTAATTGCGCAGCAGGGCGGTGCAGGCTTGGCGGGCGTTGATGGCTTGGCGCAGGCGCGGAATATCTGGCTGGTGGCGGTCCGAACCTTGCAGGAAGCGGCAGTTGAGGCCGATGATCTTGTCTTTACTGTAACCGGTGCTGCGCTCAAAGGCGGGGTTGGCATAAACGATAGGTTCATTGGGCGCGCTGACGTCCACGATGAGGACTTCAGCGGTACTTGCTTCAAACATGGCGCGAAAGGATAGGGCGCTCGCAGTGGGGGAAAGTGCGGGGGGACTCAACAGATGGTCCAGCATCGCCTGTGGGCTGAGACCTTGTTGAACAGCCAGTGCCTCTAAGCGCTGCTGCTGCTGGACGTTAAGTTGGGTGAAGGTCATGATTCATAACGCCTTTTGTCCGGTCATTGGCTACTTTACAATTATAGCTTACAGCGCTTTTCGGGCTTGTGCAACGATTTGGATGGCTTTGGTGTGCTTTGTGTCTGGTGCGGCGTCAAAATATTACGAATAATCTCGTTGTTGAAAATATAGCCTATCAAAACAAGTTTCAGCTTTTGAACATAAGCTGAAATACGTGTATGTTGAAAGTTCAAACGCGCTTGCGGTTTAGCTATCAAAGCGATATACTCTTTTCAGGTTTGTATAGGCTTTTTAAGCACGTTGGTAAAAGGTTGATGGCAGCAGCATGATTCCCCTTAAGGACATGACCACCTGGCAGCAGGTGATTCAATCCCAATGGCCCAAGCTGCTGGCACAGGCTCAGGCGCTGGATTTCAGCAGCCCGTACCAGACCCTCATCGCCATGGCCCTCGCGCCTGTTCTACCCACTGATGCGGATGCCGCTCGCGCTCTTGCCCAGGCCCTGAATGCTTTGTCTACGCCGGGCACTGAGGTCCTGGCCGCCTTTATTGCGCATGATCTCGCTCAGCACAGTGATCCCAACAGCGCACCGCCGCGCTTTTCCCTGGAGGCCTATACCGAGGCCCTGTGTGTTCACCTAGAGAGCGCTCCACAGGCCAGCCGCGCCGCCTTGGACCGCCTGCTCATCGCGCTGGGGCTGCTAAACCATGCCCCGGCACACGCACCGCAGGGACCGGCCTTCTTGCAGTGCTTCAGCGAATCGATCCATGCTGACGCCGCCCAGCCGGGCCGCCTGCACCTGCACGCGGACCTCATCCGTGCTGCAAGAGACGTGAACATCGCCGGGCGCGATAATATCACGATCAATGTGCTGGCGACGCATTACAAAGGCGATAAGGCCGCGCTGAAGAGTTACCTGGCTGGCGTGCGTTCCGACTGGAACACGGCTAACCTGGACGCAGTGATGTCTGAAGCGCTGGAGATCGCTCAGCTTCCGCTGCATCAGCTCTTCACACCGATGGACATCTGGAAGCCCTTGGGGGCCAACGACATCGACATGGCGACGCTGCGCGAGCGGGCTATTGACCATGACATGAATGCCTACCGCGTGTCGGCTTTGAAGATGATCGCCGCGCACCCGCTGGCGGTAATCACCGGCGGGGCAGGTACCGGCAAAAGCACCCTCAGCCGCTTTATCGCCGCCTGCCTGGCCTATGCCTGTGATCCAGAAGCTGAAGCCGCCGACGGCGTAGACGGCTTGGCGCTGTTGGGGCCAGCCTGGACGCACGGCGCACTGCTGCCCATTTACGTCAGCCTGCACCGCTTCAGCGCCAACGAGCAGTTCTTCCCCGCTAAGCCGGGTCAGCATGCCACCGCTGAGACCCTGCTGCGCTATTTGACCCACCGCATGGGCAGCTTTGGCCCGCATTTGGAATGTTATCTGACCGACACCGAGGTGCCCTATCACGGGGCCTTCCTCATCCTGGATGGCCTGGACGAAGTGTACCGCCGTGAGGACCGCATCAAGCTCAAGCGCATCATCGAGCGCTGGTCGCAGCGCTTCCCGAAGTGCCGGGTGCTGGTGACCAGCCGCAATTACGCCTACCGCGAAAGCGACTCCTGGCGTTTGATGCCGCTGTTCAAAACGGCGGAGCTGGCCCCTTACACCTGGCCGCAGATCAAAGACTACGTGACGAAGTGGTACTATCGCGCCGCGCTGAACTATCCTGGGCGCTTTGGTGGGCGTGAAGGCGCTGAGGCCCGCGCGCAGACCCTGTCGTATAAGCTCACCGACGCGCTGATGGCTTCTTCCAAGCGCTTATGGTCGCTGGCCCGTCAGCCGCTGCTGCTGACGCTTATTGTGCTGACGCATTACCAGAACCGGGCGCTGCCGCGCAACCGGGCCGACCTCTACGAGCGTATGGTGCAGCTGCTGGAAGCCTGGAATCCGCCGCACGAAGAAGACCCCTTAGCGCAAAAGCTGGCCGGTTTGAAGCCCGCGCGTGTACGCCACGCCTTGCAGTTAGTGGCCTTCAACATGCAGCGCGACCACACCCTGTCGGACCGTGCATCACCGCGCATCAGCAAGGCCGCCCTGACCGAGGCCCTGATGAAGCAGCACAGCACCGGCGGCGGCCTGGGCGCGGATGTAGATGTCGTGCTGGAGTCGCTGGGCACGCGCAATGGCATTCTGGTCTCTGACCGTGACGACAGCTACCGCTTTCTGCACACCACGCTGCAAGAGTATTTCGCGGCACGGGCGCTGATGGCGCTCTACGACGAGTGCAGTATGCCGCTGCACTTGACGCCCGATCCGGACAACGACGGCTGGGATTTCCCTGACAACCTGGTCAAGCTGTTGATGCAAGACCAGTACCGCTGGCGCGAGGTCGCGCTGATGGCCGGGTCCATCCTTGCCAGCGGCATCAACGAAAAAGCCCGCTGGCATTTCATCGAGGACCTGCTGCCGGACAGCGCCGACGCGCCCATGAACGACGGCCAGATGTACGCCGTGTATATCGCGGCGGAAGTGTGGGCGGAGGTGTGGCTGAAGGCGCGCAAGACCTCGCAGCGCAGCGTGTATCAGCAGCTGTTGCACACCCTGGAACGGGTGGCGCAAAGCGGCCCGGATGCCGGCTTGGACGTGGTAGAGCAGAGCCGGGTGCGTCACATCCTGGCCCTGCTGACGACCCATGGGGCCTAATAGGATGGACGCGCTGTCAGCCCTACGTCATGATCAATTTGCGGAAGAGGGCGGCGATCTCTCGCTGAGGCGGCAGCGGCTTGTAAATCAGTTGCTTGGCCCCCGCGCGCTGGATGACGGCGTTTTCTTCGGTGTGGGACAGGCGGTAGGCGGTCATCAGCAGGATGGGCATGTGCGTCAGTGCCGGGCTGCGCCGCAGCCGTGCCCCCACCATATCACCCTGTACCCGGTTGGGCAGGCGGATATCCAGCAGGGCGATCTGCGGCATTTCGCCGTTGTATTGGCCGTGGTCTACGGCGTCGATCCAGGCCAGGGCTTCTTCACCGGTTTGAAAGGCCAGGGACTTGGCACCCAGCACGGTGTACATGTGGCTCAGCACGTCGTAGAGATCGGGTTCGTCTTCAACCAGCATCCAGGTGGTCATGGTGGCGGAGTCCTTTCTTGTGTTTATCGCTCAGGGGGTGCGTCATCGTTTTGACCGCGCAGCTTGCGATAGAAAGCCAGGGCACGGCTGCCGGCGGCGCTGAGGATGCGCCCCGCCAATGGGGTCGTGAAGGCCGCCAACACGGCCCCGGCGATGTCTGGCCCATAATCGAAGAGGGCTTCGGCGGCCTGTACCACAATGTGGCCGTTGGGCTTCTTCTCGCTGGTGAGCTGCTGGCGTACCTGTTGGGCGTTGTGCTGGGCAGCCTCGCGGCTTTCTGGGTCCAGCGGGGCGGCCTTGATCTGCGCGTCGAGGGTGTCCAGGCGGGTGCTGAGTTCTTTCAGTTCAGTTTGGCTGCCGGGCACGCCGCCAATGGTCAGCGTCATCGTTTCGTGGGCGCTGCCGCGTGTGGCCCCGACGTTTACGTTGTCGCGCCCGGCGATGTTGACATCCCCCTGGGCATCGATGGGGCCGGTGGTGATGTGGACTCCCGGTTGGGCGTCGCGGTCGTCGTTATGCGGCGTTTCAGTGGGCATAGTCAGCCTCGCAGGGTTAAAGCCTTGTCCGATGGGTTGTGTCTGCCGTGTGTGTGCTAATAGTTATATTTATGTTTGGAATATATTATGACTCGGTTTTGAGTGCATCGCAAGCACCACATCGATGTAACTAGATTGTAATGTTACTTACACGACATTTAGGTGTACACTAGGTGTGTGACCATAAAATCCTAATCAGGTACTTACAATCATCAGTCAACCGCTGGCCGTCGCTAACCGGGAGGCAGGCACAAAAATGAGATCAACCCATGGCTGAAGCTGATACGCGCTGCATCCTTAGCTATCATACCCACGACTTGTGCTTTGCGCTGCGCCTGGCTGAGTTGCTGCGGGCAGCGGGGGTTTCCTTATGGATGGACCGCCTCGACATCCCGCCCGATGACGACCGACTTGTGAGCCTTCAACGGGCCTTCGGCACGGATACTGACCCGCCGGGCCGCGTGCTGCTGCTGGCCCTCATCAGCCGTGAATACCTCAGCGCCGCCTACTGCGTCAAAGAACTGACCTACGCGTCACGCTTGAAACTCAGCATCCTGCCTATTCCGCTGCTGACACTGCGCCTTGATGAAATGCTCACCAACGTAGACTCGGCGCTGAGCCAACCCCCTTTTACCGGCTTCATCAACCTGCCTGCCGATGATGCCGCGGTCGCGCATCAAGCGCAGCGCCTGGCCGAGTCCTTACAGGAAGGTTTTGGGGCGTCTACGACGCCGCTGGATGTAACGCGACGTTATCTCGATGCTCTTAGCACCTACCTGGAACGGCATTACGGTCCAGTAGAGGCCATTGAATTGCTCGGTCAGGGCGAGCGCTCTCTAAATCAAGAACACCTACGCCCCCGTCCGCGTTACGCTGATTTTTGGTTGGGGCCGCCGCGCATTGTGCTTCACACCGACGCCGCCGCGTCTGTCGGCTTCGAGTCGCTGGACGCCGCCATGATCCAGCACCCACGCGTGGTGTTGGCCGGGGCACTAGGCATGGGCAAGTCCGTGCTGCTGCGCCAGGCTGCCACCGCCGCGCTGCACCGCTTCCGCGCTGACCCAGCAGGCAGCCCGCTGCCGCTTTACGTGGACCTCAGCGGCTGGGACGGCGACGGTTCATTGCTGACGCGGCTGCAAAACGCCGACCCCACCCTGCCGTCAGATGCCCTGACGCGGCTTCAGCGGGGGCAGGCGGTGCTGTATCTGGACGGCCTGAGCGCGCTCAACCCGCTGGCGGCACACAAGGCTGCGGCCTGGCTCAGCACGGACGCGGAGTCGGGCGGGCCGGTCAACGCGATCATGGCCTATGACCTGGCCGACGATCCCCTATCCGGCAGCGCGGCGTTGATCCCGGACCTGGGCCTGCCGCTGCTGCTGCTGCGTCCCTTGGTCCGTGCCCAAGCGGAGAGCTTCGTGGCGGCTTACTTCGGCGCAGGGCGGCTCTTTGATGTCGCACAGACCTTCATTGAAGCCGAATGCCCTAATGACGCCGCACTAGGGTGTATGGCCGATCATCCCTTCTGGCTGAGTATGGCTCTGCTGGTGCACGTACCCCGCGTCGATGCCGAGACCACGGCGTACACAGCCACCCGCGCTGGTATGCTCAGCCGGGCGCTGGAGGGCCTGCTGAAACCCTACGTTGATCCGGGTGCGCTGACGGGGCCGTTGAGCGAGGTGTTGGCCGCCCTGGAGCGCCTGGCCTGGGCCATGCAGGAGTCCGGGGTGGGGGCCGTCGTCAGCCGGGCTTTTGCGCTTCAGCACATCCCAGCTCCGGTGATGCAGGCGGCGCTGCGGGCTGGCCTGCTTCTGCGGGGCCGCTCCGACTTGCGTTTTGCGCACCCGCTGATCCAGGATCACTTCACGGCGCGCGGCCTGACCCCGGACCGCCTGGCGCAGTGGCTCAATAATGCCCGGCGTCGACCAGATGCACCCGCTTTGATGCAGCTCACACAGCAGGACCGCGTGGTGCTGCAATACGTCGGCTTGGCGCACCACCCGGACTCGCTGCTGCTGCGTATCGCGGAGGACGCACCCTACTTGGCGCTGCGGGCCATTGTCGATGGCGCGCGCCCCGGTGAAAAGGCCTTCGGTCAGGTGCTGGCGCGTCTATTGGCGGACCCGCGCGTTTACGATCCGGCACTGCTCACGCGGGTGGGGCAGATGCTCGCGCCGCTCAGTGATTATCCGGCGCGGGCACGCCTGCTGCTGAGCTTGTGCCGAGTCGGAAGCTGGGACGCACGCAGCGCGGCGGCACAGGTGCTGCAAGCCATGCCCACCGGTGACCTGCCCGGTTTGTCTGCCGCTCTGGACCAGCTCGACTCGCAGGTCAAGGGCCTGGTGGCGCGTGCTGTGCGCATGTTGGGGGAAGACGCCGCCGCTGTGCTCATCTATCGGTTGGGCGCGCCGCACTGGAAGACCCGCCAAAGTGCCGCCTGGCTGCTGGGCGTGCTCAAGGACCCGGCGGCGACCCCGGCTCTGGTGCACGTCGTCAACACGGACAGCGATCCCAGCGTGCTGAAGGATGCGCTGGAAGCTCTCGGTGAGGTCAAGGATGCGGCGGCCATCCCCGCGCTGGCGGCAGCACTGCGTCACAAGGACTGGCGCGTGGCCCATGCCGCGGCGCGGACGTTGGGGCGTTTTGGGCGGCTGGCGCTCAACAGCGTCATTCCGCTGCTGGATGACCCGCAGCCCGGCATCCGACGACTGAGCGTGGAGGCCCTGCGAGACATCCCGCACGCCATGGCGCATCAGGGCCTGCTGAAAGCCACCCAGGATGCCGACCCTGGCGTGCGCGCAGCAGCGATCAAGGCCCTGCATCGCAGCGACGACCTGCCGACCCTGAAGCGCTTGGCTGAACGGCTCAGCGACAGCGCGCCGCTGCCGGAAAAAGGCGATAAACGCACGGTCGCG
>CAYWGJ010000033.1:0-21240 GCA_964457835.1 uncultured Anaerolineaceae bacterium
CCAAGCGCGACGCCCGCCGTGCCGTGCGGCTGCCGGGCTGCACGTAGCGCCCGACGATCTGTGTCCCCGGCATCACACGGGTGGCCGGGTCCCATTTGCGTGTGCCGGGTTCCTGCATCCAGGTGCGGGCGATGTGCACCTGTTTGGGGTTTAGGCGGCTGCCATCTTTGGGCAGGATGTAGCGCACCAGTTCCAGTTCGATCAGCCGCGCCACGACTTCATCCGGGGACAGCTCGCCATCCAATACCTTCATGTACAGCATCTCGCGCGTGGGGCACTGATGATCCATGGCGACCTGTTTAAGCAGCGTGTCGATCTTGTCTTCTGGAAAGTGCATCTGGTAAATGTCCATCTCACGGGCCAGCACCTCGTCAATGCGCTGACGGCCTTTGTGCGGTGAACGCTCCTGCGCGCGCAAGAAACGCCGGATACTGGTGCGCGTGCTGCTGGCGCGGGCGTGGCCCTCCCATTCTGGCAGCAGGCTGGGGAACTGATGATCGTAATCGACCTCCACTAGATCACGGTGCTGTAAGACATACTTGTAGGTGCGCGGTTGGCCGTTGGCCCAAAAACGGCGGGCATACGGCCCCAGCGACGAATGCACACGAAAAGCCACGTCCACCATGGTGCTGCCCGGCTTGAAGGGATACATCACCTCGCCGGTAGGCGTGAAGACCGCGACCGTCTCCGGGTCCGCGCCATCCTGCCCCGCACGGATCACGGTGCGCGCGGTGTCGTCCTGCCACCAGGCGTTACGCACCCGGCGGCCACTGCGCAAAGCGGCTACAATGCCGTGCGCGTTGACCGCTTCCATCTGCTGATCACGGATGCGAAACTCCACCAAGACCTTATGCCCGCTGGCCGGGTCCTCACAGTGGACGGTGGTAATCAGGCAGCGGAAGCCGTTGTAGCGCGGCTCCGCGATGTAGTCCAGCAGGCGGCCATCGCGGAAGTCGGTGGGGCGGATGGCCGGTTTCCAGCGGTTGTGGATCAAGCCCAAGGCGTGGTAACAATCTCGCACGTTATCAACAATTACGTCGATGCCCATCATGCTGGCTTCGTTAGGACTGTAGGGGTCCACCTTGACGCCGCGCCGCTGCGCACGCTCGGTGCGTTGGTTGATCGTCACGGGGGACAGCTCATGCAGGCTGACAAGCGCGTTGTGGATGGCCTGCTCTTCAAAAGCTTCTAAGAGGGTGTCGATGAGCTGCTGTGACAGCGCGTGCTGGCGCTCTTGCAAACGTGCAATGTGTCGCTCCAATTGGCGATAGTAAGCCGAGTTGCTTAGGTGCAGGCTCAGGTCGCCCAAGTCGCGGCGGTGATGCCACAGGCCCAGCAGCTCCAGTAATGGCAGGTAAACAGCGATGTTTTCATCTGCCCACACCTGCCGCTCCTGCACGCTCAGCGCGGTCACCGAACGGGCCTCAATCAAGCGCAGCGCGATAATCAACAGCGCGATATAGACATCGGTATAAGCGTGCACGAAGAAATCGCGCAGCTTTTCGCGCTGGCGCGATTCGCGCGTGGCTTTAGGGTCAATCTCCATGGTTTTGTGCGCATACAGCACCCGGTTGACGCGCCGTGCCAGGTCCACGGCCTTGTGACCAAAGCCCTCAGTGAGCACGTCGTCCATAACCACCCCATGGCGGATAATCGGCAGCAGCAGCCCGGCCACCTGAACCTCCACGGGCATGTGCCAGGACGCGACCAGGGAAGAGAGATCACGGGTGTTCTGAATGGTCTGCTCGTTGTCCAGGTTATCCGTGAGCAGCAGCAAAGCATTGAGCAAGAGCGCGTTATGCAGCAGCGCGCCGTCGGTGGACTGAGAAGCAGGGGGATGGGCGTCTTTACGGGTCATCAATCACCGCCACGATATACGCGGGCATTGAGATGCTGTCGGGTCGGATACAGCATCGGTACTGCGATTCTTGAGTATTTACACAAATCCACTATACGCGAGTTAAGCCCATTTTTCAACCCACACAATACACACGCAAATTGCCCCCTTGCCAACAGGTAAAAATAGGTGTATTCTGTGAATATCCTCAAAGTTACTCAAAAATTTGAGGGTTTCACGCACAGGCATACGCAGGTATAAACGCAAAGGAGGCGGCACGATGCAAGACACTGCACTGCAAAGCTCCGTGACACAAGCCCTGGGCATTTGGGGCTGGGCACGCCTAGACCCGGTCCTGATGGCGGCCCTCGCCAACGAGTCACCACTGCTGCTGGTCGGCACACATGGCGCGGCCAAGTCCCTGCTGGTTGAACGCCTGGCGATGGCTCTGCACATGTCCTGGCGACACTACAACGCCGCCCTCATCAATTACGACGATCTGGTGGGCATCCCCATGCCGGACGAAAGCGGCACGCGCCTGCAATTCGCCACCACCCCCGGCACCGTCTGGGACACGGGTTTTCTGTTTTTCGACGAGATTTCGCGCTGCCGCCCCGACCTTGCCAACAAGCTCTACCCCCTGATCCACGAGCGCCGCGTGCTGGGGATCGACCTGGAGGGCTTGCAACACCGCTGGGCGGCCATGAACCCGCCCGCCCCTGATGACCCCGACCCCAACGCGCCCAACAGCGCCTACTATATCGGCAGCGAGGCGCTGGACCCGGCCCTGATTGACCGCTTTCCCTTTGTCATTCGTGTGCCGCATTGGGGCGAACTGAGTCGAGAGGACCGCCTGGCATTGGTCGCGTATCAGAACGGCAGCACCGACACCCACAGCCTGGACCTGCGTGCCCTGGTCAGTGCTTGCCAGGTACGCATCGCGGACGTCGAAGCGGAGTTCGCCGACTGGCTGAGCGATTACATCGTCACCTTGGTGGACCTGCTGGAACAGACCGGCCTGCCACAAAGCCCCCGCCGCGCCCGCATGATGGCGCGCAGTGTCGCCGCTGTCCATGCCGCGCGCATGGTGCTGGAAGGGGTGGCGATCGACGACGAAGAAGCGGTAAACGCCAGCGCAGAACTGGCCTTAGTCTATGGCCTACCGCAGACGGCCACTGAGGTCCCGCCTAATGAAATGAAGCTGGTCGCGCTGCACCGCCAAGCCTGGGACCTGGTGCACGCCATGAACGACCCCAACTGGCGCGAAGTCATGGCGGAATTCGACCCGCTGCGCCGTGTTGCCATGGCCGACGGCCTGGGCTTCAGCGATGCGGACCTATCCAAGCTGATTACACAGGCCCTCAGTGCTGAGGAAAGCGACCCGCGCCAGGTGGGAATGGCGACAGCGATGTTCCTGGCCTTCCGCGACCGCCGCGACCTGGACCCCTCCGCCTTTGAGCCGCTGGCACAGCTCGCCTATCACGTCCTGGAACCGCGCCTGGGCAGCTTCAACGTCGGCCCCAACAGCAAAGAAACCCAGCTCTGGGATGAAATCCGCGAGTGGATTGAAAGCAGCCGCGAAGACAGCGCTCAGTTCCGCCTGGCACGTAACTTCCTGCTCTACGGCTTCCCCAATGCCTGGCGCAGCACCAGTTGGCAGGATGCCCTGGAGACTTTCGGCAGCGACCTGCTGCTGTTCAACGTAACCCTGGACGCAAGCGATCACAACACGGAGGATGGCAACAATGACTCAACAAAATAGCAACAGCAGCGGTACCCCCCCCGCGCAGCGCCCGCGCTTTGGCAGTGCCAACCAAAACAGCGGCCAGCAGGGAAACAGCAGTCAGCCACAGCCTAGCAGCTTCGGCAGTCGCCCCAGCAGCAGCGGCTCACGCTTCGGGCAAGCGACACCAACGCCGCCCCCTGGACGCCGCCCCGCCAACCCCTTCCAGGCCAACCGCCGCGCCTGGACCGTACAGCCGCTCTTCCGCACCGTGGTGCGCTTTGACCTGCGCGGCTTGGGGGACCCCTTCTACCGTCTGCTGGACGACATGACGATGAACCCGGACTATGGAAATCGTCAGGCGCTGGTCGAAGCGCTGGAGGCGGGCAGCGTGCAGGTCGATGCATTGACGCAAAAGCTCGACGCGCTGTGGGCGGGCTACGGCTTCAGCGGGGCCTTCCTGATGACACCTTTCAACCCACGCACCTGGGACAGCATCGCCCGCCCCGCCATCCAGGAACAGAGCGGTGCGGATGACGACGACACCTATGAGGATGAAGAAAGCGACACGGCGCAGAACAAAAAGCCGCAGAAGCCGCTCTTCCACATAGTACGCGCCATTGACCCCGGCTTGGTGCTCAACGTGTTGGCACGTTCGCGCAAGCAGCTCTTGATCGCCAAAGCGCCGCTGGTCTACAGCCGCCAGTACCTGAACCGTACCATCATGAGTGACGACCCGCGCCTGGTCGCTCTCACCCACGCGACCGGCTTCATGAACGAGGGAGGATGAGTCCTATGGGACGACTACGCCGCATCACCCGCAGTGAAGACGCCGAGATGACGCGCCGCCTGTTGGCCGCCATGCCCGCCACGCATTATGAGATGGAAACGCTCACCCGCCTGGCCGGGATCAAAGTCTCGCGCAGCCTGCCCACTGCCGCCGTAGAGTGCAAGCACCGGCCCAACCTGCTCATTAATCCGGATTTCGTGGCTGAGCACTGCCCGCGCGATGAGCACCTCTTCCTGCTGGTGATGCACGAGCTGTGGCACGTCCAACTGGCACACACGCGCATGTACCCACAGATGACCACCCTGCAAAACATCGCCCTGGATGCGGTGATTAACGCCGGGCTGATGCACCTCTTCCCAGAACCGGAGTATCGCGGCTTCTTCGACGTGGTGAACCCAGCCGATAAGTTCCCGTCCTGCCTGCTGCGCCCGCCGGAAGGCTGGCCCTATACACCACACTATCCGAAGGACGTAGGACCGCCCGGCACCGAGGCGATGCTCAAGCGCCTATACCCGCCAGGCAACATGCAGTTCGGCAGCCCGCCCATGTACGAAGAGGTGCTGGCGCTGCTGCTTCAAGGCGGCATGAAGTGGATCGAGGCGGGCTATATGCTGCTGGGCAATCATGATGGTCGGCCCACCAACGACCCGATCATGAAAGAACTCATCAACGAGATGAGCGACAAGCTGATACCGGTGAACTTTGAAGGCCGGGGTAATGGACGCCGCACCGGAAAACGCCGCTACAACATCACACCGGGCAGCGAGGACATACGCCGCGTCTTCGCCCGCACCTTACGCCTGACCTTGGGCCGCCGCCCTGGGCGCAGCCAACGCAAGGGCCGCACTGCCGACACCAGCATGGGTGGCAGCGGCGTGATCCCGAACCCGCACGACCGCACTATGCATGCACGGCGCAAGATAGGCGCATCCAGCCTGCTCTACAGCCAGCCCATGGACGTCCGCGCCCGCCTGCCGGAAAAGCCCAGCCGCGCCTTCGTCTACCTAGACGTGTCCGGCTCGATGAACATGATCCTGCCGCACATGCTGGGCCTGCTGCTGCCTTATGTGGCTGATGGCCGCGCCGAGGTCTTCCAGTTCTCAAACATCGTGGCCCCGCTGTCCTACCAGGACCTCAAGCGCGGGGACATGACCACAACCGGCGGCACCGACATCAACCCGGTGCTGGAGCATCTCGTCAGTGTCACGCCCGCGGTAGATAAGGTGCTCATCCTGACGGACGGCGCGGTCGGGTCCCCACGCCCAGACCTGAAAGCCGCTGTGCAAGACCTGGCACCGCAGCTCTACGTGGTGCTGCACCACGAGGGTCGCATGAACAACGGCATGAACGACATCACCGCCTCGGTGGTGAAGCTGCCACCCATGCACTGATCGCAGCACCTGGTTACGCCCGCAGCACCCTAACTAACAAAGAGCACCGTACAGTTTCGTCGAAGCAACGCCCTTTACCAACTTCCTTGTGTGAGCCGCACTGCCTGCTAGGTCGGTCCGTTGGATGTAACGGTAGCCTTGGGTCGTAGGGATGATCGCCTGGCAGCAGCGGTGATAATGGAGGGTGCGGGATGGGTCGATCCCCCACCCTCTGAATTACCCAGCATCGGCCAATGGACTCATGCGTGTGCATTCGGCCTCAGCGCGCGCGGCGCGGACGTGGTAGCATGACATTTTCCGTAAGCCGCTCACCATCCTGGAGCATCCGCCGATGACGATCGCCAAACGTGCCCCCCTACCCCGTCTACTGGGATACACCCGACCCTTCCGCCGCCAGATCATGGCCGCCAGCGCCTTTTCAGTGCTCAACAAAATCTTTGACCTAGCCCCGCCTACACTCATCGGTGCCGCCGTGGACATCGTGGTGTCGCAGGAAGAGTCCTTTATGGCACAGCTCGGCGTCACCGACGTGAGCACACAGCTCCTCGTGCTGGCTGCCGTGACCCTGGTCATCTGGATCATGGAGTCGGTGTTTGAGTACCTCAACCGCGTGGTATGGCGCGGCCTGGCCCAAGACATTCAACATGAGATGCGCCTGGACGCCTACCGCCATGTACAAACCCTGGACATGCGCTACTTCGAGGACAGCAGCACTGGCAGCCTGATGAGCGTACTCAACGACGACGTGAACCAGCTTGAGCGCTTTTTAGACGTGGGAGCCAACGACCTCATCCAAGTGCTGACCACTGTCATCGTGATCGGTGCGATCTTCTTTGCTGTCGCGCCCAGCGTGGCATGGATGGCCGCCATCCCGATCCCGTTTGTGATTTGGGGGTCGGTGTGGTTTCAGCGTAAGCTTGAGACGCGCTACGCTGCCGTCCGCGAACAGGTAGGGATGCTCAACAGCCAGCTTGCCAACAATCTGAGCGGCATCACGACGATCAAGAGCTTCACCGCTGAGTCGCGTGAGGTCGAGCGGATGCGCCATGAGAGCAACACCTACCGCGACGCCAACCGCCGCGCCATTGCGCTCAGCTCCGCCTTTTCGCCGCTGATCCGCATGTTGATCGTGGCCGGCTTCATCGCCATTATGGTCTTCGGCGGCCAGCTGGCCCTCAGCGGACAGCTCAACGTCGGCGCGTACAGCGTGCTGGTGTTCATGACACAGCGCCTGCTGTGGCCGCTTACCCGCCTGGGCGAGACCTTCGACCTCTACCAGCGCGCCATGGCTTCCACCACACGCATCATGGACCTACTCGACATTCAGCCCAGCATCCAGCCCGGCGCACAGGCCCTGCCCACTGAATCCGTGCAGGGAGCGGTGCGCTTCGACGACGTGCGCTTTGGCTATCAAGCAGGCTTTGACGTGCTCAAAGGTTTGAGTATTAACGTGGAGGCCGGACAGACGGCAGCCATCGTCGGCGCGACGGGCGCGGGTAAAAGCACCCTGGTCAAGCTGCTGCTGCGCCTCTACGACGTGAACGCGGGCGTGGTATCATTGGACGGTCACGACCTGCGCGATTTAGACACCCACGACCTGCGCGCTGCCATCGGCTTAGTCAGCCAGGACGTGTTCCTGTTCCACGGTACCGTGCGCGAGAACATCGCCTACGGCAGCTTTGACGCCAGCGACGCCCAGGTTGAAGAAGCCGCCCGCACCGCTGAAGCGCACGACTTCATCATAGGCCTGCCCCAGGGCTACGACACCATCGTCGGTGAGCGGGGCCAGAAGCTCAGCGGCGGGCAGCGCCAGCGCATCAGCATCGCGCGTGCCCTGCTGAAAAACCCACCGGTGCTCATCCTGGACGAAGCCACCTCATCGGTAGACAACGAAACCGAGGCGGCCATCCAGCGCTCATTAGAACGCATCGCGGTAGGCCGCACGACGATCATCATCGCGCACCGCCTGTCTACCGTGCGCAACGCTGACGTGATCTTCGTGCTGGAAAACGGCGTGCTCAAGGAACAAGGCCGCCACGAGTCGCTGTCGAACGGAGATGGTATCTATGCCAAGCTGTGGCGTGTGCAGATGGGCGAACGCCTGCGCTCGGCGGGGGATTAACGCTTGGGCTTGTCGTCATCGTCAAAGTCGAAGCGCTGCTCCACATAGACCACGCGCGTACCGCCGCCTTGACTGCTGCCGCCGCTGAAGAACAAGCCTTCAACAACGAGGTTCGTGATACCCATCAAAATGCCGCCCAACACCGCCCAGCCGAAGTTGTCGATGTAGAGGCGGTCCGGCAGCAGGCCCTGCACCAGCATCAACATCATGCCGTTGATGACAAAGATAAACAGGCCCAGCGTCAGGATGGTGAAGGGGCATGTCAGCACAGCGATGATGGGCCGCACAACCCCGTTAACGATAGCAATCGTGATGCCCAGCAAGAAGAAGCTGCCCACATCATTATTGAGCACCTCAATGCCGGGCAGCAGCAGCGCCGTCAAGCTGATGGCGAAAGCGTTAATAATGATGCGCAGCACGACTCGCGCCATGATATCCCTCTCTTCGGTGAACCGTCACAGAGAAGGATATTAGGCGCAAAAGCTCAGCCGCGCAAGCTCAGCCGCCCTTCCAGGTCTGCACCAGGCGCGCAGCATGTGCGGTGAAGAAGCCGCGGTAGACCCGGTAATACAACAGTTCCTCTTTGCTGTCGATGAAGTGCCCGGTCTCAGCGAAGGCGTCAGCACGCTCCTGATGGAAGACCGCATCGCTGATTTCGCGCTCGGCCACGCGCGCCAGCAGATCGTAAGAGCCGGCCCCCTGCGCAAACTGCGATTTGACCCGCCACGCCACCTCACGCGGGATCACGTCCTCAAAGGCCTTGCGCAGCACCCACTTCTCGGTGCCGTCCTTGATCTTGTGATCCACGCCGATGCCCAGCGAAAGCTGCACGAACTCCACATCGAGGAAAGGCACGCGCCCCTCCAGGCTGTGAGCCATGGTCATGCGGTCACAGCGGCGCAGGTTGCAGGAATACAGCAGGCGGGTCAGATCAATCAACTCGTCGTGCAGGCGCGCGGACGGCAGCGCCTTGAGGTAGTGATAGCCCGCGTACAGCTCGTCGGCCCCCTCCCCGGTCAGCACCACGGTGACGTACTGCGCCGTCAAGCGCGACAAGAAGTAGTTCGGTATGGCTGAGCGCACCAGCGAAGCGTCAAAACTCTCCAGGTGATAGATGATGTCCGGCAGCGCCTCCAACATTTCCTCGGCGCTGTAGATGTACTCATGGTGCGTGGTGCCGATGACGTCGGCAACGCGGCGGGCATAGCGGATGTCCTCGCTGCCCGGTACACCCACGGCGAAAGAGTGAATACCTGGCATCTCCTGCGCGGCCAGCGTCGCCACAATCGTGCTGTCCAGGCCACCGCTGAGGTACACCCCCACCGGCACGTCAGCCATCAAGCGGCGGCGCACCGCGCGGCGCAGCGTGTCGCGGATGGCAGCTAAGTCCGCGGGCTGGGTGTGCTGCTGCTGGAACGAGCGGCTCATAGCTTGGAGGTCATAAAAGCGCTGCGGTCCGGTCCGGCGGGTATACAGACTGCCCGGTGGAAACTCCTGTACGTCGCGCAGATAATGCTGTAGGGCCTTGATCTCGCTGGCGAAGTACAGCTTGCCATCTTCATGGCCGTAGTACAACGGCTTGATACCCAACGGATCGCGCGCCAGCAGCATATCGTCCGGCGTGACCAGGGCAAAGGCATACATGCCGTTCAGGTGCTCCACCAGGCGATGGCCGTGTACTTCGTACAGCGCCAGGATCACCTCATTGTCGGAGTCACTGCGGTAGGGATAATCAGGATAATGGGCGCGTAGTTCGGGGGCGTTGTAGATTTCGCCATTGCAAACCAACCAGGTACCCGGCTCACGTCCGGGGATGGGTTGGTCGCCACCATCGATGTCCACGATTGCCAGCCGGGTATGCCCGATGAGGCCGTCCGGGACCTGCTGAGAATGGCGACCGTCAGGGCCGCGATGCGTCATGTCGATCAGGGCGGGGGTGAGGTCGGCGCGGTCAGCGCCTTGGCCGTGTACGCCAATAATGCCACACATAGGGGACGGGTTCTGCTCCTTAACTCAGCCGATAAGCACAGCGCACAAAGCAAACGCTTGGCATCGTTTACCCGGCAGCCGATAGCACCTCAGTATACGCGCTTTTATGACGTAAAACATGATGCATTTACTAGCTTAAGCCTTGCGCATTCACACTGAATTCACTCTTTAGCCATGGATCATCCAGCTTATATCAAGCCTGCCCCTTGGGTGATAAAAGCCGCCGCCCGCGCCACGGTCTGAGGGTCCCGCAGCAGATCAACGTGCCCCAGCCCCGGCACCGCTTCCAGGCGGGCATCTGCCCAAGCCACCTGAATGCGCTGGGCATCACGGAAAGGCACCACGGCGTCCTCCGGCGCATGGAACAGCAGCAGCGGCACCTGCCAGCCGCGCGCCGCGATCCGCTGCCCAGCCTCCGCTACGGATAGGCGGCCCAGGGGTCCATAGCGACGCTGCGCATGATGCAAAAGCCGCTGCGTGCTGCGTGGGCTGAGCTTCACGATGGCGGCATAGCTGCGCAGCACGTCAGTCAGCGCATCCGGGCAGGCCATGAGCACCAGCCGTCCCACGGGCACCTCGGCCTGGTCCGCAACTGCCAGTGCCGTTGACGCCGCGCCCATGGAGTGCGCAATGACACCGGCAATCGGCGCGTGCTGGGTCAGCAGATCGGCAATCACCTGGGCGTACTGAGGCACACTCAGCCGCTGCCCCGGTGAGTTCGCGTGCGCGGGCGCGTCAAAGGCCACCACGCGCAGCCCGGCATAGACCAGCGGCTCCACAAAAGCGCTCATGCTGCCCGCCTGTGCCCGCCAACCATGGGCCAACAGCACCGTCCACGGGCCATCCCCCCAGCGATACACGCGCACCGCCCCACCGGACGTTTGCAGGGTCAGCAGGGCGTCGGCTTGATCCAGCACGGGCTGGCCGCGCGTGGTCTTGGGCTGCGCCACGGGCCGCTCGAACAGGTGAAGCGCGATACGCGCCATCATGCCGGGGGCCAGCTGGCTGCTTAACGATGCTGCGGAAGTGAGGGTGTTCACCATGTAGGGTATCCATGTGTGTGCTAAACGCGGATGAGTCTGTGCGAAAGTCAGGGATTTGGATTAGAATACCATAATCCTACAAACGGTGCGGCTCAACGATGCGGTACCGTCACCGGTGATGTCGGCATACTGGGCGCGCGCACCGCGTGCAGAACAGCAGCGCCGCCCGTGTTGAAAAGGCAGATTCATGAACATCGTGACCCTGGAGAAACTGAGCAACCGCGCTTGGCCCGCACTGCAAACCCGCTTCTATGACGGCTGGGTACTGCGCTTCTCCGCTGGATACACCCGCCGCGCCAATTCCGTGCATCCCCTGTACGGTTCGTCAATGGACCTGGAAGAAAAAGTGGATTACTGCGAGAGCATCTACGGTCAGCGCACCACCTTCAAGCTGACGGATGCCGCCCAGCCCGCCGACCTGGAAGCCTATCTAGCCGCGCGCGACTACAAACGTAGTGGGCGCATCAACCTGCAAACCCGCGCGCTGGACGACATCCAGCCGGGGACCCCGGCCAGCCCGCGCGTGAGCATCAACCCCACGCTAACCCACGCTTGGCTGGAAGCCTTCATGCAGCTCAGCGGCGTGGACGAGCGCTACTACCACACCATCGAGCACATGCTGCACCTCACTGTACCGGAAAACGCCTACTTCAGCATCCAGCGTGGGCAGGAAATCGTGGCGGTGGGCCTAGGAGTCATTGACGAAGGCCACGTGAGTCTGTACGACATTGTGACGGCCAACTCGCACCGGCGGCAGGGTTACGGCGAAGCCCTGCTGCACGCGATCATGGCCTGGGGCACATCGCGCGGGGCACACACCGCCTTCTTGCAGGTCACCGACGACAACGAAGCCGCGCTGTCGCTGTACGATAAGCTGGGCTTCACCACTGCCTACCAGTATTGGTATCGTCAGCTTGACCTGGAAAGCTGAACCATGCCGCACACTGGGAGGCACTCACGCTTATCAGTATAATGGTTCTCATTGTTTTTACAGCGGCTTGTTTGACTGCACTTTGAAGAAGGGGAACATCATCATGAAGCAGCTTCACGCGAGTTTTCGCTATCGCCGGGCGCGCTTGTGGCTTATGCTGGGCCTGCTGGTGGCCCTTGGCCTCAGCGCCTGCGCGGGCAGCAGCATCCAGATTACCACGCACACCGCTGGCATTGGTCTGGCCGAAAGCGCCGACATCCGTGTTGACGTGCCCTATCAACGCGCCACACTCAGCACGCTGAACACCAATGCCATCAACATCCTAGAGGCTGAGCTGGAACACGTCGGCAGCATCGACTTTTCGGTCGAAAACGACGAAGACGACGCGACGATCAAGCACATTGATCTCAGCGAGAACGTGCCGGAGGAACTGCCCGAAGATGCCGAGGCCCTGGTCTGGGACCTGCGCCTGACCACCAACATCCCCAGTGACCTCACGCTCAACGTGTCCGGTGGAGACCTGCGTGCCGACATGACCAGGCTGAACCTTCAGGACATCGCACTGGGGGTCACCGAAGGTAGCCTGAACGCCCTCTTACCGGCCAGCAGCGGCTGGACCCTAGGCACCGTGCAGGTCGAGGGCGGTGAGCTGACCCTGGTCACAACCCCCGGCCAGCTCTTCGCAGCGGAAGACATCCTCGTCAGCGGCGGCACACTGACCATCAACGTCCCCTTTGAGGCCCCGGTGCAGATCAGCATTAACGCCCAAGACACTGCCACGGTGACTGTGCCGGACAGCTACAGCGAGTCCAGCGACGACACCAGCACCCTGTACGCCTCCAGCACCTACGTTGAAGGCGACGACGCGCTGCGTTTCCACGTTGAGGCCAGCGGCGGCGAGGTCATCGTACAGTACCGTGCACCGCCCACGGAAGATGATGCAGCGGCTGAGGACGCCGAAACCACCGACGAGTAGCAGCACACCTCCATCCCATGCCACCCACCACGGGGCACCTGATGAGGGTGCCCCGTTTTGTGTGTTGATCAGGACTCTACAGCGTTGGAGTGCGGTCTCAATCGCGGAAACCGGGTGCAGCAATGAGTGCAGCGGCTTGTTGTACCCGCACGCGCGCCTTGGCCTTGCGCTTACCCAGGTCGTTATAAGCCAGCACCTTGATCTTGAAATTGCCCTTGTTCGCGCCCGTCAGCGCCATGGAGCAAGTGCCGCCGCCCCCACAATCAAAGGACGCGGCGGAGTCACGCTCGCTGAAGACGCGCTTATTCTTCTTGCCATTGCGCACCTTGACGACTACGACCTTATATTCCAGCGCCCCCGCCGATGCCGTCCAGCTCGCGCTTGACACCGGGCCGGTCACTGTAGCGCCGTCCGTGGGGCTGGTGATGTTCAGGGGACCAGGCACACTGCCCGTCAACTCATAGGCACCGCTGTCGCAGCCGTCACCCTGCGGGCGGGCCGTGCCACGCTGATCGGTGGGGCGACAGCGGTCCATATCTGCCCGGTTGATGGCCTTGCTGCCGCTCAGAAGCGGGTGTGTTGGGGCTGGGCCACCGTTGTCCTGCAGCGGGCCGAGCTTGGGGTCAGCCGTGCGGATGCTGCTGCCACAGGAGCTGCCAGGGTACTGCACATTGCCGCCGCCATCGATGAAGTCGCCGCCACAGTTGTTGTAACCACCTTCGTTATCGGCAATGATGCTGTTGATGATGCGAAACGTGCCACCCCACTGCTTGATGCCTGCGCCATCACTGCCATTATCACTGCCAATGAAATTGTCGGCGACGGTGGTGTGACGCATGACCGTCTTACCGTTGGCAATGGTGATGCCCGCACCCACGCCTTTCACGGGCAGGCGGTTGCCACTGAACGTGCTGTTGATGATCTTGAATGTACTGTTCTGCGAGCCAAACAAGCCGGCCCCATTGCGTCCTGCCACGTTATTGGAGACCGTCGTGTCCTTGATGACCAGCTTATTGAACTCCGCATGGAAGATGCCGCCGCCGTTGCCTTCAGGGTCTGTGACGCGATTGTCGTCAATCCAACTGCGGATGATCTTCACCGGGCCGCTGAAGGCGTTGTTGGTCTTCGCATAAGTGTAGATAGCCCCACCCAGCTTGGGCGCGCTGTTACCCTGAAACACGCTGTCCTTGATGGTCATCTTGCCCATGTCGTTGTAGATCGCGCCGCCGCCAGCGCCGCGCGTGTCGGTGGCGGTGTTGTCGTAGAATTGGCTGTTTTCGATCTTCAAGATGCTAATCAGGTTATTGATGGCCCCGCCCGCGTTGGCACGATTATTCCGAAACACGCTGTCGATCACTGTCACGTTGGAGGAGTCCTCAACGCGCAACGCCCCGCCGCCGTGCCAAGCCTCAGCGCTGCCGGTGGCGTTGTTGTTCTCGAAGGTCACGCCCTCAATTGTCATGACCGCGTTCCAGCCGCCGTAAATGCCCGCGCCCTGGTTGGCTGAACGCGACCCACCGCTGTCAGAGGCGGCTCGGCCATTGACGATGCGTATGTCCTTCACAGTGACCGTCTGGTCATGGCCGAAAAAGAGCACGCGCGTCTTGTTCTGTCCGTCCAGCGTGATGCGCGCGCCGCCGTCAATCGTGAAAGTGATGCCGCGCTTGTCGATTGCCAACTGATTGTTGAGGGCGATCGTGTGATCCGCGCCGCCGCAGTTGAAGCTCAGGCTGCCACCATCGGCATTGAGCTTGCTTACCGCATCCCGCAGCGCCGCCTCGGTGCAGCTTGCCGGGGAACCATCACCCACCACCACATTTGCCGCCGCCTGTACGCCAGATGACGGACGGCCAAGCAGGATTGCAAGGATCAGAATGCCTGCCGTGCGCTGCCAAGGAAACCGTACCACTTGCCGCAGTGAAGAGATCATAAAAGAGGTTATCCTTGTCTCCGTTTACCCATCTTTGAAACCAAAGCGATGCAGTCACAGCATAAGTAAGCCTTGTAGGCTTTGCAATACACCGCTTGTTAGGATTTGTGACCGGTGGGCTTGAAATCTGTTATTTCAGGACCAATGTACTAGGGGTTTCACCGGGACGCAGGCGCGCGCGCCCCGGTGAGCCAGCGCGGCAGGGTGCCGAGCTTAGCGCCGGAAGGGCGACTCAAGGGTGGGTAAAGCAACGGCCTGTACCCGCACGCGCGCCTTGGCCTTGCGCTTGCCTAGATCGTTATAAGCCAGCACCTTGATCTTGAACGTGCCCTTGTTCATCCCATCCAGCGTCACCGAACAAGTGCTGCTGTCTTCGCAGCCGAAGGCAGCAGGCAGGTCACGCGCGTTCAGGATGCGTTTGTTCTTTTGGCCGCTGCGCACCTTGACGACCACAACCTTGTACTCTAGTGCCCCCGTAGATGCCGACCAGCTCAGCGTGGTCACCGGGCCGGTCAGTGTAGCGCCGTCGGTCGGCTCGGTGATGCTCAGATCGCCGGGCGGGGTGCCGGTCTTCTCAAACGCGCCAATGTCACAGGCATCGCCCTGCGGACGGGGAGTGCCGATCTGATCGGTCTTCTTGCACTTGTCGCCCTTGTTCAGCGCCGGGCTGAAGGACAGCAGCGGGTGATACTGTGTCTGGCCCAAGGCCAGCGATTCCAGCGCGGGGGTCAGCGGGGCCAGCAGCGCGTCGCGCACGGGGATGCTGCCACCACAGGTATTGCCCGGATACTGGAGGTTCGGCCCCCGGCTGGTGACGTCCCCCATGCAGGACCATTCATCATTCCAGCCACCAGTGTTGTAGGCGATGATGCTGTTTTTGATATTGAAGCCGCCGCTGGTGTGCACTGCCGCGCCGACGCTTTGGCTGTTCGCGCCGCCGGGCATGGTGTTATAGGCAATGGTGCTGTTAAGCACCGTGCTACGCCCACCGCTGCTGAAAAGACCCACACCCGATCCCTGGCCGGTAATGCTGTTGCCGCTGATGGTGCTGTTAATAATCTTGAAGTTAGGACCGGGGCCTGTACCAGCCAAGCCCGCCCCCCGCTGACCAGCTACGTTGTCCGTAACCGAGCTGTCCTTGACGATCATCACGTAAGAGCCGCCTGTCCAAGCACCACCGCCCATGCCGCTGCCATCCGGGTCAATGGCCTCGTTAAGTGCCAACACCACCCGCGTCAACTTGGTTTTACCAGGGTAGCCGTTGCCGGAATCATTGGCCCAACTGAAGATACCACCGCCTAAATTCTTAGCTTTGTTACCAATGAAATGCGTATCGCTGATAGTCAGCTTGCCGCCATCATTGTAGACACCGCCGCCGCCGCCGGGGTCAGTGCTGGTCGATTCGTTGTCCTTAAACAGACTGCGCTCAATCGTCAGGTCGCTGAGCAGATTGTTGATCGCGCCGCCGTTAGGGGACTTGTTGCGGTAGAATTCGCTGTCACGGATGACGACAACGCTGGTCGTATCGATGGCAATGGCCCCGCCACCGTGGTACGGGTGCCGCTCTGCACGGGCACGATTGTCCTCAAAGACCACGGTATCCACCGTCAGCGTATTGCGAAAGCCGCTGTAGATCGCACCGCCCTGATTCGCCGCGCGCTCGTTGGCCGCGTCGCCGTTGGCCCGCCCGTTAATCAAGCGGATGTTCTGCACCGTCAGGCCCAATTCCTGCCCGGACGCGGTGTAGATCAAGCGGGTGGCGTCCTGCCCATCCAGGGTAATGAGGCCGCCGCCATCCAGAGTGAAGCTGCCGCCAGACTCGTCGAAGCGAAGCTGCTGCGTCAGCACAATGGTATGTGCCGCTGTGCCGCAGTTGAAACTCACTGTGCCACTACCGGAGTCGTTAACCGTGCTCACCGCGTTCCGCAGTGCGTTTTCGGTGCAGCTTGCCGGTGTGCCATCGCCGACTGTAGCGTTGGCCGCGTAAGTGGAGACAGCACTCCGTCCCAGCAGAGCCGACGCCAGCAGAAGTGAAGCGAGATGAAGAGAGAGACGAAGAACAGGCATAACACATCCTTTGCCATGAAGATATGAAGCTTATTCCCTAATTTTACCCCTGAAGGGGCCACAAAGACGTTTGAGAACCTTAATTGTTTAGAGAACCGTACAATCGTCATAGGATGCCGTAAGTACAATCTTAGGCCGTGTCTATCCGCGACTCGCCGCAGGCTATTAAGTGCGCATTGTGTATCTTGACACCCTGAAGGCGATGTGCTAGGATTTGGACGTATAGTCTCGTTAAAGAAGTGGGCAGCCCCCACTTCTTTTCGTAAGTCCAGCCCGTCATTCTCCGCAACGCCGGTCTGAAACGCAAAGGTTCCCGCTATTCACGGGAGTAAAGACAAACAGCATATGAGAAATGAGTTCGAACTAGCCTTCAACGAGATCGCTGAAGCGCGGATGCTCGACCCGGAGGTCGTGCTCGAAGCGCTGCAATCCGCCCTGGTCAAGGCGTATAAGCACGAGACCAACGCCAGTGCTGCACAGCAAGTGGACGCCCGCATTGACGCCCGAACCGGTCGCGCGCGCATTTTCGTCGAAAAGGAAGTCGTCGACTCGGTGCTGAACCATCACACCGAAGTAGACCTCGAAACCGCCCGCTACTACGAGCCGGAAGCCCAATACGGCGACCTGGTCATGGTACAGGTGGAACGCCCGACCAAGAGCTTTGGCCGCATCGCCGCACAAACGGCCAAGCAGGTCATTCTGCAAAAGGTGCGCGAGGCCGAACGCGAAGCCCTCTTCGAAGAATATTCCGCCAAAGAAGGCGAGATCATGAGCGGCGTGGTGCAGAACATCACCCGCGGCCAGGTCACCGTCAGCCTAGGAGGCCGCGCCGAGGCCATCATGCCGCGCAGCCAACAAATTCCAGGCGAATATTATAAACCCAGCGACAAAGTGCGCGTCCTCATCCTTGAAGTCAAGCGCAATAACCGCGGCCCCACCATCGTCGTCAGCCGCAGCCACCGCAATATGCTCAAACGCCTGCTGGAATACGAAGTCCCGGAAATCTACAGCGGTCAGGTGGAAATCAAGAGCATCGCCCGCGAAGCCGGGGGGCGTTCCAAAGTGGCCGTAGCTGCGCTGCAAGACGGTATCGACCCAGTGGGAGCCTGCGTCGGGATGCGCGGCATCCGCATTCAGAACATCGTCAAGGAACTGCACGATGAAAAAATCGACGTGATCGAATGGAACCCCGATCACGAAGAATTCATCGCCAAAGCGCTGAGTCCAGCGCGGGTGCGCGGCGTTTACCTGGATGACGACCCCGACCTGGGCCGCACCGCCATCGTCATCGTGCCCGATGACCAGCTCTCGCTGGCAATCGGCAAAGAAGGCCAAAACGCCCGCCTGGCCGCCAAGCTGACCGGCTGGCGCATCGACATTAAGAGCGTGACCGAGTCCGTCACCACCGGCCTGGACCAGATCGATTCGCCGGAGCTAGCCGACCTGCAAGAAACGCACGCCGAACTGATTGCCAACGCGCGCCGCATCATGGAAAAGAAGGACGCCGGTCTCACTGTCATGCCAGAAGACTTTAGCGCCTTGGGGGCCTTCGCCCACCTGGTGGAGCGCCGCTTCATGGACATCCGCGCCGCGCTGCTGGAAGCCCGCATGGAAGAGCTGAATGCCGTCAAGCAGACCCTGCCAGAGCACGCCTTCGACATCCCCATTGAACAGCTCGCCCTGCCGCATGACGTGATCGAGGTGCTGATGCCGCTGGAGAACGCCGGCGAGCTGATGCTGCACTTCCTGAGCAACGAAGAGAAGCTGCGCCGGATGCTGCGTCGCTACGGGGATACCGTCCTCAACGACGTGCAAGAAGCCCTGGACGCTGTGGTCTATGCCGATCTGCTGGGCGACATGGACGACTTCGACCTGGAAGAGATGGAAGACAACGAAGCGCTCGAAACCGAAGCCGCCGAAGTGGTCGAAGTCAGCGATGCGGCTGAAGTCGGTGAAGCCTCCGCTCCAGCCACAGATGGCAGCCTGGCCCCGGTCAGCGAAGACGGTGATGAGGCCGAAGACGACGCCGACATCGTACCCGACGCCGCCTTCCCGGACGAATTCGTCCCTGAAGAAAGCGTCGAGCCGAAACCACGCCGCGTTGTGCGCCGTGCCGCGTCCCAAGCGGACGAAGAAAGCCCAGCCGCGGCCAGCCCCACCCCCGCGGCCAGCCCGGTCCCGGTGGGTGCCGAAGCCGATGAGGACTTCGACGACGACGACGAGGATGACGACGACAAGGGGTCGCAGAAGAAGAAGAAAGAACGTCAACAGCGCCGACAACTGATCTACGATGAGGAAATCGGCGAGATGGTCGTCAAGCGCCGCCGTAAGAGCGGGCGCAAACGCGAGGACTGGAATGATTACGGCTGATCGTCCGTCCCGCAAGCATGTCCCGCTGCGGCGTTGTGTGGTATGTCGCACGCAGCACCCCAAGCGGGACCTGACACGCTTAGTGTACACGGAGGCAGGTTTGCAGATGGACCCCAGCGGCAAGATGGCGGGGCGCGGCGCGTATCTGTGTGCTGCACCAGCCTGTTGGCAGCGTGCCGCCAGCGGCGATGTTCTGACAAAGGCGCTTAAAGTCCGGTTGAATACAGCCGACCGCCAACGCCTGAGACAAGCTGCGCCGCAGCCATGAACGCCGCCGCACGCATCTCCATCCCGAAGGATGGCATCCAGCCGGATGCAAACCGCCGCCTCGTTTCACCCTTTATACGCATGAGCGATGGGTAACTGTCATGACGCTTGTCTGACCTGAACGCCACCTGTCGCTCTACATCCGAAGTGGGATAACCCCACCTTGTGGAGGTGCACATGGCACAGGAACAACAAGTCGTACTGGTACCCGATTACATCAGCGTGCGTGAACTGGCAGAATTGATCCGGGCCAGCCCTATTGATGTCATGAAGAAGCTGATCGCCAACGGCATCATGGCATCCATCAATCAACAGATCGACTACGATACCGCCGCCCTCGTCATCGAAGAGATGGGCTTTGAAGCGCAGTCGGCCAGTGCCGTGGCTGCCGCTGAAGCCGAAAAAGAACGCGCTGAGTCCACTACCCAGGAATGGCGCACACTCTACACCGAAGAAAAGCCTGAAAACCTGGACGTGCGCCCACCCATCGTCACGATCCTGGGGCATGTAGACCACGGCAAGACCACCCTGCTGGACACGATCCGCAAAGCACACGTTGCAGAAGGCGAGGCCGGTGGCATCACCCAACACATCGGGGCCTACACCGTCATACATGAAGGCCGCCCGCTGACCTTCCTGGATACCCCCGGCCACGAAGCCTTCACCGCCATGCGCGCCCGCGGTGCCCAAGGGGCCGACATCGCCGTGCTGGTGGTGGCTGCTGACGACGGCGTGATGCCCACCACCCGCGAAGCGCTCGACCACGCCCGCGCCGCTAACGTACCCATCGTCGTGGCGATTACTAAAGTGGACAAAGGCAACGCCAACCCGGAGCGCGTCAAACAGCAGCTCTCCGAACTGGAGCTGGTACCGGATGAATGGGACGGCGACACCCTGATGGTGCCTGTGGCCTCGGTCAAAGGCGAGGGCATCGAGGACCTGCTGGAAGCTCTGCTGCTCGTGGCTGACGACAGCCGTATTGTCGCCAATCCCAAAGCTAAGGCGGCGGGTGTCGTCATCGAATCCGAGATCGACGCCTCGCGCGGCACCCTGTCGACGCTGCTGGTGCTCAACGGCACACTCAAGCGCGGTGATACCGTACTGGCCGGAAAAAGCCATGGACGCATCAAAGCCATGTTTGACCACACCGGTGCCATCATCAAGCAGGCCGAGCCGTCCAGTCCCGTGCTCATTCTGGGCCTCAACGAACCGCCAGAACCCGGCACTCAGTTTGAATGGGTGAAGGACGATAAAACTGCGCGCGCCCTCATCAGCCAACGTGAGGATGCCATAGACGAAGAAGTCGCGGTACGCCCCAGCGTCAGCCTGGAAGACGTGTTTGCCCAGTTTGCCGCTGGCGAAACCAAGACGCTGAACCTCATCCTGCGCGCTGACGTACAGGGGTCCATTCAGCCCATTGTCGACTCGCTGAAGGACCTGCACAGCGACGACAAAGACAGCGTGAACATCAAAATCCTCTCAGCAGAAGTGGGCAACGTCAGCGAAAACGACGTGAACCTGGCCGGGGCATCGGCGGCCATCATCCTGGCCTTCAACGTCACCGTAGACAACGCCGCCGAACGCGCTGCTGACGCACACCACGTCGAGATCCGCAGCTACAACATCATCTACAAGCTGCTGGAAGACATCGAGCTGGCGCTGCACGGCCTGCTGGAACCGGAATACGCACCCAAGCCCATCGGCATGGCGGAAGTGCGACAGGTCTTCCGCATCTCCAAGGTGGGTGCCATCGCCGGCAGCTACATCCTCAGCGGTGAGGCCCGACGCGGCAGCGGCGTGCACG
>CAYWGJ010000034.1:0-21187 GCA_964457835.1 uncultured Anaerolineaceae bacterium
AGAAACGCGGCCCCGTCGCCAACCCCAACCGTGCGGAACTGCGCCGTCTGGAAGCAGAAAATGCCCACCTGAAGCGCCAGTTGAACCGGGCTGAGGCGATCATCGACGCGCAAGAAAAGCTGGCACGGCTGCTGGAGGAGGAAGTATCATCCCGATTACCCGGATCGCTTCGGCTCAATCGACCACGCTCGGCAGTGGGCACGCGGGTTTTTCGGCTGGTACAACGACGCATTTTACCATTCGGGGCTGAACTTAATGACGCCCGCCAGCGTACATTATGGTGAAGCCGAAACCGTTCAGCAGCAGCGCCAGGCCGTTATGTTGGCGGCTTATGCGGCGCATCCGGCGCGATTTTCGCGGGGCGCAGCGCAAGTGAAGGGCGTTCCCGCAGTGGTCTGGATCAACCCGCCTCCACGGGCGGAGAATCCATCCTAATCTTTTTCACGAAGTTGTTTCAAAGTCCTTGACACATACCAGACCGGCTTTGATCAGCCGCTGCTCTACGCCATGTACGTAGACAACTGCACAGAATGGAAATCTCATCTAGACCTTCCCGACGACGAGTGGGGTCTTTGTGCATTAGCACAACAAGTCCAAGTTGGACACGAAAAGTCCAAACTATGTCGCGAATTCCGCACAATCCCCGCATCCCCGTGTAAAATCGGGGTCTATCTGGATGAAATGAAGGTGAACCATGAGCATCAACCAAACCTACTGGCAGAATTACTTCGATACAGCTACTGTGGCCCGGAGCAATGCTCTGCGGCAGGAGATGACGATACAATCCACCGGCGTGACCATCCATATGGACATTTACGAACAACCGGACAAGTCCGCGCCGGTGATAATAGTCAATCATGGTGGCGGCGGGTATTCGCGTATTTTTATAGAACCGATATTGGCGATGTATGAATGCGGATACACTATCATCGCGCCTAACCAGCGTGGGCAGGGTTACTCCGAAGGGAATCGAGGTGATTTCACCGTTGGTCAATTCGTGCAGAACATCGTCGATGTGACGCATTGGGCACGTGCCCGATATTCCGGCGCATTGTTCCTGCTGGGTGGCAGTGTCGGCAGTGGGTTGGTCTACAATGCCGCCGCCGAAGGTGCGCCTGCTGACGCGATTATCTGCCACAATCTGTACGACTTCGGCAGTATCCACGACACTATCGCCATGTCACGCTTTGCCGTCCTGCGCCATGTCCCCGGCTACCCTGCGCTGATGGTGGCGACCATCCGCTTATTCGCTGGATTGATGCCCGGTGTGCACCTGCCGTTTCGTGCGTTAGCGAAGTTCAAAGCGATGGTGGATGAGCGCGATACACGCTTTTATGACATCTGGAGGAACGATCCCCTGCCCATCAAATCGGTATCTCTGCGCTACATGCGGAGTACGTTCACTACACCTTCCCGAATCCCGTTTGAGGCCAATACGTTCCCGATTCTGGTGATTAACCCGATACGGGATACGATGGTCAGCCCAGCAGTGACGAAGCGCAATTATGATCGTCTGGACGGGCCAAAACAGTATGTCGAAATCGACTATGGTCACTGGGCAACCGGTGAAAGGTTCGTCACTGAATATGTCAATATTGTGAATGGCTATCTACGGCAATTCATCAATCTGTCTCAAGCGGCTCAACTGCCTCAAGGGTGATTTGCGATGTCAAACAGCACGCTGGATAGGGGTGTGATTTTTTGAAATTTAGTAGAACTGATTGTCTCAACCTGTGCCGCTTGCGCCACCTGAGCCAAAAGTAAGCAGATGACAGCATCCGCAATAGAAGAGACCCCCTACTGTTGTAGAGAGTCTCAGGTGGCTCAACTAACTCAGGTAGATATACGGCACTTGCACCGCAACTTTTGCGGTTTGAGAGATGCCCGTCTCAGGCGGCTCAAGTGTCACAACCCAAAGATTCACAGGTGAGCTGCCAGAATCGCACACGTCGGCCATGCTCTTCTCGCCCGACAGCAGTTGCAGCACGACCTGACTCTTGAACGCTGCGGTAAACTTGCGTCTCTTGCTCATCTGACCTCTCGCTTTCACGGACTATGTTACTGCATTTAGCACCGTGTCCAATGGATGGGGGTCAGTACAATCTCATCTAGACCTTCCCGACGACGAGTGGGGTCTTTGTGCATTAGCACAACAAGTCCAAGTTGGACACGAAAAGTCCAAACTATGTCGCGAATTCCGCACAATCCCCGCATCCCCGTGTAAAATCGGGGTCTATCTGGATGAAATGAAGGTGAACCCCATGCCGAACCTGACCGACTATGCCCACTATGATGGTCGCCACCACGAGACCGGCCCCATCCACAACGCCCTCGCTTACCAGGGCGTGACCGCACCGCACACCGGCGCGCCGCTCTCTGAGGCGCTGCTGATGGGTTTGAGCGGTGGGGCGGCCT
The DNA here is from genome assembly GCA_964457835.1 of uncultured Anaerolineaceae bacterium. Lineage (GTDB taxonomy): Bacteria > Chloroflexota > Anaerolineae > Aggregatilineales > Phototrophicaceae > CAYWGJ01. The sequence goes on from CAYWGJ010000034.1 coordinate 2,416, forward strand.
TTGGCTACTTCACGTTTGAATACGAAGGCTACTCCCCGCACATCGCCCTGCTCACACGTAACACCTTCGATCCCTTGGAGACGCTCTACGACCGCCTCGCCCTCCCCCGCGAGAACCTGGAGACGGCTTCTGCTGACAAGGGCCTGCAAAATCTGCACGAGGCATTGGAAAGCGGGCGTCCGGTGCTGGTCTGGGCCGATGCCTTCAGCCTTAAATACAACGCGATCCCTTGGGATGACCACAACTGGCACGTGACAACCGTACTGGTGGTCGGCATCGACGGCGACGAGGCCATTCTAGCGGACCGCGCCGCCGTGCCCATCCGCGTGCCGGTGGCGGAACTGCAAGCCGCCCGTGGTCGCATTAAAAAGAACCGCTTCCGCGTTCTGACCCTGGATGCCCCCGACCTGGAAAGGCTCCCCGGCGCGGTTAGCAAGGCCATCTGGAGCTGTATCAGCCTCTTTACGGAAGCGTCGCCGCGTGGCAAAAGGGGCAGTTTCGGCCTCGCCGCGCTGCAAAGCTGGTCCAAACTGCTGACCAACACGCGCTCCAAGCAGGGCTGGGCGCGTTACTTCCCACCGGGTGAGCGTTTGTGGATGGCGTTGGCGGGGAACACGACCCAATCCGGCGCGTATGGGTGGATCAAGCAGGGTGCGGCCAACAGTGCCGAGCGCGGCATGTACGCCGACTTCCTGGACGAAGCCGCCGCCATTCTCTCCAAGCCGAGCCTCAAAGGAGCTGCCGAAGCCTTCCGCGCTGCCGAGCGCGAATGGACACGCCTGACCGCGCTGCTGCTTCCGGGGGATGTCCCGCTGTTACATGAAGCCGCCAACCTGCTGGACCGGCGGCGCAGTGCCTTTATCGAACAGGGCGCGGAGGCCCTGCTGACCATGCACGAGATCAACGAGCGCCTGAATGCCCTGCACGCCCAGGCCAGCGAGAACTTCCCCATCAGTGCAGACGATGTGGGCGAATTCTACGCGGGGTTAGCCGCTCAGGTGGACACCATCCACACGGCAGAGCAAGACGCTGTGGACCAACTCCAGGCCGCGATGAGGTAATGCCACCGGCTTCTTGGTGGCCGCGCTCCAGGCCGCCCCGCAGTCGGCACAGGACGGGACGCAGAAGGTCGCTATGCGCACTAAGGAGCTGGTCAGCGAGCTGGACGCCGCCGCCGTGGACGGGGAAGTGGTCGAGGCGAAAGCCGGTCTGCTAAAATCAGTGGCGTTGCCGTCGCCGTCACAGCCGCCGTTGGATTGGGTACCGTGCGGTGATTTCCTCGTAGTTCAGGAACTCAAGCGACGCGCCCAAGGCATCCATCTAGTGCAGCACCCAACAGACAGCCTGCTATTTTGTCCTGCATGGTGCGTGTTAATGAACTCATTCTAGTGCAGCGATCAGTCTGCAACCATGCTCCGTGCTACATCAATCACGGCAGTTTCTACCTCCTCAAGGGTTCTTGCAGAAGAAGGCATGGCGGCAACCTCGTAAACGTATTGCTCATCCTCCAGCAGGCGTGCCAGCTTTTTTTGCGCGTCGATGATGGCCTCAGCCCGGTCCAATTGGCGCTTCAGGCGGGCATTTTCCGCTTCCAGACGGCGCATCTCGGCGCGGTTGGGGTTGGCAACCGGGCCGCGTTTCTTGTCCACCGTGCCTTCAGCGACGGCTGTGCGCCACTTGCCAATCTGGGCGTAGGTCAGCCCTTCACGGCGCAGCAGCGCGCCCAGCTCACCATGCTGGCACTGCTCCGCTTCAGCGACGATCCGGCGTTTGTACTCGGCGGTGAAGCGGCGGCGCTCCGGTTTGGGCTGCACTTCTGGGTTTGGCTTGTCTGCGTCTGACATGCTTGCATTTCCTGTTCTCCGCCCTGCTAGTCTATACTAAACTTTGTGGGAGAAGTTGTTTCATCCACTCTGGCACAGAGGCGGACCCGCATATGAAATTTAGCTGAGAAAAAGTGACAATCGTCTAGAGAAATGGTGAGGGGCAGCAGGCCCTCCACACAAGCACTCTATCTACACTAGAAAAGTACTGTTTCGTTTATCCGAATAGATGCACACAGGACTTGTTCAATGGACCCGCTTCTGAAAAAAGACGCCCTTGAGTATCACACCAGAGGCCGCCCCGGTAAGATCGAGGTGCGCGCCACCAAACCTCTAGCCACCCAGCGCGACCTCTCACTGGCCTATTCGCCCGGTGTGGCTGCTGCCGTGCTGGAAATCGCCGAGGCCGAGATCACCGCCTTTGAGCTGACCGCCCGCGCGAACCTGGTAGCTGTGGTCTCCAACGGTTCCGCTATCCTGGGCCTAGGTAATCGCGGCCCGCTGGCCTCCAAGCCCGTCATGGAGGGCAAAGGCGTACTCTTCAAGCGCTTTGCCGACATTGACGTGTTCGACATCGAGATTGACGCCACCACCGCTGAAGAGATCATCGCAGCGGTGAAGGCCATCGCCCCCACCTTCGGCGGCATCAACCTGGAAGACATCAAAGCGCCAGAAGCCTTTATCGTAGAAGAGACGCTCAAGCGCGAGCTGGACATCCCCGTCTTCCATGACGACCAGCACGGCACCGCCATCATCAGCGGTGCGGCCCTACTCAACGCCTGCGAGATCATCGGCAAGAAGCCCGAAGACCTCAAGATCGTGATTTCCGGCGCGGGGGCCAGCGCCATCGCCACCGCCAACTTCTACCTGACCCTGGGCGTTAAGCGCGAAAACATCCTCATGACCGACTCGCGCGGGGTCATCTACCAAGGTCGTGAAGAGAACATGAACGAATGGAAGGCCGCCTTCGCCAACGACACGCCCGCGCGCACTCTGGCGGACGCCTGCGTCGGCGCGGATATGATCCTCGGCCTGTCGGCGGCTGGCGTCGTCACGCAGGACATGGTGAAGTCGATGGCGGATAACCCGATTATCTTTGCGCTGGCAAACCCCACCCCGGAGATCATGCCGGAAGAAGTGCTGGCCGTGCGCTCTGACGCCGTTATCGCCACGGGGCGCAGCGACTACCCCAACCAAGTCAATAACGTGCTGGGCTTCCCCTTCCTGTTCCGGGGTGCCCTGGACGTGTACGCGCGCGGCATCAACGAAGCGATGAAGATGGCCGCCGCCCAGGCCCTGGCGCAGCTAGCCAAAGAAGATGTACCCGACAGCATTCTGTCCGCCTATGGCCTGGAGTCGCTGAAGTTTGGCCGCGACTACCTGATCCCCAAGCCGCTGGACCCGCGCGTGCTGTTATGGGTGGCCCCGGCAGTCGCGCAAGCCGCCATGCACAGCGGTGAAGCCCGCCGTGAAATCGACTTGGACGCCTACCGTGACGACCTCTTCCGCCGCCAGGGCATGACCCAACACTTCCGCCAGGGGATCATCACCCGCGCGCGCAACGGCAGCCCTCAGCGCGTGGTGTTTCCGGAAGGCGAAGAGGCGCGCATCATCCGCGCGGCGGCCATCGTCCAGGAAGACGGCATCGCGCACCCCATCCTGCTGGGCGATCCCCAGGTTATCGAGGCGCGCATCAACGAGCTGGGCCTGCACTTCCAGCCGGAGATTATCAACCCGCTGCGCTTTGAGAAGACCGACGACTACGTGCGCGCGCTGTACTGTGCCCGTCAGCGCAAGGGCATGACGCCCATCCACGCCCGCCAACTGCTGCGCAACCGCAGCTACCTGGCCCCGACCATGGTTTACATGGGCGACGCCGACGCGGTGGTGAACGGCATCACGCTGGAATACCCGGAGATCATCCGCCCCGCGCTGCAAGTGCTGGGCACCCGTGAGGACGCCGCCGTCAGCGGCATCTACATCTGCGTGGTGCGCAACCGCGTGCTCTTCATGACAGACACAACCGTCAACATCGATCCTGACGCAGCAACCCTAGCCCAGATCGCCATCAACGCTGCCGACTTCGCCAAGGCGTTGGACTTTGAGCCGCGTGTGGCGATGCTGTCCTTCTCCAACTTCGGCAGCGTGCGGCACCCGCAGTCGGACAAGGTGCGAGAGGCCATGATGATGGTGCGCCAGCGCCGCCCGGACCTAAAGATTGACGGTGAAATGCAGGCGGATACCGCCGTGGTCGAGTCTATCGTACAGGATCGCTTCCCCTTCAGCCGAGTGAAGGACGCCAACGTGCTGGTCTTCCCGGACTTGGGGTCGGCCAACATCGCCTACAAACTGCTGGACCGCCTGACCGAAGCGGAGACTATCGGGCCGGTGATGCTGGGGATCGGCGCGCCGGTGCAGGCCTTACAGCCCGGTGAAGACGTGGACCAGATCGTCGCGCTGGCCGCCTTTGCCGCCATCGAGGCGCAGGGCCAGGTCGATAAACCAGCACCAGAGACTACCTGCCTGTAGTCCTCTGCTGCGCAAGTACAGCATCAGCGCGGGCCGTCGGTGTATCGATGCCGACGGTCCGTTTGGTTCCACAGAACAGGTATAATGTGAGGGCGAGCTGTGATCGATTGAGGAGAGCGTCATGGACAAAGTACCAGCAGATGCGCATAGATTGCCTGACGGCTCATTGGTCACCCTTCATTTGTACATCCTGAACAGAATCGCCCCGATTCGCGCAGACTTGGGTTATACTATCTGAGAGTATCAGAAAGACGATAAGTATGCCGTCTATGCCCAGCCGCGACACTGAAACACGCTACGTCACTTTTGTGGACATCCCACTGCTGCGCCGCCTGCATGACCGCAGCGTGCTGTTGGATAACGAGTTGATCTTTACGCGCGACCGCAGCGACACCAACAGCAGCCTGTTGAGCAGTGTGCTGCTGCCCCAACGAATGCTGTATACCCTGGTGGCCCGCTCCGAAACCCAGCAGGTCGTGGGGCAGTTCCGCCTGCGTGCCGACGAACCCAACGCCCACGTCGTGTATCTTGCCCCCAACCTGATGCCCAGTGAAGACGACAGCGCCTGGCTGCACGTCCTAGACTCCATGGCGCAGGAAGCCGGGCGACACGGGGCACACGCGCTGTTAGCCGAGGTCGATGAGCGCAGCCCCCTCTTCGAGACGATGCGCACGGCGGGTTACGCCGTCTACGCGCGTCAAGAAGTGTGGATACGCCCCCCTGGCGAGCAGCGGCTCTACAGCGCGCCGCTGCCCTGGACAGAAGAAAATGCCGAGGACATCGGGGCGGTGAACCGCTTGATCCAAGAGACTGTGCCCGGCCTGGTGCAGCAGTACGCCGTGCCACCGGTCGATATGCCGCGCCTGGTCTATCGCGAAGATGGGCGCGTCAAAGGCTACCTGGCTTACGCTGAAGGACGCCACGGCATCTACCTGATTCCGTATTTCCACCCGGACCTGCTGAGCGATACCCCACTGCTGATGGAATCGGCCATTCGGCAGATACCGCGCCACGACCGGCTGCCTGTCGCTGTCAGCGTGCGGCGCTACCAGGACTGGATCATCGAAGCGCTGCCAGAGCTGGGCTTTGAGCCGGTGGCGCAGCAGGCTGTCATGGTGAAGCACATCGCCGCCGGGGTGCGCCACGCACAGTTCGGTTCGCTGGCCCCCGTATTGCGCAAGGTACCGCACGCCGCCAAGCCGCCCTCGCACAGCATCCCCACACCCGTACCCTGTATCGTCTGGGAAGAAAAAGAACCGCATCAGCGCGCCGACGCCTAAGAATCGCAGCGGGCGCACCCCTGTGGCCCGCCCGCTGAAACCCGCAGCAATCACCCCACTGCCGCGCACTTATTCCTTGGTGTAGGGCACGCCGTCGGCCTTGGGCGGAATGGCACGCCCCACCAGCCCCGCCAGCACGATCATCGTCACGATGTAGGGCACCATCTGCACGAACTGCGGCGGCACCGGCACCTCCAAAATCTGGAAGCGCGAGTTCAACGCCTGGCTGAAACCAAACAGCAGCGCCCCTGCTGCCGCGCCGAAGGGCGTCCACTTGCCAAAGATCATGGCCGCCAACGCGATGAAGCCCAGACCACCGGTCATGCCGTCGTCAAAATTGCCCACCGTCTCAATGGAGAACCACGCCCCGGCAAAGCCCGCGATCAAGCCGCCGATCACGACGTTGATGTAGCGGTTCTTGATGACATCGATGCCCAGCGTATCCGCCGCGTGCGGGTTCTCGCCGACGGCGCGCGTGCGCAGCCCCCAGCGCGTGTAGTAGATCACCACATGCGTGATGATGATGAGCAGGAACATGCTCAAAAAGATGGGCTTGCCGGTGAAGAGCACTCGTCCGATCACCGGAATTTCTGACAGGATCGGTATCTGGATCAGGCTCAGGGTCTCGCGCCCGGCCTCATTGGAGAGCAGCACCTCACGGCGCAGAAAGCTGGTGATGCCCAGCGCCATGATGTTGATGACTGTGCCACTGACGATCTGGTCGGTGCGGAAAGTGATGGACAGCCAGGCGTGCAGCAGGGCCATCGCGCCGCCGGCCAGGGTCGCAAAACCCACGCCGATGAGCTGACCAACCGGCGTGCTGAGCGAGGTGGTACTCAGCAGCACGACCATCACCACGAAGCCGATGGCCGCACCCGTGAGCATCATGCCCTCAATGGCGATGTTCACCACGCCGGCGCGCTCGCACCAGATGCCCGCCAGCGCGCCGATGGCAATGGGCGTCGCCAGCCGGAAGCTGGACTCCAGAGTCTGCGTCACGTTGATACTCTGGTTCGGCGCGACGGCGATCAACACCGTGGGGATGATGAGCACACCGCTGATGAGCAGCAGGCTCTGCTTGAGGCGATCTAAGCGTTCTCCGGCAGGGATAAGGGCCACCACGCCCGATACGACGTAGAACAGCGCTACGATCTGCAAGTAGACGTGGGTGGACAGCGTGACGTCGGGCAGGCCATCCCCGAAAACTAACACAGTCGTCACTTGTTGGTTAATCACGAAGAAATCGGTCAGGTACTGCGTCAGGTCCGGCAGGCTGCGCGCATCACTAAGCACGGTGGCCGCCGCTGGGTTGATGCCGCTCAGGAGCAGGATGTACAGCCCGCTGAGCAGGAAAATGATGCCGAATACGCCCACGCGCGTGGTCCGCAGGTTCAGGCCGGGCGCGGTCTCGGTGCGGGCCTCACCCGCCACTGCTGATGCTGTCGCCATGATGATTTAACCTCCCCAGCCTTTCGAGAACGTCGTTGATGCGTCACGGTCCGCCTCGGATGCTTCTGGCACACGCCACAGCCAACGCACGATAGCGTCCGCCGCGATGAACATGATAATCAGCGCTTGGATCACTTTCACCAGGTCATTAGCGATGTCCGCGCGCACCTGCATCAGCCCGGCACCGGTCACCAGTGAGGCCCACAGCAGGCCCGCCGGGATCATGTTGCGTGGGTTAGTACGGGCCAGCAGCGCTACCGCGATGGCGTCGAAGCCCAGGCCGCTGAAGAAGGCCGGCTTCATGTTACCCTCCACGCTGGCAATTTCAATAGCCCCAGCCAGGCCTGCCAGCGCGCCAGAGAGGGTCAGTGCCAGCGCGATATTCCATTTGACGTTCATGCCCGCGTAGCGCGCCGCATCGGGGTTGGCCCCCACCGTGCGCAGCTCAAAGCCGGGCGTGGTGCGGTTCAGTAGCCAGTCGGTGAAGTACACCGCCGCTACCATCACCAGCAGGCCTAGGTGCAGCGCGCTGTTGACGCTGAGCCAACTGAGGAAGGCCCCGCCCGCGATCACCAGCAGACCATAGACCGCTGCGCGTACTACAACACCCACGTTGAGGCTGCCGCGACGGCTGTAGAGCATCGTCAGCAGCACCAGCACGCCCGCCAGCAGGAACCACCACAGCGCGATGCTGTCAAAGGTGGGCAGCTTGGCCGTCTCCGCAACGAAGGGCGTGCGCGGCGTGCTGGCTGCCGGGTCGCGCATGATGAGCGGCTCTGACGAGCGGATCATCCAGTCAACAAAGCGGATGGCGATGAAATTGAGCATGATGGTGTTGATGACCTCATGCGCGCCGCTGTAGGCCTTAAGCACACCGGGGATCATGCCCCATAAGCCGCCGCCGATGATCCCCGCAACCAGTACCAGCGGCACGCGCAGCGCGGCGGGCAGACCGTCGAAAATGGGCGAGTAGCCGATCCACACCGCGAGGAGCGCCCCCATGTAAAGCTGGCCCTCCGCGCCAATGTTGAACAGGCCCGCCTTGAAGCCCAATGCCACCGCCAAACCAGCGATGATGAATGGGATCGACCGTACCAGCGTGCGCTCCAGGTTGGCCGGGAAGAAGAGCGCCGCGCTGCCCCCCAACTGCAAGTAGACCGCTTCTGTTTGATCGTCCTCGGCGATGTCCGAGGTACCGGAATCGTCCAGGATGATGCCTGCGGGGTCCTTGCTGCCTGGGTTAACCAGCAGTGGCACGTTGCCCGGACGATACACCACGAAGTTCTCGGCGATGTAAGGCGGCAGCTCCGTGTTGAGTGCGGCTTCGACCACGGGGTCGGTCAGCACATCGGCTTGGTACATGCTGTCCACTAGGCTGAGCTGGCGCGCCAGGCTTTCGATATCGGTAATGTCGGCGTCTTCGGCCAGGCCCAGCACGTTGTCTAGCTCCAGCACGATGGCACTGCCGGTGCTGGACCCAGCGGCCAGCCGGGAAATGGCGACGAAATCCTGGGCGTCCTGGCTGCGCGCATCGATACCCAGGCTGTCGAGCGTGTCCAGGCGTTCGGTGAGGATTTGCAGGGTGCGCACCGTACCTTGATTGCTGACCACGCGCAGGTCGGCCAACAGCGCAGCGTTACTGATGTCAGCGGGCAGGTTTACCAGAGCATCGATTGCGGCGCGGTCCTCATCGCTGATGGCGTCCTGGCCGCTGTAAGTGCGCACGATGTTCGCCGCTTCCCCGCTGGAGATGGTGCTCATGGCGTCCAAAAAAGGCCCCATGTCGCGCAGTCGGTCCCCGCCGATGGCATTGATCGCTTCGATCCGTCCACCCAGATCGTCGATGTCTTCACCCGTCAGCTCAGCTTCATAGCGGCGCACGGTGTCAGCGTAGCGCAAGACCTCCGGGCTGCCGACGGTGACAAGCTGGTTCAGGCGGCGGGCGAAGGCGCGCAGGTCGCGGTTTTCGAAGGGTTCTGCTTCGGTGCCGTTAGCCTGAGCGAACTGCACAACCAGTGCGGTATCGTCCTCCGTGAGCAGGTTGTTGATTGCCACACCCAGTGAGCCTTCAATGAAAGCGGAGTAAGCGGTGAAGGCGGTGTTCAACCCACGCCCGATATCCCCCCGCGCGCTGGTAATGACCATAAATGGGATGGTTAAAATCAGCGCCGAAAGCACCGCAAAAACAGGCACCAGTGACGGCGTGATCCGCTGCCAAAGTCCAGCAATGGGTGCCAATGCCGCAGGTCCGCGTGGTCCCTCGCCATGAGGCAGAGGGGCGGTCGTTTCAGCCATAATCAGCGTCCTTTGTGTTCGTTAGCCGGACACCCTGATTGGATGTCACATCCTGATCTAGCATCGCTAGGGTTAGCTCACCCATCACCGCTGATGCCCGCCATGAGCAGCCCGATTTTGGCGCGGTCAGCATCGGCAGCGTCGATGACAGCCACCACCCGCCCAGCGTACATCACCGCGATGCGGTCCGACAGCGACAGGATTTCGTCCAGTTCCGTGCTGACCAGCAGCACCCCCCGGCCTTCGTCGCGCATCTTGACGATCTGCTTGTGAATGAACTCAATCGATCCCACGTCCAAGCCGCGCGTAGGCTGCGAGGCAATCAGCAGGCGGCTCTGACGGGAGAATTCGCGCGCGACGATCACCTTCTGCTGGTTGCCGCCGGACAGCGAGCCGATGTTGTAATCAATGTTGGCCGGGCGCACGTCGTAAGCTTCAACCAGGCGCTGGGCATTGTTGTTGATGGCCTCATCGTTGGCAACTAAACCCACTGCGAAGGGCTGATGGTAGTATTCTTGCAGGCGCATGTTGTCCTTGACAGTAAAGCCCGACACCATGCCGTCCTTCTGGCGGTCCTCCGGGACATGCGCCACACCGGAGGCGGTCACACGGCGCGGGGTCGCGTGGGTGATGTCCTGGCCTTCCAACAGCACGCGCCCGCTTTTGATCTCGCGCAGTCCCGTCAGCGCCTCAACCAGCTCAGTCTGCCCATTGCCCTGCACCCCGGCAATCCCTAGAATCTCGCCGCCGTGGACTTCCAACGATAAGCCGTTGACCGCGGGCAGATCGCGGTCATCCTGCACATCCAGTGCCTCCACGCGCAGGATGGCCTGTTCGGTGGGCTGGGCCGCGCCCTTCTCCACGCTGAGGATCACATCGCGCCCGACCATCAGCGAGGCCAACGATTCCTGTGTCGATTCGCGCGGGTCCGCGTGGCCGGCCACCTTGCCCAAACGCAGCACAGACACCCGGTCACAAATGCGCAGCACTTCCTTGAGCTTGTGTGAAATGAAAATAATGCTCACACCACCTGCTGTGAGTGTCTCCATAATTTCAAAGAGGCCCTCGGTTTCCTGGGGCGTTAGCACAGCGGTTGGCTCATCTAAAATGAGGATTTCTGCTTGGCGGTACAGCGCCTTGATAATCTCTACGCGCTGCTGCACGCCAACCGGCAGGTCCTGAATGAAGGCATCGGGGTCCACTTGCAGGCCGTATTGGGCGGCAATCTGCAAGATGCGCTGGCGGGCGGCACGGCGGTTGAGGAAGGGGCCGCTGAGCGACTCGTTGCCCAGCATGACATTATCGGTGACCGTCAGCACGGGCACGAGTTGAAAGTGTTGATGCACCATACCGATGCCGTGGGCGATGGCGTCGTTTGGGTCACGGATGACCACTGGCTGCCCTTTGATGCGGATTTCGCCTTCATCGGGGGTGTACATGCCGTAGATCATGTTCATAAGGGTGGATTTACCTGCACCGTTTTCGCCCAACAGCCCCAGGACTTCGCCTTGATGGAGTGTCAGGTCAATACGGTCATTGGCAAGCACGCCGGGGAAGCGTTTGGTCAATCCACGCGCTTCAAGGACAACAGGTGTTTTTGTAGGCATGGCATGGCCTCAAGGTCAGGGATAAGAAAGCGCATGTAAACGCAATAAAATCAACGCTTATAGTATACCGACAGCCACCGCATTTGCACACGGTGCGGGAAATGGCTGCGCAGCAGCTAGAGGTGGGGGGTGCATCAGGCCCACGCAAGTCACCACTCCCAGTGTCAAAGTGTGATATGACAGGCCGCGGGGATGCGGGTATAATGGGCCGCAACCAACGATCCGCAGCACCCCTTGAGGGAAAGGCATAGCCATATGGACGACCCCGCTGTACCCGCCAGCGTGTTTAGCATTGACGGCCAACTCCACCCCGAATTCAGCGCACAGATTCCAGTCAATGACCTGGCTGTGGTGCGTGGCTACGGGGTGTTCGACTTCATGCGCACCTACCACGGCCAGCTCTTCATGATGGACGCACACCTGGCGCGGCTGCGGCGCTCCGCTGCGCACATTGAGCTGTCGCTGCACTGGACCCACGCCGGGCTGCGTCGCATCATCATGGAGACGCTGACAGCCCGTACTGGGGGCCGCCAGGATGTGGAGAGCAACCTGCGTATTGTCGTGACTGGGGGCGTCAGCGCTGACTTTATGGTGCCGGACAGCCCCTCACGCCTGATCGTGATGGCAACGCCCCACGTTGATCCCCCCGAACGGGTGTACATCCAGGGGGTGAAGGTCATCACCGTGACCGATATCCAGCGCCAGTTCCCCGATGCCAAGACGCTCAACTACATCGGCGCAGTGCGGGCCATCAAGCGTGCACGCGCCGCCGGGGCCATCGAAGCGCTCTACGTCGATGCAGCGCGCCATGTCCTTGAAGGCACCACCAGCAATCTTTTCGCCATCATCAACGGCGCTCTGGTCACCGCAGAGGTTGGTGTGCTGCATGGCATCACACGGCAGGTGGTGTTGACGCTGGCCGCCGATCAGATGCCCGTGCAGGTGCGCGCACTAACCTTGGATGAACTCATACAAGCCGATGAAGTCTTCTTGACGTCCAGTAACAAGCGGGTGGTGCCCATTGTCCAGGTCGATTCACAACCGATCGCGGACGGCCAACCGGGACCCCACACCCGCGCCCTGATGGCCGCCTTCGATGCTTTTGCGCAGGAGTATGCCCAGCGCCAAAGTGTGGAATAATCCCCACAGACTCATGTAACCATTAGGCATTGGGCATGAAATGTGCTTGCCTTGCCGCGCGTTTTCAGCCATAGTATGAAGAACGTCAGTACCTTTCGCCCAACCCTATACGTAGGACATAGACCTTATGAGCGACGCCAACCGCCTACACAACTTCCCGCTGGAGCCGATTGTGGTCAACTTGGCTTCGCAAATGCGCTGCCCGCTGAAAACCCTGCTGTTGGTCGGTGGGCTGATGTCGTTGTGGTTCAGTCTGGGCGCGGCGGTGACAGCGGCGCTGTTGTACCCGCCCTTTACCCCCTTGGCGGTGCTCATCCTGCTGACTGCTATGAGCCTGCACGTCGTGGTGCTGACGGTGCTGCTCACCGCGACCACGCCATCACCGCAGGACTTGCTGCCCATTCCGGTGCGGGCAGTCCCTTCAGTCCAGGAGGACACTCAGACGCAGGATGTTGTATCTTTGGTGGATCGCGCCTTCCTGCTGGGCCAGGGCGCGGCAGCCGTCACCAACCCTTTCATGGATGCTGCGGATCACAGCGCCCCGCGTCTGCCCAGCCGCTGTCATCCAGCCGACTGAGCGTGACATGCCCGTGATCACAAAAAAGCGCGCTGAGCCAGACGGTTCAGCGCGCTTTTCGCTGTAGTAGTGTGCAGGGCGGTGCCTCATACATAGGCCAAGTGCCCCTTGGACTCGTCCACGTTGATTTGCGCCAAGCGCAGCAGATGCAGCAGGGATTGCAGGCCGCGCGCGTAACTGCTGCGGAAGTCAATCGGCTTGATGTACAGCTCCGGCGCGCGCAAGTCCTCAAGGTAAGTGGTGGGGATGACGATCTTCCCCTGGTTCATGAAGGTCACGCGCTCCGAGCGCAGCTCGCGCGAGCGCATGGCGCTGCGGCTCATGACGGCAATCATCAAGCCGGACTTAGCCAGCGCTCCATCAACCTCACTGCGCCAATCGGCGTCAAGCGACACGTCGAGAACGTCCAGCCAAGGATACAGGCCGCTGTTACGCAGATCGCTGCTCAGGTTCAGCGCAAACACTTCGTCGCAGCGCGCATAGCTGATGAAGATGCCATCTTTGCTGGCCTGGCGGATCTGCTGTGGTGTGCTGAGCTGGAGGAGCTGCGTGTGCAGTTCCGCAATGCTGCGATCAGGATAATTACCAACCTGGGCGCGCAGCCAGGCTTGAAAAGCGGAGGCCCGCTTGTGTTGAATAGTCTGGTAACGCACGGGCTGTCGGTTGGACGCCGTGCTGGTTTGGGTGCTGATGGTCATGGTGCTGCCTCTCGTCGCGCCGTGTTTTTTTGACCGTGACAATACGGCTTAATCGCATTATACACCGGCTTTTACTTGAAAATACAGCAGCTTCTCAACTTTTTAACAATTTTTAGCGCAGACAAAGAAGGTAAAGATAAAAACAAGTATAATTCCTGCTAAAGGCGGCAATAATGTTTATGGTTCACTTATTCTTTGCACACCGCATACCCATACCCACCATAAAGGTCAGCGAGCAGTGAGTACGCGGTGAGTGGCATGTTGACAGGCGTGAGTGCTGGCTCAGTCGTCTAAGTCCTTGAGCAGGTCGGCTAATTCGGGGTCTACGAGGATGGTAGCGGTGGCAGTGCCGCGTTTGCGCCCAATAATGCGGTAACCCTGGGTGAGTGCGCCCTTCGTCTTTTTCAGGTCGATCAGCTCGCCCTCAAAGTGTGCACTGATGAGGCCGTAGGTCTGTGGGCTGACTACGATGTCCCCGCGCGCGCTTTCTTGCAGCACTTTGCAGATTTCGGTGGCCTCGCCCAGCGCCGCGAATTCTTTGCGCTCGGCACTGCCCACGTTGCCCAATACGGCCATGCCGGTGTGTACGCCGATGCCGTAGATCAAGCGCTGATCTTCAGGCAGGACCTCATGCAGGCCATGCTTGACGTCATAGAGGATGCTGAAGGCTGCCTGTACCGCGAACAGCGCGTGGTCTTCCTGGGGATTAAGCTGGGTGTTGAACAGGCCGGTCACGGCGTCACCCAGGTATTTATCCACAATGCCCCCGTAGAGATTGATGGCGTCGCTGGCAACGCTGAGGTACTTGTTGATGACCTGCATCAACACTTCTGGTTCCAGGTTTTCGCTAAAGGCAGTGAAGCCGCGCACGTCAGCAAATACGGCGGTGATCTGGCGTTCTTGGCCGCCCACGTCGATTTCTTCTACGTTGCGGATGTTGTTTACCAGAGCGGTGGGCAAGTAGCGCTTGACTTCAGCGAGCTGGGCTTCGCGTGCTTTCTGCTCGGTCAGGTCGTCAACCACTAGGGCCAGACCCTGCCCCTGTCCTTGAATGGCGTTCAGCACACTGGCGGTGATTTGTAGGTAAGCGCGGCGGCCATCGGACAGCGGCACGTCGGCCAGCTCGATAATGCGGGCTTCGGCCCCCAGGCGGATGGACTCCAGGTCCGCGAAGGCCTCATCGCCTAGGGGCAGCAGGTGTTTGAGCGGCTGTCCCTGGGCAGTTTCGACGCCCAGCACAGCGCGGGCGTTGGCATTGGTGCGGCTGATGACCCAGTGCTCGTCCGTGGTGATCACGCCGCTGGCAATGGACTCGAAGATGTTATCCAGGAGGGCCTGCATCTGGGTGACTTGGGCCAAGGCGGCGCGGGCGTCTTCAAAGAGGCGCGCGTTTTCGATGGCGACGGCGGCCTGGTTGGAAAAGGCCGTCAGCAGTTCCAGTTCGGTCTGTTGAAACAGGCCGGCCATGATGCGATTGTCGCAGTACACCACGCCGATGAGTTCGCCGCGTACTTTCAGCGGTACGGCCAGGATGCTGCGCAGCGCGTAGCCAACGATGCTCTGCTTTTGTTGGTAACGCTCGTCTTCGATGGCGTTGCTGGTGAGCACGGGTTCACCGCTGGCGGCTACGTCGTTGACGATGGATCGGCTGACGATGAAGTCCTGTTTTTTGCTGCTGCCGCCGACGGGTTCGTCGCTGCGGCTGGCGGCGCTGGTTTGGGCCAGGGCGTCTTCGTCCATGCCACGCGCCACGCGGAACTCGTCTAGTGCGCCGGTGCTGCGGTTCTTCAGTACGATGTAGCCGCGTTCGGCACCGGTCAGTTTTATGACGGTATCCATCACTTGGTTGAGCACTTCATCGACTTCCAGCGAGGAATTGATGAGCGCGGCGGTTTCGGCCAGGGCGTGCAGGGCGCGGCGCTCGGTTTGGGTGCCGCTGAGCTGTTTGCGCAGGTTGTCCATGCGGGCTTTGAGGCTGCGCAGCGCGTCCATGGAGCCGATGGGCAGGTTCATGCCCTGCTTACGCAGCATGTCTTGCTGGGCTTTAAGCAGCTGCATCACTTCGTCAATCTGCTGTCCCAGCTTGCGTGTGATCTCAAAGCTGCCGCCGATGTCACTGCTGGGTGTGGGGGGAGGTGGGTTCATCGCCATGGTTTAGTCTTTGAATACCTCAAATCTACGGGTGTGCTGCTGGCGGCCCTTCACCTGTATTGGCTCGCGTTCTTCAAAGCGCATGAGGAGGGGCGCGTCAGTGCGGTTTTCTAGGTGGGTAAGACAGGTTTCGCTGATGATAATCTGCCCCTGGGTGGCGTTTTCTTCCAGGCGCTTTGTCAGGTTGATCGTGTCGCCGATAGCGGTGAAGTCGCGGCGGTTGAGGCTGCCGACGTTGCCCAGGGTCGCTACGCCGGTGTTAATGCCGACGCGATAGTAGTGCGGGTCTGGGGCGATGCCCAGCTCGGCATAGAGCTTGATGAATTCATCGCGTATCAACAGGGCTGTTTCCACTGCGCGCTCAGCATGGTTGCGTTGAGGGTTAAGCTGGGTGTTAAACAGCACCATGATCTCGTTGCCCATGTACTTGTCGATCACGCCGTTCAGGTCGTTGATGCAGGTGGTCGCCCGTGAAAGGTACACGTTCACCAGGGCCATCAGTTCTTTTGGCGGGATGTCGGCGGGCAGCACGCTGTTGGGCAGTACATCGACGTACATGCAAGTCACTTCGCGGCGTTCACCGCCCAGTGCCAGGCTGCTGATGGTGTGGATGTTATCGACCATTTCCGGCGGCAGATAGCGCCGCATGACCTTGAGCATCTCGCTGCGTTCCTGCTGTTCGGTGAGGTCGTCCATAATCATGGCAACGCCATGCCGACGCGCTTGGGCGTCGCGCAGCGGGCTGAACTTCATGTTGAGCAGCACCTGGCCGTGGCCTTCGACGTCCAGGGTGGCATCGACCACCTGGCGCTCGCCCGTGATGCGCACGGCTTCCAGGGTGGTAGCGATGGCTTCGCCAAAGCCGGTCAAGATGTGGCGCAGGGCCTGCCCGATGACCGAGTCCCGGTCATGACGTTTGAGGATGTCGGAGGCGGCACGGTTAAAGGTGAGCACCAGGTCCTGCGAGTCGGTAGTGATGACCCCGCTGCCGATGGACTCGAACACGTTGTCGGTCAGTTCCTTCACAGCGGTGATCTGCGCCAGAGAGTGCTGTAAGGCGGTGTAAAGGCGTGCGTTTTCCAGCGCAACGGCGACCTGGTTGGCAAAGGCCACCAGCAGGTTCTTCTCACGAGCCTCGAAAACGCCAGCACGCAGGCGGTTGTCGGTGTAGATAACGCCCAGCGTGGTGCCTTTGTAAATTAAGGGGACGCACAGCACCGAACGCAGCGACATGGCCGCGATGCTGACATTGCCTTGCAGACGTTCATCTTTGTAAGCGTTGTCCGTCAGCAGGGCTTGGCCAGCTTCCAGCACTTCGCGCACCACGGTTTGGCTGATCTGCGGGTCGCCGCTGTTTTCCGAGCGCCTGCCGATTTCATTGTCCACCACGACGCGGAAGTCCAGCGCGCCGCTGTCGGCATCCACCAAAATGATGAAGCCGCGTTCTGCGCCGGTGAGGTTGATGATGACGTCCATAGCGCTGGTAAGCACCTGCTCGATGTCCAGCGAGGTGTTAATCATGGCGGCGTTATCGGCCAAAGAACGCAGTTGACCTAACTCAGTCTGCTCGCTGACGAGTTCATTTTCCAGCTTGGCGAGTTCGGCACCGACGCTTTGCATGGCCTGCATGGTCATAGGCGGCAGGCGGATGCCACGCTTTTTGAGCACCTCGCGCTGGCTGCGCAACGAGGCGCTGATCTGGTCCACCATGGCGCGCAGATGCGCCACCTCACCCAGCACGCCGCTGGACTGGGGTTGCTCTTGCTCACTCATAGGCGCTGTTGGTTGCCTCTCAGCCGGGCGGCCAATATGGGCCTGCCACTTCGCTTGACATTCATTTAAGTATATCGGTGCTGACGGTAAGCTGCAACATGCGCCCCATAGGGGGACTAGCACTGTGCCATATGGTGATCCATGGCACGCATGACGAGGGCATCCAGGCGCTGCTGCACCTGGCTTGCGTTGGCTTCCATGCCCAGCTTCAGCTCGTTGATGAGTTGTTCGCGCACTTGCTGACGAAAGCGGCGGTCAGCAGCGGAGAGCTTGCTGACGTACTCGCGCCAGCACAGGTCACGCAGCACCGCTGCCAGGGCACGCGGGTCATGGGTGGTGGTACGGCGCTCCAGGGTGGCGTGACGCGCGCGATGTGCGTCTGGCAGCAGCTCAGGAAGGCTGAAAAGCACCCGTTTGATTGCCTTGAGGTCTGCCATCACTTCACGGAGGTCACTGTGAGCTACCTGCTCCATAGGGATCATCACACGGCCCCGGCCTTCCACCAGGGTGATGCGCAAGTAGGTCCGGGTTTGGCCGCGCAGGGTCATGCGCACGCTGTCCTGGACGGTGCCCAGGCCATAGCGCGGATGTACGATCTTATCACCGGGGTTCAGGTCATGATAGGTCATGGGGCTGCTCCTTTGTGAGGCTTGGTGGGATGGGAGGTGGGTGTAGCCAACCGAGAAACGACTGCCGGTTAGCGAGCGGCGTTGAGCAAGGGGAGTGGTGGTTCAGATGGGTACAGGTTTTTTCCTCATAAGGATATTGTAGCATATATCGACATGATTGTAAAGTAGCTCGTCATGGGGACAGGGCTTTTGCAAAGTAAATGAAATAGTGGCAAGAGGGCAACAACCGGATTAGGCTTAAATCGCCAAATCAAAACCTGGTCACGGAGTCACCCTCATGTCAGATACTATCGCACTTCAATCAAATACGCAGCAGAAGTTTGTCTCACTCAATAGCTTACGCGCCAAACTGGAAACCCTAACCGACCCGCGCAAGGCAAAAGGGAGGCGTTATCAGCTGACGGAACTGTTGATCTTACTGATATTGGCGAAATTAGGGGGTGAAGACCAAATGAAGGGCATGGCGGAATGGGTTCGCCTGCGAGAAAACACGCTGCTCAGGCTATTGGAGATTCCCCGCAAACGGTTACCGCATCAAACAACCTATGAACGGGTGCTGGCAGGATTGGACGAAGAGGCATTTAATGCGATGGTGGGTGCGTTTTTCACCGCCACCGAAACAGACGAGTCCTGGCAGATTGTTTTAGATGGAAAGGTGTTGCGTGGCACAATTCCCCCCGGAGAAACACAAGGAACGCATCTGTTGGCGGCGTATGTGCCCGAACGCGGCGTAGTGCTGATGCAAGTTGAGGTGGATTGCAAAGCCAACGAAAAAAGCACAGCGCCCCGTTTACTGGAAGCGATTGATCTTCAGGGGCATG
>CAYWGJ010000035.1:0-20807 GCA_964457835.1 uncultured Anaerolineaceae bacterium
TGGCCGCCACGGTGGAATGGTACACACAAAATGACTGGTGGTGGCGCAAGATCAAGACCGGCCAATACCTGGAATACTATAAGCGCCAATACGCGCAGCGTCTGGCCGCGGCCATCGACTCCGCGCCAGATGTGAGCTAAGCGCTGATGGGGGGCACAGTCCTCAACGTGCTCGCAGTGCTGGGCGGCAGCTTCGCTGGGGTATTTATAGGTGATAGACTGGCTGTGCGGGTGCAGCAGTCCATCGTGACGGCGCTGGGCTTGGTGACGCTGTACATTGGCATCGACAACGCGGGGCAGACGGGCAATATCATCATCGTCTTGCTGAGTCTGTTGATGGGCGTCATCATCGGTGAGGGGCTGCGCATTGACGCCACTCTTGAGCGCCTGGCCGGGTGGCTGCAAACGCGAGCTGCGCCTAGGGGACAGGGCGGCCAGACAGACGATGGTGAACGCGAACGGTTCATCAAGGGCTTCATGACGGCCAGCCTACTCTACTGCATCGGCCCGCTGACCATCCTCGGCTCAGTGCAGGACGGTATGGGTCTGGCGGCGGGTTTTCAGCTTTTGGCGGTCAAGAGCACGCTGGATGCCTTCGCGTCGGTGGCCTTTGCAGCCAGCTTTGGCATCGGCGTGGCCTTCAGTGCGCTGACCGTGCTGATTGTGCAGGGCGGCCTGGCCGTGATCGGCAGTTTAGCTGGGGCCTTCATGAGTGATCCCATGATTGCGGAAATGACCGCGACCGGCGGCCTGATGCTGGTGGGGTTGTCGTTGTCTCTGCTGGAGATCAAGCAGCCGCGCATTGCCAACTTTTTGCCCGCGCTGGTGATCGCGCCGCTGATGGTGGCGGTGGGGCAGACACTGGGCATCCCGATTTATCCCTTGTGAGGCATTCGGACCAATCATGCGCTTCGACAACGAAACCGACGCCGTGACCTACATCTTCACCTCGCTGGCTGCCACCGACTGGCGCAGGCGCGGCCTGGACGAAAACACGCGCAGCACGGCACCGACCGCGCGTCTGCTGGCCGCACATGATCTGCTGAGCACGCGCATTAGCACGCGCATTAGCACGCGCGGAGAGTACGCGGTCGTCACAGGCAGCAAGGGCAAAGGCTCTGTGACGGCCATCACTGCACATTTGCTCAAGCACTTGGGGCACCGCGTGGGCATGATTACCAGCCCGCACCTGGTGAGCTATCGCGAGCGCATCCGTGTGGACGGCCAAGCGATCCCACAGGCTGATTTCCTACGCCTGGTCGATTGGCTGGCTCCGTCGATTGACCGCATCCAGCAGTCGCTGACGCCGCCGCTGTACCTCAGTCCGCAGGGGATTTTCTTGGCGATGGCGCTAAAGTACTTCGATGAGCAGGGCGTCACAGCCGCAGTGATTGAGGTGGGGCGCGGTGGGCGCTTCGATGACAACGCGCTGGTGCCGAATACGTTGTCGCTGTTTACGCCCATCTTTCTGGAACACACGCGCTACCTGGGGCCAACCATGGAGCGCATTGCGTGGCATAAGGCGGGTGTCATCAAGGCGCACAGCTATGCCTACAGTCTGCCCCAGCCGCGTGAGGTGTTGGACGTGCTTCAGCGTGAGGCGGATGCTTTGGATGCCGCGTTTTCTTGGATCGCGCCGACGGACCTGGGGCAGTTGGTCGCGCCGACAGCGGATGGCTTGCGGGTAGATTTTGGGCGTTATGGCCTGGTAGACCTGCCGCTGCTGGGCCGCTACGAGATCGACAACGCGACTCTGGCGATCACTGCTGCTGGCAACATGCACGCGCGTCTGGACAGTGTGCTCTCTCATGGCAGCCCGGAGTACGTAGCGCGTATCCGCCGGGGCCTGGAAACGCTGCGCTGGCCGGGGCGCTGTGAGAAGCTGCAAGACGGGCCAGCGGTCTATGTCGATGGAGCGATTAACGTCGGGTCTGCACGCGCGTTTTTGGAGAGCGTCGGGCATCGCTTGACGTCGCCGACAGTTGTGGTGGCGGCAGTGCCGTTGGACCGTGACTACCCGGCGGTATATCGGGCCTTGATCCCCAAAGCAGACGTATTGGTGCTCACCCGGACGGCGCGCAATGTGACGATCCGTTTTCCCGATGAAGCGACTGCTGTGGAAACCGCACGGACGACAGTGCATGAACTGGGATATGACGATTTGCCTATTTACCATGCGGCGTCTGTGGCGGATGCGATCCGTTTGGCATGTGCATTGGCGGGGGCGGCGGGCACGGTGCTAATGGCTCTGGCACAGCCGGCTGTTAGTGACGCGATGGTGTTCTATAACGCCGATCTCTCGCAGGTCTGAGCCGGGTAGGATTTTGGGCTTAACGCTGCGCCCCTGTGCTCTTTATAATCACACCGTTTAGCCACTCAGGTAAAAGGGTCATCATGAGCATCAAACAAACGCTTCTGGACAAGCTCACTACACGTCAGGCGACGGTAGGAGTCATCGGCTTGGGTTACGTTGGTTTACCGCTAGCGGTGGAATTCGCGCAAGCGGGGTTTCACGTCATTGGCTTAGATGTCAACGCTGATAAGGTCGCGCAGCTCAACCGGGGCGCAAGTTACATCCCGGATATTCTCACCGCGCAGCTCGCGCCCTTAGTTGAGTCGGGTCATTTGAAAGCCACGACTGATTACGCTGATCTCGCCGTCGCTGACACGCTCAGCATTGCGGTGCCTACGCCGCTGCGCAAGACCAAAGACCCGGATATGTCCTACGTCATTCAGGCGGTGGACGCCATCGTAGGGATTGCACACAGCGGCATGTTGATCGTGCTGGAGAGCACCACGTATCCCGGCACAACGGTGGAGCTGGTCAGTCCGCGTCTGGTTGCTGCCGGTTTCACGACTGGTGAAGACATTTTTGTCGCTTTCTCTCCGGAGCGCATCGATCCTGGAAATAAGACCTATCAGGTACGCAACACGCCCAAGGTTGTCGGCGGGGTGACGCCAGACTGCACAGAGGTTACACAGGCGCTGTACAGCACGGCTGTGGATCATGTGGTGCCGGTCAGCAACCCGACTGCGGCTGAGATGGTCAAGCTGCTGGAAAACACCTTCCGCGCGGTGAACATTGGCCTGGTTAACGAGATGGCACTGATGTGTGACAAGCTGGGTATCGATGTGTGGGAAGTGATTGACGCAGCTAAGACCAAGCCTTTCGGTTTCATGCCCTTTTACCCGGGGCCAGGGCTGGGCGGGCACTGCATCCCTATTGACCCCCATTACCTGAGCTGGAAGTTGAAGACGCTCAATTACAACGCACGCTTTATCGAGCTTGCCAGCGAGATCAACACCTCAATGCCCATTTATGTGGTGGACAAGGTGACCGCGGCACTCAACGATGAGGGGAAAGCCGTGCGTGGGTCCCAGGTGTTGGTGCTGGGGGCAGCTTATAAACGTGATGTGGATGATGTGCGCGAAAGCCCGGCCATTGACGTGCTCAGCCTACTGAAGGGGAAGGGCGCGACTGTGATGTACCATGATCCGCATGTGCCTGCGCTGAAGCTGGACGACGACACCACGCTTCAGAGCCAAACTTACAGTCCTGACCTGCTCAGCGGGGTGGACTGTGTGGTAGTTGTTACGAATCACACCTGGTATGACTGGAACGACATCATGGCGCACAGCCGGGTGATCGTCGATACCCGCAATGCCATGACGGGCAGCAGCGGCGGTGCACGGGTCGTGTCGCTGTAAACAACCCTGTGGACGGCGATCGTGGGCTATAGCCCCTGCTGCCGCGCTCGCCGTCCATGCTGTGCTGACTTTTAGTCCCCGACCGCCGGTGCTGCTTCCGGCACTGGTGAGCGCTGCGGGCGCGGGATTTCGAACAAATAGGGGAACCCGATGCGTTCCGTAATCCACTTCAACAGCAGTGGCAGATAGACCCCGGCCAACGTGACCACAACGAACAAGATCAACATATTGTCCAGGTTGAAAATGTTCACCAGAATGATGCGCACACCCGCCGCCGCGATAACGTGCGCCAGGTAGATTTCCAGCGAGGCTAGGCCTAAATACTGGATATGTCCAGCGGCGTGATGGCGCGCCAGAAGCCCACTCACGCTGATGACGGCCAGGGTGCCAATACCGCTGATGATCGGCTGAATGACTGGCAGCGTATCAGGGCCGGAGAACACGAACGCGCCCCAGATGAGCAGCCCCACCACGCTGATGAGCGTCAAAGTGCGGCTGGACGCATTGGCAATAGAATCACGGACCTGCTGGCTGAAAGCAACGCCCAGTGCAAAATACACAGTGAAGTTCGCCGTGCGCCAGAAGACATAAGAGAATGCCTTCGTCTGGGTGTCCGCCACTTCTACCAGGATGAACAACAGGCCCACCAAAGCATAATACCAGCGCAGCTTCAAACCCAGCTTGACCACAGCAAGGAAGACCATCAAGTTGATGAACATGCCGTAGAGGAACCAATAATGCAGGATGGGATCGTACAACAGGCGCGCCAGTGTCTCTGGTGATAGAGCCAGCCCGCTGTTGGTATACGTCACCGTGAAGGTGCCCACAATTAAGCTAATCAGGGACCACAATACGTAGGGATACACCATGCCACGAAAGCGGTCAGCGACGAACTGTGCAGCCGGTTTGCGAGCGGATCGCACGATGAACAAACCCGCCAGAAAGAAGAAGACGGGCATGTTGAAGCTGAACAGTTCCCAGCCGCCTCTGACGCGCTCTACCCATGGCTCGTGCGGTATACCAGCGCTCAGCAGACCGTGCAAGGCGTGCAGCGCGACCACCATGAAGATAGCGATCCCTTTGGCATAATCGACCCAATCAACACGCGCTTTTCCCGTTGCTGGTGCGGACATAGATGCTGCTCCCTAAGTGATTGTGTAAGCCCAAATCGAACATAGCACAGTAGGGCAATATCACATATTACTATTTGATAAATTTCAGTGTTTTTTTACGTATTTAGGGTAACTCTGCACAGGGACGTGGGATAAGCAGGGCAATAAAAACACCCGTCAGAAGGCTCAGCGGGTGTCTTTATGCATCATGCTGCGCTTTGGATGTTTAGTCCTCATCGACTTCCATCACCGTTTCACCGCGATAGGACCCACACTTGGGGCACACACGGTGTGCGACGTGATACTCACCGCAGTTCTCGCATTGCAGCAGGTGCTTGAGCGAGAGGGCGTCGTGCGCCCGGCGGCGGTTGCGGCGGCTTTTGGAGACCTTGCGCTTTGGCAGCGGACCCACTGGACTGCTCCTTTACTTCGTTAGCGGGGTACAAAACAGCCCGGCCACCTGCCGAGCGAATGGATTGTATTGTATAAGCCAGGCGCGGTGGGTGTCAAGTGGCATGTCAGCGGGGCGCTTGCGCATCGTGCCCGCTTGGCCCTACAATAAAAATGTGCTATTAACTTGATGATGAAAATGGGCGGGCCGATGTCTCTCGCACCTCAACCCAGTCCTGCGCCCAAGACTTTGACGCCGGAGCAGCTTGATCAAGCCTTGTATGCCGCGCTGCAAAACGGCCCCACGGCGTTGGACCAGCAGCTGCGCTGTGTGCTTGGTTACAGTCAAATGCAGGCGGACCCACTGGCACAAACGACTTACCAACCTCCCACCTTGAATGCAGCCCAAGCACGTTTTGCTGCTTTGGTTAGCATGGCGGATTTTATCCCGGCGGAGCAGGTACTGCGCCTTTACCGGGGAATGGCTGTTATCACCGATTTACGCGTGAGGGTGGATTTGCAGTCACGTTTGCTGCTGCGCCTACCGGCCTCTGATATGACACAGGTGATGCAGGATTTATGGGCTTCATTGGAACGCATCAATCATGCGGTGACGCGCATGGTCGTGTTGGGACGCTTAGCCCAAGCTGCGCAGCAGCCCAGTGATGACATGTCACCCAGTGGTGATCTGTCTGACATTATCCGCGTGGCACAAATGATGAAGAACGACGAGGCGCGGGTGCGCAGTTTGGCTGCACTGGCGGTCCATGCGCCGGCTGAAACGGCTGAGCCGCTGTATAAGCATGTGTTGGAGACGTTGAGCTTGCTGAGTGACGACTCGCTCAAACGCACGACGCTCAGCAGTATGGCGGTGAAGTTCCCACAGTCGATGGAAGCGCTGATGATCGAAGCGGCGCGTGCCATTCCAACACCCACCGCTCGTGCTGGGGCACTCACCGCATTGGTGCAGGTGATGCCGGATCGTGACACGCTGAAGCAAGAAGCCCTCGCAGCGATTGAAAGCATCGCAGAAGAGGAAGAACAAGCTGAGGCTTTAGTGCAAATTGCCCCCTATTTAGGGGCAGCACATGCGCAGTCACGTGGAGCGGCCCAGGGGCTGCGTACCGATAGCACAGTACCCGCCAGCGATCCCTATACCGAGACCCTGCAAAGCGCTTTAGCGATCGCCATTTCAATGCATAAGCGGACTCTGCGTGCTCAAGCCCTGGTCGCGTTATCGCCACACATGACGGTGGATTTGCAAGGGGAGACCTTAGCCGCGGTTCACAGCCTGCCTAATGAGCGCGACCGGGCGCAAATGTTAGGCGAGTTGGCCCCGCACTTGCCAGCCAACATGTTGATTGCCAGCCTGGCGGTAGCCCATACCATGCGGCAGCAGGATGCGCGCGTATATGCGCTGAGCGTGTTGGCCCATTATATTCCTGAGCGTGCCCGCGAGCAGACGATGCTGGACGCACTAGCGGCGGCGTCCAATTTACCCAGCCAGGCTGAACGGGTGCGCTCTCTGCTGGAGCTGGCGGACATTTTGCCGCCGACGCTGCAAAGTCAAGCTTTCACCAACGCGCTGGAGGCCACACGTCTCATTGACAACGAGAACGCGCGTGCCCGTGCGTTGAGCCAGTTGGGGCATCATCTGCCGCCGACCTTAATCGGACGGGCGCTGGAAGCCGCTTATGAGCTGCATGACCCACAGCAGCGCCTGAACACCCTGACCAGTCTGGCCCCTCATTTGTCTGGTGAATCCAAGCGTCAAGCGGTAGCGCACATGTTGGAAAATGCCCGCTTGATGCCGTTTGAATATCGGCGGGCACAGTCCTTGGTGAGTATCGCGCCTTTCTTGACGCCAGACCTGATGAACGATGCGTTTCAAATTGCGCGTGGCATCAGCGACCCCTATGACCGGGTGACCGCCTATATTGCACTGGCTCAGGCCCTGCCTTTGGACCAGCGCCCACAGGTGTTGTCACAGGCTTGGAAGACCCTACGGCAGATCGAGAGCGGGTATGACCGCGCCAACGCGATCGCAGCTATTGCGCCCGTCCTGCCAGAAGCACTGCATGATGAGCTTCAGCATATCGCGCTGAGTGTGGTACAAGCAGTAGATGACGACTATGACCGGGCCAGCGCGATCAGCTTGCTAGCGCCGATCCTTGGTGAGGACTTGCCGGGTGAGCACAGCGACACGCTGCCAGATGCGGTGACACTGCTTCAGCAAGCCCTGACGGCGGCCCTGACTATTGCTTATCCACATGAACGCCATCATCAACTTCAACAGTTGACCCCTTTGTGGCTGACCCTAGAGCCAACGGAGCAGTTCACGCTGTGGCAGGCTATCACACATTACTTAAAGACTTTACCACTGGCGGATGTGCTGTTATGCTTAGGGGAGATTATGCCCGTGCTGCGACAGCTCAGCGGTGAGTCAAACTTCCCCAAAGTGGCGCAGGTGCTGGGTTTCAAACTGAGCTAGGCCGCTTGTGTACCAGTCAGGACAACACGATGTCGATGCCGCATAAGTTTTTAACGCGCTTTTTACGGGTGGCTCAACAGGTCACCGACGCGGACCGTGCCATGACGGTGGACACCCACATGCAGGTTGTGGATCAACTCAACCTGGATGATGCTGCGATGAATGAGGCGGGCTTTCGTGAGTTTGCCGACCTGCTGCTGCGTCAAGCCCTTGCAGATCGTCAGGCTGTGGTGACCAATAACATTATCACGGACCCCTCCCAGGCCCCGAAGACTAACGCCAGCTTTGCGAATCTGCGTGTGGTGGTGGTCATGCCCGTGCGCGATCAAGGGGCGGTGTATCTCGATCAGCCGGTTAGTAAAGGGGTCATTGAGCGTGACGCTATCGATCGCCTGTCGCAGATGCTCAATCGCTTACAAGGGGATGAGCTGGAGACGATCACGGAAGAGGAAATGATGGCGCGCTACAACAAGCTGATGTAGCGTTTCGCTCTGCTGGTGGGCACATCCTACAGCGGCGGTAGATTCTTGGGTTTGGGGATGGATTTGAGCACTTTGTCAATGTCGTTGGCAGCGCGTTTACTGTAAAGCCACACCATACCTGGTTTGATGTTGGTGCGGCAGATCACTGCCAGGGACACGGTGTACGGGGAGCCGAACTCGATGATGTAGACGCCGTTCTGGTCGCCTTCAAAATACGTGGAGTGGAATTTGCTCTCGTCTAGGATGCTGGCAAGCGAACGCTGGGCGGAATGGTCGATGCTCAGCGCGCGTGTGAGCAGCTCCAGGTCGAAGTCGTCCAGCGTACCGGCAGCGCCCACCATGTTGCCTTCAACGTCCACCAAACCGACGAAGCTGGAGCCAACCTGATGCATCAGCCGGTTCAGTTCGCGGTTAATGTGTTTGAAGTGCGCACGGCCTAGGACCAAGGCCGCCGGGCGGGTGCGGGGGTCCAGGCGTCGCGCACGGTCACGCTGGGGATCGGCGGGTTTCGGTTCTTCTTGCGGTGGTGGACGGTTGTCATCCGCGCGCTTCAGTGCAATCTGCCGCTCGATTTGCATCAGCACAAAGGTCATGTTCAGCGGTTTGTACAGGTAGTCCACTGCACCTAGACGGAAGACGGCTACGGCGCTCTTGGCGGATAAGTCGTCGTCAATGATGATGACGCGCGCATTCGGGCGCAGGCCGCCCACAACGGCCAGCAAGTCCATGCCACTCAGATCAGGCAGCTCGGCCTCGGTGACGATCAAGTCGAAATCCGTTAGTAGGATTTCACTGAGCGCTTCCTCAAAGGTTCCCGCTTGGCCGATGGTATACCCACCGGCTGAGTTCAGGCTGTCGTAGAGCGCTGCGCGCAGTGTTTCGTCTTTAGCAACGATGAGGATGCGGCCTTTGTGGGTTTTAGTTGCCACGGTCGATCACCCTTCACTTACAGCGGGTAGGTAAGCCTTCAGCAGTGGCTGGACGTTGACCACTTGGATCAGTTCCCCATCATGGCTCACCACACCATGAATGTAGGCTAGGCCGTCCGGCAGAGCGGCGGGGGCGGTGGTATAGATAACTTGGATCACGGCATCTACCACGAGACCGATCAACGGGGAGGTGTCGGCGCTGCCGTGGCTATCGGTCGCTACGATAAACAGGGTTTGCGCGGTGATGGGCGGTGTAGGCTTGCCCATGACTTGGCGCAAGTCCAGCAGCAGCAGAGCACTGCCGTGTCGGTTGACCATGCCGATCAAGGCTGGGTCAGCGCTCATTACCGGCTGATGGGCGACCATCGCCGCGACTTCAACCACGTGGGTGATAGGCAGGGCGTAAACCTGCTCACCCAACCGGAAGCTCAGCATAGCGGCCCTCTCAGACATCATCGTCCTCATAGGCTGGCCCGGACCGCCACATGACCATGACAATGATCGGGGTATCGGCGCTGATCAGGTCGATCTCGTCAACCAGGTCACCCAGCTTACTGCGTAGTGCGACGAGCACATTAGCTTCAGACACGCCAGCCAGCCATGGGGCCTCGGTTGAGACCTGGATGCCTTCTTTGATGCCGTTGAGGACCCCTTTGATCTGAATCTGGTGGGATTTGCCTGTTTTGAGCACCAGTTCGGCCAGGGTCGCAGACGCGGTAGACAACTGTGCGCGGTTCGGTGGGCTGAAGCCCAGCAGTGCCGCTGCACGGCGTGTCGTATCGCGCACGATCATGATGTCCATGCTGTCTTCGACCTTCACGGACATGATCGGGGGGCGGGTTTGATAAGACTTTCTGGCCGTCATTTTGTTTGCCTATTCAAGAAGACCCAGTTCTTGCAGGGTATTGATGAGGTGCTCAGAGGCGAAGATGTCCTTGGGGATGTAGTCATCCGCCCCAGCACGCAGCCCGGACATGGTTGCCTTCGGTCCCGCCTTCTCGGTGAGCATAATCACCGGTACGTCTTGGGTGGTGGGGTTGCGTTTGAGTCGGCGGCACACTTGAAAGCCGTCCATGGTGGGCAGCTTCACGTCTAGTACAATCAAAGCCGGTGGACGTTCCACCGCCTCGCGGATACCGTCAGGGCCATCGTAGGCGATGCGCACCTGAAGACCGACGCTTTCAAGGGTTTCCTTGATTTGCGCGGCCTGGGTTTTGCTGTCTTCCACCAATAGAACTTCTAGTGCCATAGTCTCCACGCCTGTACAGGTACAACTCTATTTTACATCAAGTTGAGAATTGCTGCGGGCAACTGAGCCAACGGTAGGCTGTGGTCTACTGCGCCCCGTGCGACCGCCGCTGCTGGCATTCCGTAGACTGTAGCGCTGCTGCGGTCCTGTGCAAAGGTGATGGCCCCCGCCTGGCGCATTTGCAGCAGCCCTGCAGCGCCATCTTCGCCCATGCCGCTTAACACGACCCCGATGGCATGGGTCCCACAGACGTCCGCCACTGACTCGAAGAGCACATCAATGGCAGGATGATACCGATAGTGACCTGGCTCTTCAATCAAGCGTACCCACAGTCGGCCACGGTCCTGCACGATGGTAAAGTGTGCTGTGCCTGGCGATAAGTGTACCATACCTGGCTGAATCGGTGCGCCATCTTCGACAATCTCGACGGGCCAGCCGCTGGTTTTGTGCAGCCAACGGGCCAGCCCAGGCAGGAACTCATGCGGCATGTGCTGCACGATAAGCACCGCTAGTGCCGACTCCAAGGGCAGGCCGGTTAAGAGCTTACTCAGCGCGCTGGGGCCGCCGGCACTGGCACCAATTGCCAACACGCGCGGCATCTGCCATGGGGTGACGTGCGTGGCAAGCGCTTCGCCTTCGGCGCTGGTGGCCGGTGGCAGGCGGTCTGTGCTGCCACGCCGGATGACGTGCACCTGAGACATGGCGCGCAGTGTTTTCACAAGCTGATGCTGCTTTTCTTGAAACAGAGGGTGGCTGCGGTCCGGCGGTTTTTCGACGACGGCCAAGGCACCGGCTTGGATGGCCTGAAATGACAGTTCAACGTCACGGTCCAGTAGGCTGCTGACGACAACGACGGGTGTGGGGGCCTGGGCCATGATGCGCCGTGTCGCTTCCAAACCGTCTAGGCGGGGCATACTGATGTCCATGGAGATGACATCCGGCTTAAGCTGGGGCACCAAGTCCACGGCTTCTTGGCCGTTGTGTGCCGTGCCGATGACTCGCATATCCGGCGTGTCGTTGATGACCTGAGTCAAATGATAACGCACCGTTGCACTGTCCTCGGCCAGCAGCACCCGCACTTCGGACGTCTTTTTTTTGACTGACGGTGTGACCGCGTTTTCCGGTGCCATGGCTTAAATGACCTCAGTATGCCTTTAGTCTAACATTATCTTCGCGGATACGCTTATTCGCGCAATAGCTAAACGTGAAAGTGTATCGTATTCTATCGCTATTGATACTGTTCGCAAACTTTACCGAATCGCATTGACCACATTGGCTGTCTTGATATAATGCCAGCATCGTTGTTGTCGTGAGGACAAAGTCATGGGTTTGCATCCATCCAATTACACGGATAAGGAACGTCGTCAGATTCGCTTCTTCCTGCGCTATGTGGCGGTAGTCATCGGTATGGTGGTGGTCACGCTGTTGGTGTTGGCGCTGCTGTCGCCGCCGATTCAGTAGCCGTCGGCCTGGCTTGTGACACGTTCCGACTTACCGTTAATTGTTATTGCAGGGGCTGCCACCTGGCGTCAACAGGCACAGGTCCAGCTTCACGGTGCGTGGCAGGTTGAATCCTGGACTGATCGCAGCCATTATGTCACGCGTTTGGCCGACCGTTACGCGGCTTTAGTCTTGGTGGATACCGCCGCCCCGGACTGGCGTTTCTGGACAGCAACCCCTAAGAGCAGTCCCGCCACCCGCCGCATTCCGCTTATCGTGACAGCGGCTGCCCCCCATTTGCGCGCTGTTGCGCTCCAAACCGGCGCAGACATTGTGCTGACCCCTGACGCGCTGCTGCAACAGCTCCCTGTACTTGTCAAAGACTACGCGCGCGTGTTCGACGCCACCCGTGCCGAGGTGCTGGCCTGTGCCTGCCGTGATCCGCTGCCGATCCTGGCACAACAGGGTGTGGCTCAGTTCAATGCGGGAGCATACTACAAGCAGCACGACCTCTTTGAGGCTTTGTGGGTTGAAACCGAGGGGCCGGTGCGTGATTTGTATCGGGCCATTCTCCAGGTAGGCGTGGCCTATTATCAGATTGAGCGTGGTAACTATCGCGGCGCGCTGAAGATGCTGCTGCGCAGTGTACAGTGGTTGTGCGTGCTGCCGGACCAGTGCCAGGGTGTGGATGTGGCTGCACTGCGCCGCGATTCCTATGCGGTGCGGGCGGAGCTTGAGCGCCTTGGTCCGCAGGGAATCGCGGCATTTGACCGCAGTTTGCTGCAACCTCTACGGCTGCTGACCTGATTACTTGGGATAGCTGAGCGTCAGAGAGAAGTCTAAGGACGTATTCTCTTCGTAGGATTCGTTATCGACCACCACGAAGTACAGCCCGGTTTCAGGCAGCACTACGTCAAAGCGCACGCGCAGGCCGCCCTGCACGTAGAAGTATGCCAGTTCATCGCTGGGGCTTTGCAGGGTTATAGCCGGTGACCCCTCCCCGCCGTCTTTGCGCAAACTCAGCTCGATTAGTTCGTCCAGTGCCCCTTGGTAAGTGAAGACGACTTGGCCTTCTTCGGGGGTGACGCTGCCGGTGACAGTCTCGCCAGGGACCAGTGCACGCAGTGCAGACTCGTTGAGCACGATCTCATAATTGTATCTGCGCAGCCGGGGTTGATAGTCGTTGGCGCGCAGCACCACGTAATAGGTGCCGGTGTCGGGTGCCACAAAGGGGTCAATACGCAGGCTGCCATCCGGCCCGGAGCCGTAGTCCTCAACAAGGTAGCGGCTTGGATCATCTGCGTTGTAGATTTGCATCCAGACGCCTGCGTTATCGTCGAAGGTTGCATTGATGGACCATACTGTCTCGGCGTCGCTATCAAAGCTGAAGACGGGCGCGTGGATTTCGTCAAAACTTCCGCTCAGAGTTTCACCCGGTATCATGGTGCGTAAGTCCAACGGCAGCACGTTGAAGCTGTAATCCGTGCCTGCCGGGTTTGTCGTGAGCAGGTAGCCGGTGTAGATGCCCTCTGTGCTGAGGAAATTCAGCGGATCGGCGAAACTGTCCTGGTCGGAGCTGGCGGCGACCACATCACCAGCGGGACTGCGCAGGGCGAAGGTGAGTGCGCTGCCTTCAGCGGAGTAGCCGAATAAATCTTGTGCTGCTGCAAAGTACTCGAAGAAGGCGACATCTCCGGGGAAGTCCAGCCGATCGCTGTAGGTGCCATCCGCTTTGATGGTTTCCAGGACTGCCTCGCCGACGGTGATGCTGATTTCTCCGGTGGTACCTGCATAGTAGCTGGCTCGTGATAGTTCCAGGGTGTAGCTGCCGCTGTTGGTCAAAGTGATGGGGCCTAAGATCGTGCTGCTGCCGTAACCGGGTTGGCGCAGCAGTTCGGTGCCATTTGCGCCGAACAGGGTCATGTCGGTTTCCAGGTTGTCATCGACGGCCAGCGCCGCCACGTAGATGATCTGTTCGGCTTGGGCATCAAAGCTGAAGGTCACGGTGGCTTGTTCGTCGCTGAGGGTGATGCTTTGTGGGTGGTCGAAAGTCAGGGCTTGGGGCTGCTGGGCATGGACGGTTGAGCTGATGAACAGCAGCAGAAGGACTAGGGCGCGCAGCATGAGGTTTTCCTTTCGTCAAGCTTGGACGGTGCCATTGCGTAGCTCTCAGCAAGCTTATTATAGGTCCGTTCAAGGGATGGCGCGATTGTCCGCTATGCTGCCCACCCCGAAACGCCCCACTAACGGTGGCGGGGCGTTAACAGGACGCAGGGCGGCGGGTTGCTTAGTCACCTGCGGTGGCGGGAGCGCTGGGCGTGTCTTCACGCTTTGATACAGCGAGTTTGCCGGTCGTGCGCGCAAAGACCCACCACAACCCATAAGTGACGAAGACCAAGCCGTACTCGATAAACGGGATGCGGATCACCTCATTGACCATGAACGGCTCGCGGACGACGGTGTAGCTGAATAACACGGTCCCCGCGTAGCCTAGCAAGAAGGCCCGCCGCAGCCAGGGCTTGAAGTCCAGCGCGTACATCTGCGTGAAGACGAACATGGTTAGGAAGCCCAGTACGAACATAAAGAGCAGCATGTTGCTCTGGTTCATGGCGATAAGCGCGGCGTGCGGCAGCACCAGCAGCTCCAGCAGTACGATCCATTTCTTGTTCAGGTGCAGCCGAGTAAACATCAGCGAGCCTTGCAGCATTACCAGGAATACGTGCAGGAAGCCGACAATATGCCCTAGCGTGGGTACCATCGGGTGGAACCAGAAGGTGTAGATCACAGCAAAGCTGAAGGCGTAGCCGTGGTAGTCGCGCAGCCAGTGGTAGAACTCTTTGCGGAACTTCACTTTCTTCCCGAAGACGATGCCGCGCCGCCGGTTTTCCATGGCGATGATGACGAACAGCATCATGATGACTGTGCCCTGTGCTGTCCAACTGGGGATGTCTTGGGCGATGGCGTCGTAGAAGAAGAAGGTCTGGGCGTAGTGCAGCACGATGAACACGGCGTTGATGATCAGGGCGTAGATGTTGAAGGGCTTCAGGGTGTCGGTGTACTTGCGCGATGAGCGCTCTTGTGCCCAATAGATGGTCATCCACACCAGCAGGTTGTGCAGGGCGAAGCCGATCCAAGCGGTGGCGCGGCTGAGAAAGGTCGGTTCGGCTAACTGCCATTCGTAGAAGAAACCAGGATCGTCAGCCGGCTGCACCGCCAGTTCAAACTGAAGCTGCCAGGTGCCCATGGCGATGATGGCTAAGCTGGCAACCACCGCGAAGATGATGCCCCAGTCCACTGCTTGCCGCGCGCTGATTTCGCGCTGTGTGATTTGCATGATGTCCCTCCAGCCCGATGCTTGAATTGCATCGGTGTTTTGTGATGGGGACAATATTTAGCAGCACAAAGTAAATGCGGGCTAATTGTCACAGCAGCAATTGATTAGTAGGGCTAAACAATTGCTAGCGCAGGTGCAGGCGCATGATTACTTGATCGCTGAACCCCGCTGCCTGGTAGAAGGCCTGCGATGCCTGGCTGGCGCGCGCTGTGTTGATCAGCAGTGTATCTAGGTTTAGCGCGGCTGCACGTCGCATGGCTGCTTCCAGCAGCGCTGCCCCCACCCCCTGACGCCGGTATGTAGGCAGTACGGCCATGTCATTGATGAAACCGAACCCGCCGGTGATCACATGCACCACGGACAACACCACACAACCGATCACGAGTGGCGGCCCGGTACGGAGCTGAGCCACGTACACTGCCAGCGCGGTCATCTCTCGCAGACGTAGGTGCGCCGCTTCCCAGTCATTGTCACTTAGTCCGTGGTTGGCCGGGATCATGCGCACCAACTCGATGATTTGTTGGGCATCTTCTGGGTGCGCCGGGCGGATGACATAGGGCTGATCCCTTGGGGCTAGGTTCGGGGGCGGTGGCACATCGGTGTGATTCGTCAACCACTGCGCCATCATTTCACGATGGGTGCGGAAGGGCAGCAGGGGCACGTCCTGCGGTGCGAACACCTGCGCTTCGACGGCATCGTCCCCGGCTTGCAGCGTACCGCCGACGGGCCGTGCCCGGTAGAAGATCATGATGCCGCTGGCCGGAGGGCCTTCGGGGTAGGAGTTCACATCGGCCAGCTCGATGATCTTGACGTGCAGGCCGGTCTCTTCTTCAGCCTCGCGGATGGCGGCTTCTTCCAGGCGTTCGTCCGCTTCGACGTAGCCGCTGGGGAAGGCCCACTGGCCCTGATGCGGCGGGTTGCGCCGCCGGATCAGCACGACGCCGCCGTCGTCCATCTCGATCACAACGCCAACGGTCGGTACAGGATTCACGTAGTGGACGTAACCGCATTCAGGGCAGGCCGGGCGCATCCGCCCACCGGACTCGCGTGGTTCCAGCGGGTGGGTGCACACCGGGCAGTAGGTCGGTTCCACCATGGGCGGCTTACATCTCCAGGTAATCGCGCAGTTGGCGGCTGCGCGTGGGATGCCGCAGTTTGCGCAGGGCCTTGGCTTCAATCTGGCGGATGCGCTCACGGGTGACGCCGAAGTGTTTGCCGACTTCTTCCAGCGTGTGATCCTGTCCATCTTGTAGGCCGAAGCGCATTTCTAGGACTTCGCGCTCACGTTCACTGAGGACGCCCAGTGCGGCGCGAATCTGGTCTTTGAGGAGTTGGCGGGTGGCGGCATCCACCGGCCCCAGGATTTTGTCATCCGGGATGAAGTCCCCAAACAGGCTGCTGTCTTCCTGACCGATGGGCTGTTCCAGGCTCATGGGTTCCTGGCTGATGCGCATGATCTTGCGTACTTTTTGCGCGGCGCGGCGCAGCTTGCGGGATAATCCCGCGTCCAGGTGGGTGCCTTCTTTTTGCAGCAGCTTGATGGCCTGGACTTCTTCTGGCAGCAGGAAGTCCATTTCTAGTGCGATCTGTTCAGCGGTAGGTTCTGCACCGAGCTGTTGTAAGAGCTGTCGTTGTACACGCATCAGCCGGTTGATCGTCTCGACCATGTGTACCGGTATACGGATGGTGCGCGCCTGGTCCGCAATGGCACGGCTGATGGCCTGGCGAATCCACCAGGTGGCGTAGGTGCTGAACTTGTAACCTTTGGTATGGTCGAACTTTGCCACGGCGCGCAGCAGGCCGATGTTGCCTTCTTGGATGAGGTCCAGGAAGTTGATGCCGCGCCCCATGTAGCGTTTCGCCACGCTGACCACTAGGCGTAGGTTGGCGCGAGTCAGGGCTTCGGCAGCGGTCTCAGCGTTGCGCTCAATGCGGTCGAAGAGCAATGGCAGGTCGTCGATCATGTCTTCATCGGCATACAGCCAGTGCTGGAAGGTCTCTTGGTCGGGCAGGGCGTTGGCGTCTTGGTAGGCCTTGCGCAGTTCGACTTGAAGTTCCAGCGGCATCAGGTACAGGGCCTGCATGACCTCGAAGAGATGGCGCGCTAGGTTGGTCCAGTCATCACTGCGGCCCCAGTCATGGCGGCGCAGGTACTCACGCACGTAGGATTTCCCGCTCGCGTCCCAGTTATCACTGACGGTCTGGACTTCGCGCAGGATGGCGATAAAGTCGGGTACTTCTTCGTTGAAATCCGCTGCGTGCTCGGCCACATAGGCCCAATGCTCCGCAATGTGTGTGTAGGCCAGGTCTACAATCTCAACCGGAAGCGGTGCACGTGCGGGGCTATCATCGCGCGGTGCTGACAGGCGGTCGGTTAGGTCCTGCACCAGGTGTTCGGCGGCCATTTGCGTACTCAGCCAGATTTCGCGGTTACTGTCCAGCAGCGGTACCTGGCCGATCTCTTTGAGGTACATACGCACTGGGTCATCGGCCAGCGCGGTAGCTTCCAGGCGTGCGGCTTCGGCGGCGATACGTTCTGCGTCGCTGTCGTCAAGGTCCGAATCGTCTGGTTCGATGTCGCCCAAGATGTCTTCATCAGCATCGATATCGGTTTTTGCGCTGCGGCGGATGCTGCGCGCTGATGTCACCTTAGGTGTTTTCCGCCGACGCGGCGGGGTTTCATCCGTGTCGTCGTCTTCCAAGTCCATCTCATCGTCAAAGTCGTAATCGTCGTTCAATTCGTCACGTTTACTCATTATGCGTCCGTGCTTACCCGTCGTTTTCAGGCACCTTATGAGCGTTCATTGTATATCGCAGCATCGCATTTGCACAAAATCACTTGTGAAATGCTGCCGCGCGACACCGCGTTCAAGCGAGCGCGGCATTGATCGCGTGCACCGCGCGAGCGGCCCGCATAATCTGCATGACCAAGCGTTCATGATTGACTGCTTCGCCGGTCTGCTGTGCACTCATCTGTAAGAAGCGTTGTTCGGCCAATTCATGTTCCAGCCGCCGCAGCCGCAGTTGAAGCAGGCGATTACTGACCTCGACGTCATGATCGACAAAAGGCAGCACGCGCTGTTCGAAATGCTGCCAGCTTGCGGAGGCGTCTCCGTCGAAGCGTTGGCGCATTTGTGTGCGCACCTGGTCGCCTTCGGCCTGCATCAAGCGTTCCACGACAGCGATAAGCGAGGGGTCTAGGCTGTCTTTGAGGAAGGCGTCAATATTTTGATGGCCTTGACGTAAGCCCAGCTTAAACACCTGGAAGATGGCGCGGTAATCTCCATGTTCGAAGTCCTGCACGCTGAGTTCACCCAGTGGGCCATCGGCCAACGCTGCGCCGTCATCGACCAGCGGCGCTGCAAGTTCACGCACGCGCCGGTTAAACAGGAAGAGCAGCTCTGGCTTCAAAAGCAGCCATCGTAGGCAAAACGCCTCAAGCGCATAGCTGCTGTCCTGGCTGGTGCGGCTGGGCAGAGGGGCTGGCTGTGTTGTGGCGGCACGCTCAGCAGGTGGGGGGACCTCAGGTCGTGTGGCAGGTGGGTCATAGGGCTGCATGTCATCGTTGGGGGGCGGTTCCAGCGCCTCATAGTCCAGGGGTGGCGGCCCGCCGTCTTCCTTGGTGCTGGGCGGTGATATGGGGGACGCGGGTGGTGGGGCTTGCGCTTGTATACGCGGTGATGCCTGCGCGCGCTGCACGCGTTTGGCTTCCGCACGGGCAGCGGCCTGCTTTTCTTCTTCAGCCCAAAGCAGCAGCTCGCGTTCCGGAATGCGTAGGCGCATTGCCAGGCGCTGCACGTTATCTTGACGGTACAGATCGCTCTCAGAGGCAGTAAGGATGGGCAGCACCCGCCGCGCGACGGCTTCGCGTTCTTGCAGGCTGGGGTTGTGAGGTAGGCGCGCGCTTTCCATCATGATGACGAAATCGGCCACTGGCATCGCATTATCGACTAAAGACTGCCATTGTTCCGGTGTTTCACGGATCAAGTCGTCGGGGTCTTTAGCACCAGGGATTTGCAGCACACGGATGTCCACTTGTAAGCGTCCGGCGAAGTCCGAGGCTAGGGTGCTGCGTGCCACTTCCAGGCTGCGCATGGTGGCGTTTTGTCCGGCGGCGTCAGCATCCAGCGCCAAGATGATGCGTTTCGCCATGCGTGGTGCGATCAGCTTGAGCTGTGCTTCGGTCATAGCTGTGCCCATTTGCGCCACGACGTTGCCAAAGCCTGCCTGCTGAGCCTGGATGGCGTCCATGTAGCCTTCAACGATCACAGCCGTTTCGCTGCTGCGGATGGCGTCTTTGCCCGTATCCAGGCCGAAGAGCACTTGGCTTTTGTCAAAAACCGGAGTCTGCGGAGAGTTGAGGTATTTGGGCGTGTCGTCGGGGTTCAACGCGCGTGCCCCAAATGCGACGACTCGTCCGCGCCCATCACGAATGGGGATCATCAGCCGGTCACGGAATCGGTCGTAGATGCGGCCCTTTTCGTTGCGGATCGCCAGCCCCGCGTCAATGATGTCAGCTTGGCTGTGACCGATGTCTTGTAGCGCCTTGAGCGTGTTTTGCCAGCCTTGTAGGGCATACCCGATTTGGAAATGCTGGATCGTTTCCTTAGTGAAGGCGCGTTTGTGGCGGGCATAATGCAGTGCCTGCGCCCCGGCTTGGCTCTGCGTAAGCTGCTGGTGAAAGATGTCCGCTGCCAGTTGAAGGAGGGCGCGCAGCTTGTCGTCGTGTTCGCCCTGCTGCCGCTGTTCAGGGCTTTGGGGTGTCAGCTCCACCCCGGCCACAGATGCCAGCTCACGCAGCGTTTCTTTGAAGTCCCAACCATGATAGCGCTGGGCAAAGCTGAGGACATCCCCCCCTGTGGCGCAAGCCCCATAACAGCGCCAGGACTGCCGGTCAGGGTCCACGACAAACGAGGGGGTCTTCTCGCTGTGGAAGGGGCAGCAGGCCTTGTAGTTGCGTCCCCCGCGCTTTAGCGGCACGTACTGCTCGATATAGGTCACAATGTCTATGCGCGATTTGATTTCGTCGATAACCGACATGGGGATAGCGCCTCGTCGCTGACGTAAGGCTATTATAAGGACAGGCTCAGCGCAGTGCAATGGGCGATGCGGGGGGAGTGGTGAAGATGATGGATTTAGGTTAAACCGTGTGCATGAGCCAATGTCCCTTACTGCCAAGACACAGACAACCAAGTGAAAGCCGGGAAGACGGGCGTGGGCAGCCAGAGATGGAAATGTAAACCCTGCAACCGTCGCTACACGCCAGAGCCGCGCCAGATGTACGGCGATGAGATGAAGCGGTTGCAAGCGCTGCTCTACACACTCGGCACGCATACACCGATGCCGGACAAAAGCCAAACCTATCGCGTCGAAGGGGTTAACGCCGAGTTACGCCATTACCTGGCTCGGCTGCGGCGCAGCACGCAATGTTTCTCCAGGTGTATCAAGGCGCTTATTCGTGCTGTCAAACTGTTTGTCTTTGCTTGGAACGGGCGACAGCTCTATCAGCGCTTTCCAGGGTATCCGGCACATCTCATCAATTTCGTCTATCCGTAAGATTTACCACTCCCAAGCCAATCTATATCTTGACTCATTTCTAATCTCACTTTATACTTTTTGGTAGTCTCCCTAAATAGGGTTGGTAGGCACCGGAACAAGCATCAGCAATTCACG
>CAYWGJ010000036.1:0-20738 GCA_964457835.1 uncultured Anaerolineaceae bacterium
ACTCCCGGTCCATCAACACCACCTCCGGCGAGGTGGGTTCCATCGACAACCCGATTCAGCGGGAGCGGCACACCCACGCCCACACCGACCACCACGTCGGCCAACGCTGCCGCTGCCAACACAACACCGGAGGCCCCCCGCACGGCTACCGCCACACCCCTGCCCCTGCTAGATGGCCCCACCCTGAGCCTGCGCTACGACGACAATACCTTCGTGCTAAAGAACGTCAGCGGCGAACCAGCCGACCTCAGCACGCTGTCTTTCGTGGCGGAAGACGACAAAGCCTATGCTTTGGGCACGCTGCCCAACGATCTATCCAATGTGGCGGATGCACGCTGCGTAGTGCTGGTGCAGTCCGGGCGGCAGTTTGACCCCGGCGCATGGGACTGCAAAGAAGGGGCGGTAGGGCGTGTCGCGGCGCAAACTACGCTGGCCGCCGCGCTGCTGTTCTGGCGCAGCTCCGCCGGGGAACAGTTCAGCATACAGCACGCCGGTGACCTCATCGCCCGCTGTGAAGCCGCGCCGCGCGGCGTGGAGACAAGCTGCACCTTGAACCTGCCAGGTCCGTAGACGCCCGGTGCATCCACCCAAAGTATGATTCAAACACCTCACGGTGGGGGGGGTATTTCGCTGCAACCCACTGTATACTTCCTGCGTATGACTATAGACGATGAGTCATATAGCACCCGTGATACACACCCATCAGGAGGACACATCATCATGCAACAGCAGGAAAACCTCGTCGCAGTGCGCGGCCTGGAGAAGACCTTCAAGCGTAAAGACGGCACGCCGGTCCGGGCTGTGCGCGGTGTGGACCTGGACATCCGCAAGGGCGAAATCTTCAGCCTCTTAGGCCCCAACGGTGCCGGCAAGACCACCACCATTTCCATGATTAGCGGCCTGCTGAAACCCAGCCAGGGCGACGCCAGCATCGGCGGCCACAGCATCACCCAGGACCCGATGGCCGCTAAAGCGCTCATCGGTGTGGTGCCGCAGGAGATCGCGCTGTATCCCAAGCTCACCGCCCGCCAGAACCTGCGCTTCTTCGGCCAGATGTACGGCATGAGCGGCGCGGCCCTGGAATCGCGCATCGACGAAGTGCTGGAATTCATCGACCTCAAAGACCGTCAGAACGACGTGGTAGACACCTTCTCCGGCGGCATGAAGCGGCGCGTCAACATCGGCGTGGGCCTGCTGCACAAGCCGCAGCTCGTTTACATGGACGAGCCGACCGTCGGCGTGGACCCGCAGAGCCGCCGCCGCATCCTGGACACCGTGCGCAGCCTGCGTGACGAATACGGCATGACCGTCCTCTACACCACCCACCTGATGGAAGAATCGCAGGAACTGAGCGACCGCATCGGCATCATCGACCACGGCCAGATCATCGCGATAGGCAGCCTAACCGAACTCATGGCCCAAGTCGGCGAAGAAGACCGCCTTCAGCTCACCCTAAGCGCTGACGATGCGCCGCAGGCCTTGATCGATGCCATGAAGAGCCGGGTCCAGGGCGTCACCCAGGTCATCGTGGAGCCGCGCACGGACGACGACGTGCTCAAAGGTGAAGTCACCTTAACCGTGCTGGCGAAGCGTGGTCGTCAGGCCTTGCCCGACGTGATCGGCATCGCCAACGAAATGGGCCTGGACGTGCTCAGTGTGCAGGTGCGAGAGCCAGACCTGGAGTCGCTCTTCCTGCTGCTGACCGGGCGTGACCTGCGGGAGTGATGCCAGCCATGCGCAAAATTTGGACCATCGCACTCAAGGACATGCGCCTGACCTTCAGCGACAGCTCGCTGCTGCTGCTGATGTTCGTGGCCCCGCTGGCCCTAGCCACCATCATCGGCGTGACCTTCGGCGGCGCGTCAGCGGGTGGCAGCGCCTTCACCGACATCCCTATCGCCATCGTCAACCAGGACGCGGGCAATGCCAGCGGCAACTTCGGTGACCTGTTCATCAGCATCCTGGCCCCGGACGCCGGCGTGGACTTCACTGTGGACGCGGACGCCGCCGCAGACGCGGACGCCGCCGCCACAGACGACACCAGCAGCGCGGAAACAGTCGCAGCCGAGAATCCGCTGGCTGAACTGCTAGACGCTGTGGTGCTGGACGACCCCGAAGCAGCCCGCGCGGGCGTGGCGGACGGCAGCTACGCGGCGGCAGTCATCATCCCGGCGGGCTTCACCGCTGACGTAACGCCCAATCCACTCAATGCCGAAATTGCCGGGGCTGAGGTACAGGTCTACGGAGACCCAGACCGGCCCATCGCGGCGGGCATCGTGCGTGACATCGTGCGCGGCATCACGGACCAGATCGCAGCGGGCAGCATCAGCATCGGCGCGGTGATTACCACGCTGATTGAGGAAAACCCGACTGTGATCTTTGACGTGACCAACAGCGACACTTTTACCGACGGGATCGCGGCAGCCTTCCAAGGCAGCGATACGCAGGTCAGCCTGGAACAGCAGAACCTAGGTGGGCAGGAAGTGAGCTTCAACCCGCTGGTGTTCATCGGCTCAGCACAGGCCATCTTCTTCGCTATCTTCACCGCTAACGGCGCAGCGGCCAGCGTCCTGGAAGAACAGCGCGACGGCACCCTGCCCCGCTTGATCGTCACCCCCACCAGCCGCTTACAAGTACTGCTGGGCAAGATGACTGGCACCTACGTCACGGTGCTGGTGCAGTTGATCTTCTTGTTCATCGGCTTCACGTTGATAGGCAGCCTGCTGGCCGGTGAATTCCAATTCATCTGGGGCAATAACGTCGTGGGGATCGCCGCCGTACTGCTGACAACAGCGGCAGCCACCACCGGCTTGGGCACTATCGTCGCGGCGACCTCCAACAACGCCAATCAAGCGGGCAACATCAGCACCGTGATCGCCATCGGCATGGGCATCCTAGGCGGGGCTTTCGGCTTCCAGCTCGATTTCTTCCTGGAGCAGGCCAGCATCGTCTACTGGGGAGCGGACGCCTTCACGCTGCTGGCGCAGAACCAGCCGGGCATCTGGCTGCACGTTGTCGTCATGCTGGCCTTCGGGCTGGTCAGCTTCGGCATCGGCTTAACACTCTTCAACCGCCGCCTGGACGTATAGAGAGGGAGATTGATCCATCATGCGTAAAATCCTCAGTGTAGCCGCAGCCGACCTGCGCGTCACCTTCTCTGATCGCAGCATCTGGACGTTCATGGTGCTGGTGCCGATCGTGCTCATCGTGGCGGTATCCTTTGCCAACGGCGGCTTTGCCTTCCCGGAAGGCACCGACAACCGCGTCCGTGTGGACGTGATCGACGAGGACAACACCACGTTCTCCGCCGCCTTGATCGACAACATCAAGGCCTTCACCGACAGCTACTTCTTCTGTCCCGTAGACAATAACG
This sequence comes from uncultured Anaerolineaceae bacterium, assembly GCA_964457835.1. Taxonomy (GTDB): domain Bacteria; phylum Chloroflexota; class Anaerolineae; order Aggregatilineales; family Phototrophicaceae; genus CAYWGJ01. Next base: position 3,374 of record CAYWGJ010000036.1, read on the forward strand.
CCGAGGACGGCTGTCTGCTGGGCGACGAGCCGCTAACCCTGGAACGCGCCGACGCTCGCATTGAGGCGCGGCAGGTGCAGGCCGTGATCATCATCCCGGCGGGCTACGGTGACGCCTTGACCGGGGCCAGTGACGCGGCGCGGCGCGTGGTCTATCGTTCCGACGAGCCACCCACTGAACAGAGTCCGCTCTACGTGGCACTGTCGGCGGCCTTGCAGCGTGCCAACGCTCAGGCCGTGACGCAGACCTTCGCGGCGGACATCGCGGCCAATGAGCTGGACGGGGACACCGCCTTCGCCGGCACGGTATACAGCCGCGCCCAAGACATCTGGGCGCAGGACCCGGTGCGCGTGAGCTTTGAAGAACGCGTCGTCGAAATCGAAGCCGCCGCCGAAGACGCCAACTCCAGCGGTGTCGGGGTGGGTTTCCGGCAGTCCGTGCCCGGCATCGGCAGCATGTACGTGCTCTTTACCGTGCTGGCGGGCGCGGTGATCCTCATCGAAGAACGCAAGAACTGGACGATGCAGCGCCTGATGACGATGCCCGTCACGCGGATGCAGGTAATCGCAGGTAAAACGCTCTCGCGCTTCGCTATGGGCATGATGCAGTTTGCCATTGCCTTTGGCGCGGGGATCGCGATCGGCTTCTTCACGGATGTGAGCTTCGGCAACGACATCTTCGGGCTGCTGCTGGTGATGGCGTCATTCGTCTTCTTCGCCGCCGCGCTGACGCTGCTGCTAGCGACCATCGTGGGGACGGAACAGCAGGCCAGCGGCATCACCACACTGCTGGCGCTGACCCTGGCTCCAATCGGCGGGGCATGGTGGTCGCTGGAATTGGAGTTCATCCCGGACTTTATGCAGCAGATCGCTTATATCTCGCCGATCAAATGGGCCATGGACGGCTTTAACGCGATCATCGGCGGCGGCACCTGGGTCGATACGCTGCCTTTCGTGGCGGTGCTGACAGCGGTGGGGCTGGTCTTCTTCGCGGTCGCGTCGATGCGCTTCCGCTACGAATAGCGCTGAGCAGATCGATCGCGGATGCGGGGTCAGCCGGGCGCTGGCCCCGCGCTTTATGTTGAGGGCATCACTGGCTTTCACTCACTCATGCAGGTTGTTCCGGCGCGCCTGCTCACGATAGCGTAGAAACTCCGCAACGAAGCCGCCGTTGTCGCTGGCGATGAGCACACCGTTGAGCTTGTTGATCGCCAGTTCGCCCAGATGCCCGATCAAGTGCGTGATCTGTTGGCGCATGATCGCCATCACGTCATCCCAGTGCACGTCAGCGGGGAGCTGCGGCTCACGGACGCTGCGGGTGGTCTCGATGTAAGCCATCAGCGGCTCCAGGTCGGTAAAGACGAGCTGGCTGGGCAGGTCAGCGCGGCGCACTGCGTAGAAATGCCGCGATAAGCGCCGGGTGCCGTTTTCCAGCGCGAAGAGGTCGCTGAGGGGGGCGGGGGCTTGAACGCTGCTGCTGTTCTCACGGGTGAGCAGGATAATGGCGCGCCGCAGCAGCACTTGCAGCTCCGGCAGGGATTGCGTGCTGTTGGTGGTCGCCAGGAAGAGGCCATCGGGTTTCAGCACACGCTTCACCTCCCGGATAGCCCCATCAATATCCGTGACGTGATAGAGCATGTGGTTCGCCATCACCAGGTCAAAGCTGCTGGTGGCAAAGGGCAGGCGCGTGGCATCGCCCACATTCAGCACGCCCATGGGGCGCGCTGCGTGCGAGTGCATCATGTCGGCGGCCAGGTCCATGCCCACATAACGCGGGTTAAAGGCGTCAATGCGCCCGGCAATGTCTGCCATAGCGGCGTAATACCGGCCATTGCCACAGCCCAGGTCCAGCACGGCTTCATCGCCGCGCCACACCACATTACTGAGCACCCAAGCGGCAAAGTCAATCCGAGGGAGGGTGTATTGCTCGTGAATTTGCTGCCGGGTGCGGAGTAATTCATCAGTGAGATACTGACCAGCGCCCAGCTTCGGGTCGTTTCCTGCGGACATAAGGGCCACCCAAGCATAAAGACGAGTAAGGTATAGTAAAACTATACTACCACGTTTACAGTGCGCAACTACGTATTCGGTACAGATTCAGTTTGCACGTCGCGGATAGCCCTGAGCTTTAGGCTTCCAACGTTCTTCTTGAGTATGCGATGCACGAACTTGATGAGCGCGTCCACGGGCTTGATAAAGAACATGTCGGCTAGCTCACGTTCCGGGGCGTGTTCAGCCAGGTAGTTACCCGTCACGACCATGATCCGTGTATGCGCGCATTCCGGCTTGGCACGCACGTAACGCAGCACTTCTTCCCCGGTCACGCGCGGCATATTCAGGTCCAGGATAATGGCATCCGGGGCGAACTCGTCAATGCGTTCGATGGAAACTTGGCCGTCACTAGCGCTGTACACGTCGAAGTCAAGCTGCAAGCTGACCATGAAAATCGTGCGCAGATCGGGGTTGGCGTCTACGACTAAAACACGTTTACGCTCACTCATCACAATATTCCTCACTGGATCACTGAATGATATGCTGCCCGGCGCGGCAACACATGCCGAGCAGTGGTGGGTCACATCAGCCGATGATTTCGGTCAGGTCGTCGCCGAAGCGCTCCGGGCGGTGGAAGCGTAAAAAGCTGACGTTATCCGGCGGGTGGAAGTGAAGCTGGCGGAAGTTCATATCGCTCAGGCGGGTGTAGAAGTCGCCCAGCTCCGTCATCAGCGTGGCGCGGATTTCAGCTTGCGTCGCTTCATCCGCGTCATAGCCCCCGGCGTACAAGGCCAGGATATCCGGCTGGTTTACGAACTCATCAAAGGCGATGGTAGCGGCCAGCTCATACGTGCGCAGTACCTGGTCATAGGCGATCTGCGCTTCGGTAATTTTCTCACCGTAGTAGAACTCTTCCCGCTGGGTCTGGGTGTAGAACAGGAAGGCGAACACCACCAGCGCCAGCACCACAGCGGGGATCAACGTGACGAACGATAAACGGAGTTTCACGGCAGCCTCCTGGCTCAACTCGATGACGAACGCAGGCAGTATCTCGGCAAGGTACCGCAAGACCAACAAAAATGTTAACTGCTTCTCAGTATAGGATTGATGCGCCCTGAGAAGCATAAAGGTTTTTCTTGTCTGCAAGGATTTGTTTACCGTTTGTTGGCGGGGTGTGTTGATGTGGGGGGGCACTGATCGAAGCCAATGGCCCGGAAGCCTGTATCAGTGCCTCCGGGCCGTTGGTCGCTAGGGTGCAGCCGGGATACCCAGGGCCATCACACGGTTATTGCCCGCGTTGACCACCAGCAGACGCCCGTCGGGGCTGGTGACTACCCCTGTGATGTGCCAGTTATCAGGCAGCATGAGGCTGATCTCGTCCATGCTGACAACATTTTCCAGGTCCCAGGTGCCCAGGATGTGATCGGTGCCCGTGAAATGAGTCAGCAGACGGTTGGTGGGCAGAAAGGCGCTCGTCTGAGAGAGTATGGTGTCTTCGATCATGGCGGCCTGTACCCAGCTTTCCGGGTCGGCCCAGTCTTGTGCTTCATAGATGCGCGTGCCCTTTATGCCCGTTTCACGGATGAGCAGGTAGCGGCCATCTGGGGAAAATTTCGCGCCATCTCCCAGGGTCGTCTCACGCCAGATGGGTTCGTCGGGGGCGTCCAGGGCATAGGCGCGCACCTCCGCATCGCTGCTGCTGCTGGTATCAATGTAGTATGTCACCAGCACGCGGCCATCCGGCGACAGGGCCGGGTACAGGCCGTTGACGCCGCTGATAGACGCGATGAGGTCCTCACCGGGGGCCGCGTTTAAGTCAATCACCCGCTGCCCATAAGGCGCAAAGCCGTTGGTGACGACTGCCCAGTCGCGCTCGGCGTCCAATGCTAAGAAGCGCCCCCCTTCGCGTATTTCCAGCGTCGTCAGCGTTGCTGCGTCCAGGATGTGGATACGGTCCTCCGGTGAGACAGCGACAGTGGGGCTGTACTTGGTGTTGACGTAAAGCCGGGTGCCATCCCCACTGAAGGCCACCTGACGTGGGCCGTCGTTGATGTTCGTGCCCAGCTTGGCCGTCGCTTTCAGTGCACCCGTTCGTCCCTCATACAGGCGCAGCGTGACATCATCGGAGACCAGCACGTCCAGGCTGACCGGGTTGACGGCGATGCGGGTCAAGGGCTTGAAACCGCTCAGTATGGCTGCATCGGCATCGCTGAAGCTGGGGTCAAGCGTGGCGTCGGCCTCCAGGTTGAAGTCGTCGGCCTGCATGTCGATCAGCGCGATTTCCCCGTCGTGCGGGCTGAACACGGCCAACCAGCGCCCATCCGGGCTGCACTGCATCTGGCTGGGTTGGGCGTTCAGCGCGGATTTAGTGCCGGCGGGGCGCATGGTGTTCGCTTCACTGCCGACACGCTGCACACTGTAGAGATTGATTCCGCCCGCTGCGACGTGCGCGTCGTCCAGCCAGGTGAAGGCCTCAACGAAAATATAGGGGTTCGGGTCGTAGAAGTGCGGCGCGCTCTCCCACAGGCGTTCACAGGTCGCCACATCCCACACGGTGAAGCGGTCACCGCCCGTCAGCCAGCGTGTCTGGTCTGGGCTGAGCTGAAGGTCGGTCAGTGGACCGGGAGTCGGGCTGTCCGTCTGGGCGGGCTGTGGCTGCATCGTACAGCGTGTTTCGCCGCTGGGCAGGTCAATGATGCGGTAGCCACCCTCATCAGGCAGGGCCAGGCCCGATCCATCCGGCGTGAAGACAACGCCGAAGCCGAAAGTCCGGTTCGGTTCGGCGAGTCGTTCGTAGACCAGCGCGCCGTCGTCCAGCGAGAAGAGGATCAAGCGGCTGCGCGTGCAGTAATAAACAATGGCTGTCTCGGCGCTTTCAACGCAGCCCACCAGGGCCACGTAGCGGCTGTCCGGGCTGAGGGTGTAGCCCATGCTGAAGCCATCCAGGACTTCTTCTAGCCCGCTGAGGAGCACTTCTGGGCGGCCTTCTGCGTCCAGCCGCACAAAATCTAAGCCCTGCCGCCCGTAGATCATGCCATCTGCATCGACCTGGAGGCGGGTCAGGATGGCATCGCTGAGCCGTTCGGGTGGCGCGGACCAGTCAGCCGCGTCATAGGCAAACAGGCCGTGCTCCGACGTGACGTACAGGCTGCCGCCGTTCGGGTGCCAGACGATGCTTTCCAGGCGGCCCTGGCTGTCGATGGACCACAGCAGCTCAGTCTCATACAGCCTGTCGGCGGCAATGGGCCGCAGGTCGTCAGGGCTTTGGGCGCTTACAGCTTGGGCTGCGATGAACATCAGCAGCAGGGCCAGAACAATGAAACGCGGCATACATAGGCTCCTTTAGCGTTTGGGTCCTTCCGATGGCCCTATCATAGGCCAGAGTCCGGGTGCGCTGCTTGTCCATGGGTCACCCGTAGGTCAGCCGCGTGTTGTTGCGCTACAATGGAGACATCAATGATGGACGACCATAGACAGGGGAAAGAAGCGCTCATGAGCACCGACCTGCGTTCGCAGACCTTTGTATCTACCGCCTGGCTGCATCAACATCTGGACGCGCCCGACCTGCGCATTGTGGACATCCGGGGCAGCGTGCGGCCCGCCACGGACCCGCCGCCCTACTATCAAAGCCACCGTGCCGCTTACGACGAGTCGCATCTGCCGGGGGCCGTCTTCGTGGACTGGATCACGGACATCACCGCCGACGGCCCCGCTGATATGCGTCTGGCTCCGCCGGATACCTTCGCAGCGCTGATGGGACAGCTCGGCATTGGCCCAAATACCTACGTTGTCGCTTACGATGAAGGCAGCGGCATGTTCGGAGCGCGGCTGTGGTGGGCGCTGAAGCATTACGGCCATGACCAGGCAGCCGTCCTGGATGGCGGCTGGGTCAAATGGACCGCCGAAAGCCGCCCGATCAGCACGGAGCGAGTGACAACCACACCGACGACTTTCAACGCGCAGCCCGTCCCAGCGCTTTACCGCGACGGCGATCAAGTGCAGGCACTGCTGGGCAGCGACGCCGTGTTGGTCGATGTGCGCTCTCCGGAGGAATACCGGGGCGAGGCCGCGCGCAGCGGAGTCACTGGGCACATCCCCGGCGCGGTGAACACGCCGCGTAAATCGCTGCTGGGCGCGGACGAGACTCTGCTGCCTGTGGGGGTGCTGCGCGACGCCTTCGCCGCCCATGGCCTGGACCCCGATCAGCCCCCCGAAGCGGTCGTCTTCTACTGTAACAGCGGGGTGTCGGCCAGCTACAGCCTGCTGGCCTATCGTGCGGCGGGCTTTACCGGGGGCGCAGTCTACGATGGGTCCTGGAACGACTGGACCCGCAGCGGCACGCGCCCCACGGCATAAGGGATGCCTAGTCCCCCGCCGCTGAGTCTGCTGCTGCGGCGGATGTGGAGGCCAAGGCGCGCGGTGCTAGATCCACCCAGCCGCGCGCTTCCTGGGCGGCCATCTGCGCCAGGGTGTCCAGCCAGCGCGGGTGATCGTTGAGGCAGGGCACCAGGTCCAGACGTTCGCCGCCCGCCTCGGTGAATGCCTCCGCGCCTTCGTTACCAATCTCGTCGAGGGTCTCTAAGCAGTCCGCAGTGAAGCCAGGACAGGCCACGCTGACGCGCTTGATCGACTCAGCCAGGTGTTCCAGGGTTTCGTCGGTGTAAGGCTGAAGCCACGGCTCCGGGCCGAAGCGCGACTGGAAAGTTAGGGTCCACTGCGCGTCGTCCAGGCCCAGGCGCTGCGCGACCTGCTGCGCAGTGACCGCGCACTGGTCTTCGTAGGGGTCGCCGGTCTCACCGTAACGCGCCGGAATGCCGTGGAAGCTCATCACGAAGTGCTGCGGCTGCCCCTTAGCATCCCAGTCAGCCTGAATGGTCTCAACCAGCGCGTCGATGTAGCCGGGGTGGTCGTAATAAGGCGGTGCGAATCGCAGTGTGGGGATGCTGCGTTTGCGGCCATGAGCCATTGGGCAGCGGCTGCCCGCAGCGGCGCGGTACACGGCGTCATAGATGGACGCTGTGGTGGTAGAACTGTACTGAGGGAACATGGGCAGCACCAGAATACGGTTGATGCCCATGGCTTCATATTCGGCCATCACATCGCGGATGTTGGGGCTGCCGTAGGTCATGCCAGCCTTGACGACCACCTGGTCACCTAAGCGTGCCTGCACGCCCTTTGCTGCGCGCTGTGAATAGAGCAGCAGCGGCGAGCCTGCCTCGGTCCAGATGCGGGCGTAAAGCTTGGCGGACTTGGCTGGGCGCACGCGCAGGATGATCCCACGCAGGATGGGCTGCCAGATCAGCGGGTGATAGTCAATCACGCGCATGTCCGACAGAAAGTCGCGCAGGTAAGGGCGTAGGCCGCGTGCGGTTGGTTCGTCCGGCGTGCCGAGCTGGGCCAAAAGCAGGCCGATCTTGCCACGGTTTTCACTGTGCATAGGGATTAACTGTGGGTTCGCGTTCATCATTCTCGTTATAATATACACCAACACTCAGCAATGAATCTACAAAATTCTATGTAAATATGCAAGCACCAAAGCGCAAATGAGCCTAAAAACGGTGACACATGACGCCAAAGCTGTGACAATGTGCACTAGCAGCCTGCCATGAGCGGGTGTTCAATGGAGTCAACATGCACTGAATTGTTAAAAGAGGAGGGTTACCCAATGATCGTTAAAGCCAACCGCGACACCTGCCCGGCCAACCTGAGCTTCTGTGAACGCTGCATGGGCCGCTTCCTGGAGCACCCCTACGGCTACGAGCGCCGCTGCTTCCACCACATCATCGACGACGGCAGCGACCTGCTGACGCTCTACGTCCACAGCGAAGGCCATGACGTCAAGCTGGTGCTGGACGAAGAGGCGCGCCTGGCGCTGGCCCGCGAGGGCTGGGCCTACTTCGTGGACTTCCCGGTGCGCATCAACCGTGAAGAAGCCGCACCCGTCAAATAGCACGAGCGACAAGCGCCGGGCGGTATACCCCACCCCGTGCCTGAACGTATACACACATCCCACACGCCGCAGCCGGTTCCCGATGATGGGAGCCGGTTGGTGTTTGCCTAGGCGTCGGCGTCACGGGCGGCAAGCTGTGCCCCTTTGAAGGCCCGCGCCACGTCCAGGATTTCCCGCGCGGACTGCACACTGCCCTCGCCGCTGGCCCCCAGCATCTCGGACAACTCATGCACGCGCGCGTCTTCGCTTTCCAGCGCGATGACTTCGGTCGCGGTGTGTTGGGCATCCGTGCGCTTGCGGACGTGATAGTGGCGGTCGGCGTAGCCCGCGAGCTGGGGCATGTGCGTCACCACCAGCACCTGATGCCCCTGCGTCAGCGTCCACAGCTTTTCACCGACCACACTGCCGATGCGCCCACCGATGCCCTGATCTACTTCGTCAAAGATGAGCGTGGGCGTGTGGTCTGCTTGGGTCAGCACACGCTTGAGCGCCAGCATGATACGTGCCGCCTCACCGCCGGATGCCACTTTTGCCAGCGGACGCAGCGGCTCGCCGGGGTTGGCGCTGAGCATGAACTCTACGTCGTCGATGCCGGTGGCGTCAAAGCGCAGACGCTTGTCACCAACGAAACAGCCATCTTCGGCTTCGGTGTGGCCGATGTGCAGTTCAAAGCGGGCGCGCTGCATCCGCAGGTCTTCCAGCTCTTGCATCACGCGGCGGCTGAGCTGGTTGCCGGTTTTGCGCCGCACCTCGCTGACGTTGCCCGCCAGCTCGCCGATTTGCAGCAGCAGCTCGTGCTCCTTAGCTTCAAGCTCCTCTAGGCGCGCTTCGCTGTTTTCGATGCCGTCCAGCTCGGCAAGGGCACGCTCGGCGTAGTCCAGCACCGATTCCAGGGTGCCGCCGTAACGCCGCTTGAGCTTGTTAATGAGTTCCAGACGTTCTTCGATTTCGTCCAGACGTACCGGGTCGTATTCTACGCTGTCGGCGTAACCGGCCATCTCCATCGCCAGTTCCTGGGCCTGGGCACTGATGCCCTCGGCCAGCTCCTGCCATTCGCCCAGCTCCGGGTCGATGGCGGCCAGCTTGCCCAGGTGCGCGGCCACCTCCATGAGTTTGTCCACCGCTGGCTGATCGTCCGAGGCCGACTCGTCGCCGTTGAGCAGGGCGACGACCGTCCCGGCCAGGCTGGCGAGCTGTTCGCTGTTACCCAAACGGCTGCGCTCCGTTTTGAGGTCGTCGTCTTCACCGAGGCGCAGTGCTGCTGCGTCGATCTCTTCCACCTCGTGTTGTAAGCGTTCCGCACGGCGCTGGATGGCGGCCTCATCCGCTTTCAAGGCCTTGATCTCGCTGCGCACATGGCCTAAGTTGGTGTAGAGGGTGTGCAGCGCCTCGCGGATTTCCATCAGATCAGCATAACGGTCAATCAGTTCCAGGTGCTGCTTCTTGTTGAACAGCGACATGTGCTCGGTCTGACCGTGAATATCGACCAGGGTCTCACCGATTTCACGCAGCACCTCCACCTTGACCGTGACGCCGTTGACGCGCGCGATGGAGCGCCCGTTGGACCGCAGCTCACGGTAGAGGATTACCTCATCTTCGACCGTTTCGTCGCGCAGGTCTTCGCGGTCCAAAATGGGGCGGATCATGGCGGCGGCCAGCCCACTGAGGCGGAAGATTCCCTCCACCACGGCGCGCTCCGCGCCAGTACGGATGAAAGCGGTATCCGCCTTGGCACCCAGCAGCAGGGCCACCGCGTCAATGATGATTGACTTGCCCGCGCCAGTTTCCCCGGTGATGACATTGAAGCCCGGCTGGAAGTCCAGCTCAAGCTGGTCGATGATGGCGAAATTGCGAATGTGCATCTCTTCAAGCATCGCTGCAAGTCCTCAAAGTGGGCGGTGTGCGGCCCGTTTTTAGATACGCACTTGGAAGCGCCCGTACACGGTCGAGACGACAACGGCCAGATAGATTAGGTAGATGAGACTGCCAATGGCCCCGGTAAACACGCCCACCGCGATCACACCCGCAGCGGCAGCCCCCGCAGCGACCTGGCCGCTGTAGCGCCCGCGCCGCCGCTGAGTCACTTGTAGGGCAGCCTGAGCCAATGCCCCACCTAATGCGATGCCCGCAAACAGCCAGATGAGCCAAAAGAAGCCCAGCCGCAGCGCCAGCATCAAATAGGACGTGCCTGCCATCCCGCCGCCGATGACCGCCGCCACCAGCAGGTAATCCACGACGCTGGCGGTAAAGAAGCGGTTCTCTACCCCGCGCACACATTCCCGGCAGCGGTAGCCCACTGGCGTGCGCACAGCACAGTCCACACACATATAGCGCTCGCACATGTTGCAGCGCAGCTCGGTCTCGCGGTCGGGGTGCACTTGGCAATAGTGCACGGTCTCTTCGTTGATGTTCAGTTCGGGTGTTTCCATGGGTCCTTTGCCTGTTATGCCTAACCTTAGGCCCTATCTTGCAGTCAAAACATCATGCCAGCATAAGCACAGAAGTATTCTCACGCAGCGTTCATGGGCTGCTGCTGGGGCGACGGCGGCGAATACGCGGCTCTAAGCGGTCCAGCAGCGAGCGGTAAAAATAGTTGCGCCCTCGCATCCGTACAAAGCGCGTCGTGTGTGGGCTGGCCTGAAGCAGCACCCGGTCGTGCAGTTGCAGATAGCCCAACTGTATGCCGTCCACCGTGACCAGCACGTCGTTGCGGTTGGTCGGCGTGGGGCGAATTTCCACCTGCGCCCCTTCGGACAGCACAATGGGCCGCTCCATGCTCAGGTGCGGCGCGGAAGGCACGATCAGGATGTTCTTCAGTTCCGGCGGCAGGATGGGGCCACCGCTGGCCAGCGCATAGGCCGTGGACCCGGTCGCCGTCGCCACGATCACGGCATCCGCGAAATAGGTCGTGGCCCAGTTGCCGTCAATGTACGCCTCCAGCTCCACCATTTTACCAATGACCGAGCCGCTGATAACCACATCGTTGAGGGCGTCCTCATGGGCGATGGCTTGGTCCTGCCGATAGATCACAGCCCGCAGCATCATGCGTGCCTCGATCCAGTAGGCTTTCGCCAACACGTCATCAACCAGGGTTTCCCACAGTTCCGGGGCGCGGACTTCAGTCAAGAAGCCCAGCCGCCCGGTGTTGATACCCAGCACAGGGACCTCATGCGGGGCACTGACCCGCGCCGCGCGCAGCATAGCCCCATCGCCGCCGATCGCCACGACCAGCTCGCAGCCCGGCGAGATGAAGGGCGTGACGTCCGCGGCCTGCCAGTCGGTGAAGACCTGCACAGTAACCCCATGCACCTGGAGGCTGTTGGCGATGCGTTCCGCCAGCGGGAAGGTCTGTGGGCGCTGTGGGTGGGCCAAGACCGCGTAGCGGTTCATCGCGTTGCCTTTACTTCTATCATGCCGGAAACATGACTTAAGTCTACCCGTTGGCTGGGGTCCGCGCTACAGTTTAGCACAGACGTTCGGGCTTTCAAACCGTGACATCCGTCAGTCTTCGATGGCGCGTTCGCGGCTGCGCAGGAAAGCCTCAATGCCAATGAAGACCAGGGCCAGCAGAATGGCAATGGGCAGCGTCAGCACGCGCGGAATGCGCAGCCAGGCGCAGGTCACCACGTACAAGCCTACCCACACGCTTTGCCGAACCAGCACGCCACCAGGGGCCAGTCGGCGCGTGATCGGCGTAAAGCGCAGGTTCAGGTAGCGCACAAAGGGCAGCGCAATACCGGTCACCGCCAGGTGCAGCAGCACAAAGAAAAGCCACAACTGCCCGCCGATGCGCGGCACCTGGGTCGTCACTAACAGGTACAGCCCCACGAGACCCACAACGGTCATCAGCGCGGCGGCAATCAGCACGCCAACGTGATCGGGCGGGATGCGTTCTTTTTGCGGCGCTGGGCTGCTCATCGACTCACGGCCTTTCTGGACGGCATACGCGGCCATTGTAGCACAAGCCACTTGCAGAGCGTGGTATAATGCGCGGCGTGTGACCACTGTCATAAAAAGGACCAGCGGCCTATGTTCACTGCACCCGTTCCCTTCGCCCTAACGATTGGCGGCGTGGCCTTCCTACTCGGCGTGATTTGGGGCGGCCCCTTCGTAGAGATTCTGCGGCGGCTGGGCGTGGGCAAGCAGATCCGCGTGGAGCTGCCCGAAGGCCAACAGAAAAAGGTGGGTACCCCGACGATGGGCGGCATCATGATCGTACTGCCCACCCTCGCGATCCTCGTCTCACTGAACCTGGCCGCGGTGGTACAAACCGGTGAAGGAGCCAGTATCTTCGTGCCGTTGGGTGTGCTGTCCTTCTTCGCGCTGCTGGGCCTGGTGGACGACTGGGAAGGCATCCGGGCCTCACGCGGGATGCGTGGCATGGGCCTCAGCAGCCGCACTAAGCTGGTCTGCCAGCTCACCATGGCGGGGGGCACCGCAGCCTTGATCTCGTTGTATGGCGGGGGCTTCACCTTCGCCAACTCGGTGTATTTGCCGCTGTTGGGGGTCTACCTGCCGCTCAGCCCGGTGATCTTCATCCCCGTTGCAGCTTTTATCATCGTCGCGACCTCTAACGCCGTAAACCTAACGGATGGCATGGACGGCCTGGCAGGCATCATCACCGCCAGCGCCTTCGCTGCTTACGGGGTGATCGCTTCAGTACAGGGGCAGATTTTCCTGATGCAGCTCTGCTTCGTGCTGGTAGGGGCGGCTTTCGCCTTCCTGTGGTTCAACGCGCACCCGGCGCAGCTCTTCATGGGGGACACCGGCTCGCTGGCGCTGGGAGCTACCCTGGGCACCGTCGCGGTGATGACCGGCCAATGGCTGCTGCTGCCCATCATCGCCATTGTGCCCGTTGCGGAGGCGCTGAGCGTCATCCTCCAGGTCAGCTACTTCAAGTGGACCGGCGGCCAGCGCCTGTTCCGCATGTCCCCACTGCACCATCACTTTGAGCTTTCCGGTTGGAGCGAAACGCAGACCGTGCAGCGCTTCTGGCTGGTGGGTCTGCTCAGCGCCATGATCGGCGTGGCCTTAGCCTTGATCTGATCTGCAACGTTGCGCCGCCGCGCCGCATACTGTATCATGCGCCGACGAGAGGAATTGAGCGCTTTTGAGAGACTCGCAAAAGGGGGCATCATGTCACAGGTCCGCGCCTTGATTAAACTCACCCGCTGGAAAGAACATGTCAATTTCGTAGTCGCGCTGACGCTGCTGGGCGCGCTGCTGGCGGTACAAGCCGCGCCGGAAGGCACCGCCATCGACTGGCGACTGGCAGCAGTCATGCTGGCAAACTTACTGGCGATGGCCTACGCCTTTATGATAAATGACATCGAAGACGCGCCTGATGACGCCCTAGACCCCGCCCGCGCGGCCAAGAATCCAGTCACCAGCGGCGAGCTGGAACCAGGCCTAGCGCGAGCGGTGCTGGTCGTGGTGGGGCTGGCATCCTTGGGGCTGTTCGCGCTGGGTGGCACGTCGGTGCTGCTGATCGGCGGCTTGACCCTGCTGCTGTCGCACCTGTATTCGTGGCGGGCGGTGCGCCTGAAGGCTTGGCCCGTGACCGATGTGGTGTCGCATTCGCTGATGCTCAGTGGGCTGCTGCTGGTGGCCGGGTATTTCATCTACCATGACACGCCGGGTCCAGCCTGGCTGGTGGCTGCTGCCGTAACGCTGGTGTCGGTGTACGGCCAGCTCTATAACCAGCTTCGTGATTACGACATGGATAAGGCCGCGGGGCTGCACAACACGGCCATCATCCTCGGTGAGCAGCGCACGCGATTTCTGGCTTATGGCGTGGTGGCGCTGGCGGTGCTGCTGCTGCTGCTGGCGATCTTCTCTGGCGTGTTCCCGCTATGGCTGGCCGTTCCGCTGGGCATCAGCGCCCTGCTGAGCCAGCTCTACCGCCCGAAGACAGATATCCGCGGCAGCGAATTCGCCGACCCCAGCGCGCGCGTTCAGGGGCAGGTGCTCATCGCCGCTAACCTGACGATTGTGGTGTGGCTGGCCGGGGCGCTGCTTCAGCAGTTCCAGGTGATCGCGTAGCGCCGCCTGGGGCGAGCCGTGCACCGCGCATACCGCCGCCGTCCCATTCAGTGCACACGGGACGGCGGCGGCGTTTTCGTGTCCGCTTACACCCCGGCCAGTGTCTCCAAGCGGCTGACCATATCGGCCAGCACGCCGAAGGTGGTCTCTACGGCGTCCGGCTGGGTCATGTCCACGCCGGCATGCTTCAGCGCGTCGATGGGGTACATGCGCCCACCCGCGCTCAGGAACTCCAGGTAGCGCTGGGCGGCGGGCTGGCCCTCATTGAGCACTTGATCGGCCAGGGCGTGCGCGGCGCTGATGCCCGTGGCGTACTGGTACACGTAGAAGTTGGCGTAGAGGTGCACGAAGGTCGCCCAGGTGATGCCTTCGTAGTCGCGGTCAAATTGCAGCGCGTCGCCGTAGCCCTCGGCGAAAAGATCAGCCATGAGCGCGCTCATGTCATCCGCACTGAGGCCTTTCCCGGAGGCGGCGCGCTCGTGCACTTCCAGCTCGAAGCGGGCCAGCGTGGGCATGATGAAGAAGTAACGGTGGAAGTTGCCCATGGCTTCTTCGATGAGCTGAATCTGGAACTGGGCATCGTCGGCGTACTTTTCGCGCAGGTGGGCGCGCACCAAGGCCTGATTGAAGTTCGACGCGACCTCGGCCACGAAGAGCGTATAGCGCGAGTAAAGCTGCGGCTGATGCTTGCGCGAGTGATAACTGTGCAGTGAGTGCCCCAGCTCATGCGCCAGAGTGCTCATGGCCCCCATGGTATTATCGTAACTCATCATAATGAAGGGAAAGGTATCGTGGTGACCGTTGCTGAAAGCCCCCTGCCGCTTGCCGACGTTGGGGTAAATATCGACCCAGCGGTCCTCCAGGCAGCCCTTGCGCAGCGCCGCCACGTAATCCTCACCCAGGGGTTGCATACCTGCGCTGATCCACGTCACCGACTGCGCATACGACACCTGGCGCGTCTCACGGGTCAACGGTGCCCAGATATCCCAGGGGTGCAGGCTCTCATAACCCAGGATGCGGCGGCGCACATCCCAATAGCGGTGCCAGGTGGGTAGGTTGGCCTTGAACACGTCCAGCAGGTTGTGAAAGACCGCCGTCGGGATGTTGGAGTCGTGCAGAGCGGCCTCCAGCGGCGACTCAAAGCCGCGCACCCGCATGTTGAAGACATCACTCTTGACCGCGCCTAACAGGTTATTCGCCAGGGTGTGCTTGTGGGCCAGGTGCGCCTCAGCGAAGCTCTCGTAGGCGTTTTTGCGCAGGGTGCGGTCCGGCAGAGCGCGCAGGCCATAGCGCGTGCCCTGCGAAACGATGTGCTCGCGGCCTTGGCTGTCCAGCGCCGGGCGGAACTGCATATCGGTGTCGGTGAGGGCGGCATACGTGGCCCGGAAGCTGCCCATGGTATCGCTGACCAAGCCAAGCGTTTCTTCGACGTCGGCGCTGCGCACATGCTGCTGCCGACGGAAGAGATCATCAACGAAGTGACGGTACTGGTCCAGGCGCGGGCTGTCGTCCATCCAGCGCGTGAGGGTGTCGCGGCCAATCGCCAGCAGTTCCGGGCTGAAGAAAGCCAACGCGGCGGCGGTCTGCCCCATCAGGCTGCGCGCCCGCCCCGCATAAACCATGGCGGCCGGGTCGCTGCTGTCCACCGACACAGACATCATGCCGTAGGTGTAAATGCGGCCCACGAGCCGGGCCAGAGTGTCGCGCGCGTCCATAAAGTCCGCCCATACGTCCGGCCCTTGGCTCAGGCGGCCCTTGAAGGCCTGCACCGTCTTGATGTGTTCCGGCACGGAGTCACAAGCGGCGTCAAAGTCGGCGGGGGTGGGGAAGACGCTCTCGGCGTTCCAGGTATGCCCCTTGTCGATCTCGGCGCGGGGGGGCAGGCTGACAGTTTCTGCGGCAGTCATCATTAATCCTCTATTGCATCAATTCAATACGGTGACGCTATTGTAACCTGTAGGCGCGGCGAGGCCGAATCCGCGGTGGAGTCCAGGTTAAGCGAAACCCCCGATACCTTATGGCAGCGGGGGCAGTCGATGCAGATCGGATGACGGCGCGGGTGCGATCTAGTCGTCGCCGCCGTCCAGGGTGGCCGCAGCGGTGCCCAGGTTGGGCGTGATGCCGCTCATCAGCTCTTCGAAGGCTTCGCGGTCCAGCGTTTCCTGCTCGATCAAGACGGTCGCCAGTGTTTCCAGCTTTTCGCGGTGCTGGTTGAGGATGTTCTTGGCACGCTGGTAGTTGCGCTGCAAGATGCCCTTCACTTCGTCGTCGATCTCTTCGGCGTAGTGCTCGCTGTAGTCGCGCTGTTCCATCAGGTCCCGGCCCAAGAAGACCGAGCCGCCGCCGCTGCTGCCATATGCCCGCGGTCCGAGCTTGTCGCTAAAGCCGAACTGCGTCACCATAGCGCGAGCAATGCGCGTGGCCTGCTGCAAGTCGTTGCTGGCCCCAGTCGTGAGTTGATTGAAGACCAGCTCTTCAGCGGCGCGCCCACCCATGGCAAAGGCGATCTGGTCCTCGAACTGCTCGCGCGATTGCAGGGTACTGTCGCCTTCTGGCAGCGGCATCACGTAGCCGCCGGCCCGCCCACGCGGGATGATCGTGATCTTGTGGATCACGCCCAGATGCTCCATGTAGTGATGCACCAGCGCGTGCCCCGCTTCGTGATAGGCAATCACGCGCTTCTCCTTCTCACTGATGACGCGCGTCTTGCGCTCCGGTCCCATCACCACGCGCTCCATGCTTTCCTGAAGTTCGCTCATGCCGATGGTCTTCAAGTTGCGGCGCGCGGCGAGAATGGCCGCCTCGTTAATCAGGTTCTCCAGGTCCGCGCCGGAAAAGCCCGCCGAAATGCGCGCAATGGCTTCCAGGTCCACTGAGGGAGCCAGCGGCTTACCCTTAGCGTGCACCTTCAGAATGTCAATGCGGCCCTTGATGTCGGGATTATCCATGATGACCTTGCGGTCAAAGCGACCGGGGCGCAGCAGCGCCGGGTCTAGGATGTCGGGGCGGTTGGTGGCGGCCATCACGATCAGGTTGGTGCCGGTTTCAAAGCCGTCCATCTCCACCAAAATCTGGTTGAGCGTCTGCTCGCGCTCGTCGTGACCACCACCCAGCCCCGCGCCGCGATGCCGCCCTACTGCGTCGATCTCGTCCACGAAGATGATAGCGGGGGCTTCAGCCTTGGCGCGGTCGAAGAGGTCGCGCACGCGGGACGCGCCCACACCGACGAACATCTCCACAAATTCCGAGCCGGAAATGCTGAAGAAGGGCACGCCCGCTTCACCGGCCACGGCACGCGCCATGAGGGTCTTACCGGTGCCGGGCGGGCCGACCATCAGCACGCCCGCGGGCACACGCGCACCCAGCCGCATGAACTTCTCCG
>CAYWGJ010000037.1:0-2953 GCA_964457835.1 uncultured Anaerolineaceae bacterium
GTACGCGTGCCCAGCGCGCCGCCGGGATCGCGTGCAGGTCGGCGTGGATCAGGTGGGTGTGCACGACCTGCGGCTGTGTTTCGCGGAAGTGATCGCGCAGGCGGCGCACCAGGCCGGGGTTCAGCGTGCGGTAAATCAGCTCGGTGTGGGTCGGGATGCCACGCGCGATGGCGGCCTCGCCCAGCACCTTGGCGCTGTAGTCCGGTTCACTGAGCAGCAGCAGGCGCGAGTCTACGTCGCGGGCGCGCAGGCCCTCTAATAGGTCCAGCAGGTGGCGCTCTGCCCCGGCGATGCCCTTGGCCTTGATGACGTGCAGGGCGCGCACGGTTAAGCGCTCCCCTCTGCGGCCATCTGTTGGCGGTAGAAGTCCACGGTACGGGCCAGGCCCTCGTCGAAGTCCGCGACCGGCTCGAAACCCAGCAGCGCGCGGGCGCGGGTGATGTCGGCGCGGGAGTGCAGGATGTCGCCGGGGCGGGGGGCGCTGTGGACGGGGGCGATGTCCGTGCCCAGGATGGCGTTCAGCTTCTGCACCAGGTCCAGCAGGCTGACGCGCCCCCCGGTGGCGAGGTTCATCACTTGGCCGATGGCGGGCACGGCGTCAGCGGCTAAAAGGTTGCCGTGGACTACGTTGTCAATGTAGGTGAAGTCGCGCGACTGCTGGCCGTCGCCGTAGATGGTGGGGGCCTGGCCGCGCAGCATGGCGCTGATAAAGCGCGGGATCACCGCCGCGTACTGCGACGTTGGGTCCTGGTGGGGGCCGAAGACGTTGAAGTAGCGTAGGACCACGGTTTCCAGGCCGTAGACGGTGGTGAAGACCTGGCAGTAGGTCTCGCCGGCCAGCTTGGCCGCGCCATATGGAGAGATGGGCGCGGGGGGCATCGTCTCGACTTTGTACTCGCCGGCGATCTCGCCGTAGGCCGAGGACGAGGCGGCGTAGACCACGCGGCGCACGGCGATGTCACGGGCGGCCAGCAGCACCTTCAGCGTGCCGGTGGCGCAGTGGACGTGGGTCTCTAAGGGGTCATTGACGCTGCGCGGCACGCTGGGCAGCGCGGCCAGGTGAAACACCGTGTCGGCGTCGTCGAAGGCGTGGTGCAGCACGTCCAGGTCGGTGATGCTGGCTTGGTAGAAGGTCAGGGCGTCGCCGAACTCGTCTTGCAGGGCGTCAACGAGAGCGCGCCGCCCGGTGAGCAGGTTGTCGATGATGCGCACGCGGTGGCCGTCGCGCAATAAGCGGCGGGCAATGTGGGAGCCGATGAAACCGGCCCCTCCGGTGACAGCGTAAATCATGGCGGGTCGTCTCCGTGGGTGAATGGGCGGGTGTTTGCTTAAGCCTCCACGCGCTTGAGGGTGGCGATCATCAGGCGGTCATCCACGGCAGTGCTGATGAGCTGCCAGCCTGCGTCGTGCAGCAGGGCAAAGGCCTTGAGCATGTTGCTGTAGTTAGCCCTACCGTTGCGCTCATGCAGCATGATGTAGGGGCCTTGCAGCTCTTTGATGAGTTCAGGTTTGCGCACCAGACGCACAGCTTTAATGGGTTTGCTGCTGTCGATAGCGGCCATAGGGTCCCGTCCTTTCGGCTTGGTGTTTATGCCTGCTGAAGCTGTCGGCGGCGAATACGGATCATCACAGTATAAAGCAGGGCCACCAATGCGGCCATCAGCGCAGCGAAGGGCCAGCCCCAGGCAGGCGGTATGGCGGTCAGGGCCAGGCCCGCCCCACCGAAGAGTGCGCAGGCGCTGTAGAGCACGAAAAGCGTTTGTCGTTGGCTGAAACCCAGGGCCATGACCCGGTGTGAGGTATGGTCCTTGCCCGCTTCGCCGGGGCTGCGGCCTTCGCTGAGGCGGGTAAAGATCACCAGGTTGATGTCGAAGGCGGGCAGGGCCAGCACCAGCAGCGGCACCGCCCATGCCGCATTGAGCGGCGGCAGCACCAGGTCGATCTTGACGCCCAGCACGGCCAGCACAAAGCCCAGCATCAGCGCGCCCATGTCGCCCATGAAGGTGCTGCTGGGCGCGAAGTTGTAGATCAGGAAGCCCACTGCGCTGCCCAGCAGGGCCGCCGCCAGCAGGCTGACCAGGGTCAAGCCCTGCGTGAGGGCAATCAGCAGGAAGAAGAGGGCCGCAATCGCGCTCAGCCCGGCGGACAGGCCGTCCATGTTATCTAAGAAGTTAACCGCATTGGTGATTGCCATGATCCAGAAGACGGTCAGGGGGACATCCAGCAGGGGCAGGCCGCTGACTTGCAGCGTGATACCCGTCAGGCTGACGCCCAGGCCCGCTAAGCCGGTAGCAATCAAGCGGATGCGGATGCCGAGGTTATAGCGGTCGTCCAGCAGGCCCACGCTGGCGACGAAGGCCGCGCCCAAAAGCACCGCTACAAACTGCACCAGGTATTGCGGGGCGACTGCTGGGCTGAACAGGATCAATGCGAGGGCGAAGGCGGCGTAGATTGCCAGGCCGCCCATCAGCGGCTTGTGGTCTTTGTGGAGTTTGCGCTGGTTGGGTTTATCCACCACGCCGATGCGCATGGCGATCTGGCGCGAAACCGGCGTCAGGCCCAGCGAGGCAGCGAAGCCTACGACCAGCACTGGGAAGAATTGCAGCGAGTCCATGTGGTGTCGTCCTCTGCGCTTTGGGCGCATTTGACACGTTATTGTATTTCAGTATACCGCATATCTAGCGCGGATGTAGGGGCGGTGTCAGGCATCTGCATCCCACAGCCCGGACTCGGCGTCTAGGCCGGGCGCGTAATCGGTGTAGAGCATCACCGGGATAGGCAGACGGTGCAGGCTGGTCTCCAGCACGCGCAGAATTTCGTCCTGCTCGCTGGCGATTCCTAGGGGTGCGACGGCCACGCTGCTGAGTTGGAGCAGGCGGTAGTCACGGGCGATGCGCAGGGCGGCGGCCTGGACGTAGCGCAGGCGGGTCGCGCCGATGGGGGCATCGCGCAG
>CAYWGJ010000037.1:2963-20714 GCA_964457835.1 uncultured Anaerolineaceae bacterium
AGCACCACAAACAGCAGGTGCGGCCTGGACTCACGCCAGAGCCACAGGTCGCCGCCCTGGAGCTTGTTCTGGCGGCATTGGCGCTGGGCCATGGAAAAGGCGGGCGGGTAGCTGCGGTGCAGGGCGGCACTCAGTGGGTCGTTTTGCAGGCGTCCGCTTCGGTTGAAGGTGAAGGCCAGGGTCTGGGCGCGGCTGCGCAGTGGGTCCCCGGTGACGTGATGCAGCGGCATGGTGGCGGTCTCCTCAAAACGTGGGGCACACGCGCTCATGATACAGCACAAACGCCGCCCGGTCAGCATCCAGGGCGGCGTTTGTGAGCCGTTGGGGGCAGAGGGATGGCGTGTTAGTCCGCAGCCGACTCGCCGTCGGCGGCATCCGCTGGGGGGGCGTCGATCTGTAGGGCGTTGACGTCTACGCGCACGCCCGGCCCCATGGTGGAGGTCACGGTCACCTTGCGGATGTAGATGCCCTTGGCGGCGCTGGGTTTCTGGGCTTCTACGGCACCGACGATGGCGGCGGCGTTTTCGAGAAGCTGTTCCAGGGTGAAGCTGGCCTTGCCCATCGGGATGTGCAGGTTGCCGGTCTTGTCATTACGGAATTCGACACGCCCGGCCTTGAGTTCTTCGATGGCGCGGGGCAGGTCGCCTGGCTGTACGACGGTGCCGGCTTTGGGGTTGGGCATCAAGCCGCGCGGGCCGAGCACGCGGGCGATGCGCCCGATCTTCTTCATCATGGGCGGGGTCGCCAGGGTAGCGTCGAAGTCGAGCCAGCCTTCGTTTTGGATTTTGGCGATGATCTCGTCATCGCCCACGATGTCGGCCCCGGCGGTTTCGGCGGCGCGGGCGTCTTCACCCTCGGCGAAGACCAGCACGCGGACGGTTTTACCCAGGCCGGCGGGCAGCATGACGGTGCTGCGGACCTGCTGGTCGCTGTGGCGCGGGTCGATACCGAGGCGGAAGTGAATTTCCATGGTTTCGTCGAACTTGGCTTTCGCGTTCTGTTTTGCCAGCTCAACGGCCTGGGCTAGCGGGTAGACGCTGTCGCGGTCAAAGGTCTTGAGGGCTTCGTTCAGGCGCTTACCTGGGTTGGGCATGGTGCATTTCTCCTTAAGTGTGTGTTTGTGGTCGATGATGAGCCGTGAGGCGGGTGTGCCCGCTGTTGGCTCTCCCACCGGGGCGGCTGGCCGTTGATCGGCGTCAGCGTTCCCTGAAGGGGGTGCTGCTGTTTGCGCTGGGGGTTTTATTTGTCCCAGTCGACTTCAACGCCCATCTGGCGGGCGGTGCCGGCGATGACGCGCATAGCGGCCTCAATGTCGTTGGCGTTGAGGTCCTGCATCTTCTGCTCGGCGATTTCCTGGAGCTGGCCGCGCGTCAGCTTGCCGACCTTTTCAGTGGCCGGGTTAGCTGCACCCTTTTCGATGCCGACGGCCTTCTTGATGAGGAAGGTGGTCGGCGGGCTTTTGAGGATGAACTTAAACGAGCCATCCTGGAAGATGGTAATCTCTGCCGGGACGATTTCGCCCATGCGGTTGGCGGTGCGGGCGTTGTATTCTTTGACGAAACCCATCAGGTTGACGCCGTGCTGTGCCAGCGCGGGGCCGATGGGCGGGGCCGGGTTGGCTTTACCTGCGGGAATTTGCAGGGTAACGATTGCTTTGACTTTCTTTGCCATCTCTTAGTGACCTCTGCTGTGTGCTGATTCTGCTGATGATGGGTTAGACACGTTCGACTTCCATGAAGTCCACCTCGACGGGGGTTTCGCGCCCGAAGAAGCTGACCATGATGCGCACCTTCTGCTTGTCTACATCGATGGCGGACACATTGCCGTGGAAGTCGTTGAACGGCCCGCCGATGATACGCACTTTGTCGCCGATTTTGAAGTTGATGTTTACGGTGGGCGTCTCGCTGGACATGCGGTCAATGATCTTCTTGACCTCATCGGGTTCCAGCGGGGTGGGGTCGTTGCCCATGCCCACAAAGCCGGTGACGCCGGGGGTGTTGCGCACCACATACCAGGAGTCCTCGTCCATGCGCATTTGCACCAGGATATAGCCGGGGAACACGCGGCGTTCGACGTTGCGGCGTTTGCCGTCCTTGATTTCGATTTCTTCTTCAGTGGGCACCAGCACGTCGAAAATTTTGTCTTGCATCCCCATCGTTTCGATGCGCTGCTCGATGGAGTGGCGAACTTTGTACTCGTAGCCGCTGTAACAGTGCACCACGTACCACAGCTTGTTGGCGTCGGGGTCTTGGTCGCCTAGGTTGAGGATGCTGTCCAAGTCCAGATCATCCCCGCCCTCGTCCTCGTTCATGTAGACGGGATTGGGGTCGTAATCGGGGCTGTCGGCATCTGCGCCGCTGATTTCGTCATCGGCCATGAAAGCTGCTCCAGAAACTGCTCGTTGATTTTAAGAGTGCGGCCTGGTGTTTACAGCCGCGAGTTAAAGCTGGTGTCGGCGGCGCGGGCTTTGCTCCAGCGCATGTAGCCGAAGATGCCGCCTGCCACGGCGATGCCGAAGATCAGGAAGACCAGCGGGTTATCCAGGCCCAGCACGAACAGTTCCGTGAGGCCCAGGCTGACCAGGCCCAGGATCAGCGACGCGGCGATGGTGAAGAGGATCACGATGCGCGTCAGGCGCACGACATCGTGGCGTTCGGGCCAGGTCACTTTGTCCAGCTCAGAACGCACGCCGCGCAGGTAGTCGCCGCTGCGTCCGATGATACCGCGCCGGGCTTCTTCATCCTGCGGGTTGCGCCGTCCGGTGGTGGCGCGGCCTTTTTTCGCGGTTAGGGCCTTATCTTCTTCGCTGATTTCGACCTCTTCTTCGGCCTTGCCACGGCGGCGGCGGCGGGACCGTTTTTCATCTACTTCAGCCGACATCGCTTTCACTCCCTGTACTTGTGTGCGGATGGAATCAGTGCCTTAGGGGGCGAAACCCCGTATATGAGAAACACCGCCACGCGGACGGTGTCTCGGCAGTTTACAGGGGCGGCAGGAATCGAACCCACAACCTACGGTTTTGGAGACCGTCGCTCTGCCAATTGAGCTACGCCCCTTTATGGACACTGCGTCGGATAGGTGGCGCTGCGCGCAGTGTTGGCAGCTTTGGCGTGTCTGGCTGCCTATTTTGTCTCCCGATACAGCACATGGCGGCGCAAAATCGGGTCATACTTACGCAGTTCCAGCCTAGCGGAGGTGTTCTTCCGGTTCTTGCTGGTGATGTACATGTGCCCGCTCTCAGTGCTGCGGAGCTTGATGTGCAGGCGGTTGCCCTTCTTCGCCATCTCCACACGTCCTTACGTTACGTCGCTTACACTCGTGAACTTGCCAAAGCCTCTGATGGGATTTGAACCCATGACCTCTCCCTTACCAAGGGAACGCTCTACCCCTGAGCTACAGAGGCGTATCAGTGGGGCCGGTAGGACTCGAACCTACGAAGGCTTTCGCCGATGGATTTACAGTCCACTCCCTTTGCCGCTCGGGACACGACCCCGTCATGATATCACCATTCGACCTTGTATTGAACGTATTTTTCGCCCAAGTTCAAGGCCCGGCGTGCTTTGATGTCCGTGCTGGGAAACAAGTACACGTTTTCGTTGTTGGTCACGACAAAGCGGTAGTTTACGCGCGCGGGATCGAAGGGTTTAACTTTGCCTGTGCCGCTGCGTTTGCCAGCGCTGACTTGTGAAACCACGCCCTTGCTATTGCCAGCTTGACATTCCCCCTGATGACGGCTGTTACCCCGCGTCTCCAGTGAGATTATCTGCACACCTGCGCTGTTAAGCTGCGCCTGGACCCCAGCCTGTGCTGCGCTGGGTCGAAGCCATAGATGGGACTCGAACCCATAACCGCTCGCTTACAAGGCGAGTGCTCTGCCAATTGAGCTACTATGGCAAGCACAGTCCAGTATAGCACATCCCGCGTAAGCCCTACAAGCCTGGTGATTGGGCCAGCCGGGCACCACGATACTTCGACATTCTAGCCAGGCGCTTATGCCTTGTCAATGGTGGAAATGGCCGGGATTTTGCGCCCCTACACGCTGCTGTTGGCGGGCAGTGTCGTCATACTGGGTGCGTGATACCAGGCGGTAGCAGCCTGCCCAACTATGACACCCTTCACCGCGAATGCGGCGCTGTGTCACATGCAGCCGGGCGCGTGCTGCTGCATACTGGATGATGTGGCATACTGTGCCCCAGTATTTTGACCGACCTAGACCCGCTGATGACTTTAGGATTAAAGAGACCGATGCTTTCTGACCTTGAGATCGCCCGCAGTGCCCAGTTGAAGCACGTGCATCAAATCGCCGAGTCGATGGGTTTGACACCCGACGACCTGGACCTCTACGGCAGCCCCTACGTTGCCAAAATCCGCCTGGAAGCCTTGGATAAGCTCAAGGACCGGCCTAGTGCCAAGTACATTGACGTAACCGCCATCACGCCCACGCCCTTGGGTGAGGGCAAATCGACGATGCTGGTGGGCCTGGGCCAGGCCATGGGGCATATCGGCAAACGCGGCATGATTACCATGCGCCAGCCTTCCCAGGGGCCGACCTTCGGCATTAAGGGCGGTGCTGCCGGCGGGGGATACGCGCAGGTGGTGCCCATGGACATCTTCAACCTGCACCTCACCGGGGACATCCATGCAGTGGGCGCGGCCAATAATCTGCTGGCCGCCATGATCGACAACAAGCTGATGCGGGACAACCCGCTGAATATCGATCCCTACAGCATCACCTGGCGTCGCGTGCTGGACATCAACGACCGTGCCCTACGCCGGATCATCACCGGGCTGGGCGGTAAGACCATGGGCGGCATCCCGCGGGAGACCGGTTTTGACATCACCGTCGCCAGTGAGGTGATGGCGATCTTGGCGCTGACGACTTCCTTGGCGGACATGCGCGCGCGCTTCGGGCGCATCGTCATCGGCCTGACGCACGACAAGCAGCCCGTCACCGCCGAGGACATTGGCGCGGCGGGGGCCATGACCGCCCTGATGCGCGACGCTATCCGCCCCAACCTGCTGCAAACCCTGGAGAACTCGCCCGCGCTGGTGCACGCTGGGCCGTTTGCCAATATCGCTCACGGCAACAGCAGCATTCTAGCCGACCTCATCGGCATCAAGACCGCCGATTACCTGTTTACCGAGTCGGGTTTCGGGGCCGACATCGGCGCGGAGAAGTTCTTCAACATCAAGTCGCGCTACAGCGGCCTGACGCCGGATGCCGCGGTGTTGGTTGTCACGGTGCGGGCGCTGAAGGCCCACAGCGGGCGCTATCGCGTGGTGGCGGGTAAGCCGCTGCCCCCGGAAATGCTGGAACTGAACGTCGCCGACGTGGAAGCCGGGGCCGCCAACATGGTGCGCCACATTGAAAATATCAAGAAGCACGGCGTGACGCCCGTCGTGGCGATTAACGTCTTTGGCAGCGATCACGACGCCGAGATTGACGCCATTAAGCGCATCGCGGAAGAAGCCGGGGCGCTGGGGGCCGCGCGCGCCACGCATCACGCGGACGGCGGTAAGGGCGCGGCGGAAGTGGCCGAGATGGTCGTCAGCGCTGCTGAGCAGCCCAGCGAATTCCGCTTCCTGTATGACCTGGACCAGCCCATCAAGGCCAAGATCGAGACGATCGCACGCGAGATGTACGGCGCGGCTGACGTGAGCTACGAACCGCTGGCCGAGCGCCAAATCCGCAGCTATGAGCAGAACGGCTTTGGCGGCCTGCCCATCTGCATGGCGAAGACGCACCTGAGCCTGAGCCACGATCCCAAGCTGAAGGGCGCGCCCAGCGGCTATACCTTCCCAATCCGGGAGGTGCGGGCCAGCGTCGGCGCGGGATTCATCTATCCGTTGGCCGGTGAGATGATGACCATGCCCGGCTTATCCACGTCGCCCGCCGCGGAAAACGTCGATATTGACGACAACGGCGAAGTGACGGGCCTGTTCTAAAGACACAGAAAGCGGCGGCGCTCTGGGCAGGGATCACGGAGGGCCGCCGCGCTGCACACTGGAACCCGCCGGGGGGCGTGATACAATGGGCCGTGTTTGCCCGCCTCTATCCCCATAAAGGACATGAACACGCATGACCCCAAATCACACCACGACCCCTCTGATCGCGCCGCACGGCGGCACCTTGATCGACCGCTTACTGACGGGTGAGGCCGCCGCGCCCTACATCGCCCGTGCGGAAGCTGCCCAGGCCGCTGATGCAGCCGTCACCCTTTCCGCGGTGAGTCAGTCCGACCTGCTGCTGATCGCGACCGGTGTTGTCAGCCCGCTGACCGGTTTCATGGGCAGTCAAGACTATCAGCGCGTGGTGCACGAGATGCACCTGAGCAGCGGCCTGCCTTTCACCATTCCCATCACGCTGCCTGTCAGCCAGGAACAGGCCGACGCCCTGAGTGTGGGCAGCGACGTTGCCCTGCTGGACGCTGACGGCGGCCTCTTGGGCCTGCTGGTGCTCAGTGAGAAGTACGGCTATGACAAAGCGGTCGAGGCGGAAAAGGTCTACCGCACCCCGGATGAAGCGCACCCCGGCGTGGCCCGCGTCTATGCCAACGGCCCGGTCTACTTGGCCGGTGAGGTGTGGATGCTGCGCGAGCCGCAGGTGGAGTCGCCGGAAATCTACCGCAGCCCGGCCCAAACCCGTGCGATCTTTGCGGAGCGCGGCTGGCGGCGCGTGGCCGCCTTCCAGACGCGCAACCCGGTACACCGTGCCCACGAGTACCTGATGAAGGTCGCCCTGGAGATTGCCGACGGTCTGATGCTGCACCCCTTGGTGGGCGAGACCAAGGCCGACGACATCCCTGCTGAGACCCGCGTGGCCTGCTACAAGGTCGTGCTGTCGCACTACTTCCCCGCTGAGCGTACCCTGCTGACTGGTTTCCCGGCGGCCATGCGCTACGCTGGCCCGCGTGAGGCCGTCTTCCACGCCATCGCGCGCAAGAACTACGGCATCACACACTTCATTGTGGGCCGCGATCACGCCGGGGTCGGCAAGTATTACGGCACCTACGACGCCCAGCAGATTTTCGACGCATTCGACCCGGCAGAAATCGGCATTACGCCGCTGCTGTTCGAGCACGCCTTCTACAGCAAGAGCGCCGGGCAGATCGTCACGGCCAAGACCAGCCCCACCGGGCCGGAGGATTGGGTGCACCTCAGCGGCACGCAGGTCCGCGCCCTGCTCAGTGAGGGCAAGATGCTGCCGGAAGAGTTCACCCGCCCGGAAGTGAGCAAAATCCTGCTGGAGTCGTCCTTCTTTAACCGCAGCGGCGCGGAGTAGCGGGCCGTGCTGCGGCGTCTGCGCGGTGGACGTGCGGACCGCGCCCGGCGGCTGATGCTGCTGGGCTTGGATTGTGCCAGCCCGCGCCTGGTCTTTGAGGACTTCCGCGCGGAACTGCCCCACCTGGCCCGCCTGATGGACGCGGGGCAGTGGGGCATCTTGGAGTCCTCAGTGCCCGCCATCACTGTGCCGGCCTGGGCGAGTATGCTCAGCAGCCGTGACCCCGGCGTGCTGGGCATTTACGGCTTCCGCAACCGGGCCGACACCGGCTATGACTCGCTCAAAGTCGCCAGCGGTGCGGACGTGACGGTCAAGCGCGTTTGGGACTACATTGGCGAGGCCGGGCGCGAGTCGCTGGTCATTGGCGTGCCGCAGACCTACCCGGTGAAGCCGCTGCGCGGGCACTTGGTGGCGGGCTTTCCTGCACCGGGGGTGGGCAGTGCCTTCACCTATCCGGCGGTGCTCAAGAGCGAGGTGTTGCGCTTGGCCCCGGATTATCCCTTCGACGTGGCCGACTTCCGCACGGAGGACAAAGCCGCCCTGTTGCAGCGCCTGTTCGACTTCGCCGAGGTGCAGCAGCGCCTGCGCCTGCACCTGCTGAAGCACAAGCCCTGGGATTTCTTCATGCATGTGGATATGGGCGTGGACCGGGTGCACCATGCCTTCTGGCGCTACCACGATCCCCAGCACCGCCGCCACGAGTCCGGGCCGCTGAGCACGGCCATCCGCGATTACTACCGCCAGGCCGACGCTTACATAGGCCAACTGCTGGAAGTGGTGGACGACGACACGGTGGTGATGATCGTCAGCGATCACGGCGTCAAGCGCATGGACGGCGGCGTGGCGATTAACGAGTGGCTGTGGCGGGAAGGCTGGCTGGCGCTGAAGTCTGCGCCGGAGTCCGGCACGCTGACGCGCTTCGACCCGGCCTTGGTGGACTGGTCCAAAACGCGGGCCTGGGGCATGGGCGGCTATTACGGGCGCGTCTTCTTGAACGTGGCCGGGCGCGAGCCGCAGGGCGTGGTGCTGCCGGGTGATTACGAGTCCACGCGAGCGACGCTGGCCGAGGCGATCGGCGCTATACCGGGGCTGGACGGTCAGCCGCTGGGCACCCAGGTCTACACGCCGGAGTCGGTGTATGCGCAGGTGAATCGCATCGCGCCGGACCTGATGGTGTATTTCGGCGGTCTGCACTGGCGCTCGGTGGGCAGTGTGGGTCACGGCGGGCACCTGACCCTAGAGAACGACACCGGCCCGGACGACGCCAATCACGACCCCGACGGCCTGTACATCCTGTTTGACCCGCGAGAGCGTGCCGCGGGCCAGGGGCCGCGTCATCAGCTCATGGACGTGGCCCCGACGGTGTTAAAGCGGATGGGCTTGGCTGTGCCGGACGTGATGCAGGGGCGGCCTATCGGCTAGGATTCGATGCGCTGCTTGTCAAGGAAGGCAACGGCTTCATCGACGGTGTTGAACAGGTGCACCTTGTGCCCCCAGATGTTATAGACTTGCAGCAGCACGTTGAGCAGGGCCTGCTCAAAGCCGCGCGCGCCCACGACGGCCATGGTGCCCAGGCTTTCGGTGCGGCGGTCCATGGCGCGGTTGAGATGGCGCAAGACGTTGCCCGACGGAAAGGTGCTGCCGGTCGTCATGACGAGCATGTCAACCCGGCCTGGGGTATGGGCGTTAATTTGGTCAATCAGCGCGTTGGCCTCTTCCTGTGACTCGAAGAGCTGCTGCCAGGTCCACACCGGTGGGAAGTCCCAGCACAGGATGGGTGGCTCTTGACGGTACCAAGACAGCGCAATTGGGGTGGGGGCAGGTTTGTCAGGCATGGGTCAACACTCCAGCAACGTAAGTTAACAAAGGCAGGGCGTACTTGTATGGTACGCGCAAAAAGCTTGCGTGTCCATTGAGATATATATGAAATACAATGCAATGGTCGTTCACAGGCCGATTACGCCCCCCGCCCGCGCGACGCCCGCGTTAAGGTGCCGTTTGCGGTCATCGGGGTACAATAGGGCATAAGGTTACCCGATCAACGCAGAGGATCACGGCACTCATGGGACTGGACGGCTTTGTCATCTGCAACTGCTACAAAGAAGGGCGCAGCGCGCCTTTTCCACTGCCGGAATTGGAGCGGTACTTCGGTGTGGACGCGGACGGCTACCTCAGCTTGAAGCTGCCCTACGAGGGCAACGAAGCGGCCTTCGAGACGGTGTATCATTGGCGACACGACGCCTGCCCAGACCATCCCGACATGGAAGCGGCGTCTGAGGGAGTCGCCAATTGGTCTGGCTATCGGGTGTTTCTGCGCGCCTTGGAGCAGATGGGCTGGCATCACTTCCCTACGCTGAAGACCTGGCTGCCCACGGCCAATCAGGGCACGGTACCTGCTGTCGCGGCGGCGAAGGCGCTGCAAGAGCTGCGTTACTTCAACAATCACGCTAGTTGGGGCAGCAATATCTTCTTGATTGATACGCTGACGGGCGAGCTGTTGTCGGATTACATTGAGGCCTACAACGGCGTTTTCGCCTTTGCCAGCAGTGTGCCTACCCTACAGAGCGGCATTGACCGCCAGGGCTTCTTCATTGCGGAAACTGATGGCGGCACCCTGCTGGACAGCGGCAGGCGCTTCTTTCAGGCGCGGCGCTTTGAGCAGTACATCGTTGAGGCCAGCGACCAGGGCCTGGCGACCCGTGTGCAGTACCGCGACCTGGACTCCGAACGCGGTTATGAGAGCGACTTTGGTGCGGTGGCGAAGCTGCTGCGCGATGCTGACGGACGGGTGCAGCTGGACTACCCGCGCCTGCTGCATGTTGAGACCCGCCGCGCGCAGGCCGAACGCTTTGCCTATATTGTCGATCCACTGACGCGCTTGTTTCGGGCCTCAGTGGACACGGGTAACCCGGTTGTGTGGTGCTGACGCAGCGTGTGCTGCGTGTTAAGCAAGGCCCCCTCAAACAAGGAGGGGGCCGGGCTGCTGCGGGGGGAGGGTTTGGGGCTACTTGGCGTATTCCACCGCGCGCGTCTCGCGGATGACGTGGACTTTGATCTGTCCAGGGTACTGCATCGTCTCTTCGATCTGGCGGGCGATGTCGCGCGCGAGCTGAAGTGCGGAGTAGTCGTCCACTGAGTCCGGGCGCACGATGATACGCACTTCGCGTCCGGCTTGCAGCGCGTAGGTTTGCTCCACGCCTTCGAAGGCGCTGGCGATTTCTTCCAGGGTTTTGACGCGCTTGATGTAGTTTTCCAGGCTTTCGCGGCGGGCACCGGGGCGCGCGCCGGAGATCGCGTCGGCGGCTTCGACGATGATGGCCTCCACGCTTTCCTGTTCGACCTCATGGTGATGGCTGGCGATGCAGTTGACGATGATGTTACTGACGCCGTAGCGCCGGGCGACCTCTGCGCCGATGGCGGCGTGGGTGCCTTCGACTTCATGGTCTACGGCTTTGCCCAGGTCATGCAGCAGGCCGCCGGCCTTGGCCATATCGACGTTGGCACCCAGTTCGGCGGCGATCATGCCGGCCAGGTGCGCAGTTTCGATGGCGTGGGCGTGCTGGTTCTGGCCGTAGCTGGTGCGGAACTTAAGCTGTCCTAACAGCTTGATAATTTCTGGGTGTAGGCCGTGCACACCGGTCTCAAAGGCGGCGCGTTCGCCTTCTTCGCGGACGGTGGCTTCGACCTCGACGCGGGCGTCTTCCACTAGTTTTTCGATGCGGGCGGGGTGGATGCGCCCATCGCCAACCAGCTTCGCCATGGCGCGCTTGGCGACCTCACGGCGCACGGGGTCAAAGCTGCTGATCGTGATGGCTTCGGGGGTGTCATCGACCACGACGTCCACGCCGGTCGCCAGCTCGAAGGAGCGGATGTTGCGGCCATTGCGCCCGATGATGCGGCCTTTCATTTCGTCGCTGGGCAGCGGCACTACGCTGACGCTGATCTCGCTGACGTGTTCACTGGCGAGTCGCTGCACGGCCAAAGAGATCACGTCGCGGGCACGTGCGTCGGCGTCTTCACGGGCTTCGGCTTCCACCTGGCGGATGATGCGGGCCATGTCGTTGCGCGACTCACGTTCGGTGGCGGCCAGCAGTTCGTCGCGGGCTTCTTCCTGGGTCATGTGGGCCACGCGCTCCAGCTCGGTCATGCGGATGGCCTCGGCTTCGGCCAGCTCGTTCTCTTTACGGTCCAAGGCGCTCTGACGTTTGTTGAGGGTCTGCTCGCGCTTTTCGACGCGCTCAAAGCGCTTGTCCAGCTCGTCGCGGCGTTTCTGGATGCGCTCTTCTTCTTTGTCCATGTCGCGGCGGCGTCGGCGGATGCTTTCCTCGGCTTCGTCCATGAACTGGCGGGCTTTTTGCTCGCCGGCGGACAGGGTGTCGCGGGCGGCGTTTTCGGCCTGGCTGAGGATGTCGCGGGCCTGGTTTTCGGCAAGCTCGATGCGGTTCTTGCCCCGGCTGTTTTGGTAGATGTGGTAGACGAAGGCCCCTGCGCCCATCGCCACCACGAACTCTACCACGAAGAACAAAAGGGTTCCAAGGTTTTCCATAGTGATGGGCAGCGGTCCGAAGGTTTCGGCACCGCTTACCTCCTTTCAGAGATGCTGTGACGGTTCCAAAATGCACCAAGTCAACGGTCGATGGACGGCCTTTCAGTCGTCGGGGTCCTCCGTGCTGAAGAAATCCGCGCCGAAGCGGCCATCGTCGGCTTCTTCTTCGAGGCGGTCCAGCGCTTGACGGATGACGTCGTAGTCAAAGCCCCGACGCTGCAAGAATCCGCCGAGTTTGTGCCGAAAAGTGCTGCGCGGCCCCCCTTGATAGCGCTGGACACGCTGCCGGGCGGCGCTGTAGGCGGCGTCTTGGGCGTCGTAGGAGTCCAGGGCTTCGTCGATGAGGGGATCGGGCACCCCTTTCTGGCGCAGTTCGTAGCGTAGGGCGCGGTGGCCCAAGGGCTTGGCGTGCTGGCGGCTTTCGACCCAGAAGCGGGTGAAGGCGCGGTCGTCCAGGTAGCCCAAGCGCTCTAAGCGCGCGACAGCCGCTGCGATCACGGCGTCGGGTGTGGCTTTGTCGGCGAGGTTGCGGCGGACTTCGGCGCTGCTGCGTGGGCGATAGGACAGAAAGCGCACCGCGCGGTCCACGGCGCGGGTGACGCTGTCCTCGGTTTTAAGCGCGTTGATCTCGGTCTCGTCCAGCATTTGGCCGCGTTTGAGCCGTGCCGCCTCGATCAAGGGGACGCTGAAGGCGTAGTCGCCGTCGAGGTAGACGTTGACACGCTCTTTATCGCGCTTTTGCACTTCTAGTGCGGTGATGGTTGCCATGCGCTCTGTCCATCGCAGCCCAAGCCAAAGAAAAAGCCGCAGCCTGCACACCAGACCGCGGCCCAAACGCAGCCGCCCAGCGGATGTTCATCCATGGGATGCCCTGCGTTTACGCTTGTGCTGCATACTGCCTGTAAACCGGACTCAAACTGCGTCACCACACAGACGGCGTTCCCGGCCTGCGCCCACGGGGGGCGGTGGGTGAGGGAGCCGTCAGCAGTGGGGGGTGCAGCCGATTCGCATCGCGTATCCACGTCATCAGGTGACGGCGGGTGGGGCCGTGAGTGGCTCCACCAACCGCCTTGTCGGTCAGCCGCTGCGCCCGCACAGGGCGGGAACACAACGCTGACCAAGCACAACGTCAAGGCATCCGCATCCGAAGAGCGGGTTAAGTTCAGGGTCACAGGTCTGTCAGCCTGTTGTGAGGCCCGTACCGAGGGTACATAGGCATCACTTAAACTGTATGTGAAAATGACGAAAGAATCAAGTGGGCAAATGCGCCCGGACCGCTGCCGCGCCGCCTTTGCCCCAGGCCTATCCCTTGTGCTATCATCGTTAACTAAACTTCAACCAACGTGAGACAAGACTCGATGTTACCCAAACGCTGGCGGCTGCACGCCCCCGCCGCCCCCCACATACTCGCTGCCTTCGGTGAGATGTCGCCCATGATGGCCCAAGTGCTCATCAATCGTGGCTTAGATCACCCCGACGACGCTCACCGCTTCCTCTACGTGCGCGATGTGTCCCTGCACAATCCTTACATCATGCCGGACATGGCCCGTGCCGTGCGCCGCATCCGCGAGGCCCTGCGTCAGGGGCAGCCCATCGCCGTCTATGGGGACTTTGACGCGGACGGCGTGACCTCCACCACGCTGCTGGTGCAGGCCCTGCGCGCCTTGGGCGGCCAGGTGACGCCTTACATCCCGGATCGCTTCGACGAGGGCTACGGACTCAACACCCCGGCGCTGCTGTCCTTGGCGGAAAAAGGGACGGAGCTGGTCATAACCGTGGACTGCGGCATTCGCTCGCTGGACGAAATCAGCAGTGCGGTGGCGGCGGGCCTGGACATGGTGATTACCGATCATCACTCGCTGGGTGAGCGCCTGCCGGAGGGCGTGCCGGTGGTGAACCCCAAGCGCCCCGGTTCCCCGGAGCCGATGCTGGCCGGGGTGGGGGTGGCCTTCAAGCTGGCGGCAGCCCTGCTGCAAGAGGAACGCATCAACGGCAGTCTGCGCATCAACGGCGACAGCGCGCCCTTTGCCTTGGAGGACCTGCTGGACCTGGTGGCGATTGGCACTGTAGCCGACATGATGCCCCTCAACAGCCTGGAAAACCGTGTGTTGGTGCGGCGCGGCCTGGACGTGATCAACCGTGCCCAGCGCCCCGGTGTGCGTGCTCTGCTGGAGGTCAGCGGCTTGGAGCCGGGCAAAGTCACGGCCAGCGACATCGGCTTTCGTTTAGGGCCGCGCATCAACGCCGCTGGCCGCCTGGAGCACGCTAAGCTGGCCTACCAGCTATTCAGTGCCGTGGACCTGGCGGCGGCGCAGGAGATCGCCCAGACCCTGGACGCCATCAACGACGAGCGCAAGGCCATCACCCGCCAGATGCAGGCCACCGTCAAGGAGAAGCTGGCCGCCCTCAGCGAAGAGTCGGCGGCGGCGGGCGTGCCGCTGCCCCCGCTCATCTTCGCCCAGGACCCGGACTTCGCGCCCGGTGTGGTGGGCTTGGTGGCCGGTAACCTGGTGCGTGATTATTACCGGCCCGCCGTCGTGCTGGAACAGGGCGAAGCCGAGAGCCATGCCTCCTGCCGCAGCATCCCGGAATTTGACATCACCGCCGCGCTGGACCGATGTGCCGACCTGCTGGTGCGCCACGGCGGGCACACCTTGGCAGCGGGCTTCACCGTCACCAATGACAACATCCCCGCGCTGCACGCGCGCCTGTCTGCGCTGGCCGCTGATGCCCTGGCGGGACAGACCTTGCAGCCGGTGCTGGACATCGACATGCTGCTGGACGTGCATCAGGTCAACGGCGCGCTGATCGACGAGCTGACCCTGCTGGAGCCGACCGGCATGGCGATGCGCCCGCCAGTCTTCGCGCTGATGGGCGTGCGCTTGACCGACAAGCGCACGGTCGGTGCAGACGGCCAGCACCTGAAGCTCAAGGTTGCACGCGCGGGTGATCCGCCCCTGGACGCCATCGCCTTCAACCATGGCGAGCGCACTGATCTCTTGGGCGACACCGTAGACATCGCTTTCGTGCCGGAATACAACGAATTCAAGGGTCGGCGCACGCTTCAACTCAACGTGAGCGACCTGCGCCCACACGTCCCGGACGCGGTAGTGGAGCTGGTGCCGGTCCGTGCGCAGGCGGGGGTGTGAGGCGCTCATGACGACACGCTGGTATCCGCTGCTGCTGATCGTGTTCATGCTGCTGAGCGTGCCGCTGACCGCCCAGGACGACCCCGCGCCTGTCATCACGGTGGATGGCGCGGCCCCTTTTGGCATTGTGGAGGGCATGTGGTACCCGGAGCTGACCTGTGCGCTGGGCGTGGGCTGGGAGCGCATCATCTTCGACTGGTCGCAGCATCAGCCTGAGGGCCAGGAAGAATGGTACACGCTCAACGTGGATGACCGCTGGCTGAAGGCGGCCAACGCCTGCGGGCGCGAGGTGGTCGCCATCGTTAAGAACGTGCCGGCTTGGGCCACCGACGGCACGCCCGGCCCCGGTGTCCCGCGCGGCCTGGACCTGCCGCACGACGACCCCGGCAACTTGTGGGCGGCCTTTATGCGCAAGTTGGCGGATTATTACAGCGGGCGTGGCGTGCACCGCTACATCGTGCTCAACGAGCCGGACATCGACCGCGACACCTACGGCTTTGAGTTTGAGGGCACGCTGGAGGATTACGCGCTGATGCTCAAGGGGGCGTACTTGGCCGTCAAGGATGTGGACCCCGGCGCGTCCATCCACTTGGCGGCCACGACTTACTGGCACGACGCCAACAGCGGACGCCGCCTCTACATGGATCGCCTACTGGAGCACCTGGCCCAGGACCCCGACGCCGCCGCTCACGTCCATTACTTCGACGTGTTCAGCCTGCACATTTACTTCCGCACCGAGACGATCCCGCAGATCGTGGGCCTGATGCGCGGCCTGCTGGATCAGTACGGCATGGGCCAGAAGGCGATCTGGATCAACGAGACCAACGCCGCGCCCACCGATGACCCGAACTGGCCCGTGCAGCGGCCACAGTTCCAGGTGGACCTGGAGCAGCAGGCGGCCTTCTTGATCCAGGCGGCGGCGCTCAGTTTGGCGTCCGGGGTGGAGCGCGTGGCGGCTTATAAGCTCTTTGACCAAAACCTACCCCCTGGCGGTGAGTCCTTCGGCCTGCTGACTCCTGGCAGCGGGCAGCCGCGCCCGGCCTTCTACGCTTGGCAGATGGTCAGCACGCACTTCGTGGGCGTCATCGAGGCGGAAGCGGCCAAGGCTGACGTGCTCGACGCCGTGCGCCTGAGTCATGTCGATGGCCGCGTGACCCTGGTGCTGTGGGCGCGCCGGGATCAAGCCGTCGAGGTGACGGTCCGCGTGCCGGCGGGGACGGATAAACTGTATCACCTGGATATGGACGGCACGCTGACGCTGCGCCGCCCGGACGCTGACGGCACGCTGAGGCTGCGCCTGCCCCCGGCGCGCTGCAACGACACCGACGGCTGCGCGGTGGGCGGACGGGTGTCCACGTTGGTGCTGCCTGGCCCGGCGGAGGCCGAGTCGGTGACGGTGGCCCAGGTCGATGGGGCGGCCTTGGTTTTCAGCCCGGACATCACGCAGAGCTTCCGCCCCGTGCCGGAGGAATAAGCGCGGCGCTAGTGGGATGTCACCCCAACGCTTCGGGCAGGTCGAACAAGTGCTCGATGTGTTGGGTCAGGAAGGTTTTCAAGTCCGGGGAGCGGATGCTCAGCGGGGCGATGGCGGCGCGCTGCAAGGGAAAGCTTTGCAGGCTGTACTTGCCGTTGGCCGGGTCGTCGAACTCCGGGCCGTGGCGCTGGCTGAGGTCGTAGCTCAGCAGGCGGCACAGGTAGTAGTATTGGCGCACGATGCGTTCTTCTTCGATTTGGTGCTCGCCGATGTGTACCAGGCGGATGATCTCAACCGTGCCGCCGATTTCTTCGTCCATTTCGCGGTGCAGGGCTTCCATCAGCGACACGTCGCTGGTTTCGTAGCCGCCGCCGGGGGCTACATAATAAGGGGCTTGGCCCGGCTTCTCGCGCTTGAGCAGCACTAAGCGATCCTTCTGTGTGCTGACTAGGATGGCCCGCACGCGCCGGTTAATGTCCATATGATGTAAGTGTCCTTTCGTAATAAAAATGGGAATACAAATAGATAGTTTAACGCAGCGTGTGGGTTTGGGCAAGTGGGTTTTAATCAGGGGTGGTGACGGGCTTATCCGCACAGATGAGGGCGACCGGCTCTCCCGCCGCGCGCGTGAGTACCAGGGTCCGCGATTCTGGGTCTTCGCGCGGCTTCAGCTTCAGCTTGGCAATCACTTCGTCGGGACTCATCGGGAAGCCGCGCTTCTTCACCGTGACGCGCCCCACGCGCCGTTCCTTGAGGGCGGCGCGCAGCCCCTTCAGGTTGAAGGGCATCCAGTCCAGTACTTCCCAGGCCCGCGCCCATGCCGAATCGGGGTGTGTGTCGGCGGTCAGGTAGGCGGTCGTTGGGTCGAGCTGGTAAGCGTCGAAGTAGGCGGCGGCGTCCTGGACCAGGCCCGCGCGCAGCAGCGAGGGGTCCGGTTCGATCAGCCAACGGCGCGGGGTGGACAGCGGGCGCTCTGGCGGGCGCAGTCGGCGCTCCCAGGTGTGGGCGCTGCCATCGGGCAGCAGCAGCACGGCGCGCCGGGCGATCCCCAGCGGTGAAAGTGGGCGCGTGCCGCTGGTCATCTGCCGCGTATCGACGTGCAGCACTGCCTCTTTGAGTCCGGATTCACGGCCTGCTACCGCGATGAAGTCCAGGCGGGCACCTGGCCCCGTGTAATGTGCCAACTGCGCCAGGTCTACGGCGGGCGAGAGCTTGACCTGATACGGCCCCGGTGCCCAGCGTCGCAGCATGGACAGCGGCGGCTGATAGGCTTCGACGTTGTGCAGGCGGCGTCCGGCAT
>CAYWGJ010000038.1:0-20557 GCA_964457835.1 uncultured Anaerolineaceae bacterium
GCTTGGCTGGCGAGCGCTTCCTTAGTGAAGTAGCCGAAGGTCGATTCGCCGGTGTAGAAGGACTGGCTGTCCAGCACCATCTCGAAGCTGTACTTCTGGATGATGATGCCTTGCAGCGTGGTTGAGGTCAGCAGGGTGACGATGTTGGTGAGCGTGCGCCCACGCAGGTCTGGTTCATGGTTCAGCAGGCCGTGGCCGTCCAGGTTGCGGAAGTAGAAATCCACTTCGGGGAAGTCGAAGGTTGGCCCCATGAAGGCGGACAAGAAGCCGCAGGGCTGAAGCGCCATTTCCATTAGCACAGAATACGGCGTAAAGGGATAGCTGTTATCCACGTAGAACCAGGCATCGGCGGGTACATCGTATTCCATAACCAGGCGGCTGCCCACTTTGGTGACGAGGCGCGTGGCGTCGATCTGCACCGCGCGCGAGACCAGCATTAGGTCGGTATTGGGGATGCGTGGCGCGCGTTTGGTGTCGTAGATCGCGTATTCTGGGCCAAAGCAGGCCGCGATGGAGCCGCGCGCGAACTGGTCGATTTTCCAGGTGTCGAAGACCGGCGGGCGGGGTGTGAAGCGCGTCGGTGGCGTGATAATGGCCGGTCGCTGCGGCGTAATTGGGGCCGGAGTCGGCATGGGTGCCGTGCCGACCTGCATTTGCGCCGTGATCTGTGCTGCGATTTGTTCCAGCGTGCTCATGCGTTCCTGGAGTCGTGCGGCGTAGTCCTTAGTTGGGGCCTGGGCTGGGGGGGCTGCCTCAGGCGTCGCCTGGACGGGCGTGGCTTGGACTAATGCATCACCGCCGAAGCGCTGCCGATTTTCTGCACTGAGGATGACGTCGCGGATGGGCGTGCCGCCCAGTTCGACGCGGCGCATCAGTTTGCGTTCTGACTCGCGTTCGGTGGGATTGCAATACAGCGGCGACAGGTCCATGGGGACGCGGTGACTCGCCAGTCGTGCCAGCATCTTCAGCAAGGTGCCGTGGGTGTCACCGCGCATGGTGTCGATGGAGACGGCCAAGTGTTCGCGTTCACCTAAGGAGTCGCTGACCCAGCGCGCGACGGTGCTGCCCGGCCCCAGCTCGATAAAGACGCGCGCGCCGTCCTGGTAAACGCGTTTGACTAAGCGTGGGAAATCGACCTGTTTGCAGGACACGCGGGCGATGTTACGTGCGATGCTTTCCTGGTCCAGGTGGATGGGCGCGTAGTCGGCAGCGGAGTAGAAGCGTACAGCTTGGTGCGCGGGACTCAGGGCGTTGTTGTGCACGCGGAAGAACTCGTCAAATTCAGAGATCATCGCTTCGTTGTGGATGACGGTTTCGAAGGGCGCACGCAGGGCACGAACCTCTAAGCGTTCAATGACGCGCTCACAGGCGGCGGGGTCCCCGGCGATGACGGTCTCGTCCGGCGTGTTCACATGCGTGATGTAGACGCGGCTTTCGTCGGCGACGGCGGCGGTCGCGGTCTCACGCGGGGCACTGAGGACGTAGGACGCCCAGAAGTCATCCGGGGCGTGCGGGGGCAGGCCCCACATGGCGCGCACGGCTTCCTTGCGCCCGAAGAGCCGTGTGGTGAACAGTGGCGAGTGGGCGAAGCGCTTACGGGCGGAGTCGCCGTCACGCCAAACACCCATGGCCCACAGCATACTACCCTCACCGATGCTGTAGCCGAAAGCCGCGCTGGGTTTTATTTTGAACAGTTCACGCATTACGTAGGTAAACAGGATGGCGAAGGTTGTGCCGGATTCCATCATGGCGGTTTGGTCATCGACCAGGGCACGACGTAGTGCCTTGATCGCGCTGCGGTCCGGCTTGCGCAGGGTGCGGGCGTATAGCAGCGGGTCGGCCACTGCGCCGCCCGGATCGCTGGTGAGTGTGGCGAGGTGGTCGTGGGCCTGTGGGAAGAGCTGAAGCCAGTCGCGGCCCAGGTCCGGGTAAGAGTTGAAGGCACCAGGATACACGAAGGCTACCTCGCCTTTGTCCCCGACCGGGCGCGGCGTGAAGTAGCTGCCTGCGGGCGTCTGATACGGCCTGCCAGACTCAAAGGCATGGCGTAGGCCAGCACGTGCCGCGCTGATTTCTCGGCGCAGCGATTCGGCGTCGGCGGCCACAAGTCCCAGTACGTAGGCGGCCGCGCGGTAAACCTGGAAGCTGCGCGCGGCTAACAAGGCCATATCGGGCGTGTCGTTCAGCGCGGCCTCAAGCTGCCCTAGGCGGCCCATGAGACCGGCCTCGTTGTCGGCGTCGATGAGGTAGAGGTGGGCGTCTTGGTTCTTCAGGTAGTAGGTGTCCGCAGCGTGGTCAGCCTCCCCCAGGATCAGGTGCGCGGCGCTGCCGTCTGCGCTCAAGCTGCTGAGGGCGGCGGCACGGTGGGCACCGTTAGGTGCGAACCAGGTTTTGCCACGTTCCAGCACGTAGAAGGGGCTGTCCTGCCAGGCGGGGTCGGCTTTGGGGCCGGACCAGTTCGGTGTGGCGGGCAGGAAGCGGTGATAGAGCATCAGCGCCGTTTTGATTAATCCGGCCATGCCCGCTGCGTTGAAGCTGTGGCCGAGGTTGGCTTTGGCGCTGCCCAGGGCGATGGCCGCCGTCCCCGCTTCTCGGTAGACGGTGTTGAGTCCGGCGGCTTCGGCTTGATCCTCGGTGTCAAAGCCGCTGGCGGATGCTTCGACTACGCCGACCTGTGCCGGGCTGATACCGCCCTGCGACAGGGCATCCGTGGCGGCTTGTTCCACGGTGGGCGCGATGCTGAGGCCATCCAGCGTGGCGTACACCTTCTGTTTGCCTAGACTGTCGGTGGCGCGCTTGAGCACGACGGCACCCGCGCCTTCACCGACCAGCCAACCGGCGGCGTTTTCGTCAAAGCTGAGTGTGAGCGTGCCTGCCGCCGCCGGTCCGAGCTGCTGCGCGCGCAGCATCACGTTTTCCACGCCCCCGGCCAGGTCCACAGCCCCGACGACCACGGCGTCAATGCGGGGATCGTTCAGCAACTGACGGGCGGTGTCTAGGGCGCGGGCGCTGCTGTTTTCCTCAGCGGAAAGCGTGAACGCCGGGCCGGAGAAATTCCACAGCGCGCTGATGCGACTGCAAATGATGTTGCCGATATAGCTGGTGTACTGGTTCACCTGCGCTTGGGGATTGAGTGCGTCCTTAGCGATGTTGGTCAAGGCGCGGGTTTCATCGGCGTTGAGCGTGATCCCGGCGGCGTCCAGGGCGGCTTTGATCTGCCAGGTGAGGTCTAGGCGGCTCCGGAACTGATGCAGGCTGAGTTCTGCGCCTAGGGCGACGATCACGGCGACATTGCTGCCTTCGCTCAACCCGGCGTCGCGGACGGCGTTGTCGGCCACTTTGAGCAGCAAGAGCTGCTGCGGGATGGGTTGATTGTCGTCTTTAGGGGGCAGTTTGTGCCGCATGAAGTCCAGCTCGAAGCCGTCGATATAAGCGCCAGTCGGCGCAGAGTCGGCCAGTCCTTCCCAGCGCTTTTCGGGCAGGTCGCGGAAGTGCTGCCGCCCGGTGTAGAAGGTTTTGACGGCTTCCGGGAGGCCATCGCAGGCCCCGAAATGGGCGTCCATGCCGACGATGGCGAGGCGCTGTGCTTTGTCTGTCATGGGAATGTTGTTTGTCCTCTGTGTGTGGGTATGGGGCGGGGTCGGGGGCGCGGCCTCTAAAACGATGTGCGCGCTGACCCCGCCAAAGCCGAAGGCATTCACCCCAACGCGGCGGGTGGCAGTGTGGGGGAAAGGCGTGTTTTGGGTGACGATCTGTGCCGCGCCAAAGTGCCCGTCCTGCGAGGCCATCGGCTGTTGGACGCCAACGGTGCCGGGGATCAGGCCGTGCTGCATACTCAGGACGGCTTTAGTCAGGCTTGCCATGCCTGCTGCGGTGAGCAGGTGGCCGACGTTGGACTTCACCGCACCGAT
This sequence comes from uncultured Anaerolineaceae bacterium, assembly GCA_964457835.1. Taxonomy (GTDB): domain Bacteria; phylum Chloroflexota; class Anaerolineae; order Aggregatilineales; family Phototrophicaceae; genus CAYWGJ01. The sequence goes on from CAYWGJ010000038.1 coordinate 3,912, forward strand.
CAGCGGTGCACTGCCGTGCGCGCCGAAGAACTCCGCCATGGCGTTGATCTCGGTGCGATCGCCCAGCGGCGTGCCGCTGGTGTGGCATTCGACGTACTGTACCGCGGCGGGGTCTACGTCCGTGTAGGCGCGTTGATACGCCAAAATCTGCCCGGCGGGATTGGGCGTTAGCGGGTGCTTGCCGCGCCCATCGTTGGCAAGGCCCACCCCGGCGATCAAGGCGTGTACGCGGTCCCCGTCACGTAGGGCATCGGCGTAGCGCTTGAGTACGAAGACGCCTGCGCCCTGTCCGTTGATGAGGCCGCCGGAGTTGGCGTCCAGGGGGCGGTTGTCTTCCGCTTGATTTGGGTAAGCGCCAAAGTGGTTGAAACCCATGTTGACGAAGAGCGGGTCTGCGCCGTTAACGGCACCGGCCAGCATCAAGTCCGCTTGACCGGATTGCAGCGCTAGGCAGGCCAAGCCCAGCGCGTAGAGCGACGAAGCACAAGCCGCGTCGATGGCGTAGTGTGCGGCACCCAGGCCGAGTGTTTGTGCGACGTAGCTGGCCGGTCCCGCGTTGATGTGCAGGTTACGCGCGTCAATGCCTGCTGTGGGGGTCTCGCCCAGTGTGGGTAGGCGCAGTGCAGGCAGATGCAGCAGTTCTGCCAAGGCCGCTGCCAGCGCTTCGTCGTAGATAGGTGCCGCCAGGCGGTGCGAGTACTTGGTCGGAAAGCTGAGGTTGCCCAGCACCAGGCCCGCGCGCGACAGATCAGCGCCGCTGTACCCGGCATCAGCCAGGGCCGCGCGCGCGGTGTAGAGGCTCCAATTGAAGGGGTCATCCAGGCGCGGGTCGGCATCCGGTACATGGGCGCGCACGTAGCCACCCTCGGCGAAGTAGGTCGTGTCATGGCCGGAATCGTCAGGATTGACGAAAATTCCGGGGTCCACGCCGAACTGCTGCGCTGTGGCCGGGTAGGTGCTCTTGACGCCGCGCGTCAGGTTGTCCCAGAAGTCGGCCACGGAGTCCGCGCCGGGGAAGAGCACCCCCATGCCGATAATGGCGATCCGGTGACGCTGCATACTCATGCCTGACCCGGCCCCACTGCTGAGCTGTCCAGGGTGTTGCGCAAGAACATGTCATTGAGGCGTGTATTCATGGTGACGGCGATGTCGCGGACGGTGAAGTACAGGCGGCCTGTGTCGTCGTAGAGTGTGATCTGCGCGGAGACGTCAGTGTCGCTAACGCTGAGCACGCGCATGTCAACCAGGAAGTCCTCGTTGAAGTCGAAGTTCAGGAAGTGTTCGCCGTGCATAGCGCGCAGAGGCAGGCTGCCCGCGTCGTAGCTGTGACGTGCCCAGATGCCGATGCTCTGCAAGCCGACATCTGCCATGAAGTAGTTGAAAGCCTGCACCGGGAACTGCCCTTGATGGGCGCGGTCCACCGGGTTAAGTCGGCAGCGCATGGTGAGGCCTTTGGGGCCGATGCTGACGACCTGCTGCACGCCTTGAAAGCTAGACCGGTGAAAGAGCGTCCCGTTAGTGTAGAAGACCTGTCCGGGTGTATTGATTGTTTGAGCGTCGGGGTCGGGTTCAGAGGTGAACTGCGGTGCGGGCGGGATCGCCTTGAGCAGCAGCAGTTGGGCACTGTAGTGGAAGCGGGGCAGTCCTTTGGGACCGTCGCTCTTAATCATGGCGTCAACGACGACGCGTTCCGGGCTGCGCTCGGTCTGCTTGAGTTCCAGCGTGTAGGTTTCAGCCAGGGTTGAGTCGAAGACGATGCCTTTGAGCACCTTGTAGTTCTCAAAGCCGAAATAGTGATAGCCGGGGTGGGTCTGCTCTGCGCTGGAGGCCATCCAGGACATGGCAGCGACCATGGGCAGTACGCCTTTGCCATCCACGACGTGATCGCCGACGAAGGGGTTGGCCGCCAGGTCCAGACGGCGGTTGATGGTGTAGCTTTGCAGCGGGCCGTCGTTTTCAGGCGGTGGCACGGCGATCTCGCTGCCTACCACAACCTGCGGCGCGGCTTGCGCAGGGTCGGCGTCCAGTTCATCCATCAGCATCTGCGTACCGACCTCTACCGGGATGACCTTCACACCCAAGCTATCGAAATAGGCGCGGAGCTGCGGCGTGACCATGCCTCCCTCCCACGGTCCCCAGTCGATAGCGACGACCCGCAGGTGCGGGTGGGTCTGACGCAGACGGTGGGCGGTCTTATTGAGGATTTCGTTGGCGATGGCGTAGTCCGCTTGGCCGACGTTGCCGTAGAATCCAGCCACCGATGAGAAGAGCACCAGGTGTTGAAGCCGTGCCAGGTCCACGGCGCTGAGCAAATTTTCCAGGCCCTGGACCTTGGCGGCGTAGACGTATTCGAAGTCGTCGAGCGTCTTCTGCTCGATGAGCTTGTCAGCTAGGTTGCCCGCGCCATGGATCAGGCCAGTGATGGGGCCGAGTTGGGTTGAAGCCGCTGCCTGGCGCACAGCGTCCATGTCAGTGATGTCGGCGCTGACGTAGACTGCTTGGCCGCCTGCCTGTGCGACGGCTTCCAGTGTGCTGCGGATTTCGCGCTGCCCACTGACGGCGCGCACACGCTTGTTGACGACGACGGGTGTGGGTTTTTCGCCGCTCTGCTTCAGGTCCTCCATGGCGGCGCGCTTGAGGGCGGCTTCGTCGTCATGACCGGCAGCCCAGGCGGGTTCGCTGGCGTCCAGGCGCGTGCGGCCCATTAGGACGAAGCGGCACTGATAGCGTTGGGCCATGGCGATGACGCATTGGGCGGTGATGCCACGGGCACCACCGCTCACGAGAAAGACACTGGAAGGTTGAACGCGACTCACGCGGTTACTCCGTTGGTACGGTAGGCGCGGGGTTGGCCGACGAGTGTCACGCGGCTGTGCCCGTCCAAGCCCACCTCGCTGATAAGCTGATCGGGGTCATGCAGCTCAGCCAGGGTCAGGGCGGCGGCTTGATCTGGCGTCAGCGCAGGCGCGATGTCCAGGGCGCGGCAGAAGACCTGCCCGGCCCATTCCAGGCGCAGCGTCTTAACCAGGCCGAACAGCCCGCCGCCGATTACGCCCGCACTGGCAGCACTTTGTGTGCCGAGTTTGCCGTCCACGCGGTTGAGCGTGACGAAGGCCGGGCGTGCTTGATGCGGGCCGTCGGCCAAGTGCGTTTTGAGATGCTTGGCTGCCAGGAATGCCAGGCTGAGCAGAGTCTTGTCCGCTGCGCCGAAGCCGTTGCCAGTGGGCGATAGGGCCGGGTGCAGGTGCGCGAAGGCGCTGATGGGTCCCTGGGTGGCGGCCTGACTGATGGCGGCTTGCAGTGCCGATTCGCTGACGTCCGGCAGTTGGACGTGCTGCACGTTCGGGCTGAAGCTGGGTGTCGTGGCGGCCAAGTCTGCTGGAACGCTGAGCACCACCACGCGCCAGCCGCGCGCAGTCAGGACATCAGCCAGTGCAGAGGCGAAGCCAGCGCCATCATCAGTGAGCAGAGCGACATCGCCGACGGCTTCAAAGACCAGGTGGTCCGGGCGGGGCAGTGTGTGCAGTTGGGGGATGCGGCGCTCGATACCGTACTCCGCAGGGTTGACCCTGGAGGATGCTGCCGGTATCGCCGCATCAACGAAAGGGTGGGCACCGCCTTCCGCGCCGTTGGACGCTGTAGTGCTGCCCCCGGCGTGCTGCTGCATGTAGGTTACGATGTCGCCGAGTGTGCGCAGTTCGGCGAGTTCATCAGGGCTGAACTGGGGAAGCTGTGGGAAGGCATCGCGCATGGCACCTAGGATTTCGACGCGCTTGATGGAGTCGATGCCGAGGTCGGCTTCCATGTCCATGTCGAGGTCGAGCATGTCGGCGGGATAGCCGGTTTTGTCGGCTACGATGTCGAGCATGGCGGTGCTGAGCTGTGCGACGAAGCCGTCAGCAGCGGGTGCAGGTGGCGCAGCGGGCGCAGGTGCGGGTGTGATCGCTACACCGTTACTGACAGGTTCAGCGGGTGCGGCAGCAGGTGCAGCGGGTGCCGGGCTGTGTGATGCCCCGGCGTGCTGCTGCATGTAGGTTACGATGTCGCCGAGTGTGCGCAGTTCGGCGAGTTCATCAGGGCTGAACTGGGGAAGCTGTGGGAAGGCATCGCGCATGGCACCTAGGATTTCGACGCGCTTGATGGAGTCGATGCCGAGGTCGGCTTCCATGTCCATGTCGAGGTCGAGCATGTCGGCGGGATAGCCGGTTTTGTCGGCTACGATGTCGAGCATGGCGGTGCTGAGCTGTGCGACGAAGCCGTCAGCAGCGGGTGCAGGGGCCGAGGTCAGCACGACCGGAGTTGGCATGGGTGCCGACTTTGCAGCCGGTGCGGCAGCCACAGGTACAGGCGGTGGTGCTGGGGTCGGTGCAGCGGCGACTGGTACGGGTATGGTCGAGGCCACAGGAACGGCAGGGGCGCTGACGCCGTTCTTGCCCAGGTTATCGCCCAGGCTCGCGTACTGCTCGCGCAGCAAGTTCAGCAGGGCCTGGCTGTGGATGCTCTGCTCGCGCAGGTAGACCTCGTGCAGGCGTAAGGTCTCTGCGTGGTGATCGTGGAAGCGCATCATCTGCTGCGAGACGGTAGCGGCCACCTGCGGGTCGGTGATGCTCTGCTGCTGGCGGGTCAGCTCAAAGAAGATGCGGTAGTACTCCGCTTGGCTGTCCTGGTGCTGTTCCTGGGCGCGCTGCACTTCTTCTTGATGGGCACGCAGAGCGTTCAGCGTGGACTCAATGGCACTGAGCGGGTCATGTGCACTGCCGTTGTTAGCGTGAACGGGTGCTTCGGTCGCGGAGGGCACTTCCACGATGCGCTCGATGGGTTTCTCGACGATCTTTTCCACTTCTACCACCTTTTCTACGATCTGGGTGCCGCCCGCGACCTGGTGGCCATCGTTGAGCAGGGCTTCATGGGCGTCACGGGTTTTCGGGCTGATGAAGGCCGCGCCGTTAATCTTGACCTTCATGCGGGGTTTGCCGCCTTCAGGGGCCGCCGGGACCTGGAAGTAGGGATCGACGGCGCGCAGGTCTAGGCCCAGTACCTGAAGCTGGACCACGGCCTCGCGGAATTGGCGGTCGCTGTCTTTCTGGCGGCTGGCGTTCAGCGAGAGCGCGATGTGTGGACGATCACCGAGGATGTCTTTCACCAGGTTGGTGAGCACGCTGCGCGGCCCAAACTCTACGAAGAGGTAGCCGCCTGCGCTGTAGAGGTTCTCGATCTCGTCCTTGAAGAGCACCGGGTTCAGGATGTGGGCGGCCAGCATCTCGCGCATCTGGGCCGGGTCCACGGGGTAGGGGTGCGCGGTGGCGTTGCTGTAGACCGGTACTTGAGGCAGATGGAAAGTCACCTGCTGGAGCTTTTCGGCGAAGGGCTTTTGTGCGTGGCCGACTAAGGGCGTATGGAATGCGGCGCTCACTGACAGCGGCACGACGCGGTAGCCCTGCTGGGTGAGGACGTTGGCGGCGTTTTTGACGGCGACCTGTCCACCGGCCAACACGACTTGTTCACTGGAGTTGTGGTTGGCGACCTGTACGCCGTCCAGGTGTTCGACCTGCTGCTTGATGGCTTCTACGCCCCCGGTGACAGCGATCATGGTGCCCGCGTCGAAAAGCGGGTCAGCAGGCGGGGCCATGGCTGCACCACGTGCCTTGACCAGCTCGAAATAGTCGTCATCCTCCAGTACACCGGCGGCCCACAGCGCGCTCAGTTCGCCGAAGCTGTGGCCGGCGGTGAAGTCGGCGGTGAAGCCGGCACGGGTCATCAGGCGGTACAGCCCGGCGCTGATGGCGCCAATGGCGGGCTGGGCGTAGGCTGTACTCTGGATTGCTTCTTCCTGGGAATGGCGCGTGGCGTCGTCAAAGGCTGGTATGGGGTATACCACATCACTGAGGCGCGGCTGCCCGTCGCGCACCATGCGCGCGTCCAGGGCTTGGAAGCTGTGGCGCAGCTCCGGGAAGTTGAGCGTCAGCTCACGGCCCATGTTGAGGTACTGTGCGCCCTGCCCAGAGAAGAGCGCGACCACTCGCCCCTTGAGCTGAAGGCTGCTGCGGCGGTAGAAGATGCCGCGCGGGTGATGCCATTCGTCGGCGTCGTGATGGCTTTGCAACAGTTTGGCCGCGGCATTGAGGTGCGCCAGCGCGTCAGCGATGGAGTCGGCGACGAAGCCCAGGCGGGCGTAGCTGGCAGGAATGTGTGCTTCGTGCGAGGCAGCGATGAGTTTGTGAAAGGCCATGGGGCCGTCTTCGCTGCGCAGGTCTTCGATGGCTTGGTTCACCTGCTGCTGAATCGCGGTGGGGGTGGGAGCTTGAAAGATGATGGCCTGAGCGCTTTGGTCGATGCGGTAAGCGTTCTGATGGTCGGGGCTGTATTCCTCCAGCACGACGTGGAAATTGGTGCCGCCGAAGCCGAAGGCACTGACTCCCGCGCGGCGGGGCGTGTCGCCCTCACGGACCCATGGGCGTGCGCTGGTATTGATGTAGAAAGCGGAGTCTGTGATGTTGTATTTCGGGTTCGGCGTGCTGACGTTCAACGTTGGGGGCAGCACTTTGTGATGCAGCGCCAACGATGCCTTGATGAGACCGGCGGCTCCGGCGGCGGCTTTGGTGTGACCAATCTGCGATTTGACGCTGCCGATGGCGATGTGCTGGCGGCGTTCGTCATTGGCGTTCAGGTAGCGGATGGCGGTGGTGACTTCGGTCGCATCGCCAGCGACAGTGCCGGTGCCGTGCGCCTCGAACAGGCCGACGGTGGCTGGGGAGAACCCGGCGTCTTCGTAGGCGCGCTGGAGGGCTTTCTCTTGGCCTTCACCGCGCGGGGCGTAGATGCTCTTGAATCGGCCATCGCTGGAGGCCCCGATGCCTTTAATGACGGCGTAGATACGGTCGTTATCGCGCACGGCGTCTTCCAGGCGCTTAAGCACCAGCATCCCGACACCCTCACCGACCATCATGCCGTCGGATTCAGCGTCGAAGGGGCGCGGGATGTCGCCGGGGGTAAAGGCCGGGGTCTTGCTGAAATTCATGTACATGACGATAGAGTTGTCGGTGTCGACGCCGCCGGTAATCATCATGTCGGCGCGGCCTTCCAGCAGTTCGCTGAGGGCCAGCTTAAGTGCGCTCAGGGAGCTGGCGCAGGCGGCGTCGGTGACGCAGTTGATGCCGCCCAGGTCGAAGCGGTTGGCGATGCGCCCGGCGATCACGTTGCCTAGCATACCGGGGAAGGAATTTTCTTCCCAGGGCACATAGGCGGACTTGATCTTTTCGATGATGTGATCGGCATCGCTTTCGCTGATGCCGCTGCTGAGCAGGGCACGCTTCCAGACCGGGTATTGCAAGCGAGAGGACAACGGCACGATCAGCTTCTGACCACCGCCTACGCCCAGCACAATGCCGGTGCGGTCGCGGACGTCCTGCGCGGCGTTGAGGTAACCGGCGTCGCTGAGGGCCATCTTCGCCACGACGAGTCCCAGCATCTGTGATACGTCGGTCACTTCCAGGATGTTTGGTGGCAGGCCAAAGGCCATCGGGTCAAAGTCCACGTAGGGCAGGAATCCCCCACGCTTCGAATACGTTTTATCCGGTGCGGCGGGGTTTGGATCATAGTAGTCTTCGATGCGCCAGTGGGAGTCGGGCACATCAGTGATGCAGTCCACGGCGTTGACGATGTTGTGCCAGTATTCACGCAGGTCATGTGCCTGTGGGAATACGGACCCCATACCGATAATGGCGATGGGATTGTGTCGAAGGTGGCGGTTTATGTTGTCAGTCACGGGTGCGTTTCCTGTGCTCATGAGTGTTGAGTGAGTGGTCTAGGACCAGGTAGCCCCTGTTTTTATCACAAATGCCGAATAAAACCCATAGCAGAAGCGCTGAAGGGTTGGGGTGCTGCTGACAAAGGGCTGTGTGTAACAACACGCTTGTGGGGTGAAAGTGACGCGAGAGTCGCAAAGCGACTCTCGTGCGGGTTTATTCCGGGGTGTTGGCAGACTGTTTCTTGTAGTCGATGAAGCGGTAGCCTACGCCGCGCTCAGTCAGGATGTAGTGGGGGTGGGACGGGTCCTCTTCGATCTTTTCACGCAGGTAGTTGACGTAGAGGCGTACATAGTGGGCTTCGTCGCGGTATTCGTAGCCCCAAACCTTAGCCAGCAGCTGCTCATGCGGCACGGTCCAGCCGGCGTTTTCGATGAGGTGGTAGAGCAGGCGGTATTCGGTGGGGCGCAGCTTGATGTGCGCGCCGTTGACGATAACTTCGCGCCGGTTGAAGTCCACTTGCAGGCGCTCGTCGATGCTGAGCACGGCTTGGTCAGGTGAGCTGGAAGGGGCAGTGGCGCGGCGCATGACGGCCTTGATACGGCTGGAGAGTTCGCGCGGGCCGAAGGGTTTAGTCATGTAGTCGTCTGCGCCCAATTCCAGGCCGTACACGATGTCGTTCTCTTCGCCTTTAGCCGTCAGCATGATGACGGGGATGCTGGAGAACTCGCGCAGCATCTTAAGCGTTTCGAAGCCGTCGAGTTCGGGCATCATGACATCGAGCAGCACCAGATCGGGCAGTTTGGTGCGGATGGCTTCGAGGGCTTGTACGCCGTTGCGCGCTTCGATGACACGATGACCTTCTAGTTCTAGGTTCATGCGGATGAAGCCGATCATGCGAGCTTCGTCATCCACGACGAGGACGAGTTTGCTGTCGCGGCTGCTGCTTTTGGGTGGTGTTGGGGATACCATGCCGTCTCCTTAAGAGGTTAGTCGTTCCGGAAGAGCAGCGGGAATTCCTGCTTGTCGTCGTCACCGGGCAGAATTTGGATGTAGTTGATACGCCACCAGGGCAGGATGATCGTATTGACTCCTTCGTCGATCCAACTGACCTCGCGGTCGCCGCGGTCGCGCGGGTTGCGCCCGATGAGGTTGGTATCGGTGGGGTTGGGCAGCTCGTCGATGTCCAGTTTGACGGGTTCGCTGCCAGAAACATGTACGAGGACTTGATACATGAGCTGATCTCCTGACGTGATACGACACGTAAATGATACGACCGGATGCTACTTGAAGTAAATATGTGCCACCAGTTTACCGAGCCGGATTTCGTCGCCGTCGCGCAGGACGCGCGGTTGATCTGGTCCAAGGCGCTGACCGTTGAGGTGGGTGCCATTGGAGCTGCCCATATCGACGATGGTGAGGGTGTCTTCGCTGCGGTCCACGGCGGCGTGAATGCGTGAGACGCCTTTTTCCATGGCACCGTATTGGGTCAGGTCAATATCAGGCTGTGATGGGCTGCTTTGGTCTTTGCGGCCCAGGACGATGCGGCGAGCGGGTTGCAGCACGATGGGTTCCACGGCGTCACGCACATGGATCAGCACGGTGGAGCCGTGGCCGAACTTGGCTGTTCCCCACGTCGCTTTTGCGGCTAGTTCGCTGGGCATTTGCTCAAACTGGCGTGTAGGCAGTGTGGGATCGGCTTTGCTGCTTTTGTTCAAGTTTTTGCCACATTCCTCACAGAAAAGCAGGCCTTCGCGATTTGGGGTGCCACAATGTGGGCAGATAATCATCGGTGTCCTCCGGCAAGCCCTGGGGTAGTAGATATAAATACAGCAGGTTGATGACGACTATTAATGCTGCATAGTATACCCCAGGGGAAAGTCTGCTCACAGCCTCGCAGGGTGCACTGCTGCTGTTAGTCATTGTTATCGTCTGTAGTGCTGGCAACCAGGTAGCGCGTTTGATACTTCAGGGTTTTTCGCCCACGGTCAGACAGGCCGGCGGTATGGGCCACGCGCCGCGCTTCGGAGAGGGTTTCGTTGGCGAGTTCGGTTTCGCCCATTTCCAGCAGGCGAGTGGCGAGGTTTTCCAAGCGGCGGGTGGCCTCCACGATGTCCCCTTGTTCGAGGGCGTCGTTGGCGCGTTCTTGCAGGCGATAGAGCGTCAGCTTGCTGAGAGCGTCCAGGATGCTGGTGGGGGGGTCTTCGCCGGGGGTATTTTCGACGACTTCCAGCGTCAGATCACTGATGGCCTGTTGGGACTGTTTTTTGTTTTGCAGCACATCACCGATGGTGACTAGGCGTGCCAGGCTGCGGAACCCCAGCGGCATGTTGGCTGGCAGCAGCAGTTGCAGCAGCAGACCAATGGGGCGGTTGAACTGAAGGCTGCCTAGTTTGATCTCACCGTTTTCCACTTTCAGCGGTTGGGGCTGAGGAGCCAGCTTAAAGGCCATCTCGATTTGGATGTCGGCATCGGGGGCGATCACCATGTGCATCCGTTCAGCGAAGGCGTTGGACAGGTGACGCACCTGGTCGTTCATGTAACGCGAGACTTCGTTGGCAGTGCGGATGTACACTGAGTTACCGCCGGTGCTGGAGGCCAGTTGGTCCAAGAATTCGTCGTTCCAGTCGCTGCCTAGGCCCATGGCGCTGATGCCGATGCCTTCCTTGCCCGCGGCACTGGCGAGTTCCAGGCTTTGTTCTTGATCGCCGTAGGTGTGCCCGTCGGTGAGCAAGATGACGTGATTGACCAGCTTAGGGCCGAAATAGGTGCGGTTTTGGTTGACACCGGCGTTGAGGCCCTGGAAGATTTCGGTGCCGCCCATGGCGGAAATCATGCTGACGCGGGCTTTGAGGGCGGGTTTGTCTTTGGCGTATGTGGCTGGGATGATGACGTCAGCGCGGTCGTTGAAGGTAACGATGGAGATAATGTCACGCTCGCGCAGATTATCGATGATTTGGTGCGCGGCGACTTTGACCTTCTCCATGCGTGTGCCGTCCATGGATTTGCTGCGGTCCAGGACGAGTGTGATGTTGAGGTGGCTCTCGTTCTTTTCTTTGCGGTTTTCGGCGGCAGGGTCCGTAAACAGCTCGGTGTGCAGGTAGATCACCTGAGGTTCGTCGATGCGGGCCAAGCGGCGTTTGCTGGGCGTAGTACGCAGGCTGAAGCGCAGGTCCCCGTTGGCGCTCAGGGTCTGTGCTTCGCGGTCGTAGCTGCTGCGGCGCAGTGCGTCGTGCAGGATTTCGTAAGCCACGGTGATGTCTTGGAACTGCTTGGCTGCACCGGGATTGTTGGGATTGCTGTCCGGGTGCAGTCGGCGGGCAAGGTTCCGGTAGGCGGCTTTGATGTCTTCTGAGGATGCTGTAACAGGCAGCCCCAGCACGTCATAGGGGTTGAAGTTTAAGTTTGTTGCCATAGCAGCGTCCTAATCATCCTCTAGGTATGTGCAGGACGACCGCAGTGATGTTGTCAGTGCCGCCGCGGGTATTGGCAAGCGCGACGAGTTTGTCACAGGCTTCTTGGGGCGGCCAGTCATTGACGATGCGGCGCATTTCTTCGTTCTCTAAATGCTGCCATAGGCCGTCGCTGCACAGCAGCAGGTGTGTCCCTGAGGGCAGGCGTCGGGTCAGGGTATCGACTTCTAAGTTTTCGTTTTGGCCGATGGCGCGGTACAGGACGTTGCCTTGTTCGTGGCTGGTGGCTTCTTCGGGGGTGATTTGCCCCAGCTCGACCAGACGCTGTACTAGGGAATGGTCGCGGCTGATTTGTTCGATGCTGTCTTTGTGCACCAAGTAGACACGGCTGTCGCCAACGTGCACGATGTGGGCCAGGTCGTCAATGACGGTCACGGCGGAGAGCGTGGTGCCGCCATCGGGAATATCGGCCAGCACGCGGCTGTTGGCGTGCTGCACGGCATCGATCAGCACTTCAGTGATCGGGGGGCGGTCGGAGCTGTTATCATTAGTCAGCAGCGGAATGAAGATGTGGCTGGTGACGTGTTCGGCCACGGCGTGCGCGGTCAACGCGGAGGCTTTTTCGCCGTCGTGATGCCCGCCCATGCCGTCGGCGACAATGAACAGCCCGAAGTCGGGGCGGTCGTTGGCGCTGCGGCTGGCGACGTAGAAAGACAGGGCGGCGTCCTGGTTGTTGCTGCGTACCATGCCTACGTCGGTGGTCATGCCGAAGCGCATTTGTGCGTTGGAGCCGCTGATGACCTTTTCTGGTTCCAGCGGGCGGGTAGGGCCGCCGACGGCCAAGTATGCGGGTGAAGGGGGCGGGGTTTCTGTGCTGCTGTCGGTGTTACGCGCGGCTGGGGAATCGTCAGGTGCGAGCTTGTCGGTGCTGCCGTTGTTATCGACCTTAGGCGTTTCGGTCGTGGTGATCGAATCCTGATCGCTGGGAGCGGCAGACTGCACACCGGGGAGTGTTTGTTCTTCATCGTTAGGCAGGGGGGTGTTGACCTGCTCCGGGATAGGGTCAGCTTGCGGTTTGGTTTCTTTGTCTGGTTCTGGGCCTTCAGGCCGCCCAAACCAGCGCTTGAACAGTTCCATGTGTTTGCTCCGTGCGTTCTTAACCCACCAACGGCAGTGCGTACAATTTGTTGTTCATGGCACCGAAGAGGATCACATCCCCAGCGATGCAGGCGGTTGACGTGATGCCGCTGTGCGTGGCATAGCGCCATAGCTCCTTGCCGTTGCGTAGGTCAACGCCATAGAAGGTGCCATCCGAGCAGCCGATATACACGGCACTTTCGGTGATTGTTGGGGAGGCGACGATGGGTGCGCCCGCGTCGAAACTCCAGCGTTCTTTACCGGTTTCCATGTTGATGGCATAGAGTTTGCCATCAGTGGAGCCGATGAACACGGTAGAACCGTTGGACACGGGTGAGGAGATCAGCGGTCCATTGGTGCGATGCCGCCAGATGTTGTACCCCCCGCTGGCGTCTAGGGCGTATAGCACGCCGTCCATGCCTCCGATGAAGCAGATGTCTTCTTCCAGATCGACGTGGGGGGACGAGTTGGCTCCGCGTTTGACGCGATAGCTCCATTTGCGCTTGCCCGACAGTTCCAGGCCCACGATTTCGCCGTCGTCTGAGGCGGTGATGACGAGTTCATTGGTGACGAAGGGCCGGGTGCGTACTGGGGACCCTAGGTCACTGGACCACATCACTTTGCCGGTGGCTGCCACCAGGGCGTAGAGGTGGTTATCGTCACTGCCGAAGAACACCAGGTCGTGGGCAATTTGTCCACTGCTGCGAATTTTGCCGCCGGTGGTGTGGGTCCATTGGATGCGTCCACTGCGGTGGTCTAGGGCGTAGTAGGTGCTGTCTTCTGAGCCGAAGAGCACGAGTTTTGAAGCACTGTCGATGACAGGTGAGGAGACGATGCCGCCCATGGTCGGGTATTTCCACGCCAGCTCGCCGGTGTCTAATTTGATTGCCCACATGTTGGTGTCGTAGGACCCGACGAAGGCCATATCGCGGTAGGTGTTGGGGCTGCCGCGGATTTCGTCTTCAGTGGAGAACACCCAGCGCGGTTCGATGACGGCCCCGTCTTCGGTCATGTCGCCAAAGAAGTCGGTCATGGTGGAGGTCATGGCTGGGGCGGGTCTGCTGGATTGCTGGGCAGAAGCTGGGTTTTGTGGTGCGTTTTGTTCGCTGGGGTTTGGCGGCACGTGTGCGAAGCTGGCACTACCGCCTTGACGGTAAACGTGTAGGATAGCGTCTTTCATGGCCGCCCCCGACTGCCAGCGGTCCTTGGGGTCGGTTTGCAGCGCTCTGTCGATCACGTCGATCAGGGTGGGGGGCACTTTGGGGTTGAGTTGGGCGATGGGGCGTTCATTGAAACTGAAGGGCGGTGCGAGACGTGGGTCGCTGCGGGTGAGGATGTGATGCAGGGTAGCCCCCAGGCCGTAAATGTCGCTGAGCGGGCTGACGGCCCCGCGGTACTGTTCGGGTGCGGAATAGCCTTCGGTGCCGATCATGGTGTGTTTGCGGCTGTCGGCTTCGAAGACTTTGGCGATGCCGAAGTCGATGAGACGCACCTTGCCCAAGCTGTCGATCATGATGTTGGCGGGCTTCAGGTCACGGAAGATGACCGGCTGCGGTTCCATACTGTGCAAGTAGTGCAGCACGTCGCACAGTTCAATGGCCCATTCGACAACTTTGTCCACAGGCAGTTCGCGCGTTTTGTTCAGGATCACATCAAGGTCGCTGCCGTTGATGTATTCCATGATGATGTAGGCGCGGTCCTGGGTGTGGAAGTGTTCGTAGATGCGCGTGATGGAGGGGTGCTCCATAGTTGCCAACAGGTTCGCTTCGCGTTGAAACTGCTCAATGCGCGCTGCTTTTTCAGAGTTGTTGGGGGCCAGCATCTCTTTGACAGCCACCAGGCGTTTGATGCCCTGGAAGTTGGTATCGACTGCTTTGTACACCGTGCCCATACCGCCGCCGCCGATTTCGGCCAGAATGCGGTAGCGGTTCAAGAGCATGTGGTTGGGCTTCAACGACCCGATGGAGTCGCTGTCTTCAAAGGAACCACCGAACTGTGTCGTTTCGGGCATGATAAGGACGCCTCGTTGCTATTATGTCACTAGAACCGTGCTGCACGTACAATGGAACGGATCAGACGTGATCTTGTTCAATTATATGAGACCTGGGACAATACTGCAATTAGCCTCTTTGAATGTGTCTATGGGTTTTTATGAATGCAAACGCTGTGTCCAAAATGTTACGCACACCGCTGTCTATCTATCTTCACATTCCTTTTTGCACCACGAAGTGCACGTATTGCGCTTTCAACACGTATACGAAGCTAGAGGCGCTGATCCCGGACTTCGTGGCCGCGTTGTGCCGCGAGATTGTGCAGGTGGCTTCGGCGGAAGGCCGCCCATCGAATCAGCCGGTGCACAGCGTGTTTTTCGGTGGGGGCACACCTACCTTGCTGACTCCAGCGCAGTTTGGGGACATTTTGCTGACGCTGCGTGAGCATTTCGTCTTTACCCATGACGTTGAAATCACTACGGAGGCCAACCCTAATGACCTCGACGAGCACTATCTGCGGGCGCTGCGTGGGCTGGGGATCAACCGTTTGAGCATCGGAATGCAGTCCGCCACGCCGGAGGTGCTGCGTTTGTTTGCGCGGCGGCACGATCATGATGTGGTGAAGGCGGTGATGCCCCTCGTGCGGCGGGCGGGCTTTGAGAACGTCAACTTGGATTTGATCTATGGCGCGCCGCATCAGACTTTAGAAACCTGGCGGCACACGTTGCAAGAGACGCTGAAGCTGGCCCCAGAGCATATGTCGCTGTATGCGCTGGGCCTAGAGGACGGCACACCGCTGAAGGAGTGGGTCGAAGCAGGCAGCGTGCCGACACCGGATGATGATCTAGCAGCGGATATGTACGACTTAGCGACGCAGATGCTGGGTGCGGGTGGCTATGAGCAATACGAGATCAGCAACTGGGCGCGCCCAGGGCAGGCCTGCCGTCACAACCTTCAGTATTGGCGCAATGAGGATTACATCGGTGTAGGGCCTGGTGCGCATGGGTTCGCCGGGGGGGTGCGCTATGCGACGCGCTTAGCGCCGGCGCGTTACATCCAGGCGGTGCAGGCGGGCAACTGGGCGGCTCCTTTCGGGATCACGCTGGTGGCCGATCTGCTCAGCGCGACATTGGTGGTTCTGGCGGCGGGGCTCGGACTGCTTGTTGCGATCTATTCACTTGCCGACATTGATGCGCGACGGCAATCGTTCGGCTACTTTGCGCTGCTGCACGTGTTGGTCATGGGTATCTGTGGCGCCTTTCTGACGGGTGATCTCTTCAACCTGTACGTCTTCTTCGAGGTCATGCTCATCGCGAGCTTTGTGCTCGTGGCCCTGGGCGGCGAACGGCAGCAGCTCGAAGGAGCCCTCAAGTACGTCATCCTCAACCTGTTCAGTTCGGCTATCTTTCTCGCCGGAGTGGGCATTCTGCACGGCGCGGCACACACGCTGAACATGGCCGACCTGCACAATCGCCTGGTCATCGTCGCCGCGACGCATCCGCACCTGCTCGCCACGGTGCAAGCCTTGTTCCTCCTTGCCTTCGGCGTCAAGGCGGCATTGTTCCCGCTGTTCTTCTGGCTGCCCGCGAGTTATGCCACGCCCCCGGCGGCCATCTCGGCCATCTTTGCCGGTCTGCTGACGAAGGTAGGCGTCTATTCGCTGTTCCGTGTATTCACGGTGGTGTTTCCGACGCCGGATTGGCTGATCACGCTGGTTTTGATCATTGCGGGGCTCACCATGTTCACCGGCGTGATCGGGGCCGTCGCCCAGATGGAGTTCCGCCGTGTGCTCAGCTTCCACAGCATCAGCCAGATCGGCTACATGGTCATGGGTATCGGCATCGGGCTTGTCGGCGCGACCGATCCGCAGGTGCGAGCGCTGACGATCGCCGCGGCACTCGTCTATATGGTTCATCACAGCATCGTCAAGAGTAACCTCTTTCTGATCAGCGGCGTGGTGAAGAGTCTGCGCGGCACGTACTGGCTCAAACCGCTCGGCGGGATGGCGGTGGCAACGCCGTGGCTGGCGGGGCTCTTCCTCGTGACCGCGCTGAGCCTGGCCGGTGTGCCGCCGCTGTCGGGTTTCTGGGCGAAGCTGTCGATCATTCAGGCCGGCTTCGGGGCCGGGCAGTACTTTCTGACCGCGGTCGCCTTGTTGACCGGCCTGCTCACGCTGATCAGCATGATCAAGATCTGGAACGAAGTCTTCTGGAAAGAGAAGCCCGACGCCGAGGCGGGATCGACCAAGCCGGCGAGCCGACCGCCGGCGGGGCTCTCGCTGCGATTCGGGCCGATTGTTGTGCTGACCATCGCCACGGTCGGGCTGGGCCTCTTTCCCTCGCTGCTGGTCAATCTAGCCC
>CAYWGJ010000039.1:0-20543 GCA_964457835.1 uncultured Anaerolineaceae bacterium
GGTGGAGGCGGAGCTGGCGGCCAGCGGTGGTCGGCCCAAGCAAGCGCCCAAGGCCGCCGCCCCTGCCGACTCCGGTGACAGTGGCTTCAGCGTGCCGCTGCCGGATGGGATTCCGGGTGCGCCGACGCGGCTGAGCGTTCAGTATTTGCTAGACTTTGTGCGGGGGCTGTTTGATCGGGGGCTGCTGCTGGTGACGCAGCCGCGGGGTGTGATCGACACGGCAGAGGGGACGTGGTGGCGGGTCATCCTGATTGGGGCGCTGGTGGGCCTGGTGGTAGGGTTGGCGCTGCTGTTGTCGGTGGCGTTTATCAGCCTGCGTTTGTTGAACCCGTTGAGCATCGTGGTGCTGCCGCTGGTGTCGATGGTGCAGGCGGTGGTGGCGGTGGGTGCGGCGGGGGTGTTGTCGCACTGGTATTTGACGACTCAGGCGGAGGGTAAAGGGGGGCTGGTGGCGCACAGTTATGTGCTGGCGCTGGCTTGGATGCTGGGCAGTTTGGGCAATGCGCTGTTGGCGCTGATCGGCGGCTTTGGGCTGGGTCGGGCGCTGGACGCGATTAGTTGGCTGCAAGGGGGCGGGGTGTTCAGCTTGGGGCTGGGCAGCCTGCTGCTGACGGGCGTGGCGCTGGGTCTGCTGGTGTACGTGCTGTACGTGTGGGTGCAGCAGTGGGGTCGGCTGCACGGTGCGGCGGTATCACAGCGGGATTTGTGGGTAGCAGCGCTGCTGGCGGCTTTGGTGGTGGCGCTGGTGTTCTGAGTGGGGTTGCTGGGGAAAAAGACGACCACCCACAGGTTGTGGGTGGTCGGTGTGTGTGAATGCTGTTGTTCGGGGGCGGGTTTTACTCGGTGCGCATCACGCGCACGTCGCTGGCCTGCTTGCCCTTACGCCCGTCGGTGATTTCGAACTCCACCTTGTCGCCTTCTTCGAGGGAACGGTAGCCGTTGCCCTGGATGTTGCTGTAGTGGACGAAGAAATCGGCCCCTTCGCGGCTGATGAAGCCGTAGCCTTTTTCAGCGCTGAACCACTTGACGGTACCCTCTACACGTTCTGCCATGGTGAATCTACTCCTGAAAGTTTGGTGTTGGTGCTGCCATATCCTCTACTGCGATACCACACTGCTGCTGCGTTCAGGAGCGGCGGTAATACGTCGTGCCGTGTGACGGGCCGACTATGTGCTGAGAGGTACTACGGGCGCATGACCACTGCGCCAATGCGGCCAAGGCGAGATGCCCTGCTAAAACCACATCGCAAATACATCATAGCACACTACAGGGGGCTGTGCCAAGCAAGACAAGCCCACATGTAGCGTTCATGTGGGCGATGTTTCAAAACTCTAACGTTAGAGGGGGAGGCGGTCTCAGGTGGAGCGGCTCCGGTCGCGGACGCGGCGGCCCAGCTCGGACTGCGGCGGGTATTCGCTGGAGATGATCTCGACCATGGTGCCGATTTCGGCCCAGTCGTAAAGGGCTTTGGCGTTGCCGTCTTCGGCCATGACGCAGCCGAAGGTGGAAGGATAACTGACGCCGCCGCCGCCGAGGTAGGTGCCGTCGGGCAGTTCGACGGCACCGTGGAAGCCGTTGAGCAGGCCGGGTCGCACTTCGTAGATGCCCATGAACCAGTGCATGGTCCAGCGTCCGCATTGGCCGTCGGCACAGAGTGAGAAGCCGGAGCCGGTGGTGATGTCGTTGTGGCTGAGAATCTGGTAGATGCCGGGCGAGGTGGGGGCGTCGGAACGCCCGGAGGAGATGCCCCAGGAGAAGACTTCGACGCCGTTCTCGAAGGCGGTCATCCATTGGGTATCCAGGTCCACGACGATGCGTTTATGCGGGATGGGCGTTTCTGGGATCATTTTGTCGCGGGAGGGCAGGTTGAGTTCTTCGCCGACGTAGAGGATGTCGAGGCTGCTGCCGGCGTTGGCTTCTTGGATGAGGTAGAAGGGGATGCCGGTTTTGCGGGCGATGCTGAAGCCGCGGTCGCCGGGTTGGACGGTGTAGACTTGGGGGTAGTAGCGCATGCGCAGGGTGATGTCGCTTTGGTCGTTGGCGATGGCGTCTTCGACACGCTTTTTGGCTTCGTTGAGGTCTACGTAGCGTTCGTTGTCGCCGCTGGCGGCGATGCTGTCGTTGAGGGCGTCGATGAACTGTTTGAAGGAGTCGCCGCGTAGGCGCAGTTTGCCTTCGCCGGCTTCCAGCCAGGTGACGACGTTGGCGGGGTCGGTGGCCCAGGTGGTGGTGGTGTCGGTGAAGGGGTCATAGCCGATGAAGCGCAGGGAAGCGGCGGCGACTCGTTCGGCTTGTGCCACGAGGGCGCTGGGGTCGCGGTGGTCGGGCGGGATGGGCAGGGTGGGCAGGGTGAGGCGGCGGCTTTCGAGGACTTGTGCGGCGTTGTCTTGGAGGTAGGTCAAGGCGGTAGAGATGTTGACGTCGCGGCCATCGGTGCCGGGAATGCCAACGACGCGGCCATTTTGCCAGGTGAAGGCGGCGTTGACGGGTTGGGTGGCGATTTTTTCGGCTTGGTCCAGGAAGAAGCGTTCGGCGGTGAGATAGTCCATGGTGACGGTGGGCGTGATGTCACAGCCGAAGGGGATGCCGCACAGACCGGCGGCGCGGGCGTCTGCGGCGGTTTGTGCGGTGTTGACCGACAGGCCGAGGGCGGCAGGTGGGACTTCGGTGTGCACGCTGCCTTCGACGATGAGGGCGATACGCAGGTCGTCAGTCAGGGCGGTGTCGAGCCGTTGGGCAGCTTGTTCGGTGTTGAGGCCGCCGAGGTTGACGCCGAGGGCGTAGGTGTTGGGGAAGACTCGTCCGCTGAGCAGGCTGCCGAGCAGGTAGAGGGTGAAGAGGGCAGCCAGTGCCGCCCCGCTCCACAGCCAGGTACGGGGGTTATGTCGGGCGTACCACAGGCCGTCATGCAGCAGCAGGCGGGCGCGGGCGGTGGCGGCGGCGGCCAGGTCACGGGGGGAGGGTGGGCCGCTGTCGATGTGTTGGGATGTTTTGGGTGTGGGGGCGTCGCGTTTGACAGCCATCTGGGTGCGCTCAGCTTGGCGGCGGCGGCGGGCTTCCTGACGTTCACGGGCGTGGTTGGCGGCGCGGGATTTGCGTCTGGGATCGTAGCTGTCCATGGTGGTTGCAGTCAGTCGTCTGGTGGTCGGTTAGGGTTTAGAGGTACTCCTCACGCGGGGGTGAGAAGACGTCGATGAGCACGGTGTCTTGTAGGGCGGTGGCGCTGTGGGGCACGTCACCGGGGATTTGATAGGAGTCGCCGGGGTTGCAGGTGCGGGTCTGTCCGGCGATGGTCAGTTGCAGTTGGCCGCGGACGACGTAGCCGGTTTGCTGGTGAGGGTGGCTGTGTTCTGGGACGCGGGCGTCGCGTTCTAGGAAGATTTCGCACAGCAGCATCGCCTCGGTGAGGGCCATGTTGCGCCGGTGGACGCCGGGCAGCATTTCGACCTGTGGGCGTTGGTTGGGTGAGATGAAGTGTGTCATAGCGCTTTGCGTCCTGTTGCTGATGCGGACGGTATAAGTCCCATTATGCCGTGGGCTGTACGTAGGGGCAAGTGGGGGGTGCTGCACGGCTTATCATTGGCTAATCTGTGTAGAGGGGGTATGATACGGGCATCATGGACCGCGCGGCTGATGCTGAGCAAAGGAGCGATTCAGCGATGGGCAATAAAGTGTTGATTAATGGAATTTTTATTGTGGCGATTGTGCTGGGTTTTGCGATCCCGGTGCTGTTGATTGAGCGCCCGGACTGGTTCAGCGGGCCGGGGCTGGTGGGCACCTGGGAGAGTGAAGACGCGGCGACGATTTTGCAGTTCCGCGACGACGGCAATTTCTTCGCAGTGCTGCCGGACCCGGCGAACGCAATCCGCACGGGGACGTATGACTACAGTGCCGACACGCTGACGCTGAACTTCGACGACGAGTTCGTGACGGCTTATGATGCGCAGCGCGGCTACGACGTCACAGAGCTGACGGGCGAGACGCTGACAGTGGTCTTCAGCCAAGAAGTGGAGACGGTGTTGGTCAAGGTTGGCGGCTCGGCGACTTCGCGCTTGAACCTGCGTGCTGCTGGCGGCGCTGCGGATGAGACCGACGTGGACGGCGACGAGTAAGGTTGTGTTGGGCGCGGGCAGCGGGGCTGCCTGCGTCTTTTTCCTCTTTTTTGTGTATCAGTCCTTTTCACCTTTGAAAAAATAGTCGATCACACGGGCGGCATCGTTGAGGCGGTCGAGGTAACTGTAGTGCCCGGCCCCTGCGTAGACGACGAGTCCGGCGTCGGGGATGGTTTGTTCTAGGCGTTGGCCCTGCCACAGGGGGGTATCCTGGTCTTGATCGCCCCACAGCAGTAGGGTGGGCACGGCCACGCGCGCGGCGTAGGGCAGCAGGTCGGCGTTGACGACTTGCACGAAGCTGTCGCGCATGACGCCTTGGGCGGCCTGGAAATCAGCGGAGCCGTAGCGGGCGTTGTAGGCGCTGCGCAGCGAGTCGCTGAGACTGCGCAGGCCCACGGCGCGCAGGCCATCGCGCAGGCGCTTGTAGGTTTCCAGGCGTAGGCGGGCGGGCAGCGGCGTTTGTGGGCGCAGGCCGGCGCTGTCGGCCAGGACCATCTTGCCCAGGCGGGCGGGGTGTTCTGCGCCCAGGATCAAGCCTAGGCGTCCGCCGAAGGAATGGCCGAAGAGGTGGACACGCGGCAGGTTGTGGGCGTCCAGGTAGCGCAGCATGAAGTTGGCGTAATCGAAAACCGACCAGGGCGTAAGGGGCGTGTCGCTGTCGCCGAAGCCGGGCAGGTCTAGGGCGTGGACTTGCCAGCCTGCGCGGGCGAGGCGGTCGCCTAGGGGCGTGATGAGTGCCATGGACGCGCCCCAGCCGTGTAAGAGCAGCACGGGCAGTCGGTCGGTGTTGGCGGGGCCGGTAACGCTGTGATGAACGCGCAGTTTGTCCAGGTGCAGCATGGCGGTCATGGTTCAGGCTTCCAGCTTGATCTGTGCGCCGAGGGCGATGAGCTTGTGCAGCACGCCGTCAAAGCCGCGGTGTAGGGCTTGAGCGTTGTCGATGACGGACTGGCCGTCGGCGACGAGGGCGGCCCCCAGCAGGCCCAGGCCGACGCGCACGTCGGGGCTGTCCATGTAGATGGCGTAGAGGGGGGTGGGGCCGACGACGATAGCGCGGTGGGGGTCGGCCAGCACGATTTGTGCACCCATGGCGTTGAGTTTATCGACGAAGAGCAGGCGGTTATCGAACATTGGCTCGTGGATGAGGGTGGTGCCGCGCGTTTGGGTGGCGATGAGGGTTGCCATGGAGATGAGGTCTGATGGGAAGCCGGGCCAGGGGGCGGCTTTGATGCTGGCGTCCTGGTCTTCGGCGCGCTCGGAGGCGATGAGGGATTCGTGGCGCGGCACGTAGAGGGCGTCCTCGTCCATGTCCAGGCGGACGCCGAGGCGGGCGAAGACGCGGGTCATGCTGCGTAGGTGGGGGGTGTGCAAGTGGTTGAGGTGCACGCGCCCGCCGGTGACGGCAGCCAGTGCGGCGATGCTGGCCGCTTCGATGCTGTCGGCGGGCAGGGTGCAGTCTGCGCCGTGGAGGGAATCGGTGCCGAAGACGTGCAGGACGTTGGAGCCGATCCCTTCGATTTGTGCGCCCATGAGTTCGAGGGCGTGGGCCAGGGTTTGGACGTGCGGCTCGCCGGCGGCGCTGCGGATGAAGGTCTCTTTGCCCAGTGAAGCGGCCAGCATGAGGGCGATTTCGGTGGCGGTGACGCTGGATTCGGCGAGCATGATGTCGCGGTAGTCCCAGGCAGCGGCGCGGACTTCAATGGCTCCGTCGGTGATGCTGAGGGATTGGCCCAGGTCGCGCAGGGCGTCTAGGTGGGTACGGACGCGGTTGAGAGGAAAGTCGATTTCCATGCGGACGTAGCCGCGTCGCAGCAGGATGGGGGCCAGCAGCAGCAGCGCGCCGACGAAGCCGCCGGTTTCGGTGGAGGTGAAGCTGCGGCGGGCGATCTGCGGGGTGCGCAGGGTGAGGGTGTGCGGGTCGTTGTCCGGGCTGTTGAATTCGGCACCGAGCAGTGCGGCGAGTTCGCGCATGAGTTGGGTGCTGGCGGTATCGGGCATGCGGCGCAGGGTGACGGCTTTGTCGGTGAGCAGAGCGGCGGCCAGCAGCGCGATGGCGGCGTTGGCGCTGCCTGCGGGGGTGTAGGTGCCATTGAGAGGTGCACCACCTGTGACGCGGATGCGCATTGAGTAAGCCTTTCGGTGGACCGGGTTCGGGGTGATTATAGGCAGGTGGCGGCCTTGGGGGTAGGCCGGGCCTGGACGCAGCCCCGGCGGGAGGTGCGTTGAGGTCCCCGCCGGGGCTGTGGCTTAGCTGAGGGTGATGATGACGGCGGCCATGTGGTCGATGTTCTGATCGATGTAGTCTTGGGGCATGGTGGGATAGACGGTGGTCATGAGGGGCCGCACGGCATCGGGGTCGGCGGTGGCTTGGGCGCTGCCCTGGAGTGTTTGGCCGCGCAGGGTGAGGGTGACGGGGGCGTCGTCGCGTAGGTTTTTCCACCACACGCGCCGCGAGTCGGTGATGAAGTAGACGGTCTTGTCCTGGCGCACGTACTGGACCGGGGTCGCGTAGGCTTGGCCGCTTTTGCGCCCGGTGAAGCCTAGGATCATGTATTTGCTGCTGACAAGGCCGTGAAAGGGGGAGCGCAGCAGCCACTTCATGAAGGGATTGACGTACTTCATTAGGCTCATGGCGGGTCCTTGTGTGATTACCGGGGTCGCTTCTGCCCGTCGGGTCGGGTTACGCTCAGCATAGGCGTACCCGACCTGATAGGCATAGTGACAGAGTGCTGGGTTTTATGCGATAAGTCTCATATGTAGGGCGATCAGCCGCCGCCGGGCAGTGCGCCGGGCAGGGGCGCGGGAAATCCCCAGAGGATGAGTCCGGGGTCGCTGCTGCCACCTAGGCTGAGGGTGGCGATCTGTGATCCGTCGGGGCTGAAGCGAGCGGCGATGATGGGCGCGCTGTGCTGAGTGAAGGTGGCGAGGGGCGCGTCAGCGGGTGAGTCGGCGGCCCACAAGCGCAGGGTAGCGTCCCAGCCGGCGCTGAGGATTACGCCCTGAGCGTTCCAGTCGGCGGCGTTGAGTCCGTTGATGTCGGCGGGTTGGGCCTGGACGCGGCGCAGCTCGGTGAGATCGTCGGCGGTCCAGGTGCGGAACTGGCCGTCGTTGGCGGCGGAGAGGGCCTGGGTGTGATCGGGGCTGAAGGTCACGGCGTTGATGCCGTAGTGGTGGGCGCGGTTTTGGGCGATAATCTCAGCGGCGGCGGTATCCCAGAGGATGAGGCGGTTGCCGGCATCGCCGCTGAGGATCTGCGTGCTGTCAGTGGACCAGGCGAGGGCGTTGACCCAATCGCCGTGTCCGCTGAGAGTAGTGGTGGGGTCGGTGCTGGCGGAGTCCCAGAGGTGGATGAGTCGATCAGCCCCACCGGAAGCCAGGCGGCCATCGGGGGCGTAGGCCAGGTCACGGACGGCGGCGCTGTGTCCGCTGAGGGTGATGGTGGGCGTCAGGGTGGCGGTGCCGACGACGACACCGGGCGCGAAGTCGATGAGGACGAGTCCGCCGAGCCAGTCACCGACGGCGATCTGCGTGCCTTCGGGGCTGAAGGTGACGGCGCTGGCGCGGGCGTCGAGGGTGAGCTGGGCGATGGGATCGGTGGTGGGGGCGTTGAGGCCGAAGACGAGCAGTCCTTCGCGTCCGGCGGCAACGGCGAGCGATTGGCCGTCGGGTGAGAAGGCGAGGTCGCTGCCCTGCTGCACGGGGTATTCACGCAGGGCGAGCAGGCCGGTAGCGGTGTCGGGATTGAGGGTCAGCGGCGGTGTGGTGGGTGTTTGGGCGCGGCTGGTCAGGGCGGCGGATACGAGGATACACAGCAGGAACAGGCGCTTCATGGGTACCACACTCCTGTGTTAAGTTAAAGGCGTTGAGTCTATGGTAGCGCGCTTTGGGGTGATGGACCTTTTTGGGTGGTGTGGATGGACTGCCCACAACAAAACCCCCGCTGTGATAGGCGGGGGGGGTAGCGCTGATTGTGGGCTGTGGTTTAGCTCTCGATGATTTTGTCGTCGATGAGCTGCTGTTGGACCTTTTGTCCGCGTGGGTTGAAGGAGAAGGACGAGCCGTGAATTTCGAACTCGATATCCTGCATGGCGCGCCCGGCGCGGTTCTTTTCGATGGTGAAGACGACCCAGTTGCGGTACTGCTTGGCGGTGTAGGGGTTGAAGGCGACGTGGTCCTTTGCCAGGATTTGGTATTTGTTGTTCATGATGATGGCGATGTCGGACTCGTAGTCGAGTGCGGAGGAGCCGCGCAGGTGGAAGAGGTGGATGCGCTTGCTTTTGAGTCCTTCGCGGTCGGCGGCGACGATGGAGAAGACGGGGACGTCGAGTGAGAGTGCGATGTCTTTGAGTCCTTCGACGATGATGGTCACTTTGTCGTTTTCGTCGCGTGGGCGTTCGGGGTGAACGGCGACCTTTTGCAGGTAATCGACGAAGACGGTGACGTTGCCGCCGGTGGCGTCGGCCAGGCGTGCGGTCATTTCTTTGATGGCGCGCAGGTTGGTGACGGCGGGGCTGGCCTTGAGCAGGATGAGTCGGTCGGCGTACTTGGTCATGCGGGCCAGTGCGGGGGCGGTTTTGGGGTTATCGCGCAGGATGCTTTGCAGCGATCCAGCGCCGCCTTCGCGGCCCATGAATTCTTTGGCGCGTTGTGAGACGATGACTTGGTAGAGGTCCCGCAGTCGGATGCCGCGGTTGACGTCCATTTCCGGCGGGTTGACGCTCTCCAGGCACAGCAGGCGGTGCATGAGGTGTGTTTCGGTGTGCTCGTAGGAGAGGTAGAAGGCGTACTGGTCGTTGCGCATGGCGATGTTGCGCGCGATTTGCAAAGTGGCGATGGTTTTGCCGATGCCCTGCGCGCCACCGAGGAGGATGAGTTCGGTTTTGCGCAGCCCGCCGCCGATATAGCCGTCGAGTGGATCGAAGCCGGTAGGCAGGGGAACGTAGTCCACGAGGTCGCCTTGGACGACGCGGTCGTTGGCTTCCGCGATGACCTGGCTGAGGGTACGCGGCATGGCACCGACGTTACCGCGTGCGCCGTTGCGTGGCTGACGTGGCTTGGGGTCGGGTTGTTGTGGTGCAGCCTGCTGGGGCTGTATCGGTTCAAGGATACGTCGTGGAGCGGGAGGCTGCTCTTGTGGCGGCTCAGGTGGTCCGTCGAATCGTTTGGTGCTCATGCCCGTTCCCTGTTGGTCAATCGAACGCTGTCTAATCCATTTAATCATACTAAACTTTGTAGGCCTTGCGCAATCGGCCTTACATAGAGGTTGTGTTTGTGTTTTCTAATTCTAGGGGGTGTGGGGCGGGCTGCGACAAGTTGACAGGACATTTTCACTTATCTGTTACTAAGGTCGATACAAAGCTAGGCTGTGTTAGAATCTAAACATAATCGTTTTTTCACATGGCACGGTTCAAATAGTTTGCATATCCACAAAAAGTATGGTGCAATAGAACCAGTGCTTTAAGAGAACGCAAAGCGTTTAACATTCAGGGACGGGTTTTGTCACGCGGGACTGGCTGTTGCGGCGTGTGCGTGTGCAGAAGCTGCGTACTTGAGAGGGGTCATTACCGAAGGCGATAATTGAACAGCGACCGCAGAAGTCCGCAGGGGTTGAGCCTGTGGATGGGCATTGCAAGGCCCTTTGGCATGTCATGCCATAGCAGCACCCACACTTCTCGTCGAAAGCGCAAATAGAGCAGAGGGATTTCCGTGATCCAAGAGTTGATGAACCGAGCCGATCAACGTGGCTATGTGACTTATGATGATGTGTTGGATGTGTTAGAAGAGGACAGCGACGACGTAGGCGTAATCGAGGCCTTGATTTACGAGCTTGATGAATTAGGCATTGAGCTGCGCAATGACGGTCAGACTGCGGCACATTCAGCAGACACGGACATTGACTTTGACGCGGAAGAGGTTCTGCAAGCGCCGCAAGTGGGGGACATCAGCGCGGTTTCGGCGGATGACCCGGTGGGCCTGTACTTCCGTCAGATGGCCCAGGAACCCCTTTTGACGGCAGAAGATGAGATAAACCTAGCGCGGCGCATTGAGATGGGCCGCAAGGCCTATGAGCGTTTAGAGCGGCCTGGTGCGCGTGAGCGTAAGAGCGAGGCGTGGGTGCGCCACTGCGAGCGCTTGATCCGTGATGGGCAGGCGGCGCGTGAGCACTTGGGCCGGGCCAATACACGCCTGGTGGTGAGCATTGCCAAGCGTTACATGGGCCAGGGGCTGCCCTTCCCGGACTTGATCCAGGAGGGTAACGTGGGCCTGATGCGCGCGGTGGACAAGTACGATTATACGCGCGGCAACCGTTTCAGCACTTATGCGACCTGGTGGATTCGGCAGGCGATTACGCGGGCTTTGGCGCAGAAGACGCGCACGATCCGGATACCGCTGCACATGACCGAGCGCATCCGTCAGATGTACCGCACGGCACAGTCTTTGGAGCAGTCTTTGGGGCGGCGTCCGACGCCGGAGGAGATCGCGCTGGAGATGGACCTGCCGGCGGACGCGGTGCGCGGCATGATGGACGCCAGCCAGCACGCGATTGCTTTGGAGCGCCCGGTGGGTGATGAAGGCGACAGCGAGTTTGGCGACTTCATTGAAGACCAGGACTCGCCCAGCCCGGTGGACTCGGCGACGCAGCATCTGCTAGAAGAGACGATTGAGGAAGTGTTGGGCGAGCTGACGCCGCGTCAGAGCCATATACTGCGGCTGCGCTTTGGTCTGGGTGGTGGTGAGCCGCACACTTTGGAGGAGATCGCCAACAAGTTCGGGCTGAGCCGGGAGCGCATTCGTCAGTTGGAGAAGGAAGCGCTGCGCCGGCTGCGGCACCCGCGCCTGGCGCACAACTTGCGCGATTATCTGGGTTAGCGGCTGGTTCCGACCGCGCGCGCCCGTACATTAGCACACCCGCCCCCGCAGATCGTCGCATCTGCGGGGGTTTTTTGTGTGCGTGTTGGCTTTAGCCCAGGGGGGCGATGCGGGTAATGGACCACAGGGTGCGGGTTTTGGTGGGGAGTGCGGCGTCGGCGTCGGCTTGGGAGTCGAAGAGGTAGTCGCCGCGTTTGATGGTGTTGGGGATGAACTCGTAGGGTTCGCCGCGCAGGGTGAGTTGTAGGCGTTGGGAGTCACCCATGAGTTCAAAGGTGACGCTGACGATGGCCTGGCCGTGGTGGGTAGCCGGATCGTGGGTGATGGTGTCGAGGTCGATGCTGACGACTTCGGCTTGGCCGCGTTGGGCGTTGACCCAGTTCCAGGCCCAGTTTTCGGCGACCTGCATGGGGGGCGGGTAGTCGGGGCGGCCCCGGTGGCGTGGGGTGTAGACCTGGCCGTGGCTGAGGGCGTCGAGGAGGGGTTGGGCGTCGGCGGGGGTGAGTCCGCCGTACCAGCGCATGGCGGGCTGATGGGCCAGGGTTGCGGCGAAGCGGTGGCCGCCGATGTGTGAGATTTCCCAGAGGTGGACGTTATCGGGCTTGATGGCGTTGAAGGCTTTGCTGAAGGCGGCGCTGAAGTCGCCACAGGCGGCGTCGCGGGCGTTGTGGGTGCACATGAGGAGGAAGTCGTCGCCGGGTTCGACGGCATCGGGGTCGAGTTCGGCGGGGGCGTTGAGGGCGGCTTCGATGAGAGTGCGCAGGTCGGCGCGGGTTTGGATGGAGTCGGGGGCGAAGCGGAATTTATGGGGGAAGAGCCAGAGGGTGCCAGGGGCGAGGTCGTCGCCGGTGCGGCTGCGGGCGTGGCGGGCGGTGAACATGACTTGGGTGT
This sequence comes from uncultured Anaerolineaceae bacterium, assembly GCA_964457835.1. GTDB lineage: Bacteria > Chloroflexota > Anaerolineae > Aggregatilineales > Phototrophicaceae > CAYWGJ01. The sequence continues at coordinate 11,874 of CAYWGJ010000039.1, forward strand.
CGTATTCGGCTTTGACGAGGCGGGCGAACTCGCCGCTGCGTTGGATGATGTCGGTGATGAGGGCGTTATCGCTGAGTGGGAAGGGCTGGTTGTTTTCGTCGGCGGGGCCTAAGGCTTCCAGCTTTTGGCCCCAGTGGTTGCGGTGGAGGGCGATGACGAGGTGCAGGCGGTGGCTCAGGGCGGTGCCGATGAGCGGTTCTTGGGTGGCCTGGGCGAGGTCGGCGCAGTAGAGGGTGCGGCGGTAGCTGTGTGTGATGCGTTGGGTCATGAGGTTGTCCTTGTGTGGCTCGCGGATGTTGGGATGAGGCAGATAGTACATCAGGGGGGGGTGCGGGGCTACGGTGAGTACGCGGAATGGGCACATGGCCGGACAAGCGGCCCGCACAAGTGCGAACAAATGTGCTAGTGTTGCTTTAGGCGTCGGTCAGCGGACTGGGGCGCGCACTTTAACAAGGGCATGGCTGCCCACGATCCACGCCAAAAGGCTGAGGGCGATGGACGGACGAGGCAGTGTTGGCAAGGGATGTAAAGTGAGTTGATGGAGGCGGCGTATGGCGATGCGTCACGCGGTCAAGGCGTTGGACGCGGAGGCCGGGCGCGTGGGTGGTTATCTGGTGGTGTGGGGCGGGCCGGATGCACGGGACGGGCACGGGGAGTACTTCACGCCGGAGACGGCGCTGGGCCTGGACTGGTACCCGCTGCGACCGGTGTTGTTTCATCATGGTTTGGTGGATGCGCCGACGGGCGTGATCGGGCGGATTGAAGCGCTGCGGCGGGATGCGGTGGGCGTCTATGCGGAGGCGGTGCTGGACGCGGGGCATCCGCTGAAGGCGGCGCTGTGGCGTTTGGTGGAAGACGGCGTGCTGGCCTGGTCGAGCGGGAGTCTGCCGCATTTGGTAGCGGTGGACGCGGATGGACGCATAACGCGGTGGCCGATTGTGGAAGGCAGCTTGACGCCGCGCCCGGCGGAGCGGCGTCACACGACGGTGCAGGCTGTTGGCGGGGCGTACAAGGCACTGGGCCTGGACGCGGCAAGATTGTTGGATAAGTTGCAGTCAGTAGATGACTCAATGGAGGGAGCGACGATGCAGGACGATTTCAACGACGAGGTGACGACGCGGCGTCTGCCGGTGCGTGCTGCGGGGGATGCGGCGGGCGTGGGTTTGAAGGGTTTGCGGGTGAGCAGTCCGTATGACACCTTGAGCGCGGCGGACATGCTGCATGGCTACATGATGCTGCGCAGCACGAAGCGTTTTCAGGGGGTGAGTGAGCGTTACGCTAACGCGCTGGCGGCGAAGGTGTCGGCGGCGGGGCTGCGCGTGGGCGGCGAGTCGTTTGGTGCGGCGGGGGTCAAGGCGGATGAGTTGAGTTACAGCACGCAGACGGGCTTTGGTGATGAGTGGGTGCCGGCGCTGTGGAGCGATCAGGTGTGGCGTAAGGCGCGTGCGGACAACGTGGTGCTGCCGCTGTTTCGGGCGGTGGAGATGCCCTCCAACCCCTTTAACCTGCCGGTGGAAGGGGCGGACCCGGAGGTGTACTACGTGCCGGAGACGCAGGGCGAGTCGCAGCTTACGTTGGGGGCGGGCAACCCGATCCCGGACAGCAAGGTGGGCACGGGTCAGGTGCAGCTTGTGGCGAAGAAACTGGCGCTGCGGGTGGGCTTCAGCACGGAGCTGGTGGAGGATGCGGTGGTGCCGGTGCTGACGCTGTACCGTGAGCAGGCGCTGAAGGCCATTGCGGAGGCCATCGACGACGTGTTGGTGAACGGGGACGTGACGACGACGGCGGACACGAACATCAACCAGATTGCGGGGGTGCCGCCGGCCAACGCGCGCTATCTGGCACTGGACGGCCTGCGGAAGCTGCCACTGGTAACGGCCACGGCGCAAGCGGTGAACATGGCTGGTGCGCCGACCTTGGCGAAGCTGCGCGAGACGCGCTTCAAGCTGGCGGCCCGTTACAGCGCGCGGCCTTCGTCTTTGGCGTGGGTCGTGGACCCTGGCACGTATGCGGCGCTGCTTGATCTGCCGGAGTTCTTGACGATGGACAAGGCGGGGGCGCTGGCGACGGCGCAGACGGGGCAGATCGGCTATGTGGACGGGGTGCCGGTGTTGGTGAGCGCGGTGCTGCCGCTGACGGACAGTGACGGCATGGTCGATGCGTTGGCGGACAAGGGCACGGCGTTGTGCGTGTATCGTCCGGGTTGGTACGTGGGGTATCGCCGCCGGGTGGTGGTTAACGTGGAGTACCTGCCCTACTACGACAGCTATCAGCTCACGGCGACGGTGCGTTTGGCGTTGGCGCGCTATGAGGAGGGGGTGGCGTCGGCGCTGTACAACGTGACGGTGTAAGGGGGTGTAGGGGCATGACATGTCATGCCCCTACGTTACTTCTATTCAGCGAGGGTGATGCTCAGGCGCAGAGCGCTGACGGTGCCAGCGCGAGCGGTGAAGAGGCTGAGGCTGTCCATGAAGCCGAGGGCGGTTTGGAGCTGTTGGCGCTCCGTGTCGCGCAGTCCTAGGTCACGCATGAGGTCGTCGTCGGCGGCGTACTCACGCAGGGGGGCGATGCCGATGTAGAAGAAGCCGGCGGCGGCGTTGGGCATCAGGGCGGCGTCGAACTGGAAGGCAGGGGCGTCGGCCAGGGAGTCGCCTTCGGGGGCCATGGCGTAGCTGTAAGCGCCGCGCGTGCCGGCGACCAAGGCGTCGTCGGTGGTATTGAACAGGATGCTGATGGGTAGCAGGTCGGCACCCATGGTGTTCATCGGGTTGGGCAGGCGGACGATCAGCGCGCCGTCGTTGCTGCGCTCGTAGTCAGCGCGGAAGTCGCGGGCCAGGCGTTCGAGGCCGTCAACGAAGGCGGGGGTCAGCTCCGGCGCGACGTTTTCGTAGACCTGGCTGAACTCCAGCAGGGGCGGGTTGGTGCGGGTGAAGAAGGCAGCCTGGAAGGTCTGGCCGTCCAGGACCTGGGCGACTTCCTCGAAGCTGAGGCCGATGGTGCCGCTGGTGAGGTTATCGGCGATGTCGGTGAGCAGGCGCAGATCGAACTGACGGATGACGGCAGCCAGTTCGGGGGCCTGTTGGTCGGCTAGTGGCAGCAGAATGTCGCTGAGGGCGGCGCTGCCGATGCTGACGACGTCGTTGAAGGTGGTGAGGTTGGCACAGCCGAGCTGGTCCTGGCCGGCGTAGAGCAGGGTGTTGGCCGGGGCGAAGCGGGCGAAGTCGGGGTCTACGCTGGCGGCGCAGGCATCGTAGTTGGGGGTGGGCAGGCCCAGCGCGGTATAGACATCGCCCTCACCGGAGATAGCGATGAAGTCAGCGACGAGGGCGCGGCCATCGATGATGGTGAGTCCGAAGGCCAGCGGCCCGACGGCGGCGAGCAGTTCGTCCACGTCGATTTCCACGAGATCGTTGTTGCCCAGCAGGGCTTGGGCGGCGGGGGCCAAGGCTTGCAGGGCGGGGCTGGGGTTGATGTAGCCGAAGACGTTGTAGGGTGCGGGGGCGAGGTCGGTGCTGCTGGCGGTGATGAAGTCACCGGTGCCGAGCAGGGTCTCGGCGGAGTCGGAGTCAGCGATGCTGAGCAGCAGTTCGGGTTCGGTGGTGATGGCGAGAAAGTCGTCGGTGATGAGGATGCTGATGCCGTCCATGCCGGGCAGGTCATATTGAAGGCTGTTGGGCGTGGCGGCGGCGGGGATTTCTTCACGGCTGAGCTGGCTGAGCACGGCGCTGACGAAGGTTTCGGCGGCGTCACGGTCGGTGATGGCGAAGAGGCTGGCGAATTGTTCTGGGCCGTTGGCGATGAGGCCGGGGCTGTTGAAGATCGCCAGGGCGGCGCTGTCGCCCAGCCAGGAGCGGATGTCGTCGGCGTAGGTGAAGTCGGCGGGTTGCAGGGCAGCGTCGATTTCGGCGCGGATGTCGATGCTCTCGCCGCCGAAGGTGTCGGTGGTTTTGTTGAGCAGGGACTCGATGGCGTCGATGTAGGCGTCGTCGGTGCGGATGCTCAGGTAGGCCAGGGTGTCCGCGGGCAGGTAGGCGGCCAGGGCGTTGATGTCTGGGGCCGCGTTTTCGGCGGCGTCCTGGGCGCTGACGCTGAGGCTGAGCGCAGCCAGGATGAGCAGCAGCAGGGTGAGGCGGGTGAGGGTGCGCATGGGTGCAGGTCCTTTCGTAGTTTAGTCGGCAGTCGCGAGCGTGATGGTCAGGCGGGCGCTGAGCAGGCCGGTATCGGCGTCGGCGCGGTTGGTGATGGTGGCGCTTTCCAGCAGGGACAGGGCGGCGGCGGCTTCCAGGTCCATGCGGGGGCTGCCGAAGAGTCGTCCACTGAGGGCGGCTTCTGCCAGGGGACCGAAGTTGATGTAGTAGAGGGCGTTGGCGTCCGGCAGGAAGAGGGAGTCGGCGGCATACTGGTAGGCGTCGGTGTCGCTGAGGGCGGTGGTGTTGTCGGCTTCACCCAGGGCGAAATCGACGGTGGGCCGCGCACCCATGGCGAAGATTTCATCGCTGGCTCCCAGCCGGAAGTCGAGGGCGGGTTCGCCCAGCAGTTCGCCGGCGCTGAGGTCGCTCTCGGCGTAGAAGATGCGCAAGGGGGCGGTGTAGGTAAGGACGCCGCCCTCGCTGCTGCTTTCCAGGAAGCTGTCGATCAGCGGGCCTTGGAGGGCGTCGATGAGGGCCTGTGCGCCGTCCACCGCGTCACCGTCGGCCAGGGCGATGAGCAAGCCCAGGTCGGGGGTGAAGGTCAGCGCGCCGTCGGTGAGGTAGGCGCTTAGGGTGAGGGCATAGTCGCTGGTCATCCAGCTCAGCACGTCATCTTGCAGGTTGAGGCCGGTGAGGGAGGCGAAGCCCAGGGTCAGCGGGCCTTGGACGAGTCCGCCCAGGTCGCCGCCGAGCAGGGTCATGGCGTCGTTGTACTCAAAGAAGCCGATGTCGCCGTTTTCGTAGGCGGTCTCGACGGCGTTGCGCAGCAGGGCACCCGCGGCGCTGAGGGCGTCGATGCTGTAGTCGAACTGGGCGTTGAGGTCCGTGCCCTGAATGAGGAACTGGGTGTGTGCGGGCAGCTTGTCGGCGAAGGTGGTGTCGATGGTCGGCACCGCGTAGAGCAGGTCTACGGCGTCGTTGAAGAGGCCGAAGGTGCTGCTGCCGACGCTGGCGCTGATGTCCACGGTGAAGCTGCGGTTGTCCAGGATGGTAAGGCCGAGGGCGGCGTAGTCCACGGCGGCCAGGCTGTTGAGGAGCGGTTCGATGACGAGGGCTTCGTCTGGGCTGAGCGACTCGCTGGGCATCTCAGCGGCGGCGGCTTGGGCGATGGCGGCGGTGTCGATGTAGGCGCTGATGTTGTAGGAGTCAGCGGGCAGGCTGTCCAGGGCGGTGGTGAAGGTCTCGCTCTCGCTGAGCGGGGTGAAGTCGGCCTCGGCGAGGGTATCGATGGCGAAGGTGTCGCTGGCGTCCAGGATGAGCAGGGCCACGTTTTCACTCACGAGCAGGCCTTCGCCGCCATCTGGATCGCCGTAGACGCTGAAGGCCCCGATTTGGGCGGGTTCGGGGGCGTCGGTGTTGTTGTCAGTGATGACTTCGAGCAGGGCCTCGCGGTTTGCCAGGTCGAAGACGAAGACGCTGGTGACGTCACGGGCCATGTTCGGGATGAGGGCTAGGGCGAAGGTATCGCCGACCCAGGGGGCGATTTCGCTGAAGGGCGTGCCCTGCACCAGGCCGTCGTAGAGCTGGCGGCTGGTGGCGTCTGGCGGGAAGGCACCGGGCACGCGGCGGTTGATCTGGTCGATTACGGCGTCGAGCTGTTCAAAGTAGGCGTCATCGCTGCGGAAGCTGACGAAGGCGAGGGTGTCATCGGGCAGGTAGGCGGCGAGGTGGCTGGGCGGTGTGTCGGGCTGGGCGGTGGCGGATGGCACGAGAACCAGCGCGATCACGAGCAGGAAGAGCAAGCTGAGCGGTTGCTTCATGGGGTGGCACTCCTTGGCAAGCACGGACACGGGATATTCAAGTTTAGTGTACACCAAGTTGCTGCTGTGGGGGGTACGAGTGCCGTTTGCGGTGGGGTGTTTCCCCTAAGGTTTAGGGGGCACAGCGTGCTGTGCCCCTGCGGGATGGTCGGGCGTGTGTTTAGACGAGGCGCACGTCGTCGTCGTCAGGATTGGGAAAGTCGCCGTGGGGGGCGTCGTCGTCGCTGATGTCGATGTCTACCTTGGTTTTGCTGTCGGGTCGGGCGGCGGTCTTTTTCTTGTTCACGTGGATGCCTTCGTCGTTGATGTCAATATCGATGTCGGCGTCCATGTTGCTGAGGGCACGGCGCAGGGCGCTGCGGGTTTTGGCGAGGATTTGCTGCTGGAGCTGGCGGCCCATGTCGGCCATATCGCGCCAGTCTTCGCCGACATCATCGCCGATTTGCTCGGCCCAGTCGCTCCAGTCCTCGCTGCGCGTGCTGCGGCGCTGCTCGCGGGCGGCGGCTTTGAGTTGTTGGCGCAGGTAGGCGTGGAGCTGGTTGACGGCGTAGTGCAGTTGGCCGAGCTGTTCTTGGATGTCTTCGTCTTCATCGATATCCACGTCGATGATGAGGGCTTCGACCACTGGGTCGGGTTCGGCCAGCAGGTCTTGGACTTTTTCGGCGAGCTTGTCGTAGGTGGCGGCCATGGCTTGGACGGTGCGCGGGGTTGCCATGCCGGTATGGAAGGCCTCGCGGGTGGAGCTGCTGAGGGCATCCAGGGCGTTGACCAGTTTACGGAGGTGCTTGAGTGTGGTTTCGTCGTAGTCGTTCATCGTGTGCTCCTTGGGTCATTTGGTGATTTACGGGTGAGTTATGAGTCTGCGAGACCGGCGTCGAGTGCGGCGAGGGTTTCGGCGGGCAGGATGCGGCGCAGGGTGCGGCGTGCGTAGAAGATACGTGACTTGACCGTGCCGACGCTGGTATCCATGGCCTCGGCGATTTCGCCCATGGCGAGGCCTTCTTCGGCGTAGAGGATGAGGGCTTGTCGCTGGGCTTCGGGCAGGCGGTCCATGGCTTCTTGCACTTGGATGTGCAGCAGGAGCCAGTGCGCGAGGTCTTCGGGGGCGCTGCTGCCGTGGTCAGCGGTGGTGGCGGAGACCCATTCCAGGACGGGTTCGTCGTCGATGGGCACGGCGTCCCAGCGTCCGCGGCGGCGGAGTTCGTCGTAGGCGCGGTTGCGGGCCACGCGGTAGAGAAAGGGCCGCAGCTTTTCGGGCGGGTCGATTTGGTGCAGGTGGGTGTAGAAGGCGATGAGCACATCCTGCACGATGTCGTCCGTTTCACCGGGGCCGACCAGACGGCGCACAAAGTGGGTGATGCTGGGCATCAGGCGGTTTTGCAGCGTCTCGAAGGCGGCATGGTCGCCCTGTTGGGCCAGGTGCAGCAGGGCGGTGTCGCTGGCCGCGTCCTGGCTGATTGTGGCGACTGATGGGTCAATGGGTATCACAGGTCACGCTCCTGTCCGGTTAACAGGGAATACGCAGTGGTGAGCGGACCGGTTCAAAAGTGCCTGGGTTTGCCGGCGGTTCAGTTTGCCAGCGGGAAGGAGCCTTCGTCGCGTTCAAGGCTGATGTGGCCGTAGCTGATGTTGACGGCGAAATGGTTGGTCAGCAGGCTGGCGTCGCGGCGGTGGCTGCCTTTGCCCAGGGAGATTTCGGCCAGCTCGGTGCGTGGGCTGACGGTGCCGGTTTCGGCGAGGGCGATGTGGGCGTAGGTCTTCCAACGCAGCTCGCGGCAGTCTTTGAAGACGAGCTGGAAGCGCACGAGTTCGTCGGGGGTGCCGTCGGGTTGTTGGGTGTGGTAGTCAAAGCTGAAGACGACCTCGCGGCCCCACTGTGCCATTTGCACATCGGTGATGGTGAAGGTGCCGCCGCTGATGAGGCCGAGTGTGTCGATGATGATGTTTTGATCCATGGGGGTCTGCCTGTTAGCAAGAATACGAGTGTGTTGTCTGATACAGATTGTAGCACGAAAGGGGCGATAGATGAAAACACTGGTGAACTTGACGGCTTTTGAGTCCTGGCTGGGGGTAGAGGGGTCGGCGGTGGCGGCGGGCGAGTCGGCGCGGATGCGGGCGGCCTTGGTGCAGGCGACGGCGGGTTTTGAGCGGCTGACGGGGCGGCGTTTTCTGCCTTTTGACGCGGCCCTGCCCCATGCGGCGGAGGCAATGCAGCCGGACCGGGTCCTGCTGCGCGATGATCTGCTGGTGTTGGTGGGGGTAGTGGACGGTGACGGTCAGGCGGTGCCTTTGGATCAAGTGGTCCGGCTGCCGGGCGGGGTGCTGCGGCGTAGGGATCGGCCTTTCCTGCGGGGGGCGGCGGGCGATCCGCTGCCGCTGAGCGTGAGCGGGACCTGGGGTTATAGCGGGCAGTGGCTGGATACGCGCGACACCCTGGCCGTGAGCACGACGTCTACGGCGGCGGCGCTGTATGTGCAGGACGCGGGCGGCGTGGATGACTGGGGGCTGGTGCCGCGTTTTCAGGTGGGACAGGTACTGGGCATTGACGCCGAGCGGCTGATTGTTACGGGGGTGGACGTGGCAAGTGGACGGGTGGACGTGCTGCGTGCTCAATTGGGGACGGTGAGCGCGGTACACAATGCGGGGGCGGCCCTGTGGGTGTATGTGCCCGACGCGCAGGCGCAGGCGGCGGTGTTGGCCTGGGCCGGGATGTTATTTCG
>CAYWGJ010000040.1:0-20327 GCA_964457835.1 uncultured Anaerolineaceae bacterium
CATGCCCTGTGCGTGCACCTGAAAGCTGTCCAGTGCGTGCGTGTAGGCGCTGACGGCAGCAGCCAGATCACCGGCGGCGGCGGCTAGGTCCCCGGCGCGTTCCTGCCAACGCCAGGACTCACGTTCCAATACGGGCAGGGCGTCGATGCGTGCCCGCGCTGCGCTGAGGTCCCCGGCGGCGCTCAGCAGCGTGATTTCCTGTTCGATCAAGCGTGGCTGGTTGGGATGGGCGGCCTGCGCGCGGCGGATGGCGTCCAGCGCGGCGGCGGGAGCACCCAGGCGCTGATGCAGCCCACTGAGGCGCAGCCAGTCGTTGAGATCGTGTTGGCTCAGGGCTTCCAGGTCACGGACGGCACGCCGCCAGTGGGCGGGGTCCGTGCTGCGGGCCAGGGCTTCAGCGCGCAGCCGCAGCGCCTCTTGATCTGCCGGGTGCTGAGTTAACTGTGCGTCCAGGGCTTCCAGCGCATCGGTCAGCTCGCCAGTTTGAATGAAAGTGCGGGCCAGCTCCATGGGAGTATAGCGCGAGTCGGTCACGGCATTTCACCTTGTTGTTCGTCCGGGGTACGGTCCTCTTCTGGGAAGTGGCGCGGCATCCACACGCTGAAGATGGTGCCTTCACCCTCGACGCTCTCTACGTTGATGCGCCCGCTGTACATCTCAACGATTTCGCGCGTGATCGTCAAGCCCAGGCCCGCGCCGCTGCGGTCGTCGTTAGCGCGCACGAAGGGGTTGAAAATGGTCGGCATCACTTCCGCCGGGATGCCGACGCCGTTATCACTGACGCTGATGCACACGTCAGCGTCGGCTTCTGCCAGGCCAACGTGGATGCTGCCGCCCTGCGGGGTGTAGTTCACAGCGTTGATGATGAGATTCGTCAGCACGCGCTCCATGCGGGTGGGGTTCGCCACGATGTAGAGCGGTGTGTCTGGCAGGTCCAGATACAGCTTTTGTGCCTTACTGCTGGCTTCTTCCTGCTGCATGGCGACGACATCGCGCAGTAGGGGGCCGCATTCCATCAGCAGTGCGTTGAGCGGCACCGCGCCGTTTTCCAAGCGCGAGAGGTCTAACAGGTCCTCCACCAGGTTGCGCATGCGTAGGGTGACTGTTTCCAGGATGTCGAGGTGGCGGTCCAGGGCTTCAGGTTGGCGGCGCAGCAGGTATAAGCGTGTGCTCATGTTGGTGATGGGCGTGCGCAGCTCGTGCGAGGCGTGCGAGATGAATTGTTCCCGTTGGCGAGCCAGCATCTTCTCTTCGCTGATGTCGCGCATCACCAGCACGGTGCCCAGGGCCGGGCTGTCCTTGGACGGGGCCGCCTGGGTCTCAGGGTCGCGCACGCGAATCAAGCTGAGCTGCGCGTCGAAGACCCGCCCGCTACTGTGCTGTAAGCGCACCGTCCCCTGCCACATGCCATCATGGTCCAGCGCGTCATGACAGGTCTTTAGCAGCATTTCAAGCTGTTCGGCAGGCAGATCAATACGCTTTTGCAGGTCGTCCAGGGTGTGAATCGCGGCGGCATCCAGGCCGGTGAGCTGTGTGAGGGAGCTGTTCAGGTATTGGCGTTCTCCGGCGGCGTTGAAGAAGACTACGCCTTCTGTTAGCGCGTCCAGGATGGCCGTGCGCTGGATCGTCCGCTCGCGCAGCTCGGCGGTGCGTTCGTCTACCCGGCGCTGAAGCTCGTCGGCATGAGACTGGATTTCGCTGTAGAGCTGGGCGTTTTCCAGCGCGATGCCCACCTGGTCAGCAAAGGCCATCAGGCGCTGCGCATGTTCAGGCAGAAAGGTGCCGGGGGTGTCGCTGGCAAGGTTGATGAAGCCGATCACTTCGCCCGTGGAGATGATCGGTGCGCCGATGTAAGACTTGATCCAGCCTGTAGCGTTGATGTCGCGCTGCCAGTCGGCACTGCGGTCGGTGTCGGTGATGCAGATGGGCAGACGGGTGTCGCGCATCCGCACGAAGTTCTGCACCTTATCCAGCTTGAAGCGCGCATCAATGGGGATCGTTTCCAGCACTTCCCCCTTGCGGCGCTGGTAGCGGATGACGATCACATCGGGCTGTGGGGTTTCGGCGTTTTCCAGCAGTTCGATGCCGGCGCTGTCGTGGCGGGGCAGCACGCGCTCAATGTGCTTGAGGATGTTATCCAGCACAGTTTCTAAGTCCAGTGAACGGTTCAGGTCGGCGGTGGCGGCTTGCAGCGCTTGAGCGAACTGGCGTTGATCCTGTTCGGCTTGCTGGGCCAGGCGCTCCGCGGTGATGTCCTGCATGGTGCCGTCGATGTAGGCGGGCTGGCCGCCGTCATAGATCACGCGCCAGGTCACCCGTACCCAGATGCGCTGCCCATCCTGACGGATCAAGCGCAGCTCGTCCACCATCGATTCGTTGGTATCCGGCGTGAAGTGCAGCAGGCCGCGCATCCGGGCATCCGGGTCTTGGTAGAAGGGCAGCACCGAAGTCCCGATGATCTCTTCAGGGCGTTCAAAGCCCAGGATGCGCGCCAGTGCCCGGTTAGCGACCATGATAACGCCGTCCCAACTGCTGCGGTACACCCCCAGCGGCAGTTGGTCAGTCAGCGTGCGGTATTTGACTTCGCTCTGCTCCAGAGCGTATTGCGCGCGTTTGCGTTCGGTGATGTCCGTGATGCTGCCCCGAATCAATTGGGTACTGCTGGTGGGCAGCAGCAGCAGGCGCACCTCACACTGCACCAGGCGATCACTGCGATCCCGGAAGACCCACTCAAACACCGGCGTTTGACCGCTGATGGCGGCTTGGATGTGCGCACGCATCAGGCGGCGGGCGGGCTGGGTGCTGCCGGGCTGATGCAGTGGGCTGAGGTCATGAATGCTCATGTGCAGCAGGTCCTGGCGCGGGGTGCCGAAGAGCTGGGCGGCGTTGTCGTTGACGCTCACGAATTGCTCGTGCACCACGTCGAAAACGACGATAGCCTCTGGGGCGTGCTCGACCAGCGCACGGAAGCGGGCTTCGCTTTCGCGCAGGGCCTTTTCGATGCGGCGGCGTTCGGTGATTTCCTGCTTGAGCGTCTGGTTGGTTCGGTAGAGGGCTTCGGTGCGTTCCAGCACGCGGCGCTCCAGGGTTTCATTGGCACGCTGCAATGCGGCCTCGGCCTGCTTGAGCGAGGTGATGTCGGTGCTGACGAAGATGAGCTGCCACACCTGCGGCTTGAGTGGGATGATCTGCACGGTTTCGTACAGCCAGCGGGTCTCGCCGTTGATGTCCGTGATGCGTAGTTCCTGATCGTAGCTGCTGCGTCCCTCGCGCACTGCCTGATCGAAGCGGGCTTCGGCGGCGCGCAGGTCCTCTGGGAACACGCTGCTGATCCAGGCGTCGGTGTAGGATTGGTCTGGGGCGCGGCGGACGGGCAGGTAGCGTTGGGCGGCTTCCGCGTTGACGACCTGCGTTTGCCAGACCTGGCCGGTTTCTGTTTCTTCGACGCGGACGTGCCACAGCAGCATCTGGGCACTGGCGGTCAGGCGGTAGAGGTTGTCCTCGGCGGCGCGCAGCTCGGTAATGTCGTGGTTGATGCCGACGATGCCGCTTATCTCGCCGTTGCTGTCGTAGAGGGGGACTTTGGTGATCTGTATCCATTGGCGCTGGCCGGTGATCGGGTCGTGCGAGGCCCACTCTTTGTTGATGCGGGCCTCACCCGTCTGCATGATGCGCAGCTCGTCGGCACGGTGTTCAGCGGCGCGTGCACTCTGCATGATGTCCGCGTCGCGCAGGCCCAAGGCGGAACGTTCATCGCCCAGGAAGCGGCGCAGGCCCTGTTCAACGGTCTTGTTCAGCAGGATGAAGCGTCCCTCGCGGTCTTTGACGTATACCGCGTCGGGCAGGTGATCGATGACGGTGCGCAGCAGGCTGCGTTCCTGCGACAGGACTTCTTCGATGTGCTGGCGTTCTTTGATTTGTGATTGAAGTTGGGTGTTGGCCGTCAGCAGGGCCTGGGTACGTTCCGTGACGCGCTGTTCTAGGTCGGCGGCGTAGCGCTGCACGGATTCGTAGAGGCGGGCATTCTGAATGGCGACGGCGGCCTGATCGGCAAACCCGGTCAGGCGCTGCGCCAGCCCCTGGCTGAACTGATGCCGTCGGCTGCCGTCGATGTTGATGAAGCCCACGACTTCATCGCCCACCACAATCGGCACGCCGATGTAAGAACGCAGCCAATCGGCGTGCTCATCGGGCATCCAGCGTGGCTCATGAGGAATATCAGGGATGTAGAGCGGCTGGTGGGTTTCTGCCATGTGGCGCAGTGTGGGCGTTTGGTCAATGACGAGCTTAAGTTTGAGGTGCCGGGTGTTGTAGGGGGTGCTGTACTGACGCTGGGCGGTGATAGCTGCCACGCCGTCTGCGATGAGCATCAAGTTGACGCCATCGGCCTGTACGACCTGCTCCAGCGCGTCCAGGATGCGCTCCAGCACTTCGCTGAGTTTCAAGCTGCTGTTGAGGGCAGCCGCCCCGAAGCGCAGCGCTTCGGCCAGGTGCTTCTGCTCACGCGCGATAGTTTTCATCTCAATGCGGCGGCTGACGTCACGCGCGATGTTGACCAACACGATGCGGTCGCTTTCACGAATCACGCGGCTGACGACCTGCACTGGGATCAAGCGGCCGTCCTTGGCTTTGTAGCGCCCATTCGACACCAAACCCTGGCGGGTGGTGGACCAGGTTTGCGTTTCTTCGCCGTCTTCTGGTGCCAGCATAATCTGTTCAATGGTTAGGCTGTAGAGTTCTTCGAGCGTATAGTCCAGCCAGCGCAGGGCTAAGGGGTTGGCGTCGATGACCTGGCGGCTTTCGGTGTCGATGATGAGGATGGCGTCGCCAGTTGAATCGAGCAATGAGCGGTAGTGGCGCTTCTTAAGCGGCGTGTGTGGCGGGATGTCGGCGGGCTGTGTGCGCTGCGGCTTTACACTCATCAACAGCGCCACCCGATGACACAGCAGTCGCGGGGCGATTGGGCGCATCAGCACGTCGGTTGCGCCGCTGTCCAACGCGGCATCCAGGTCGGCGTCTGGCGGCAGGATGAGCAGCACGCTGAACCCATCACTGTGCAGCGTGTTGCACAACACCAGGGCCTCCGCTGTGGGCAGCGCGATGACGATCAAATGTGGTGGTTGTTGGTAGCAGGCCAGGCGGCAGGCCTGTGCATCACTGACCCGCTGCACCTGAAAGGCCGCACACTGCGTCAGTGATGCCTCAACGTCGGTGCCTGCGGGGGCGGCAAGCAGCACATGATGAAATGTCTTGTCGCGGCTGTCTGACATGCACTTTCGCCCAAAGTCACTCTCACGTCTTGATGGGATACAGCACGATTGAGATGTCCTTTATAGTGTACCACGTTTGAGGGCAAACTAAGTGTTTGATAAAGCCGTTTGTATACCGCACAGTTAGAAATGAGGCCGACAGCGCCGTTGTTGCAGCGCTGCCGGATGCGGTGGTCCGCCGCCTTAAGGGGTCAGGGTGGCGATGGCGGGGTCCGCAGTTGGAATGGGCATGGGCAGGGCGGGCGCGGTATCCTCCGTGCCGCTGTCGTCATCGCCCAGGGTGCCTAGGTCCATGGGGTCTACGGTGCCGCTGGCGGGCGTGGGGAAGCCGCTGCTGGTGTCGCCCGCGTCGTTGGTCCCCGCGTCAGGCACCTGTGTGGCTGCATCGGCAGCACAGCGGAAGCCGACGTTCACGTAATCGTTATCCGGCGGCCAGTGCTGACGATGTACCGCCCGCGCAAAGAAGGGTTGGTCCGGCCAGGAGCCGCCGCGCACTACTTTGTCCGCACCAGAAAGCGGGCCGATTGGGTTAACGGCGTTGGGGCTGTCGCGGTAGAAGCTGGCGACGTACCAGTCACTCACCCATTCGGCCACGTTACCGGCCATGTTCAAGGTCCCAAAGCCGCTGGCCCCAGCCAGGTATGACTCAACTGGGACGGGCGCGGCGGTTTCGTCGGTGGAGCGGTTGGTTTTGGCGTTGTCCGGGTTCCAGTCGTTGCCCCAGGGATACAGGAAGTTGCTGGGACCGCGCGCGGCACGCTCCCATTCCGCCTCAGTGGGCAGACGGCGGCCAATGGCCCGGCAGTAGGCATCCGCGCCGTACCAGGTCACGTTGACCACCGGCAGCTCTAACTGGGATGGGACCACCACGCTGTAGTTGGCGGAGTCGAAGTCGATATTGCTGGCCGGATCGTCAAGGCGCACATCGACACAGGGACGCGGGACTGTGGTGCCGCAGCCGTTGCTGTGGCTGCGCCCGGTCGTCTGCAAATAGTTGAGGAAGGCCACGAACTGCTCGTAGGACACCTCGGTGCGCTCAATGCGGTAGGCATCCAGCGTGACCTGGCGCTCCGGGATGGAGTCTTCACCGTAGGAGGTCTGGCAGGCCCCGTCGAGCTGTTCACACAGGCGCACGGCGGCGGCCACCTCTTCGAAGGTCGTGCCCATGGTAAAGGTCCCGGCGGGCACGTCTACCATCGGTGACATCACGGCTGCGAGTTGGAGCGGCACGGCGTCATCCGCAAGCGGCACGCTGCTGCTCTGGTCAGGGGCGGAGGTGGGTGCGGCGGCATCAGTGGTGGTGGGTTGTGCCGCAGGTGCATCGGTAGGGGTCGCTTCGACTGGGACGTCGGTAGGCTGTAAGGTGGCGGTGGGCGGCACCAGCTCAGACACTGATGCGGCGGTTTCTGCTGCGCTTACCGTCGCCTCAACGTCCGGCGTGGCGGTCACGACGACCGGCGTCGGTGTAGGCACGCTGGCGTCCAGGGTGGCGGTGACGACCACCGGCGTAGGGGTGCTGCCTGCTGCGATGCCGGTGCCGTTGAGGTCCACGGCCAGAAAGCCCAGCGTCAAGCCGGCCAGGGCCAGCACCGCCGCGCAGCCGAAGCCGAGCACCCCACCGATAATCAACCACTGCCAGGCACCGCTGCCGCGTCGCCGCCCGCTGCCTACTCGTCCGTAATCTCGTGACATTATGACTCCTCTTAATGAGGCCTCATGGGTTGAGGGCTGAATTTACATTGGCGTCATCTGTTCTAGCCGAAAAGCGAAGAGAGTTCAAGGTGCGGTGCTGCGGGTTGATGCCGCCGCTGATGATCGCACAGGCTCTTCTATGCACCTTAAAACTACAGTCCCTCAACGGACACCGCAGCAACCCCACGATTAGCCTACGCAAGCGCGTTAACCCTTGGTAAAATCTGGCGCGTTGTTGTAGCCTTGCGCTTTGATGCTTGAAACGCATCTCAGAAATACATGAATGTGCATACGATGAGGGATACCATGCCAAGGATGACCCACCTGAATTCCCCTTCTCTTCGCGCGGTGCTGCGGATCACAGTGCTGCTTTCTCTGCTGGTGCTCAGCCTGAGTGCGGTAGTGGCTCAGGATGACCCCCGCGACAGCGATCCCGTGTGGCGGGCGTTTGCTGCTGTGCGTGATGTCATTGAAGAAGCGCGCTCAGTGGACCTGACCTACGTGCGCAGCTACGAATGGGCGCAGACTGAATGGCAGCCCAGCATCGACTCCTGTCGCGATGACGTGGCTGAGTTCGATTATCGCCCGGTATACTTTGGCTGGAACTTCACCATCACCAGCCTGACGGGCACCGTCTATTTCGGGCGTGCCTCCTTTGACCTGACGGCGGTCGTCGTGTGTGACCGTGAAGAGCAGTCTGGCGGCGGCGGCGGCGATGGTGGCGGCGGCGGCACCATCATCCCCGACGACGTGGTTATCGGCGACTTTGAGCTGGGCGGGCACGTCGTGGGCCTGTCAGCGGATGCCATCCAGGCCATGGGGCAATCCGGCATGACCTGGGTCAAGAAGCAGCTCCGTTACAGCGTCGGTATGGACACCAGCCAAGCCGAAGCCTGGCTCAACGATGCGACCGCCAATGGCTACAAGCTGCTGCTGGGCGTCGTCGGCAACCCAGCGGACCTAGCCGGTGACTACAACGCCTACGTCAGCACTTACGCGCAGTACCTGGGGCAGTTGGCCGGGCTGGGCGTGCACGCTATTGAGGTGTGGAACGAGCCGAACATCGACCGTGAATGGCCTGCCGGCCAGATCAACGGCGCGACTTACACGCAGATGCTGCGTGAGTCGCACGCTGCGATCAAGGCCGCCAACGCTGGGACTCTGGTCATCAGCGGTGCCCCGGCCCCGACCGGTTTCTTCGGCACGGCGGGCTGCACCGATCAGGGCTGCAACGACGACGTGTTCATGCAGCAAATGGCCGAAGCTGGCGCGGCGAACTACATGGACTGCGTGGGCCTGCATTACAACGAAGGCATCGTGTCCCCGGACGTGAGCAGCGGTGACCCGCGCGGCGAGTATCCGACTTACTACTTCGGCTCCATGACGGCGCGCGGCTATCAGCTCTTCGGTGGACGGCAGGTGTGTTACACCGAGCTGGGCTACCTGAGTGGCGAGGGCTTCAACACGCCCATTCCGGCGGGCTTCGCCTGGGCGGAAAACGTCACGGTGCAGAACCAGGCCGACTGGCTGGGGCTGGCCGCTGCCCGCGCCGCCCAGAGCGGCCAGGTGCGCTTGATGATCGTGTGGAACGTCAACTTTACCGGTTGGGGCGCAGACCCGCAGGCGGGCTACGCCATGATCCGCCCTGACGGGACTTGCCCAGCCTGTGCCACCCTGGGCCAGGTCATGGGCGGCGGCTGATCGGCTGCACGCACTCCAGCGCAACCCCAAAAGCCCCTGGACCGTACGTCCGGGGGCTTTTGCTTACTCAAGGGACAAAGCCGAGCTGAGCCAGCAGCGCATCCAGGTGGGCCAACAGCGCGGCGGTGTCGTCGTCGTTGAGCAGGGTGTAGTCGGCAATGGCGATGGGACCGCCCTTCTCGATCGTTTCGATCTCGCGCCAATCGCGGGCTTCCGCTTCGGCGGCAGTCAGGGGCCGCTCTGGACGCTGTGCGAGCCGGGCATAGCGCAGCGCGCGCGACGCCACCACCGCGACGACGACCATCCCGCCGCCGAATTCCTGGCGCAGCAGCTTGTACTCGCTGAAACTGTAGAGGCCGTCAATGATGATGCTGCGGTGGCTTTGCAGCGCGGTGTGCAGGTGCGGCAGGGCGCGTTTGGCGATGGCCGCCATGCCGTCCTGGGTGCGGAATTCCTCACGGACGACGCGCTCGTTTTCCGGTGTCAGGGGCCAGCCGCGACGCTGCACTTCATCCACCACAATGCCGCCGAAACGAAATTGATAGTACCCATGCTGCTGCTGAAGGTGTTGGGCGCACACCGTCTTACCGGCCCCCGGCATCCCGACTAACGCCAGGACGCGCGTGGGAACGTCACTTATCACAAGCCTGCTCCTTTAAGTTTATTCAGGGCAAAGTGCCTTGCATTATAGCTTATCTGGGCCGCCTCACAGAGGGCGGTCCTCTCTTGTATGTAATCGTAAATCGTTATATAGTGTGTATGCGAATAATGGTAAAAAAATGATGCGGTCAAGGCGGTCAATGGTGGCACGCATTCTGTTGGTTGAAGACAACCCCGACATGCTGGAGATGATTGCCGATACCCTCAGTATGGACGATCATGAGGTACTGCGTGCCAAACACGGCCAAGAAGCGCTCGACATCCTGGACCGCAGCCTGCCCCTGCCTAGTTTGGTCATCACCGACCTCATGATGCCCGTCCTGGATGGGATCGGCTTGATCGCCCGCCTGCGCGCTGACCCCCACCTGCGCCGCCTGCCCTGTCTCGTCATCAGCGGCGACCCCAACGACCAAGACCGTGCCCTCGACGGCGGCGCGGATGCCTTTCTCGTGAAGCCCTTTCGCTTCCGTGACTTGATGGCAGTTATGGATCAACTGGTGGACTGACGCCCTTAGCGCCATCAGTCATCGAATGTGCGCAATTCCCGCCTTATGTGGTAAAGTCCCTGCTTAGATCGTCATACACCGACACAGCGCACAGACCCACAAGGCAGGCCCTATGCAAAGCATTCAAGACACCACACGCGCCATCGCGGACCGCAGTCTGCACTACTTGGAGGCGGGTTCACAACACGGACAGCCCATCATCCTGCTGCACGGTGGCTTTGCTGATGCCTGGCATAATTGGCAGCAGGTCATGCAGCAATTGGCCGACCATCATCACGTCATCGCCCCGGACCTGCCCGGCTACGGCCAAAGCGACCCCTTAAGTCCCACGCGTCTAGCTGCTTTGCTGGATTGGCTGCGGGATTTGATGGACGCGCTGGAAATCGAGCAGGCCGTGCTGGTGGGGCACAGCTTCGGCGGCTTGATTGCGCGCTTGTTCGCGGCAGCTTACCCGCAGCACGTACCGGCTTTGGTGCTCATCAACGGCGGCGTCATCCCGCATGTGACGCCCTTCGCGCGCAGTTTGGCCGCCCTGCCCGGCCTCGGTACGCTTACTTTCCGGCAGATCAGCCGGGGCACTACCAGCCCTAAACGCCTAGGTTCTGCTGCACATCACCTGGAGTCGCTGCCCGCGGACTTTCTCGCCAACGCGCGCAAGAACAGCTCCGGCCTGGCGCGTTTGATGCAGGGGCTGACGCGCTCCGAGGTGCCCGAAGCACGCCGCCCCCTGATCCCGGTGATGCTGCTGTGGGGGGAAAACGACCTGGTGGCCCCCCTACGTGCTGGTGAGCAAATTCGCGATAACATCCCCGGCGCGCGGCTGATGATTATCACCGAGTGTGGACACCTGCCTCAGGTCGAAGTGCCGGATGTCATCAGCGAACAGATCCGCTACTTTGTGCAGAACTTCGACCGCCAGTCAGGGCTGCCTGCATCCGGGCCGCTGTCCGACGACGCTTAGAGCGGCTTAGGCGCGGCCCATCACCCGGTCGGCGGCGCTGTTTACGCCGTCGGCAACGGTGCCCAGGCCCGCCCGACGCAAACCGGCCAGCAGGCTGCCACGCAGCAGCGCTTGTGCCACCACCGGCGCAGTCATGAGCGTCACCGCGTCGGACGGAATCTGCCGCACCATGAAACGCCCCATCAAGTCTTGGAGGATGGGGTCATCCAGCACCCAGCGCCCGACCGAGTTCATGAGCCATTCCGGGGGCTGCGCGTCGGCGTAGAGTGCCGCGTTCACACGGGCCAGCAGTGCACGGTACATGGCATAGGTGCGGATACGGAAGGTCTCGTCGTAGTAGGCCACGGCATCTTCCCAAGTGAGCAGTTCTCCACGGCGGTAGCGGGCTGCGGCGTCAGCCAGGGCCTTGGCGCTGAAGACGGCGTTGTAGATGCCCTGTCCGTCGAGTGGGTCCTTTTGGTGATAGGCATCACCGACTAAGGCCCAGCCCGGCCCGCCCGCCTGCCGGTAACGGTTGCCCACCCGCTTGATGCCGCGCACCGTCGTCACACGTTCGGCGTTTTCTAGGCGCGCCCACAGCTCCGGCTGTTCACGCAGGCGCGCAGTGTAGAACGCTGCTGCATCACCGCCCGCGTCGTCCAACAGATCAGACCGGCCCTCAATGACCACGGCGGCGCTGTCGTCGGCGCTGTCCATGACCAGGTAGCCGATGCCGGGTCGTGTGCCGCCGTATGCCGCGGAGGTCGGCTCGCCGCTGGCGTCATAGGGCAGCAGGCCGCGCCAATACGCGTAATAGAGCGTAGTCGGTGTGTCGTGATGCTCGTCATAGCTGGCGGCCTGGGCCTTACGTGCGACCAAGCTATGGCGGCCATCCGCACCGACTACCAAACCCGCGCGGACCTGCCGCGTTTGGCCGTCGGCATCGCGCAGCAGCACCCCACACACAATGTCATCGTCCCGCAGCAGATCGGTGACGCTGACTCCTTGCTGACCACGCACGGTCGGGTAACGCAGGGCAGCGTCCCACAGCGCCGCGTCGAAGCGGGCACGGTCCACGGCATAGGCATAGTTGCGACCTTTATAGTCGGGAAATGCGATGTCGAATTGTGCACCAGGGGCCAGCGTGGAGCGCATCCGGTAGATGCGGGGTGTGCTGCGGGCGTAGGCAGCTTCGTCTGCGCCGATTTCGTCGAGCAGGGCCATGGTGGGCGCAAAGATGATCGGGGAAGAGACGGCGGGCAGGCTGGGAAACTGGCTGCGTTCCAGCAGCAGCACGCGCAGCCCCTGCTTGCCAAAGCGCGCGGCGGTGGTGGACCCCGCGGGGCGTCCCCCCACGACGATGACGTCATACTCCGTACCAGCGTTAAACATCAGGAATCCATCCTTATTAGCAGTAAACCATCACGGACATTATCCCCCAGGTAACGCGCCTTGTCCATCAGTGGTCGGTGAGCATAGGCTACCTGGGCCTGCTGGGATGCTATAATCACCCTATTAGTCACAGCCGCACCCCAAGGATGCTTAATGCCGCCGCGCTTCACCAACAGCATGATGAGTTTTGTCAAGCCGGGATTGTGGGTTCACCTGGCGCGCACCTATCCCGTTGATCCGGCTTTTTATGGGCGGGCCGCCTTTATCACCTTCAACAGCCTGGCGACCACGCCGCTGCGCTGGATAGAACGCGCACGCTGCGGGCCGCAGATCGCAGCCGCACGGGTGCAGCCGCCGCTCTTTGTGTTGGGCTACTGGCGCAGCGGCACGACGCTGCTGCATGAACTGCTGGCCCTGGACCCGAACCATGCCGCTATGACCACGCTGCAAGCCACCGCCTCGCCAATCATGCTGGCCGGTGAGCACTTGATCCGTCCGGTGTTCTCGCGCTTGATCCCGGAAAAGCGCCCCATGGACGCCATGCTGCTGGGCACCGACCGGCCCCAGGAAGATGAAGCCGCTATGGTGAACCTGACACAGCGCACGCCCTATCACCGGTTCAGCTTCCCGCGCCAGACGCGCCATTTCATGGACCGCTACGCCCTCTTCGATGACGCCAGCAACGACGACATTCAGGCCTGGCAGCGTGATTACCTGAACTTGTTCCAGCGCCTAACGGTCAAGCACGGCCCAGACAAGCGCCTGGTCTCGAAGAACCCGGTCAACATGGCGCGCATCCCGCATCTGCTGAAACTCTTTCCATCAGCGCGCTTCGTACACATCGTGCGGGACCCCTACGCCGTTTTCGTGTCGGAGCGGCACACCCTGCTGAAGAGCCTGCCGCTGACTCAGCTTCAGCAGGTGGACCTGGCGCAGTTAGAAGCGGATCAACTGTACGTGTATGAGCGGCTGATGCAGCGCTACTTAGACGAACGCGCCTTGATCCCGGCGGGGCAGTTGGCCGAGATTCGCTTTGAGGACTTCGCCCCGGACCCGCTGGCTACGCTGGCTGGGGTCTATGCCACGCTGAACCTGCCCGGCTGGGACGCCGCCCGTCCGCATCTTGCCGCTGACCTCGAATTGCGCGCGGGGTATCAGCGCAACCAACTCGAAATCAGCGCGGAAGACCGGGCGCGGGTGGCGTCCCATTGGGGCTTTGCGCTGGCGGCCTGGGACTACGATCAGCCGGTGCCGTAGACTTCCAAGTTGGTACCGTAGACACCGATGCCGGGCGTGGACAGATACATCACCGCCTGTGTGAGCTGATGCGGTGTCACCCACTTGCTGAAGTCGGCGTTGGGCATGGCGCTGCGGCCCGCTGGGGTGTCGATGGTGCTGGGGGACACGCCGTTGACCGCGATGCCGTGTTCTTTGAGTTCGGCGGCCAGGGATTCCATCAGACGGAAGGCGGCGGCTTTGCTGGCGGTGTAGGCCCCGTGGTGTTTGGACCCCTTTAGACCGGCCTTCGCTAGGATGAACACCATGTGCCCCTGTACGCCCTTTTCGACCATGTGCTTGGCGACTGCGCCGCCCATCAGGAAGATGGGATAGGTGTTCAGCTTGAGCATGAAGTCCAGCACGTCCACGCCGGTCTCGTGCACGGGGGTGCCCGCCTTGTAGCCGCCGATAGCGTGCGCCAGTACGTCAATCTGCCCGAAGGCCGCCGCGATGTCCTCTACCACGCGTGCCACCGAGTCGGGATTGGTGAGGTCGCCGGGGAAGCTCTTAAAGCGGGCTGTGTCGCCGCCCAGTTCGGCGATCTTCGAGTCGATGCGTTCGGCGTGCAGGTCCACAATAGCAATGTTTGCACCCGCATCAGCGAAGCCCTGTACAACCGCCCCGCCCAGGTTGCCCGTCCCGCCGGTGACAATAACCGTTTTGCCGCTGAAGTCGTGATTCATGCAGCTGCTCCCTGTATAGACTGTGAGGTAGACACTAGCATAATTAGCCTAACGCAGGCGCATAAGCAGGGGGTGAACAAGGCCTCGCCCTACAAGCAGCATGTCCCGTAGGGCGAGGGAAGTGATGCCGAAGTCCAGCGCGTTTTACAGCACCGGGGTGACGGTCAGCTTAGGGGCTTGGCCGTCAGCATTGGCTTTTTCGGCGGCCTGTGGGCTGCCCACCACGGCGACCTTGCCCACGTCCTTGAGCGTCGCCAGGATCATCCCCATGCGGCGGAAGTCCTGCACGGTGGTGCTGAAGACTTCATCGCGGGTCTTCTGGCGCTCGGCGTCGCTGTAGCCCAGCAGATAGCGCACTGTGGCGCTGAAGCCCTTGGCATCGGGGAGCTGGTAGCTGTCCAGGTCGCTGATGGCCCCGATGATGGCACGCTCCAGGTCGGTCTCGCTCATCTCCACCTGGGACAGATAGTCGGCGGCCTGGTCGTAGACCTCCAGTGTGCCGCGCAGGTTTGGGTCGCGCCAGGACAAGAAGCTGACTACACCGGTGTAAGGGCTGAAGCTGGCGCGTCCGCCGTATGCGCCGCCCTGTACGCGCACGCGGTTCCACATGTAGTCCAGGTTCATGTGCTTAAAGACCACCACCTGCGAGCCGCTCGGTTCGTAGCCTTGTTGGTAGAGGTTGGCCGCCTTACCCACGAAGTTGACCTGGGCAGGCGTGGTGAAGACCTCATGGTCCGGCAGCGGGGTGGGCGTCCAGGGCTGGACGGGCGTGTCAGCGGCAGGCAGCGCAGCCATAAAGTTCTTCAGCGGCTGCTCGACGGCATTGCGGTAGCTGTCCTCATCTACGACCACCGTCACCAGCATTGCTGCCCGGTTGACCAGCAGGCCGCGCAGGGCTTCTAGGTCAGCCAGCACCGAGGCCCAGTCGGACTCTGCGCGCTTCACCAGCTCCCGCAGGAAGAACAGGTAGCTGATGCCGCCCATCTGCTCATTGGCCCAGCCCGCCGGGTTGAAGTGTGCCTGCATCCGGCTGTTGATGAACATTTGTCCGCCGATGTTCAGGTAGGACTCCATGCGCGCCTTGGACTCCAGCGCCATCTGCATAAAGCGCTCTGGGTTGTCCAACTTGACCGTGGTCAGGATGTCGTTGAGGATGTTCAGCAGCGCCGGGAGCTTTTCGACGGTGGCCTTGCCGCCCACAAAGAGCTGCGCGACCAGGCGCTCGGCGTCACGGGCCATGGAGACAAAGGGGCTGGCGCTGACGCCGCCGGTTTCGCTGCCGATGCGCTGTGAGAGCTGCACGAAGTCCTGCGTTTGAGTGCCCATCTGCGTCAGGCTGCGTGCGAAGAGCGGCACCAACGGCAGCAGACGATCCGGCAGGCGGGTCATGTCCAGGCCCAGGTTCAGGTAGACGATCTGGCTGGTGGGCAGGTTGTGATGCAGCACGGTTGCGCCGTCGAAGTCGGCCTGGCGGGTGTCCACCAGCTTGACTTCGCGTTCCAGGTCATCCAGGGTCAGGCGCGGAATTTTAGCGATGTCGGCGGGGTCGTCGGGGGATTCCTGGTGCGCCTTGAGTGCCGTCGCTGTCTCGATGAGCTGTTTCACGTCCCCCTCGTTGAGCCGGGCACGGTGGGCGTCCAAACGGTCGCGTTCGGCTTTTTCGCGTGCCGGGCCAACGCTGGAGTCGGGGTCAATGATGACGGTCACGCGGTGCGGGTTGTCCAGCAGGTGGGTGCGGATCAAGCCCTCGAAGAAGCGCGGGTCGGCGTCCAAAGCGGTTTTGATCGCGTCCAGGTGACGGGCGAAGGCCAGCGCGTCCAGCGGGTCGCCGCCGTGCATCCAGGTGGGCATGGCGCTGATCATCTGGAAGAGGCCGCGCGGGAAGCCGCCGGTGTTCATCTCGCGCAGGCGGAACTCGATGGTGTTCATGGAGGCGGCCACGGTATCAGGGTCGATGCCTTCGTCGGCCAGCTTCGTCAGCGTTTCCAGCAGCAGCGGCTCTACCTTGTCGGCGTCTTCCGGCTTGATGCCCTTTAGCCCGACGCTGAAATTCAGCTCTTTTTGCCAGTCGGACAGGCCGCCGCCGGCCAGGTCCTCACCCAAGCGCGAGTCGATCAGGGTCTTGCGCAGGGGGGCCGCCGAGTTGCCGATCAGGATGTGTTCGAGGATGTTGAGGGCCAGCACGGTCTCTCGCTCGGTGACATCGCCCAGCAGCCAAGCGGTCGCAGACTGCGCGGTCTTGGGCTGGCCGTCGTCTTCCCCTTCACCCCCCGCGTCATAGCCGATGCGCAGGCTGCGCGGTGCGTCAAAGCGGGGTTGGCTGGGTAGGCTGGAGTCGATCTCGCGGCGCTCGAACTCCGCCAGAAAGGCATCGACGAACTTCAAGCGGGCGTCGGGGTCGTCGTCGCCGTAGAAGAAGATGCGCGCGTTCGACGGGTGATAGTAGGTCGCGTGGAAGTCGCGGAACTGTGTGTAGCTCAGGTCCGGGATGCTGGCTGGGTGACCGCCGTAAGCCCGCGCGTAGGGTGTATCGGGCAGCAGTTCCGCGCGTAGGGCTTCTTCCAACACTTCATCCGGCACTGAGTACACCGACTTCATCTCGTTGAAGACTACTCCTTTGTAGATCAGTGGGCCGTCGGGCGATTCGGCTTCGTAGTGCCAGCCTTCCTGCATCAGGGTCTGCTCAGTGATGAGTGGGAAGAACACGGCATCCATGTACACGTCCACCAGGTTGTAGAAGTCCTTGGTGTTGGTGCTGGCAACCGGATACATGGTCATGTCTGGCGTGGTGAAGGCGTTGAGGAAGGTCTTCATGGAACTCTTCAGCAGCTCCACGAACGGTTCCTTGGTGGGGTAGCGTCGCGAGCCACATAGCACGGAATGCTCCATGATGTGCGGCAGGCCGGTATCATCAGGCGGCGGCGTCTGGAAGCCGACCGCGAAGGACTTGTTTTCGTCGTCATTTTCCAGCGACAGCAGCTCCGCACCGGTGCGCTGGTGACGGAAGAGACGCACATGGGAATTAATCTCTGGGATGTGCTGCTCGCGGATCAGCTCAAAGCCGTGAATCACTGTAGGGGCCATAGGGGGACGTGCCTCGTCAATGTAACCACTTTATGCGAAAAATGCCTTCAGGTGAATTGACCTGTAGGCCTACTTCCCATTGTAAGCCTTTAGGGGCGATTTGCAAGGCATACCGCTGGCGACACACTCCATGGCTTGGGCTTGCATGTTTCGCTTTTTTGTTCGATACTGAAGTGCATACCGAACGCGCAGTAATTCCACAGCACACGCCCCGGACGGCTGAGCGCCGCGCCTCAGTTTTGTGCTGTGTTTCACAGGTGTTTCACAGGATGAGGACACAAGTTATGCACGCCCCTACGGACCGCTTTATTGCCGTGACGGGAAACATCGGCGCGGGCAAGAGCACGCTGACCCGGATGCTGGCCGATGCTTTTGGCTGGCAGCCTTTCTTAGAAGCTAACGCCGAAAACCCCTATCTGGCCGACTTCTACAGTGACATGCAGCGCTGGAGCTTTCACTCACAGGTGTTCTTTATGGGCAAGCGCCTGGCGCATCACCGCCGCCTGGTGGACTACCCGGGCAGCGTGGTACAGGACCGTACCGTCTATGAGGATGCTGAAATTTTCGCGCGCAACCTCTACGCACAGGGGGCTATGTCCGCGCGGGACTGGGAAACTTATTGCAGCCTATATCATGCCGTAAGCGCCTTCTTGCCGCCGCCGGACCTGGTGATCTACCTGAAGGCCGATGTACCCACGCTGATGCAGCACATTCAGCAGCGCGGGCGGGTCTACGAACAGGGCATCGACCCGGCCTATGTCGCGCGGCTCAACGCGCTGTACGACGCCTGGATTGAACACTGGACTGCTTCGCCCGTGCTGACGCTGGAGATGGCCCAGACCGACTTTCAGCACCGGCCCGCAGATTTTGAGCGGGTGGCAGCGCGCATCCGCGAATCGCTGCGGGTGCCCGTTGGGGAGTAGCTCAGCCCCATTTGTGCGGCGTGCTGCTGGGCGTGGGCGTGATGCGCTGATAGTCGGTGTTGGGGGCTGCCGTGGCTGCGCTGAAACGCTCGCTGAGGCCGTAAGTCACCGGCGGCGGCGTCAGGGTTACAGTGGGCGTGTGTGATATCTGCGCCTGGGCTGTCTGCTGGCGCGGCAGGCTTAGCCCGTATTCTGGCGGCCTCAGCACGCTGACGGCAGCCATTCCCAGCAGCCAGGCCCCCACTAAAAACACCACGGCAGACAAGGCCGCACGGTTGGCCCAGTCCAGCAGATCGCGCTGCTGGCGTTTGGGCTTGGGCAGATCATCAATGCCGCGTTTGGGCTTCATCAGCACAGGTCCTTGCTACGCGGATACACAGGCGCATTATAGACGTTGTTCCGCACATGGACATCCCTGCCCGGCCCGGCTAGGATAAATGCGCACGCCGACGCCGCCCACCTGGAGCCGCCCCATGCCGACCCGCACCCACTATCCGCTTAAACGCCGCAATTGGCTGAGCCTGGCCTTGATCCTGTTCGCCGCTGCGCTGATGCGCCTGCGCCACGCGGAGACCGTTGAATTTTTTCATGATGAGGCGATGCTTTCCATGTTGGCGCAGGAGATGGCCGACGGCCTGACTTTTCCGACGGTGGGCATCGTGTCCTCAGTGGGCATCCCCAACCCGCCGACCAGCGTTTACGTGATGGCCCTGCCCTACGCCATCAGCAGTGATCCGCTGGCCGCGACGCTGTTTGTCGCTGCGCTGAACGTGCTGGGTGTGGGCCTGCTGTGGGGCATCGCGGCGCGTTACTTCGGGCCGACGGCGGCGCTGCTGGCGGGCCTGGCTTATGCGCTGAACCCCTGGGCCATCATGTACAGCCGCAAAATCTGGGCACAAGACTTCCACACGCCATTTTTACTGCTGGCCCTGTTGCTGAGCCTGTTGGGTTTCCTGGAGGGGCGGCGCTGGGCGCAGGTCCTAGCGCTGCCGGTGATGCTCTTCATGGCGCAGATTCACTTCGCGGCCTGGGCGCTGGTTCCCCTTTATGCGCTGCTGCTGCTGCACGGGCTGCGCGCTCAGCACGCGGATGGGCGGGCTGTGGCACTGAGCGTGGCGCTGAGCCTGCTGGTGATGGGGCCGTATCTCGTCGGCCTGGCGCAGACCTTCAGCACGCAGCCGGACGCCGTGGCCTTGGCGCTCAGCCGCACCGGGGCCGACTCCGGGCTGACCCCCACGCCTGATCCGCTGCGCTTCAGCGCGTACATGGCGACAGGCTTGGGCCTGG
Source organism: uncultured Anaerolineaceae bacterium (assembly GCA_964457835.1). GTDB lineage: Bacteria > Chloroflexota > Anaerolineae > Aggregatilineales > Phototrophicaceae > CAYWGJ01. Next base: position 19,417 of record CAYWGJ010000040.1, read on the forward strand.
AGACCTGGGTCGCGCCGCTGGATCAGGCTGCCCTGCTCAATGCCGTACCGCCGCTGCCCTTGATGTGGGCACTGCTGGGTCTGCTCGCCCTGGGCGGTGCTGCGGCCCTGTGGCACAGGCAGCGCCTGCACGCGGCCTGGATCACCGCCTGGGCACTGCTGCCCGTGTTCGTCTTTCTGCCCGGCTGGACAAGCGTCTATCCACATTATTTCGTTGGCGCGATCCCGGCCTGGGCACTGCTAACTGCACGCGGTGTGGACGCTTTGCTCCACCTGGCCGGACGTGCGTCTTGGCTGCCCATCGCGCCGTCCCTGAGCCGCGCCTTGATCCTCAGCGGGGTGGGCCTGCTGCTGCTGACTCAGGGCTTGTGGTGGAACGGACTCATGCGCTATGTGGATCGCACGCCCATCGCCATCGGGCCGGGGACCAGCGGCTATACCACGCCTTTCCGTGTGCTGGGTCGCGCGCGTGATGCCGTCGCGGACGCCGACGACGTGCTGGTGCTCAGCCGTGGGCAGGCGGTTGCCTTTGACGTGGAGGCGGCGCGCTGGCCGGTGATGCTGCGCGATTCGGCGCGCTGTGTGCGCACTCTGCCCGCTGATGGCGCGCTGCTCGTACAGCCTGCCGGGGACTTTGCGCTGTTGGTCACGCCGGATGCGGTTGGTTCAGCGGCGGAGTCCGCATATGGGCCGCTGGACGACGTGCAGCGGGTCCGGGCACGGGAGGGCGTGTATGCTGCTGCCGTGTTGACCCTGGAGTCGCTGCGCCTGCCGGAGGTGCCCACGTTAGACACAGCGCGCACTTTCGCCAACGGTGTGCAGCTCAGCGGTGCGGACTGGGACGCGCAGTCCGGTACGCTGCGGCTGGCCTGGCATCTGCCGGACGCGCCCAGCCGCTTGTTTTACGCCGCG
>CAYWGJ010000041.1:0-19766 GCA_964457835.1 uncultured Anaerolineaceae bacterium
GCGCAGAAGGCGCAGGGGCGGCGGCAGCCGTCGGCGATTTTCAGGTAGGCGCTGGCCCCCTGGATGCTGGCACGCAGCACGCCGCGCTCGTCCAAGCCGACAACCTGGGCGTCTGTGGGAAGGTGATACATCGGCTCTGGGTGTTTGCGGGTGCGTAGGCGGCTGATGAGGTCAAAGATGTCCATCCAGCGCCGCGTGCCGATGACTCCATCCAGGCCAGGGACGTGCTGCACGAGGTCGTTACCATAGCGCTGTGACAAGCATCCGGCGGCAATGACCATCTGATTATCGCGCTTCATTTCGACCAACTCACTCAGCGCGTCAATCGATTCCTGCTTAGCAGCGTCGATAAAACCGCAGGTATTCACAATGAGTACTTCAGCCTGTGCTGGGTCACCGACGCCCTGCATTCCGTTCTGGCCCAGCACTTGGGCGATGCTTTCGGAATCGACGGTATTCTTGGAGCAGCCCAGGCTGAGCAGGAAATAGCGGTCCTTCAGCGTAGATTGCTTGCGGTTGTTCTTCTTGCGACTCATGGGTGTCCCGTGTCAACTCAAACGATCGCGACAACTATACCACACTCAGGGCGCGGGTTTGGTGGGTAGCAGGCCTGTTTGTGTGATGCGCGGTGGCAGGATGGCGGTTGGCGTAGGCGTTTCTAAGGGGGATACAGGGGCCGCGGTCGGGGTGTCAGTGTTCGGTGCATTGGTACCTGTTGCAGTGACTGCTGCACCTTGATCTGCGGTGGATGGCGTGGTGGTAGCTGCCGGTTCTGCTTGACCGACACTGGTTTCCAAGTTCGGTGGGGCGGTGATCGTGGGCGTTGCGGAGGACTGTGGGGTGCTCGTGGCACCTAATATCGGGAGTTGCGTGGGTGCCGCGGGGTCAGGGGTGGGGCGGTTGTCTTCACCTTGTGTGCCCGGTAGGGTTGGTAGGCTTATGGGCGGTGCAGGACTGGCGATGGCTGCGACGTCATTCTGCACTGTGCCGGTGTAGTCTACTATGACGTTGTCGTCTGGGCGGTAGGTGATGCGCACACCCTGGCCGCGCGGACCATAACTATTCTGGGGCTGACCATTGTAAGTCACCAGCAGGGCCGCTGCATTGCTAGCATCCACGACGATCTCGCGTTCAGCAGCGTATTCAGCGATCAGCTCACGCGGCGCGACGAGGCCCGCGAATACTTCCGTCCCGTCAGTCTGGATGCGTACCCAGGCGCGTTGATGAAACTCGACTGTGACGAGCAGGGCTTCTTCTTGATAATTTTGCGGGCTGCGCGGAATGAGGGTCGCGGTTCCTGCACTCAGGGGGATTGTTGTGGGCGTAACCGTCAGGGTGGGAAGCTGCGCTGTGACATCACTGCTGGTCGGGCTGGGGGTCGCATTTTGCGAGACTGTTCCGCCTAGGCCTGGCAGTGGTAGGCCAACGAGTTGGTTGGTCACGAGTATGATGACCGCGACTGCGCCTACGCCCACGATCAAGAACAAAAGGTTGCGCAGCAGCCCGCCGCTGCTGCTGCGTTGCGTGGTATTCAAACTGCCTTTGTTGGGTTCACTGGCAGGGCGTGTGCTGTATGTGATCGGCGTTGAGGCGGCAGTATGCGCTGATGGGGGGGTCGTGGGGCGTTGGCGGCGTCTGCGGCGTGCACTTCCTTCGATGGCTGCGGTGTATTGCTGCACGGCCAGGTCTTCGTCCAGCCCCAAGTACCGGGCGTAATTACGCAGAAAGCCTTTCACCTGCACGGGTGATGCCCCCGGCACATTGAAGTCACCCTGCTCAAAAGACGCCAGAATTGTACTGCGTATCTTCAAAGCAGCTTCAGCTTCTTCAAGCGTCAGCTCACGGGCGGTTCGCGCGTCCCGAAGTGACTGCCCTAGTGAAAAGGTATCCATCCGTGACGTGCCTGGGCTACTAAGGGGAAACAGGGGAGAGTATGAGGGTGGCAGCAATGCCACCCTGTACGGCTTCTTTGAACAGCAGGTTTAGTCGTCTGTCTCGCCTGCCGATGGCGCATCGTCATAGGCAGCATCGGTTTCAACGAGCAGGGAACCCACCAAAGCGTCCACAGCCGACCCAAGGCCGTCACTGTCATCATCGAGGTTCTCACCATCTTCTGATGCGTTACCCTGTTCCTTAGCGGCCAAATACTCAGCCAGCTCGTCTTCACGCACAACCGTGACTTTCAGAATGGGCGAGATTTCCGAACCCAGGCGCACGGGCACGTCATGGGTACCGATTTCGCGGATGGACTGTTGGCTGATGCGGCGGCGGTTGATGTCCACACCAGTTGCCTCCATGAGCTGATCGGCGATTTCTTGGGTCGTCACCGAACCGAAGAGTTTGCCAGTGACTGCTGCACGGCGGCCAAACACTAGTTCCACGCCATTGATGTGGAGGGCCAGTTCGTTCATCCGCTGTTCCAACGCAGCGCGTTTAGCGGCGGCCTGCTCTCGCAGCTTGGAGGCCCGTTTCAGTTCGCCGGGGGTCGCTTTTACCGCCAGCCCTTTGGGGATCAAGAAATTGCGGGCGAAACCGTCTGCGACGTCAATGACTTCGCCGGCGACGCCGTGTTTATACACGTAATCAAGCAGGATAACCTTCATCGCACACTGTCCTTAAATAGCCCGTCGCGCCTCCATCAAAAGAGGCGCGGATTATGCTCACACTTTACCGAAAGGACTTGCATTATAGTGATGCTGTTGCGTTGTGCCAAGTGTCAATCGTGGTCTTGCTTATAAGCGCCCACGCTGTTCGAACGCGATACGGCGTATTGCCAATTGCCCGCTTGTTGTGCTGCGTGTCAGGCGGAGCTGTACGGCGTTGCGTGGACCGATAAAGCGCTGTGGTGTGCGCACGTCAATGCGCTCTGTGTTGATTGTAATGGCCTCCCACGCAGCCTTTTCCCAGTTCCACAGGCTGATTTCTGCTTCGCGCAAGGTGCCGCTTTCACGTTCGAAGATCAAAGTCAGCGCGTTTACCTCACGTAGTTGATGCGCCGCGTTGGGGGTGAAGCGGAACACGACGCTGCCTTCTGAAAAGAGGGTGGCATTGGTGGGGGTGACATTGCCGAAATTCTCGCGTTCAACCGCCGTCCAGGAAAAATGCTCTGGTCGCACGATGTGCAGAGCGCTGCTGCCGCTCAAATTCTGCTCAACGTTCAGCTCGACCAGATAGAGGGTGCTGTCCACAGGACGCCAGGGTACGCCGCCCAAGTTTTCTTCGCTCCCTGCGTTCTGGCTCCAGGCGGCTAAGTACACACGGTCTGCGCGCGCTGTAGAGTCGAGCTGATCGGCCATGATAGTACGCAGTAGTTCTTCACGGCGCAGTAGTTCTTGCTCGGTTTCATCTGCTTGGGTGATGCCGAAACGACCGGTGCTCAGGGTGTCTCTGCCCAGGATGTCGGCGGCGCTTTGCCAGATGCCAGTAAAGGCCGGCTGATACGCCCGGAAACCCGTATTGGCCGTGCCGGAACTGCCGATGCTGTATTCGATGGGGGATGCTGCTGCGACGTTATCTTCTCTACGGCGTTGGGAGTGGTTAAAGGGGCGCACACTGCCTGGCTCCAGCATACCACCCAGCCGCACGACTTGGTTGGCGGCCAGCAGCACGGGATCAAACAGTGTTTCGCCGCTGTCATTGCGGATGCTGCCACGCATGGTTATCAGCTCATTGCTTGGGCCAAGGGCTACGGTGACACTGCCGCTGATGTCCGGTCTTTCGGTTGTGCTCACCGTGGCGAAGCCAGCTACGAAGCTGGCATCTACGGGGAAATCCAGCGCTTCAAATCGGGTTGTTTGGTTGATGGTGATGGCAGCGCTGCCGTTGATGCTGAGTGCTGCCTGCTGCTCATCAGTGATTGGGCGCAGGGTACGGTCATCAGGTAAGGACAAGTTGTAACTGCCGCGCCGAGGGGCTAACAGGCCGATGTACTGATGCTGCTGTGCGCTTTCACTTGTAGGCCAGGACTGCACGACTGTCAGCCGACTGAGGATCACTTCACTGCCCCGCAGGTTGAAGCCGGTGACCCAGGCCATGACGCTGAAGATACTGATGAACAGCGGAATGGTGAACCACGCCAGCTCACGGCGGTTAAAGCGGCTGAGGACCAGGTAGTTTAGCGGGCCGACGATCAGCACGTAGGCTCCTAGGAATAACACCATTGCCATGATCTCTGGCAGGGCATTGACACCGGGCAGAATTTCCAGGCTGTTGGTCGGTTGCGCAGCGTCTAAGGCGTTATACGTCCAAGCTGGACGTGGGTCCACGCTGGTTAACAGGGTGAACCACAGCGCACGAAGTTGTGCCCAGTCTCGCAGCGGTTCCAGCGATGGGTCCAGCGCCAGGTAATCGACGGTGCCGCTGCCCAAACTGCGGCGGACTAGCAGGGGCAGATCACCGGCCTGTGCCAGCACCTCGGCGTCGTCGCTGAGGCGGCCTGATGCTGCGGTGTATGCGCCTGTGAAATCAGTGCTGTAATCCCCGGCCAGCCGTGCGATTTCTGTGACCTCATTGACCGTTTCGCTGGCATCCGGGACCAGCGGCAGCACTTCGCGGAACGCAGCGGCGGTGGGTTGCCAACTGGCCCCACCGGTAATAATCAGGTGCCCACCTTGAGCCACCCACGCGGTGATGGCGTCGCGTTGAGCTGGAGTCAGCGTACCGCTGTCCACGTCGCTGAAGACTATTGTGTTAGCGGCGTGCAAGGCGGCGCTGTGGTCCGGGATGTTGGCCGGGAACCAGTTCACCTGTGCGGCTTGCTGCCCGGCGGTGCTGATGTCGGTAAAGTCGATACTGCTGCTGTTGGCATTCGTCACGATGATGTGCACGCGATCACGGGGGGCCAGCTGACGTAAGGGCACTTCAAGGTCGCTGATTAACCGGTCGTTGTCATCGAAGAGTTCCACGGTGATCGAGGTGCCAAAGCTGCGCATCGTCGTGTAGAGGAAAGCGCTCTGGCGTGCACCGCTGGGCAAACTAATGGGGGTGGTGAAGCTGCTGACCAAGCCGCTGCTGCGTTGTGGTCGTACCGCCAAGTAGCCTTCTAGGGGGTCGCCGTTGTTGGTGATGCTGACGTTGAGTGGCAGCCACATATCAGGCCGGAAGCGCCCATCGAAGCCCGCATTGACGCTGATGCTGATGAGGTCTTCCTGGGCTGCGGCGCGCTGTACTTGGCCGACAAAGTTCCCCGCAAACCACAGCAGAATCAGGGTTGAGAGGACGATCAGGCGCGGTGTTTTCATATCATTGGACTCCTGCGCATTTGCGAGGCTTCATGGCGTATCCACGTTATTGGGCGGGGGGGAGTCGAAGAACATCGCCCACCACAGTTGCCAAGGAGCTGGTTCATCAACGCCCGCGTTGAATGCCGCTTGTGGGATCGGGGTAGGTGTGGCGTTAACGATAATTCCAGACGGCACGGGGATTACGAGTTTTTCACCTGGACGGATCATCTTGCCATCATCGCGTGCCCACTCTTCGACATAGGCGTCACTGCGTGCGTAATCGCGTTCGGCAATCAAGGTGGCTTGTTCGCGTTCCAGGTCCACGATTTCGGTTTGGATGCTGTCATAGGCTTCCATGAGCGGTTGGCCCACACTGATGCGGCTGCTGAAGTTGATCGCCAGAATGAGGCCAACCGCTAGAATCACTGCGAAGGTGATCTGTACACTGGAGACCTGTCCGCTGCGCGGGCTGCGAGGCCGCTGCTGTGCGGGTGGGGTTGGGTGAGATTGCCTATCCGCCATAGGTCCATTGGATAATCTGCCATTTGACGTTCTCGTTATACCTTATCCGCTGGCAAAGCGAAAGCCTAGGTGTTGGCTGCTTTTATCTCCTGAGCGTGGGTACTGCCTGCACTGCTCAGCCGCCCCACAAATCATGTAGGAACTGAAGCTGTTCGATGACTTGGTGGTCACCGCCGCCCTCATGCTCATTGAATGGATAGACCTTGATGTCCTTGCTCACGTCAGCCGGGATGCTGTTGTAGGCCGCGTATACCGTGGATGGTGGGCAGGTCATGTCCATTAGCCCTACGCTGAACAGGGACGGGGCTTGAATTCGGGCTGCAAAATACAGGCCGTCGAAATAGTCCAGGGTATGCAAGACGACTTCGGCTTGGTCACGGTGCGTGGCTAGGTAGTCGCTGATCTCCTGATACGGATAGGCGTTGGTGAGTCCTACTGCCCGCCGGAAGTGGCATAGGAAAGGCACGTCGGCCAGTACGGCTGCTATATCTGGCACCAGGCCCGCCGCCGCGAGTGCTATGCCACCGCCCTGGCTGCCGCCATGGACCGCTACCCGTGCGCTGTCTACGTCCTCACGCGAGCGAACGGCTTCAATAGCGCGGGCAGCGTCGGTGTAGAGACGGCGATAGTAGTAGGTCTCCGGCGTGAGGATGCCCTGTGTCATAAACCCTGGGAGCGCGGGGTTGGCACCGTCGGGCAGATCGGCGGTGTCGCCTTGACTCCAGGCACTGCCCTGGCCGCGTGTGTCCATCACCAGCACGGCGTAACCCGCATTGGGCCAAGTTAACCAGTTATGCGGAAAACCACGCCCACCGCCGTAACCGATATAGCGCACAACGGCTGGCAGCGCTTCGGGAACGTCTGTTGGCCGCAGATACCAGCCCTTGATCCGCTGACCACTGTAACCGCTGAACGTGAGGTCATACACGTCAATAAGGGGCAGGCCCACATTAACCTTATCAAAGACCGGGTTCAAAGGATGTTGACGAGCGGCTTTGAGTGTCGCCGCCCAGAAGCTGTCGAAGTCCGATGGTTCATGGCGCGGTGGCTCATAGGTTTGGAGCTGTTCTAGGGACATATCGAAAAAGGGCATGGTCATAATCCTTTTGCGCGAAAGCTATGCTGAGCATGGTACTGAAATGCGATTCGTGCAAGTATCACCCGGCAATCATCGCGGGCCAATACCCAGAGTCTATCTTATATAATGTGTTGAAGTTTTGGAGAAATCGTAATGGAAATCATTTTCTGGATGTTGGCATTGATCGCTTCAGCATTGCCTACTGCTTTAGACTCCTCGGAGGCCGCTTTGCCCCACGTCGATGATATGGATGTGTTGATCGATTTTCGCCAGCCTGAAATGGCGGACCTTTGGTATATTGTGGACGATGGCGTGATGGGCGGCGTGTCAGCAGGAACGTGGGCAGCCGGTGATGACGGTACAGCCCGTTTCAGTGGCACGTTGTCCCTGGAGAATAACGGCGGTTTTAGCTCGGTGCGTGTAAATGTGCGCGCTGACCTGAGCGATTACGTCGGCGTGTGGCTGCGGCTGCGTGGTGACGGTCAGCGTTACGGCCTCGATCTGCGCGATGCACCCGTGGGGGCATCTTATCGCTACGTATTCGAAACACAAGCGGACCACTGGCAGACGATCTATGTGCCTTTCAACGCGCTGCAAGCTACCAGCTTTGGCGTCACGCTGACAGGCGCGCCACCGCTGGACAACCGCCGTATTGTGCGTATGGGCTTCATTATTTCAGACAAGCAGGCGGGATCGTTTGCCTTGGATGTCGCCCAGATTGGGGCCTACCGGTCCGCGCAGGCCCCTGATATCGCGCAAGCAGATTAACGGTTGCGCCCGTACTTCTCGTGTGAGGATACCCAGTCCGAGGATGCAATGGCGGAACCCAGCGAGATTTCGCCGGCCAGCGCTACTCCGGCGATGATCTCGGCTAGTTTGTGCACTTTGCCCTTGCCGTAGCATCCCATGATTTCCAAGCATTCGCGTTGGGTGGGCAGACCAGTGCCGCCGCCATAGCTTGCTACGATAAGTGACGGGATCGTCAGCGATACGTAAAGGCTGCCGTCTGCGTTCATCTCGGTGTAGAGCAGGCCCGCTGAGGACTCTGAGACGTTGGCGACGTCTTGGCCGGTGGCGATGAATATTGCAGTAATGGCATTGGGGGAATGCGCGCCGTTGTTGTTGGCTCCGCTTAAGAAGGCACCTATGGTGGCTACGCGCGAGTGATTGTGCAGGTCTTCCGGCTCCACGCGCATCACCTGGTTGAGTACTTCGCGCGGGATGACTACTTCAGCGGTAACACGCTTACCGCGCGTGTGCATGATGTTCACTTGAGAGGCTTTTTTGTCGGTAGCGAAGTTGGATTCCAGGTAGAAGTGTCTGATGCCTTCGTATTGGTCGATGATCCAACTGCACGCGGCGAAGGTGGCGCGTCCCACCATGTTCTGTCCGGCAGCATCCCCGGTGAGGAAGTTGAAGCGCAGGTAAACGAATTTGTTAGTCAGATAGGGGTCAATGTAGAGCAGCTTCGCTATTGAGGAAGTCGCTTCGGCATGCTCGCGGATTTCCTGCATGTTCTGCTCCACCCACTTGACGAACTCGCGCGCATCAAGGGCATTGGCAAACACAAAAACAGGCGCACGCTGCATGGCATCACTGACTACTGTGGTGCGCACGCCGCCGCTCATGTTGATGACTTTAATCCCGCGATTGTAGGAAGCGACCAAAGTACCTTCTGTGGTCGCCAGTGGCACCAGGAAGTCACCTTGAGCGTGCTCGCCACGTATCCAGATTGGCCCCGCAAACCCTAGTGGGATTTGTGCTACGCCGCTAAACAATTCAATATTGCCTTTGGTCACAGCGGGGTCAATGGAGTATTTGAAGATGTGTTCCGGCTGCGTGCCGGTGAACTCACGCGCGAAGTCTTGGCGGGCACCGATGGCCTCGCTGGTATAGTCGTCGTCATCACTACGGGGCACGCGCGTTAGATGATCCCCGCGCCCAGCGATAGAATCCTGCACGCTGATGACCAGCTCACCAAACTCTTCTGAGTCAAAGACCACCTCAATGGCGTGTTTGCCTTCTTCAAGCGCTGGGATGTTCAATTTGAAGCGCAGCACTTTGCCGAGGGGCATCTCGAAAGAGGGCGGATTCGTGGTGTCTGGCTTGGTGTGAATGAAAACACCCTCACCCAAGTCAATGGTAACGGCGCTTTTGTCCACAGGTTCACTGTTGATGCGCACTGCGACTAACCGCCGTACTGTGGTGTCGGTCAGACGGTTTTTCAGCGTGAACTGCACGCTGTCATCGTGGTTTTCCAGGCTGCCAAAATTGTAGAGCTGCTTGAGCAGCAGCGATGGGATCGTCACTGGGGTTGCCATAAATAAATATCTCCACATGGTTTGTGGGTCCCGTATAAGAGACCTTGCTTCACATAGTAGCGTGCCAAGCTGTTTGTGCGCAACATTGTGACAGAATTCCTAAACCGCCATTTGATAATTTCGTGTGTACACAATGGCGGTACAATTAATCGCTGACGGCTTGAAGGTGAAAGGTCGGTATATGATCTCTGCACAAGTTACTGCGCCACCCACTGCACTGCTGACATCCGCACAAGTTGAGGCGACATTATCGCAGGGCTTAGCGGGAATTTTCAGCGGACAGCGTGTGCTGGTCTTGATCCCGGACCACACGCGCACCGTGCCGCTGCCAATGCTTTTTCGCATAGTGACACACCAACTGAGCGACGCGGCTCGCTTGGATTTTATGGTAGCGCTGGGCACGCATCCGCCGCTGGATGAACCTGCGCTGCTTCGCCTGGTGGGGATCAGCCCAGAAGAGCGTGCTACGACTTACAAACACGTCGGCCTGCACAATCATGCGTGGTGGGACCCGGAGCAGATCACCAGCATTGGCCTGCTGCCCGTTGAGCAGATCAAGGCTATAGCTGGGGCAGTCTGGCATCCCTCGTTGGGCGGTGATGTGAATGTGCAGCTCAATCGCATGGCGTTAGAGGCTGACCACATCCTCATTCTAGGGCCGACCTTTCCGCATGAAGTCGTCGGTTTCAGCGGTGGGGCGAAGTATCTGTTTCCGGGCATCAGCGTCGCGGACATGATTAACGTTACGCATTGGCTGGGGGCGCTCATGACCGTTATGGACGTGATTGGCTTTGCCGAAACCCCCGTGCGCCAGATGATCCATGCGGCGGCTGAACTGCTTCCCACGCCCATCACGCTGGTAAGCCTAGTCGTTGCTGGTGACGGTCTGGCAGGAGTCTTCGTCGGCGATCATCTGAGTGCCTGGCGGGCGGCGGCTGACCTCTCTGCTGCGCGGCATATCGTGTGGGCGCCGCGGCAGTATCAGCGGGTGCTCAGTGCTGCGCCGCCCATGTATGACGAGTTGTGGACGGCGGCCAAGGCGATGTACAAGCTGGAACCGGTCGTCGCCGATGGGGGGGAGCTGATTATTTACGCGCCACAGCTTAGTGTGGTGAGCCATGTGCACGGCGAGGGCATTTACGAAGCGGGCTACCACGTCCGTGATTACTACCTCAAGCAGTGGGCGCGCTTTCAACATCTGCCCTTAGGTGTGCTGGCTCATGGGACGCATCTGCGTGGCAGCGGCACTTACGTCGATGGCGTAGAGCGCGCGCGTATTCGGGTAACCTTGGCAACCTCCATTTCGCGTGAAGATTGCGAGCGGCTCAACCTGGGCTATCTGGACCCGGCCAGCATTAACCCGGCAGATTGGCAGGGTCGCGAGTCCGAAGGCCTGCTTTATGTTCCCAAAGCAGGCGAACAGCTCTACCGGGTGCGTGCCTCATGAGTGTTCTGGCAATAGACATAGGGAGTTCATCGGTGCGTGCCCTGCTCTTTGATGATTTGGCGCGTCCAATTGATGGGGCCTTGGCGCGCCGCAAGTACCAGTTTCATTACACGGAAGATGGTGGTGCAGAAGCCCTGCCGGAGCTGCTTTGCCATATGGTCGATGATTGTATCGACGAGGTGCTGACCCACCCGGCGGCATGTGACTTGCGGGCTGTGGCTTTGGCCGCGTTTGCGGGCAGTGTGAGTGGTATCGATTCCAGTGGGCGCGCTATTACGCCGCTGTATACCTATGCCGATACACGTGGCGCGGACCTGCTTGACTCCTTGTATGCTGACCTGGACGCGGAGGCTGTGCATCAGCGGACTGGCTGCCCGCCGCACACAGCGTATCTGCCGCTGCGTTTGCACTGGCTTCAAAGAAAGTCGCCTAAGCGCGTGGCACAGGTGCGACAGTGGGTGGACATCGGCGGGTACTGTATCGGGCGCTGGCTGCGTGACGGCCCAGCTTGGAGCCTGTCTATGGCATCTTGGTCTGGGCTGCTGAACCGTCAGCGCGTGTGCTGGGATACGCAGATGCTGGGTCTATTGGGCCTGACGACACAGGACTTCGCGCCTTTGGCGGATCATGATGCACCGCGCGTGGGCCTGCGGGATAACTACGCTAAGCGCTGGCCGCGGCTGCACGCCCTGCCGTTTTACCTGCCTATCGGGGATGGGGCGGCGGCCAACGTTGGCAGCGGTGCGGTGACTCTGGATCGCGCAGCACTGAGTATCGGCACGACGGCAGCGCTGCGGCAGGTGGTGCCTGGTCCTGAGGTGCCGCCGGTTCCGGTAGGGATGTGGGGCTATCGAGTTACGGGGCCGCTGCATTTGATCGGTGGGGCGACCAGTGAGGGCGGCAATGTCTGGAACTGGATGCTCGATCTACTCAAACTGCATCCCGGTGACATTGAAGGGGTGCTGTATACCCGTGAGGCGATGAAGCACGGGTTGGACTTGCTGCCACTGCTGGCAGGGGAACGCAGTCCCGGCTGGTACGCAAGCGCAGTGGGTGCGCTCAGCGGCCTACGCTTGAGTACGTCGCGGTTGGACCTGGCGCAGGCAGTGATGGATGGTGTGGCGCTGCGCCTGTCGCTGTTAGCAGGGCGTCTGCTGGGTCATCCTGAGCAGATGCCGGTGACGCTCATGGGCAGTGGCGGCTTATTGACGCATTCCCTGGCCTGGACCCAGGCAGTTGCCAGCGCGCTGGCGCGTCCCATTCACCGGATAGATGTAGCCGAGGTAACGGCACGTGGGGCGGCTGTGCTGGCTCTGGCGCATCTGGATAGACAAGCGCTGGAAGACTATGCACCGCCGCTGCTGGACGTCACCCCGCCCATCGCAGCCGATGTGCAGCGTTACGCCGAAGCCCGCGCGCGCCAAGAGTCGCTTTATCGCTGGATGCGCGATTAGGGTTGACAACCAACTTAAGCGGCTGAAGGCGTTCGGGAGCTGTCAGACGGTTTTCATACTTGGGTCATCTTAGGTGTCAATCACTGCCTGCACTGCCTGCTCCAGGTCTAGCGCGATCCCAGCTTGTACGAGTGTTTCTAGCACGGCTTCGTCCAGGTCTTCGGTGAGGGCGGCCTTGAGTGCTTCCGCCATGGCGCGCGTTTCCTGCGTGACGGCAGGATGTGCCAACACCAGCCCAACCCAGCGTGCGGCAGCATTAGCGTCCGTGTGCAGTTCCGCCACACCAATCAGCGCTTCCAGCATGAGCGGCACCGCTTGCAGCGCGTGGGCGCGTTCCAGTGCCCGGTGATAGTAATCTTGCGCTACGACCATCTGCCCTTGTGCCTTCGCGACATGGCCCAGGTTCAGCATAGCGTTAGCTGCACCTTGTCTGTTGCCAATGGCCTCGTTGCGCGTTAGGCTTTCTTCCAGGTAAGCGCTGGCTTGTGGGTAGTCATGCTGAAGAGTCGCCACAAAGCCCAGGTTACTGAGCGCCATAGCCACGCCGACCCGTTCCCCGATGGCGCTGAAGATGGTGCGGCTTTCCTCAAAGCGCTGACGTGCCAAGGCTAAATCCCCGGATGCGCCCGCGACTGATCCCAAGTTCAGCAGGGCTGCCCCGACGCTGCGCTGTTCACCCAGTTCGCGGCAGATCGTCAGCGTTTCCTCCAGATAGCGGCGGGCCGCGTCGAATTGTCCCAAGGCCTGAGCTACTGAGCCGAGGTTGTTGCTCACCCGTGCGATACTGATGTGGTCCCCAATGCGGCGGCTGATGTCTAGGCTTTCACGGCCCCAGACGTCTGCTTGTATAAAGTCCCCTTGCATGGACTTGATACGTGCTAGGCGGTTCAACGCCAGGGCTTGGCCGCGTGCATCGTTGGTGCGCCGACTGCGTGCGAGGCTGTCTTCAGCATCGTTTAGAGCTGCTGCATAATCTCCACGCAGTAGGGCGGTTTGAGCTAGATGCAGCGCTGTGTGCGCCAGGCCTACTTCATCGGCGGCATGCTGATAAATGTTCTGGGCTGACTCCAGTGCGACCTGAGCCTCGGCTAAATCGGCTGTATAGTTTAGCACCTCACCCAGGCGCACAAGTAGTTCAGCGTGCAGGCGGCCTTCGGGGTCGTCACCCGCCTGTAGGCCGTCTGGCAGTAGAGCCAGTGCCCGCCGGAAGTGCCGGGCTGCCTCGTTCAATGCGCTGACGGCTAAAGCGCGATCGCCTGCGACGCGGCGATAGTCCAGCTCTTTGTCGGGACGTTCGGCCTGCTGCCAATAGTCCGCCAAGACGGCGGCGCGAGCGGGTTCCACGGCGTGAACGCGTTCGTAGGCTTCAGCCAGTTCGGCGTAGAGGGCACGGCGCTGTCCTAGTCCAATGCCATCGACAGCCGTCGTGCGCAGTTTGTCGTGGGCAAACTGCCAGGAGTCGTCACGCCATTCGATTACCGCGCAGTTGGCGCAGGTGTCTAGCCAGGCGTCCAGGTCTTGGCCTTTGCCCAAGCGGGTCAATACATCCAAGTCTAGTAAACGTCCGGCCAGTGCTGCGAAGTTCAGCAGGGCACGCGCTGTTTCGGGCACACGCTTGAGTCGTCGCTGCAAGATGCGCGTGACCCCACCCGCCATGACCGCTTCAGGCAGTTCCGCCTGTGCGATGCGATTAAGTTGACCGGCTTCTTCGGCCAGCGCACGCACCACCTCCACCAGGAAATAGACGTTGCCCTCGGTTTCACGCATTAGCAGCGCTTGTAAGTCGGCGCGTTTGGCAACATTACCCAGCATGGACTCGCTGAGTTGGGCAACGTCGTCAGCGCCCAGTCGTTTGATCGACAGTGGGGTCATGCCTGGCAGGGTGTTGGGGAGGTCTGGGCGTTCGTCGTCACGGTAACTGCCTACGATCATGAGCGGTAGGTCGGTGGTTTGGGTGTTGATGTGGTTGACGAGAGGCAGGCTTTCCTCAGCCCATTGCAGGTCTTCGAGTATGAGTAGGATCGGCTGTGCGGCACGTTGGAATAGACTGGTGACAGTTCCGATCAAACGGCGTCCCTGGTTATCCCCTTCGATTTCAGCCGCATCGGGGACTTGGCGTCCTAGGAGGGATTCAATGTCAGGGATGATGGCTTTCAGAATGCCGGCCTCCAGGTCCGTAGGGGGAACCATCAGAGCCAAGCGACGCAGCGGCTCGCGCCACAGTTGATAAGGCAAACCGCCGCCCGGTACGCCTTGTCCTCGCAGTACGATAACGCCGCGCACCAGGGCCTGCGTGCCCAACTCATCCAGCAGGCGGGACTTACCTACCCCACTCTCCCCACTGATGAGCCAGGTGCTGCCTGTTTCACGATGGGTGGCTGTATTTTTGAGCGCGGCCATGAGCTGCTGCATTTCCGCTTCACGCCCGATGAAGCGCGCTGATTCAAGGTAGCTTTCACGGATGGAGTCCGTTTCTTGTGGGATGGGAAAGCTGACAGCGGCAGCCAAGTCATCAATGGCGTCGTAAGCACTGTGGTAGCGGTCGGCGGGGTCTTTGGCAAGCAGGCGGGCGACCACGGCTGTAACACCAGGCGCACAGTCGAGCTGGTCAATGTCGGGCATTTGTGTGAGGATGGCATTGACCAGCTTAGCCGCACTGCTGAGGTCAAAGGGGTGCTGACCGGCAAAAATTTCATAGGCGATGACCCCCGCAGCGTACAGATCAGTCTGGACACTTGGCTCACCACCGTGAAGGGTTTCAGGGGCCATATAAGGTAGGGTGCCGAAGACACGACCCTCCTCATCTTCTTCATAGTCTTCATGCAGCACGGCCAGACCGAAGTCCAGTACTTTGACCGCCCCCTGTGCGTCAGTGAGGGCATTATCAGGCTTGAGGTCACGGTGGATTACCCCGCGTCGATGCAAATAGGCCAGGGCTTGCAGCAGTTCCACTACCAGGCGCACTTGTACACGTTCTGAGCGTCCTTGTCCCATATCGGTGATGGTGCGCGGTTGGTCAATGAGGGTCATGGTGAAGAAGGGTTGTTTGTCGTGATCGAAGCCGTAGTCCAGGACACGAATGACGTGCGGGTGGTGCAGCGAGGCCAGTAGTTGAAACTCATTGGCTAGGGCGACGCCTACAGAATACGACCCACTCTGATTGACACTGAACATCAGCCCCAGTTTTTCTGGATCAGTGAGCACGCGCTTGAGCGCGACGTATTGGCCGCTGAGTGGGTCGTAAGCCCGATAAACCGCCCCCATGGCCCCAGCCCCTAGTTCGCGTTCTAGATGGTAGCGACCGCCAAACAATCCCTGCATGTCCATGATGTGTAAGTCCTTCATTGAGTCGCTTCAGGGCTGACGGGCAGCGCGGCGACGTAAGCGTTTGTGTTCTGTGGGTGGCACAGGGGCGGCCCGGCACCGGTAAGCTCCATGATCCTGCAATGTCGTATCACGAATATACCCCTAATTATAAAATCAGTAAAAAATCACCGAAGTTTGTCTTGCGTTTATTGACTGTGCGTAACGTAATACACTATAGTCCAAGTGTCTTGAATTTGTAAGACCTTGAGTCACATATATACAGCAGCATCCGTAGTGGACATACCGTCCGTTAAATGAGGGAGTAAGAACAATGATAAGTGAAGTTTCTATATTGCTTCGACAGCAGTATTGGCGTGGTGCGGTGCTGCTGACTCTTGCTGTGCTGGCGCTTGTAAGTTTCAACCCCGTTTCCGTTCAAGCCGATGAACCGGTCCCGGTTAGTGATGACTGTCTGCTGACACCGAATCAGATCGGTGGGCAGGGCTTCGCAACTTTTGGTCTGGGCTTTGAGACCTTCGGCCTGGGTTTTGAGACTTTCGGCTTGGGCTTTGAGACTTTCGGCCTGGGTTTTCAGACCTTCGGCCTGGGTTTTGCTACTTTTGGCCTGGATGGTGTGGACTTGGCTGCCGAGGTAGACACCATTGCCAATAGCCAGATTACTGCCGAATGGGTGGGGAGCCTGTTAGGTAACGTCGAGGGCACCATTGGCTATGGGGATGTCGCTGTAAAAATCGTCGTTGTGGATGACTTCAGCAACCCCGCTGATGATCCGTCCCGCTCGCACGGGACTAAGGTGCTGGAAGTGCTTCAAAACACGCTGGATACCTATCCCAATACCAACGTTGAAGTACTGACGCTCGACATCGGTGCAGCCGGTATCGGCTATCAGGTGGGTAACCTGCTGCCACAGCTCGAGGCCTTGATTGACGGCATCCGCGCTGCTGCTGAGTCCAACAATCAGCCGACTGCTGTTGTGTTGAACCTCAGCTTTGGCGTGGTGAACTGTGAAGACCCTGCAACTGGCGTCAATGTGCTGGACCTGATCGAAGAAGTGAACGCCGCTGAGTCGCAGGCGTTGGACCCGGAACCGATCCAGCCGCAGGCGGATTGTATTCAGGAAGTGGGCGAAGGGCAGTATTTGGCGCACTTCAATTACTTCAACCCCAATGCCGAGATCATCGTCGAACTGCCCAGTGAGAATAACTATCTGTTGAACCTGGGCTTGTCCGCTGACGTTGCTGAGGCTGTGACACCGACCTACTTCACGCCTGGTCAGGTGGGGGCCTTCCCGGACAGCGCCTTCCAGGTACCTTTCGACGGTAATTTGCTCATTTGGGAAATCAACGGCCAGGCGGTCGGTTTCGAAGTGTCCAGCGAAGAAGAGAGCGAATTTGAAGCCACCTACGACTTTGAAATTCCGATCACGACTGAGTTCTGCGATGAGCCGTATGCTTACAGCAGTCCGCCGGAGATTGTGAAGGGTGTGCTGGAATGTGTGGCCGATAACGGGGATGGCACCTTCACGGCGCATTTCGGCTACATCAATAACAACGAAGTCACGTCTTACGTGCCCTTTGGTCCGCTGAACAAGCTGACCGGCGGCGGCCTGACGAACGCGCAGCTTGAGGCGGCTACGCCCAAGTACTTCGGCCAACTGGGACGCACACCTTTCTTCCCGGACAGTGCCTTCCAGGTGATTTTTGACGCTGAAAGCACCCTGGTCTGGACCCACAGCGGCGGCACGAGTAGCGCCAGCGCTAGTGGCGACCGCTGCGAATTCCCGCGTTCGGGTGGTATCGCTGAGCTGATCGAAGAACAGACCGTCGGTGAAACTACGGTCGAAGAAGTGTTTGCCAACCTGATCGAAGCGGTGGACGATAATCCGTTGGGTGGCCTGCGTGGTTACTTGCAAGGCTTGCTGGCCGAGAGCGCTGGTGAAGCGAGCCTGCTTCAGGTAGTGGCTGTGGCTTCTGCCGGGAATTTTGCGCCCTGGCTGGGCAATACCCCCTTGGCCCCCGCTGTCTGGCCGGAAACCGTAGCTGTCAGTGCCGGTGTGACCAATGCCGTGAACCCCTGGACCTTCTCGCAGGATGGGAACATCCGCGCGCCGGGTGTGTCCTTTGCGGGCGAAAATGGGGCGGTCTTAGCTGGGTCGTCCTACGCTGCGCCGAATGCTGCGCGCTACCTGAGCGAAATCCTGTCCGTGGCGGATGCCTGCACTTACCCACAGATCGAGGAGAATGGTGCGCTTATCTACACCGCACCCGTGGTGAACCCGACCGACTTCAGCAACTTGGTGCCGCAGCCGACTACCGAAGAATCGCTGGCACCCTTTACGTGCAGCGTGCTCCGGCCAAGTGACGGACCTGAGCGCAAGGTCGTTGTGCGTGTGTTCATGGACGCCGATAACGACGCCAATGACAACGGTGACTATGACTTCGGTCTGCAAGGCTGGACAATCCGGCTTCAGAACAAGAACGGTCCAAATGCTGAAGCGGTGACTGGTCCTAACGGTTTTGCCACCTTCCGCGACATCGATCCTAATGGGGACTACACCGTCCGCGTGACCACAAACCAGCACGGCGGCAAGCCCTGGCAGAACGGCTGGCGTGCAGCGCGTAGTTTCGGCCCCGGTAAGGGCGAGTACGGCAGCCCGCAGAAGTGGTTTGTGATCGGTTCAAAGTTTGAGCTGGACAATGACCGTGACTTCGTGCTGCGTGTCAATGGCAATGCGGAAGCCTGGGTACGCTTCAGCGTAATCCGTAAGCAGCGCGTCATCATCAGTGGCGCTGAGAACGGTGATGTATTCACTTTCGAGCGCCTTCAGCCCAACGATAAGTGGCGCAATATCGGCAGCGACAACGCTGGTCCGAATGGTTTTGCGACCTTGATCGCTGGTGGACTGCGCTATGAGAGCATCATCCGCGTCACCAGTGCCTTTTACCCAGAAGCTAGTGTTGAGGTGCAGATTCCCTACAGTTGGCAGCCGAAGGTCTTCTTCGATCAGGAGACGAAGACTTTGAGCTGCGTTGCGGACTGCGGTTTGCCAGGTGGCGAGACCTTCCGTTCAACAGCGGATACACTGCCCCTGCCTGAAGTACCGGGTGGTTTCCGCGACTAACCGCTTTGAGCAGACTGAAGTTGAATCAGGAAGCGCAGGCCGACAATCGGTCTGCGCTTTTGTTATGTGATGCATCAGCCCTGGGAACTGCACAAATTTTCATGCACGGAAGGCTGCAATAGGCATATAATTGAGATTGTGTGTTAGAACAACCATAGTTAAAGGGATATTTCATGAATGATGCGCCATATATCGTTGAGTGGTACGTTCCTGATCGCGTGATCTACGCACATGTATCGCGGCAGCTAGAAGGGCAGGAGTCAGCGGAAGTAGACAGCTATCTGACGGCCTTGATCCGTGAAGCTACGCCGCCCGTCTTTCTCATCATGGATCTACGGCGCATTGACGAAATGCAGCATCCAAGTGTGTCGCGTTTGAACACGGTGGGGTATCGTCAGGAACCCAACCTGTCTTGGATCGTTTACGTCGCGAATGACAAGCTGATGCGTTTCCTGGCGTCCACGGCGGCACAGCAGGCGGGCAAGCAGTATCACCATGTTAACACCATGGACGAGGCTTTGATCTTTGTCCAGAAACAGGCCCAATATGTGAACTGGACTTCGGCGCGCGATCAGGTCATTGTGACTTAGGTGTTCTGCGTGGATGCAGTATCATGGGCCGACCGTTGATATGTGGACGAAAGGCCAAAGGATGCGCAGGTTAGGCCATTGGGGCTGCGGCACGGCTCATCAGCAGGGACCTCGATGATTTTTGCTGGGCGATCACGTTGTTGAAAGATTAGCAACCCTACGTGAAACGCCTGTGAACGGAATACTATCCTTTGCTCAGCTTAGTCTGAATCAGGATCGGTCTCTACATCAGCTAGGATAGTGCGTTCCGCGATGAGCATGGAAGTGGTGGCCTGAAAATCGGCGTTGTACAGCGTGACTTCGTATTCCCAGCGAGGCCGCCCGTAGATGAAAATACCTTCAGCATCGAGGACAATATGGGCGTTGAGGTGCGCGGTATCGACGCGGGCATAGCGCGGTTTATGGTCGATAAGTGCCATGACAGTAGTGCCCACGGCGTATTTTGGCTGAGGTAGGTCGACCCGTAGTCCGCGGTCCATGCCTGTGCTCCATTAAACCCGTTGGCATCGTCTTTCGACCTTACTATAACTGCGTTGAATGGCCTTTGCATGGCAAGTGGGTTTCGCTGTGGTATGAAAGCCGTGTGTAGACCGTGAGAATCACAAAGACCAACCATTAAGGTTGGTCTGGGATCGGGAGCGACGGGATTCGAACCCGCGATCTCCACCTTGACAGGGTGGCATG
>CAYWGJ010000042.1:0-10793 GCA_964457835.1 uncultured Anaerolineaceae bacterium
AGGAAGCCGGGGGCGGCGTCCGGGCCGTTACCCACGCCGTAGGCCTCCAGGACTAAGCCTTGCAGCGGCGGGCGCAGCACGTTGCGCAGCAGCTCGGTGGTGATGCCGGGAAACAGGCGCAGCACCGCCACCACCGGCTGTGCAACTGGGGCCAGGCTCAGCGGCGCATCCTCCGTGACCGGTCGGCGGATCAAGGCCCAGCGCATTTCGATGTCGATGCCAATGCGGGCCAGGCGCGGGTAGTTCGGTGAAGCGAAGGCGTCCAAGGCTTCCGCGTCGATCTTCTGTGAGCGGCAGCCGCGATACAAACCGCTGCCAAACAGCACGCAGACTTCCGGCACGGCGGTATTGGCCGCAATCAACAGCGCATTAATGAGGTTACGCCGCCCATCACTACGCAGCGCCGCCAGCGGAATCTGCGAGCCGGTTAGGATCACGGGCTTATTCAGGTTCTCCAGGATGAAGGCCAGCGCGGACGCGGTGTAGGCCATGGTATCCGTGCCGTGCAGCACCACGAATCCGTCGTAGTCTGCGTAGTGGGCGGCGATGTCCTCCGCGATTTGCAGCCAGTGCGCCGGTTTGATGTTGGCTGAGTCGAGCAGCGTGTCGTATTCATGTAGGGTGGTGGCTGGTATGTCTGGATGCTGAAACTCTGTGAGAGCGGCCATCTGCTGTGCCAGATAACCGCGCTGCGGCGCGTAACCCTGCGCCGTGTGGGCCATGCCGATGGTGCCGCCGGTGTAGGCGACGTAGACGCGTTTGGATAAGGATGCAGAGGCGGTCACGGGCGATCCTTCGCGGTGCGGGTTCAGGGCAGCAGGTAGTCGATCTGATCGGGCGGCGGTGCTGGGGCCAGCAAATAGACGTCTACCTGCCGCGACCACGAGACCCAATTTTCATCGTCATAGCCTAGGTCAATCCAATAGCGCGTGGAGCGTGGGCCGCCGGTGTCCGCGGCTTCGCCGATGCCGTAGCCCGGCACATACAGGCGCGTGCCGTAGGAGATGATGCCGGGGTCAATGCCGACGATGCCCTTGGTCAAGATTTTGCCGGTGGCGGTGATGTTGTCGCCGCCGAGGGCCGCCGGGTGATAGCTGGTCGCCAGCATGTTGAAGCGCCGCCAATACTGCACCGGGCCATCTGGCGTATCCAGCGTGCGCACGACGATCTGCGTGCCATAGGCGACAATCTGGTCGGTGGGGTCGGTGACGCGGGCGGTGCCGATGTCCTGGCGCAGCACCTCAACGCCGTCTTCAATGCGCACGCGAGTTTGCCGCTGATCTAAGCCGGGCACGCCAGCTTGAATCACGCGCCGCTGGTCAATTTCCAGGGTAGGGTCCGCCTGATAGACGCTGCCGAACGGGACCTCAATGTCTTCGCTTTCCAGCACTTGCGTGACGCGCACCACGCGCACCGTCATGTCAGCGCGCACGCGGGCGTTTTCCGCGGGCAGGCTGTAGTCCAACCCGGTGAGCACCACCCCTGCGTCGCTCAGGGCGGCACCAACGGTTTCGGCCTGGGTGCGCGTCTCGATGGTTGTGTCGTCTACCTCAATGCTCAGTGGCAGCGCCCGTATGACGGTGATCGTCAGGCTGTCGATGAGGGCCTCCTCAACGGCTGGGTCTACGCGGTCGCCCAAATACAGCACCAGCCCGGCCTCGGCTACAGCATCACCGACTGTCTGTGCTGTGGTGGTGTCCAACGCGATCTGCTGATCGCCGTCCTCCACGGTGACGGCCAGCGCCCGCCGAACGACGATCTCATTGGCGGGCAGGGGGTAGCTGTCGAGCTGGTCTTGGGGCACGGCGCTGCCATTGACGAGCACGCGGTCTGCTGGGGCCAGCGTCACCTCGGCGGCGTTGAGGATGTCCTGGGGCTGATCCATGACGGTGCTGAAGAAGCTGGTCAGGCCGTCAACACTGAGGCTGACGCTGCGTTGATAGTCCACTACAACGCGGTCCTGCGGCGCGAGGGCAGCATCCAGCGGCGGCTGCACGACGGTCGTAGTGTCGTCCGGGGCGATGACGATGCCCTCATTCGCCAGCAGGTCGCGGACGGTTGCCGCGTTGGTGCTGAGCTGGGTTTCGAGGCCGTCAACGATCAGCGTGACGGTGCGCGGTGCGTTGTTCCGCACGCCGCCGGACAGCACCAACAGGCCGCCGCCTACGACGAGTGCCAACATCAGCAGCAGGGCAGCCAAGCCCACCGCCAGCCAGCCCCTGCATGGTGTGCGAGGAGTCGGTGGCAGTGCAACGGGGGGCGGCGGCGTGTTGGTCATCAGACGTTAGGGTCGGCTATTGTCCTTGCAGGGCATCCAGGCGTTCGCGGGCCGGCGCGAAGTTCGGGTTGAAGGCCAGTGCGCCCTGATAGTTACTGATGGCACGCTGCGTTTCACCCAGGCCTTCGCGCGCGACGCCCGCGAAATAAAAAGTCTCTTCAACGTAATGACCGCCGCCGTCGTTCAGGTTGCGCTGGGCGTACAGGATGGTGTCATTATAGCGGCCCATGGCGTTGTAGGCTTCAAAGGGGCCGAACTGATACCACAGCATCCGCCACGGCAGGCCGACGTTGAAGGCCTGGTCATAGGCGATGGCGGCGCGCTCGTATTCCTCTAGCAGGACCAGGTTGGTGCCCATGTTGAACCAGGCGAAGGCGTCTTCGGGGTTGGCGGCGGCTTCATCGCGGGCTTTGACGAGCGCGTTCCGTAGGTTCTGGGTTTCGTCGGCGTCGTCACCCAGCAGCGCCAGCAGCTCCGCCTCGCGGTCGCTGGTATAGAGCACCAGGTACAGGTAATTGAAGTGCTGCCAGTAGGTCTGGATGTAGTCGTAGTTGTAGTTCACGTCTTCGGCGATGTAGCTGTCGTTGGTGATGAACACGCTCACGCTGTCGTCATAGCCTTTGATGAATAGGTAATGGCCCATCCAGCCTAGGTCACCGGGTTCGGGGTCGTAGCCTTTTTCGATGATGACCGGAAAGTCCTGGCTGACTAGGGTCTTGAGCGTGTCCAGACTGCCGCCGTGTCGCACCAGCGCATACACTGGAATCTCCGGCACTTGGGTGTTGACGAAATCCGCCATCTGCCAGGGACTGACGTTCTTGTCTTCGCGGTCCGGCTTGAGGAAGTTAGCTGCGCGGAACTGATCGTTGGCATAGCCGAAGCTGCTCAGCGCACTGGTGAGCGTGGCCGGGCCGCAGTTGTTCCAGGCCTGCGCGTGATACGCCGCGCCGTTGATCTTGTGATAGGCGGGCAGAATAAGGGTAGGCGCTGCATCCGCTGAGTCGGCGGAGTCGCTATCCTGGGCGTGGGCACCTGCTGCGGTCAGTAGGGCCAGCAGCAGGATTATCATCAAGGTCTTACGCATGAGAAGGGTCCTCTACTCATTACCTTTGTGCTTCAGCCGCATTATACACCCGCCCGATCATCCCTCGCAGCGCGCAAAGGCCCCTGCTGCCCCACGTCTGCCCTACTCATGGACCGGTTCGCTGCCTTCCGCGGCGGTGGGGTCTTCCGCGCCGGTCGTCAAAAAGCGCAGACCCTGTCCATCGTCGTCCAGGTGGGCGATGATACGGTCCCCCATTTGGAAGTTCTCGCGCAGAATCTTAGTGCTGATGGGCCGCGTGATGTAGTGCTCCACAGCACGTCGCAGCGGGCGTGCGCCGTTGGCCGGATCATAGCCCGCGTCCAGCACAAAATCGCGCGCAGCACCGGCCAGCTCCAGCGTGAGCTGCTGCTCGGCCAGGCGTTCCCGCAGGCCGCTGAGCTGCATCTCTAGAATTTGCGACAGCGCGTCGCGGTCCAGTGGGCGGAAGGTAATCACGTCGTCCAAGCGGTTAATGAACTCCGGGCGGAAGAACTGGTTGAGGTAGCCGGAATAATCCGGGTCCCCGCTGGAGTCGCCGCGGCCAAAGCCCAGCGCGCCACGCCCGCCCTCCGTGGTGCCGATGTTGCTGGTCATGATGAAGACGGCATGGCGGGCATCCACACGGCGGCCATGCGCGTCACTGATGCGGCCTTCGTCGAAGACCTGCAAGAAGATGTCGAAGACCTCCGGCGCGGCTTTCTCTACTTCATCCAGCAGCACCACGCTGTAGGGCCGCCGCCGCAGCCCGTCGGTGAGCTGGCCGCCCCGGTTGGTGTCCTTGTAGCCGGGGGGCGCGCCAATCAAGCGGGCGACGGTGTGCGCGTCGTGGAACTCGCTCATGTCCAGGCGCAGCATGGCGTCTTCGCTGCCAAAGAGGAAGAAGGCCAGCGCGCGCGCCAGTTCCGTCTTGCCCACGCCGGACGGTCCCAGGAACAGGAAGACGCCGATGGGCCGGTTCGGGTCACTCAGGCCCGCACGCGCCGTCTTGATGGCGTCCGAAAGGGCGACAACGGCGGCGTCCTGGCCCTTGACGCGCGCCAGCAGGTCCTGGTCCAGCTCGGCCAGGCGGCGGCGTTCGTCCTGCGTCAGCTCGGCGGTGGGGATGCCGGTCCACTCGCTGAGTACTGCGGCCACGTCGGCAGGCATCACGTCGTTGAGCGAGTTGTCTTCGATGTCCGGATGGCGGGTGCGGATAATCAAGCGCGTGCAGGCTTCGTCGAGCAGGTCCAGCGCTTTGTCTGGCAGGCGGCGGTCGGGCATGTAGCGCACGCTCAGCTTGATAGCGGCCTCAATCGTTTCTGTCAAAATGACGACGCCGTGGTGCTCTTCCAGGCGTTGGCGCTGTGCGTTGAGGATTTCCAGCGTATCGTCTTCAGTGGGTTCTTCGATGTCGATGGTGCGAAAGCGGCGGTCGAGCGCCGGGTCCTGGGCGATGGCGCGGCGGTATTCCTCGTGCGTGGTGGCTCCGATGCAGATGATCTCGCCACGCGCCAGGGCGGGTTTAAGAATGTTGGCCGCGTCCAGGTTGCTGTCGATAGTATCGCCCGCGCCCACGATGGTGTGTATCTCGTCAATGAACAGGATCGTGTCGCCTGCCGCCTTAATTTCTTCAACGATACCGACCAGCCGCTCCTCAAACTGCCCACGTAGGCTGGTGCCAGCGACCAGCGTGCCGATTTCGATCTGCACGATGCGCCGGTTCAACAGCGTATCAGGTGCAGAGCCGTCATGGATGGCGTAGGCGAGGCCCTCCACCACGGCTGTTTTGCCCACACCAGCATCGCCCAGCAGCAGCGGATTGTTCTTTTTGCTGCGGGCCAGGGTGCGGGCCAGCGCGCGGATTTCTTTGTCGCGGGCGATGGCGGCATTGATGCGGCCCTTAGCCGCCTGTTCCACCAGGTCCCGCCCGTACTTATCCAGAAGCGGCGTGGGAGGCCGCCCATCCCGTTCCACTGAGCGTTCTGAGTCCAGCAGGCCGCGGACCCGCCCCATCTCAAACTCGCTGTCTAAGTCCGAAGAAAAGTCGAACAGGTCGGAGTCGTCCAGGGAGTCAGGGTCGATGTCGTGTTCCTCGGCGATCAAGCGCTGAAGCCACAGGTTGACGTCGAAGCCCAGGTCCATCAGTTTGCGAATGGGCACGCCTTCGCCCTCTTGCAGCAGGGCCATCAGCAGGTGGCGCTCTTCAATCTCGTGCACGTTGTCCTGTTCAGCCAGGAAGATGGCTAAGGCCAGGACCATACTAGTGCGCGGCGTGAGGGGCAGTACTTCGTCGTAGATGCCTTCGCCCATGCCGACCTCACGGCGGATTTCATTGCGCACGTCGCGGGGGATCAGCCCGGCACGGCGCAGCAGGCGGCAGGTGGGGCCGTCGTCGCTGCGGGTGGCCGCCATGCAGAGGTGCTCGGTGCCGATGAAGTTATGCCCCATACGCCGCGCTTCTTCGACGGCCCCGCTCAGCAGGGTCTGGCAGCGCTCACGCAGTTCTTTTTCGGGAATGTCAGGTGAGGGTGTCACGGTGGTCGTCCTGTGTCGTCTGGCCGTGTCGATCGGATTTATGGAGATGATTATACCTCATATTCGCCCGCATAGGCTGAAGAAGCTGGGTACGCCGCGGACGCGGGTGTGCTTTGGTGTACAGAACATGCTGGCAGCCTTCAGACTTGTGGTATAATGCCTGCGCACAAGGGTGGTAGGCGGCTGTAATCAACACAAAACAGCGCCACAGTGACGTTTGATGTCGCCATGTTAGGGGCCGCATCCTGGACCGTCACCACCATCTAAACAACGACCATTCACGTCCCTGCTCATGCAGGACGTTTTGAACAGCATAAGCATTCGCTGGATACGTTTGGTATTGGTACAACACACATCTGATATTTACGAGCGAGAAAGGAAATGGCCCGGCGTGCAGCTTTGCGCGGTGGGCTGACAACTATGGCAAAATCGCAGAAGAAACTGCGCATCGTCCCCTTGGGCGGCTTGGGCGAAATCGGTAAGAACATGACCGTTTTCGAGCTGGGCAACGACGCCTTCATCATCGACACCGGCATTATGTTCCCTGCCAACGACATGCTGGGCGTGGACTACATCATCCCGGACTTCAGCTACCTGCGCGAACGCCCGGAGCTGAAGATTCACGGCATTGTGTACACCCACGGCCACGAAGACCACACCGGTGCGGTGGCACACGTCATCGACGCCTATCCCGGCACGCCCATTTACGCTACACCACTCACAGCGGGCCTGCTGGAAATTAAGCTGCGCGATGCGCGCCTGATGGACGACACTACTGTTAACGTCTTCCAAGCGGGGGACGTGCTGCAAGTCGGTCCGTTCAAGATCGAGTCTTTTCACATGACGCACAGCATCCCGGACTGCGTGGGCTTCGGCATCCACACGCCTTACGGTATCGTGGTGCACAGCGGCGACTACAAGTTCGATAACACGCCCGTCGGGGGCCGCCGCCCGGATTACGCACGGCTGGCACGCTTTGCTGAGCAGGGCGTGGTGCTGCTGATGGCCGACAGCACGAACGCCGATAAGCCCGGCTGGACGCCCTCAGAAGCGGTGATTGCCGGGGCCTTTGACCAGGTGTTCCGTGAGGCCAAAGGGCGCATTATTGTCGCTACTTTTGCCTCGCTGATCTCCCGCGTGCAGCTGGTGGCCAACACGACCCAGCGCTACGAGCGGAAGCTGGCCGTGGCCGGGCACAGCATGACGCAAAACGTCAAGATGGCCCGCAGTATGGGCATCCTGAACATCCCCGACAAGATCATGGTGGACCTGAACAACATCAACGGCGTGCAGCCGCACAAGCTGGTGTTGATGGTCACGGGCACCCAGGGCGAACCGTCGGCGGTGCTGGCACGCATTGCGCATGGCAACCATCGCCAGCTTGAAGTGATGCCTGGCGATACCATCGTGCTCTCTTCGCACCCTATCCCCGGCAATGAGGAGATGGTCTACCGCAACATTAACCGACTCATCCAGCGCGGGGCCAACGTGATCTACGACTCCATCCTGCCTGTGCACGTCAGCGGTCACGCCTGCCAAGAAGAAATGCGCTTGCTGCTGAACCTAGTGCAGCCCCAGCATTTCCTGCCCGTGCACGGTGAACTGCGTCACCTGAAGCAGCACGCCCAGATCGCCCGCAGCTCTGGCATCCCGGAAGATAAAATCTTCGTGGTAGAAAATGGCAACGTGCTGGAGATCGACAAGTACGGCGCGCGCGTCACCGAGCGAGTGCCCGGCGGCTACGTCTTCGTCGATGGCAGTGGCGTGGGCGACATTGGCCGCGCTGTGATCCGTGACCGCGAAATCTTAGCCCGCGACGGCTTCATCATCATTTCCGCCAATTTGGACAAGGGCAGCGGCAAGCTCATCGGAGAGCCGGAGATCATCTCGCGCGGCTTCGTGTACTTGCGTGAGGCTGACGACCTGATGCGCCAGGTCAAATACACCGTGGAGTCCACGCTGGCCGGGATGCGTTCAGCCAATGGCAAGCGCCAGGAAAAGGTGCAGGACAACGTGAGCAAGATGCTCTACAACGAAACGCGCCGCCGCCCGATGGTGTTCACCATCATCAACGAGCGCTGAGCAGTCGTTCAGGCTTCTAAGGCCTGCATCACGTTACGCAGCAAACGGGCGGTGGCGATACAGCCGCCGCCTTCTGCGTTTTCTAAGCGCACATGCCCACCACTGCGCGACACCAGAGTGTAAGCAATGCTTAACCCCACGCCCAAGCCCCGCACGTCTACGCTGTTGCTGCCCCGATAGAACAGATCAAAGACATGGGGGCGGTCTTCCTCTGCAATGCCGCGCCCATAGTCGCGCACCGTCAGCGTCAGCCATTCATCGGAGAGCGCCAGCGTCACATCAATGGGGCTGGCTGGCTGCGAGAATTTTACCGCATTGCTGACGAACTGCTCCGCGATGCGCTGCACCACCTGTCCATCCAAGAACAACAGGCCGCCGTCTCCTTCCGTGCTGGTACACTGCACCTGGATCAGGTTGGCGGTGCCGTAGTCCGTGACCAAGGTGTGCTGTAAGTCCGCACACAGGGTCGCGAAGTCCAAGCGCACCGGCTGCTGCTCTACAATGTGATGGGTTTGGCGCACTTGTAGGATGTCCTCGATCAGCGTGGTGATGTGCAGCACGGACTCGTGGATGCGGCTGAAGTGCGTGCTGCGCTGTTCCTCGGTGAGGCGGTCACTGTAACGGTACAGCAGGCCGACAGAACTGTTGATGATCGCCAGTGGGGTGCGGAACTCATGCGAGACGGTCTCGATCACTTTGGTCTGAATGCTGCTGAGGTCCTTGGCCGTTGCTAGCGCGTTTTTGAGCTGTTGGGCCAGGTGATGCTCGCGCCCTAGGGCGCGCTCCAGCTCACGGGTGCGAACGGACACCATGCGCTCCAAGTCGCTGGCACGCAGGCGCAGATGCGCGGCTTCGCGTGCGGATTCATCGCTGTGATAGCGCTCCTGCATTTCCGCGATGATGCGCGTTTTGTCGGCGTTAAAGACGGCCTCTTTGGCCTGTGTATAGCGCTTGTAGTAGTGCAGCGCATGGGCAAAACTTCCGCGCAGCTCATAGAGGTGGGCCATTTCCTTTAGGGTAGCAATCACGGTTTTACGCGCGTCGTTGGCCTCAGCAATGGGCAGGGCGGTCTCCAGGTGATGCTGCGCTTGGTCTAACTGGCCCAGTGTCAGGTAGGTCATGGCAAGCTGCACATGCGACTCGGCTTGTTCCCAGCGGGTACTCATCGCTGCGCTGAGGGCCAGGGCCTTTTTGTAGAACCGGATGGCCTGCTCATAATCGCCGCGCGCGTGGTGTACCCCACCCAGGTGATTGTAGGTGTGGAGCACGCCCTTGCGCTCGTGCTTTTCGTAGATGCGCAGCGCGCGGGTGTAATAGGCTTCGGCGGCGTCCAGGTTGCCCAGGTCGAAATAACTGCCGGCGAGGTTGGTGTAGGTCACGCCCATGCCCATGCGGTCGCCGATGGTCGTGCGGATGGTCATGGAACGCAGTAGGTACTTCAGCGCTTTATCCTGGTAACCCTGCTCCCCGTAGATCATGCCGATGTTGTTGTAGATATTGCCGGTGCTGTGGGTTTGGCTGTCCTTGCCTTCGATGTCGAGCGCGGCATAGAGGTGAGTCAGGGCCACGTCATATTCGCCCCAGTGCCAGTAAATCAGCGCAACGTTGTTATGCGCTTTCGCCTGGATGGTTTCATCGCCCACTTCAGCAGCCGCGTTCAGCGCTTGCAGGTGCTCGATCTGCGCTTTGCTGTACTGCCCCAGGCTCCAGTAGATCAAGCCGAGGTTGGTGTGGCAGTTGGCCGCACCGCTGAGGTCCCCAAGCGCTTCAAACAGGGCCAGGGCCTGTTCTGCGTGTTTTTGCGCGGTGTCAAAGTCTGCCTTTAGCTCATGGTAAACGCTCAGAATACGCAGCGCTTCTGCGGTGCCTGCCGTGTACCCTGCGCTTTCTGCCAGCTCATAAGCCTGCTGTGCGAGGATGCCACAGCGTTCTAAGTCCTGAACATGCATCAGGAAGGCTAGGGCGTTGAGGGCGTCAACCCGTGTGATGTCAGTGGTGGCTTGGTCCACAGCGTGTTGCAAACGCTTGAGTTCGGCGGTCATTGTTCTGCTTTGCACTTACTCGATGCTGTGCTGTGTGCGTTTTATTAGCTTTATTTTAACGTAGTTCGCACGGCTTAGGTATAAAGACTTGTCTACAGTTTTAGCCCACGATTAGCTCACGACCTGCGTTTACGCGCTTCTCAGGTGAAACTCAGCCGGAGGCGTTACAGTAAAAATTGAATGTTCACTATGATGCCACGAAAGGAACCGTCCTATGAGCGACGCCGAAATCATCCGCACCAACACTCCCGACCTGGGTCTGCCGCCCGAAGCGGTGGAGGGCATTGTCAAGGTACTGACTACGCTGCTGGCCGACGAAACCCTGCTCTATCTCAAGCTGCGTAAGTATCACTGGAACGTGCGCGGCATGAGCTTCGCTCCACTGCACGCCGCCTTCGAGGAGCAATACGACGCCCTGGCCGAGGTCATCGATACCGTGGCGGAGCGCATCCGGCAGTACGGCGCGTTGGCGATCGGCACCATGGCCGAGTTCCAGGAACACGCCCGCCTCAGCGAACAGCCCGGCCACAATCCCGATGCGCGCACGATGATCGAGGAACTGGTGGCCGACCACGAAGCCCTCATCCGCTACCTGCGCGAGGACATCGAAACCCTGGATGACCTGGATGACGAAGGGGCCGAGGACCTGCTCATCGGTCTGATGCAGGATCACCAGAAAAAGGCCTGGCTGCTGCGCGCGCACTTGGAAGCATAGCACGCCGTCTCGCAGCATCCAGCGGCTGCTGCGCGCGCACTTGGAAGCATAGCACGCCGTCTCGCAGCATCCAGCGGC
>CAYWGJ010000042.1:10893-19419 GCA_964457835.1 uncultured Anaerolineaceae bacterium
TGCTGCGCGCGCACTTGGAAGCATAGCGGCCTTCGCAACAACTAAAACGCCCCCAGCTAAGCCCGCTGAGGGCTTTTTCATGTCCGCTGATTACTCGTAGAGCACGTCCATGTGAATGGCATCGTTCATGCCAGCACCTCCCAGGGCAGCATCAGCGCCCAACCCGGCCCCCGAGACAGGTTGCCGACCACTGAAGGCCGTTAGCAGCAGCGTGAAGAGCGCCAGCCGCGTCTCAGACCGAGTGGCCCCACCGCGCTGGATCAAGCGCACGTAGCCCCACAAAGCGAACAGGATGACCCCCAGCGGAATCCAGCCGTTACTGAGCAGCAGGTTCACGCCGGGCATCCGCGATGCGAAATTGCCGCCCTCACCCAGGATCACCAGCCCCACTGTGATGCCTACCCCTAACAATGTGCTCAGTAGGGCCAGGCGTCGGCCCCGCCGTGAGCGGAACCAGATACCGGTGTAGTCATAATGTGGGTCGGCCTGGGCGTAAGGCAAATACAACAGGCCCCGGGCCAACAGTCCCGGAGTCACCACCACCGCAATCGACGGATGGAAGTGCAGCAGCCGCTCTTGCAGGCCCATGAAATACCAAGCGGCTTTGGTCGGGTCCGGCGCATGATTGGGGTTGGCCGCTTCCAGTAGGGGCGCATCGACCGTCAGCGTCCAGCTCAGCATCAATGCGATGACAACGAGCGCGAAGACCAGCTCAAGGCTCACCAAGTAAGGAATGGTCGTCACCATGCTGCCACCCAGCAGCAGCTCGCGCAGGCCCTCGCTGATGAGGATCACCAGCAGCAGAATGCTCAGCCCACCCAGGCCATAGGTGTAGGTGAACTTCAGCGCCTTTTCTGGCACGCGCGGCGGGTGCAGGTGCAAGATGAAGTCATTGACAGCAATACGCAGTCGCCTTGCGGCCACATCGGTTCACGACGGATGGAGCGCCACACGCGGCGCGTCAGCGACTTAAGGGGTTGCGGTGGGGATTGCTCGCTCATGGGATTCGCAGCAACCCTCATTACACTAAATAGACAAAGATACCCTGCGGCTGTTGAACCACACTATCCACAGGTTAGCGCTGAGCTTTTAAGCTGTCGTTAAGGTTCGTGGGCATCAGGTCAAGGAGCACTATAAAGAAGTGGCATCTATCAGCTGTTTGCGGGTGGTTGCTGAGACGGCATGTCAATCAGTCGGGTAATTTGTGCAAAATGCATAAATTCAACTGTGCATATTATACTAATTGTGGTAAATCACTTGCGCAACAGCGATTCGCTGCGTATAGTCTTATACGCAATACATCGGGCAACAAAGCATCATGCTCTGCCACTCACAAGAGCTTGTCGATGCTGGTCAACCGAGTACATGCACCAAATCAACGTTTCACCCTATCGCAGCGATGGCTGAGAAGCACACCTGAAAGCGATGTGGTGAATGCAGCCCCCGGTAATTTGGCGGGCTGTTTCTAGGGGAATTCTCCCCCTTCGCAGCACCCATCAGCAGTCAAGTATGCACCATAAATGCTGAGGGCCTGCGGAAAACATACTTCCTGCGGTCGCGTTGTTGCGCCCAGGAACGGCGTGAATCTTTTTGTCGCGCATTATCGGCTCAACCACCCACATAGAACACCTACGCCATTTCGCATAGGCTGTTGACGTGCGTCTGTGTCTTGAGACCGTTTAATGTTGGTACCGTCTATACGATCCATAACCCAAGGAGACCCAAGATGCGTAAGACCCTTTCCCTGATGCTGGTTCTAGCCCTGGCGCTGGGCATGTTCGGCTTTGCCGCCAACGCCCAGGACGACGATCCTATCCGCGTTGGCTCCAAACAGTTCACTGAGCAGATCGTGCTCGGTCAGATCATGCTGCTGGCGCTGGAAGATGCCGGTTACGCTGTGGAAGACCGCACCAACCTGGGCAGCACTGCCGTCAACCGTGACGCCCTCGTCAATGGCGAGATCGACCTCTATGCCGAGTACACCGGTACCGGCGTGACCAACCACTTCCAGGATGTGCCCTGGATCGAGTTCCCCGACGGGGCCAGCCGTGACCGCGTGCTGGGTTACGCCCTGGTGAGCGGCTATGACGCTGCCGTCAACGACCTGGTGTGGCTGAACCCCGCCCCCGCCAACAACACCTACGCCTTCGCTGTGACCCGTGAGTTCGCCGAAGAGAACGAAATGTTCACCGTGGAAGACTTCGCCAACTACGTGAACGACGGCGGCTTCGTCTACCTGGCGACCGGCGACGAGTTCGCTCAGCGTCCCGACGGCGTGCCCTCCTTCGAGAACCTCTACGGCTTCGACCTGCTCGATGACCAGATGCTCATCATTGCTGGTGCCACCCCGCAGCAGACCGAGCAGGCCCTCAACGAAGGTTCCGACAGCGTGAACGTCGCCATGGCCTACGGCACCGACGGTGCGTTGATGGCCTACGACTTCGTGGTGCTTGAAGATACCCTGGGTGCACAGCCCATCTACGCTCCCACCCCGGTGATCCGTGGTGCGGTGCTGCGCGCTAACCCCGAAATTGCCGGTATCCTGAACCCCATTTTCAGCCTGCTGGACACCGTGACCCTTCAGGGCCTCAACGCGCGCGTCGAGGTGGACGGTGAGAACCCCACCGCCGTGGCGCAGGCTTGGCTGGAAGAAAACGGCTTCCTGGGCGGCTAAGACCACAAGCGCCGGGTGAGGTCACGCTGTGATCCCACCCGGTGCAGCACAAGCCCCATATGCGGGAGGTCGGGCACAGCCCCGGCCTTTCGTGTTGTAATCGTGCATTTTGTGGCTCAATGAACAGGAGGCAGTCTCATCGCTAATCGAATCGCAATGCTCGGCAGTGTGGTGGCGGGTTTCGCCTTCTTCTTTCTGCCCATCTTGGAAATCAAACCCAACCGCTTGGCTTCTGGCACCACCTTCGGCCTGCTGGAGCTGCAAGGTGATACCCGTTATCTGATCTTATTCGTACTGGCCTTGACGCCGATGGTGTTGGCCTTCGTGACGCAGCAGGGACGACGCGGCTGGTCGCTGGTGGCTGTGGGCTACCTGGTGATGTACTTGACCCTGCTGCTGCCGGCTATCGGCGGGGCGCAGCTGTTAGTGAACGTGGACAGCCTTTTTGAAGAGGGCACCCGTATCAGCAACCCGCGCATCTTCACTTCTGGTGCGATTGCTATCGGCCTGCTGGGGGGCTACATCATCATGTTCGGCGGCCTGGCGGACCTGCGTTTGGACGGTACCCCACGCTGGCAGCGCAGCGTTGTCATGCTGGGCAGCCTGTTTGCCATTTATCTACTCATCAGCGGCGGTGGCATCGATCCCTACTCGATCATGGTGGAGTTCTATGAGCGTGGCGATACCCTAGGGCAGCGCATCATTGAACACGTCGTGTTCGTGCTGATTTCACTTTTTGCCGGTTTGATTATTGGCATTGCGTTGGGCTTGTGGGCCGCCCGTGACTCCCGCGTGGAGCCGACCATCCTTTACGCCGTTGGCATTATCCAGACGATCCCCAGCCTGGCGCTTTTCGGCGTGCTGCTGGTGCCATTAGCCCGCCTGGGCGATCAGCCGGCCAACTCGACCCTTGCCACACTAGGTGCCGCGGCTCTGGTGGGACTGGTACTGCTGGGCGTGTATATCTTCACGGCGCGCAGCCTGCCAGAACGTGCCAAGGCGCTGCTGCTGATCGTGACGGCCTTTGCGCTCTTCATCCCGCTGATGATCCTGGCCGTGATCGTGATTGCCTTCGGCTTTGACGTGGTGCTCAACATCTTCCGTGCGGAGGACTTGCAGCAGTGGGGTGGTTTGGTCGCGTCCGGTTTCGCAGGCGTGATTGCACTGCTCTTGGCCGAGCGCATCAGCAGCAACCCGCGCTTTGAAAAGCGTGCTGCTCAAGCCCGCATTGCTATCTTGATCTTGTCATTGGTCGGTGTGGCCATCCTGCTGGTGCAGTCGGGTTCGCGTATCCTGGGCGGTGACCTAAGCGGCCTGACTGTGCGTGACTTGGGCGTTTCCGGCATCGGCACCGCCCCGGCGTTGATCGCGCTGACCTTATACTCGCTGCTGCCACTGGTGCGCAACACCTACGCGGGCCTGAAGAACATCGACGCGGCCATCATCGACAGCGGGCGCGGTATGGGCATGACGCCCTCGCAGGTGTTCTTCCAGATTGAGCTGCCGCTGGCCTTCCCGGTGATTATGGCCGGAGTGCGCAACGCCGGTATTTCGCTGGTAGGTATTGCGGCGGTGGCCTCGATCATCGGCGCGGGCGCACTAGGAGACTTCATCCTGCTGGGCGTCAACACCACGTCAGTGGACTTGATCCTGCTGGGTGCCATTCCGGCGATCGTTTTAGCCATTGCCCTGGACCTGGGCTTCCAACTGCTGGAAAGCTTTCTGACTTCGCCCGGTATTCGCCAGGTGACGCGCTGACACGGCCTAACAACGAGAGGACAAATGCACTAGATGATTGAATTCAAGAACGTCGTCAAACAGTATCCCAATGGCTTCCGGGCAGTGGACAACCTCAGTCTCCAGGTCGCCGAGGGGGAAATCTGTGTTTTGATCGGGCCATCTGGCTGTGGTAAGACCACCTCGATGCGCATGGTCAACCGTTTGGTTGACATCACCAGTGGCGAGATTCGCATCAACGGTCAGCCCAACACCGAGATGCCGGTGGAGGAGCTGCGGCGGCAGATCGGCTATGCCATTCAGCAGATCGGCCTGCTGCCGCACATGACCATTGCCGACAATATCGCTATCGTGCCGCGTCTGCTGCACTGGGAAGAACATCGCGTCCGCGATCGCGTCGATGAACTGCTGGAGCTGGTGGGCCTGGACCCGGACATCCACTCAGAGAAGTACCCGCGCCAGCTTTCCGGCGGTCAGCAGCAGCGCGTCGGTGTGGCGCGTGCGCTGGGGGCCGATCCGCCCATCATGCTGATGGACGAACCCTTCGGTGCCGTGGACCCCATCACCCGTGAGGTGCTGCAAGCCGAGTTCCTGCGCATTCAAGAACAGGTGGGCAAGACGATCATCTTTGTGACGCACGACATCGACGAAGCCATCAAAATGGGCGACCGCATCGCCATCATGCGTGACGGGCACCTGGTGCAGTTCGACACACCCGATACGATCCTGGCGCATCCCATCAACCGCTTTGTCCGCGACTTCGTGGGGACTGACCGTGCCCTGAAGCGCATGGGGCTGTTCCTCATTGATACCCTGATGCGCACCGACCCGCCCTTCGTCCACAAGGATTCCACCATTGAGCACGTTAACCAGCTTTTCCGCGAGTACAAGGCCAATTCGGTCTTCGTGGTAGACGAGGACGACATGACGCTCAAGGGTTGGGTCGACCGCGAAGAGGCTGCCAAAAACAACTCGTTGTTGGATGCCATGTACGAAGCGCCCTACACGGACATCGCCGTGCGCCGGGACGCTACGGCCCGTGAAGCCCTCAGTGCCATGGTCGCGCGCGGCTTCCGCATCACGCCGGTGATCGACAAGCGTGGGCGGCTGGTGGGCAGCATTACGCTCAAGGCCCTACAGGACCTCGCCAGCTTCGACCCGGAAGCCTACGACGCTGACAACGAGGAGCCTGTTTGATGCCTGATGCCGAGCCGAACGAGAAGATCAAGACGACGATGGAGGTCAACGCCGCCAGCGTTCGCAGCGGCAGCACGCCTTGGCGTAGTTTTCCCTGGGCGACGCTGCTGTGGCTGATCGCCGCCGGTGCCGTGCTGCTGCTGGGTACTGTGACGGTGTCGCTGCGCGATAAAGAGCGTTTCGTGGATGACGTGCGCGTTGTCGTGGGTGCCTCCACTGAGCTGCCGGACGACCAGACCCTGCTGCGCGTCACCGCCGGGACCTTTGCCTACGGTGAGGTGGCCCTGCGCACCATCCCGTTGGAATCGGCCACCTATAACGCTGATAACGCCGCTGAGTCGCTGATTGCCGACGCCATCTTTGTAAACCTTGACGGAATCGCCGAAGTGCGCACCAGCCCTACTGTGATTGACGTGGTGTACGTGCTGCCAGAAGACGACCCAGATTTTGACCCGGAGCGCCTGCTGAACCGCGTGCGTCGCTTTGTGTTGGATAGCCTGGATACCCCGCGCGAGACCATCAGCGGTGAAGTCCTCGAAGACCCAGCTAATACGATCCGTTTCACCACCACTGAGGAGAGCTTCCAAGCGCAGGAGTTCGTGCCAGCGCTGATCCCGCAAGGGAGCGAAGAGGTCTACGCGGACCGCGAAGCCATGGAGAATGGGTCTGAGCTGGCTCAGCTCATCGCAGACCAGACCAACGCGGTGCTGTCCTTGACGATCCGCCCGGACAGCCTGCTGGTCACACGGCGTGAAGGCGCGGTGGATCGCAATGTGGCCGCCTCGGTGGAGCGTGCACTGAATGTCTACTACCCGCGGGCCAACCTCACCCCCACCTTATGGAGTATGGGCATTGCTGGCAGTTCCGACAAGCTCATCAGCATTACCCCGGTGGATACGGGTATCCCGCTGCTGTTCTTCGCGCTGACCTTTGCCGCCATCGAGTTTGCGCTGGCGGTGGCGCTGCGCAGCCGTGAGGAACGTCTGTTGCGGCCTCTGGTGCGCGTGGTGGGGGTGTTCTTCTTTTTCTGGTCGCTTTTTGGCCTGGAACCCATGTGGGACGCGCTGCTGGGCACACTCTTCCCGGACAGCCCGCAGTTGGTGCACCCCAGCTCCAGCGTGATCCAGTTCGTGGCCCAACACCTGGAGCTGGTCATCATCTCCTCGTTGATCGTCATCCCAACCGGGCTGCTGCTGGGCATCATGGTAACGCGCGCCAGCTTCCGTGAGCTGCTGCCCTTGGTCACGAACCTGGTCAACAGTGGGCAGACGGTGCCGACTATC
The DNA here is from genome assembly GCA_964457835.1 of uncultured Anaerolineaceae bacterium. Lineage (GTDB taxonomy): Bacteria > Chloroflexota > Anaerolineae > Aggregatilineales > Phototrophicaceae > CAYWGJ01. The sequence continues at coordinate 17,785 of CAYWGJ010000042.1, forward strand.
GCTATCGTAGCCTTTATGGCCCCGCTGATTGGCTTCGGCTTTTGGCCGGCTATCATCGCCCTGATCGCTTACGGTCTGCTGCCGGTGCTGCGTAATACGATCGCTGGTTTGGAGTCGGTGGATGCTTCCATCATCGACTCGGCGCGTGGCATGGGCATGACCCCGGCACAAATCTTGCTGCGGGTGGAGATGCCGGTGGCTTCTAGCATCATCATGGCTGGTATTCGCACCAGCATGGTCGTCAACGTCGGTACCGCGACGTTGGGCGCTTTCGTCGGCTCTGGCGGTTTGGGTACGCCGATTGCCAGCGGTCTGGCGATGAGTATCGATCCTTTTGTGCTGCTGGGTGCGCTGCCCGCGGCGCTGTTGGCGATCTTGGTGGACTACATCCTGGGTCGTGTGGAGTTCGTGCTGACACCGCGCGGTCTGCGCATCGCCTAGAGTCGCTCAACGCAAAATACGTTACACTGGTCAGCGGAACGCTGCACGCCTTGGCACACACGAAGGACGCCGCTCATGCGCCAACCGCTGACCATCGAACGTACCGCGCTTTATGTCCTCTTTATGCTGCTTTTCGCCATTGCTGCACGCGGCCAGGTGGATACGGACACCTGGTGGCACCTGCGCGCGGGCGAGTGGATGCTGGAAAACGGTCAGGTCATGGGCGCGGACCCCTTCTCGCACACTTTCGCTGGGCAATGGCGCACCGGCCATGACTGGCTGTCGCAGATTATCCTGTATGGGGTGTGGCAGGCCGCTGGGGACCTGGGCCTGACCTTGTTCACGGCAGGACTGGCGACAATCGGCATGGCCTTTCTCTACGCGGCATCCGCGGGCAGCACCTATCTACGCGCCTTTGTGCTGGTGTTAGGAGCGGCCAGTGCGGCGGTGTTCTGGGCTGCGCGCCCGCAGATGTTCACCTTTGCGCTGAGCGCTGCGCTGCTTTTCCTCGTGATGCGCTACAAAATCCAGGGTCATGCGCGACTGTGGCTGATGCCGCCGCTCTTTCTGCTGTGGGTGCAGCTTCACGGTGGCTGGTCAGTGGGGATGCTGATCCTGGCGTCTTTTATCGTCGGCGAGTCGTTGAACCGCCTGGCCCTGCGCGACACGCCGCTGCACCCGGTGCTCACCTGGCCGCAGATCGCCCGGCTGACGGGCTTCAGTGCGCTGAGCGGCGCAGCCATGCTCGTCAACCCCTATGGCCTGGAGATGCTGCTGGTGCCGCTGCAAACGGTCCGCATCGGCCCACTGACGCAGTACATTCAGGAATGGAACCCGCCCGACTTCACCCGACCGGAAATCTGGCCCTTTGCCCTGCTGCTGCTGCTGAGTGCGGTTTTCATTGTCAAGGACTGGCGGCGGTTGGACTTCAGCGAGCTGCTGCTGTTGGGCGGCTCGGCCTTTCTCGCCCTGACCGCTGCGCGCAATATCGCCTTCTTCGCCACTGCTGCTGTACCGGTCTTAAGCCTGCACTTAGCCGCCTGGACCGAGGCACGCGGCTGGGTGGTGCGCAGTGTATCCAAGCCGACTCGGCGTCAGCAGCGGCTGAACCTGGCCCTGCTGCTGAGCATCGGAGTGCTGGCCCTGCTGCGGGCGCTGTTGGCCGTGGAACCGGTCAGCTTGGCGGCGGCCAAG
>CAYWGJ010000043.1:0-19112 GCA_964457835.1 uncultured Anaerolineaceae bacterium
CCCGGATGCTGTACGCGCCCAGTTGGAATCCGCGCGGGCATGGCGGGCGGCCTTCGCGGAGTGAGGCCATCGGCTGGCTGTGCGGCGTACAAGCGATTACGTCATGGCTGCGGGGTCTGGGTCGGGGCGCTTGCGCTCCAGGATGAGCGCGGCCATCAGCGCACTGATGAAGCACAGTACTGCTCCGGCCACGTTTACCAGGCGGAAGGCATCCACGAAGGCCCAGTCGATGGCGGCCTGCACTTCGGCGGCGGCGGCGGCATCCAGACCGGGGGGTGGCTGCGTGTTGCCGAAGTCTGAGGCGCTGTCGAGCAGGGCGGCCTGTGACTCTACGGGCAGGCTCAGCGTGTCCGTGCGGCTTTGCAGTGCCAGGGCGAAGATGCTCAGTGCCAGCGCGCCGATGAGCGCCGTGGAGAGCACCTGCGACGAGCGCGTCACGGCGTTATTGATGCCTGACGCCACGCCGGATCGGTCCGAAGGGGCGGCGTTCATCACGGTAGTGGTCAGCGGCGCGACGGTGATGCCCATGCCGATACCGATGCCGACCACCGCCGGAAAGTAGGTCACCCAGTAGGCCTCCGGGCCGTCGGTGATGCCCGGCAGCGCGAAGAGCAGGAAGCCGAACCCGACGATAACTGGGCCGATGGTCAGCAGCAGACGTGGCCCGTAGCGGTCCAACATGGAGCCAGCCCAGGGAGACATCACTGCCAGCAGCACGCTGAAAGGAAAGAGCGAAAATCCAGCTACGAAGGCACTATAGCCCTGTACCTGTGTGAGGTTCAGCGGCAGGAAGAGCAGGGCACCGCTCAGCGCGGCATACAAGAACGCAGTCATGGCGTTAGCCCCACTGAAGGTCCGTGATCGGAAGAGTGCCAGGTCCATCATAGGGTTTTTGCCGCGCACCTGTGACACAATGAAAGCGATCAAGGCGAAGACGCCGCCGATCAGGGCCGCAACGGCTGCGGTCTGGGTGGAGGGGTCCAGTTGGCTGCGGTCGCCCAACGTGACCAAGCCATAAGTCAGCCCAGCCAGGCCCAGCGTGACCAGCGCCGCGCCGAGGTAGTCTAATCGTGGGCTGGCGTTCTGGTCACGGTTTTCCGGGATTTTGGTCAGCGCGTAGAGGGCGATCACGGCCAGCGGCACGTTGATGAAGAATACGAAGCGCCACGACAGCTCATCAGCGAAGTAACCACCCAGCACCGGCCCGCCCAGCGTAGTGATGGTGCTGGCCGCCGACCAATAGCCGATAGCTCTGCCGCGCTCCATAGGGCTGAAAAGTGCCGTGATGATCGCCAGACTGCCCGGCACCATCAGCGCTGCTCCGACGCCCTGCACCACGCGCGCAGTGATCAGCAGGGCGGTAGACGGGGCCAGCCCGCAGCCCACCGATCCCAGCGTAAAGATGACGATGCCCGCACCGAAAACCCGCCTGCGCCCGTAGTGATCCCCCAGGGAGCCGCCGATCAAGATGAGTGAGGCCAGGAAGAGTAGGTAGGCGTTGACAACCCAGAGCAGCTCAGTGGCACTGGCTTCGAGATCACGCTGAAGCGCGTCTAAGGCAACGTTGAGCGCGCTGCCCTGGATGAAGCCCATGCTGGACGCGAGGATGGTTGAGATGAGTACCCAGCGCCCGGTGGCGTTGTTGAGTGTGATTGTCTGCTGCATGGCCTGTTGGGGTCCTTGTGTCGATGTCCATTGTGCAGGCAAAGCGTAGCAGGCTTTGCGCGTCTGGAACGTGAGTAGTGCTTAAGAAGCCATACCGGTGCTGCGCCCCACGATTGCCCCACGGTGTCGCAGCGCTGCGCACGCGGTCTGCGCCCACCCGTGACTCCAGGCTGAACTCCTGGCTATAATGTCCTCATCAAGCGAGGCATACATCAAACAGGTGACTTTCATGGTAGCCAAGCAAACCTCAAGGCGATACCCACAATGGCGGCTGAGCAGCGCCGCGCTGCTCATGGCGGCGCTGCTGCTGCTGAGCGGGGCGGTCAGCGCACGGCAGTTCCTGACCGTTGAGCGCGTCAGCATCACCAGCGGCGGCGCGGAGATCGTCAACGCGCAGCGTCCGGCCATCAGCCAGGATGGGCGCTACGTGGCCTTCTGGACGGATGCTAACGGCGTCGTCGCTGCTGACGACACCAACAATCAAGGTGATGTTTATGTGCACGACCGCAGCACGAATGAGACTGTGCGCGTGAGCATCGGTAACGGTAACGTGCAGGGCAATAACGTGACCTTCAATGAGCTGGACATCAGCGGCAGCGGCACCCTAATCGCCATGACCTCAGCGGCCACGAACTTCGTCACTGGTGACACGAACAACGCCGCCGACATCTACGTGTTCGACCGCGGGGTAGGGGCCATGGCGCGCGTCAGCCTCAGCTACACCGGTGCCCAGGCCAACGGGGCCAGTTCGAACCCGGTCATCAGCCAGGATGGGCGCTTCGTGCTTTTCCGCTCGGCAGCCACCAACTTGATCGCCAACGACACCAACGCTCAGCCTGACCTCTACCTGTATGACCGCGTGGTGAACCCGGTCAGCCAGATTGCGCGCGTCAACGTCGCCAGTGATGATGCGCAGTCCAACCAGGAAGACCCCAACTCGCAGTACGACATGAACGGCGACGGCACAGTCATCGTGTTCGACTCCATCGGCAGCACCTTGGTGCCCAATGACACCAACAACACCTATGACATCTTCTTGCGCGACCGACTCTCAGACGTGACGAGCCGCATCAGCGTGGGGGCCAACGCTGTGCAAGGCAACGGGGCCAGTACCAGCCCGGTCATCAGTGCCGATGGACGTTACGTGGCGTACAGCTCAGCGGCTGCTAACTTGGTCACGGGTGACACCAACGGCGTGACCGACATCTTCCTGTACGACCGCATTACAAGCACAACGACGCGCGTCAGCATCACCACGGAGGGTACCCAAGCCAACGGCAAAAGTTCCCAACCGGAAATCAGTGGCAATGGGCGCTACGTCAGCTTCGCGTCAGACGCGACCAACCTCGTGCCGGACGATACCAACGGCGTCACGGACATTTTCGTGCACGACACCGAAACCGGCATCACCACGCGTGTCAACGTGGACAGCGGTGGTCAGCAGGCTGTAGGGGCTGCTGCGCCGCTTCACAGCATGAGCAGCGGCGGCCAAGCCATCGCGTTCGAGTCAGCGGCGGCCAACCTGGTACCTAACGACACCAACAATTCAAATGACGTGTTCGTGGCGGTGGCCGGCCCGGCAGCCCCCAGCGATCTGACCGCGACCGCTGTCAGCGAAACGCGCATTGACCTGGCCTGGACGGACAATGCGCAAGACGAAACGCGCTACATGGTAGAGCGTCGGCGGGGCAGCAATGCCTGGCGCTTTATCGCGGAGAACCTACCCACTAGCACCGTCGCCTTCAGCGACACAGGCTTGAACACCTGCACGACCTACAGCTACCGAGTCTACGCTGCTGACGCCACCGGGCGTTCCCCGTCTTCAATCGTCACCGAGACGACCCTGGGCTGTCCGCCGGCTGAATTTACGCTGCGGCGTCCGCGTAATGAAGATGTCATCGTCAACCCGGCTGCGGTAGACGAGCTGCGCTGGGATGAATCGCGCGAGGCGCAGACTTATGCGATCACGCTGACGCGCACGGCAGGCAGCCCGTTGGAAGACGTGATTAAGGTCACCGGGACGGCAGCGGACCTGTGCGCTGAAGGCGATGGCTTCTGCCGCTATCCGCTGGACGGCCCAGCCCTGCTAAGCAACGGCAGTTATTCGTGGACGGTCACCGCGACGAATGCGAAGGGCAGCACCACCGCATCGGATGCGCCCTACACCTTTGTCGTTGACGACACGCTGCCGCCGCGTAACTTCACACTGTTCACCCCAACCTTGGACACCATATTCCGCTCCGCGTTCGAACTGACGGAGTTTACGTGGCGCGAGAACATTGATGCTGTGGCTTATGACCTGTTCGTGATGCGTATCTCTACTGATCCGGCGCGCTTCAACGTGGGTGTGGTGATTGACTTGAAAGACATCACACCTGAAGCTGACGATGACGCGCTGGTATGCCAAGAGGAGACGCGTATCTGCACGTTGACGATCAGTGACGCCCAGCGTGACGACATGACGACCGGTTTGTACGCCTGGACGGCCATCGCGCGCGGCCCCGGCGGTGGTGAGACCGAAGCACGCAACGGTGAAGTGCGTTTCTCCATCAGCACGCGCGATATAAACCTGCTGGTCAACGGTGACTTTGAGCAGGGCAGCGATCCCGAAACTGGCGCGCCCTTGGGCTGGGCGCTGAAGAACGCCAGCGCTGATAAGCTGAAGTGCAATAAACGGAATCGCCCTAACGGCAAGCCAGACAAGATTTTCGCTGACGACGGAGAGTGTGCCTTTCAATTCAAAGGCGGCGAAGGCGAGCGGTCCAAGCTGCGGCAGAACCCGGCTTATGACATCCTGGTCGCGGAGGACTCGTTGGCCTTCGGTGCGCGTGTAGCCGCCAAGGACGCCACTACCGGCGCACGCCTTAAGCTGTTGGTGCGCTACACGGACAAGGCCATCGCGCCTATCAAGTTCAACCTGGATGTGCCTGCCGGGACCTACGCCTACCAGACCCTGAACCAGACGGCCCAGTTGGATGCCTCCGGCGCGATCAAGGTCATCAAAGTGCAGGTGGTCAACAAGATGACGGCAGGGCGGCTGCGCGTGGATGGGGTGTACCTAGACGTCCAGGGCAGCGGGGAATACTCACCGCTGCTGCCGCTGCCCAATGCGCCGATGAGCTATCGCAGCGGGCGCTGAGACGCAGCGTCACTGGGCAGGCTTCATGGAGTCACCATGGAGCCTGCATGGGCTTTTTACGTAATTTCAGGCGAAAGCCCTTGCATAAGCACGTAGGGTCCTTGTAGGGTAGAGGGGTCGGTGCCTGAGTTGCCCGGCCTCATTCTTTCCCAACCTACTGTAAGGAGCCAACGATGAAACACCTTTTCCGCTATCGAGCGCGAAGCCCCATTGCGATCTTACTGCTGCTGATTTTGAGCATCAGCCTGGGGGCCAGCGCCCAGACGACTTCCCCGCAGCACCTGCCCGTCCCTGTCCCTGACCGCCTGAATGCCCCGCGAAATGCCCAGCCCCAGAACCTGCGTGCACCGCTCACCTTGACAGTGAACAGTACCCTGGACACGCCCGACGTTCAAGACGACGGCAGCAGTGCAGCCGATGGCGTATGTGACGACGGTGTTGGCAACTGTACGCTGCGCGCAGCGGTCTTCGAGGCGAACAACGCGGACCCCGGCAGTACGATCACCATCCCGGCGGGCACCTACGCGCTGGATGGTTTCTATGACCTGACTGTGGGCGATACCGCGCTGTACTTCGCACAGAGCATGACCCTCATCGGGGATGCTAATGGCGGCACCGCCATTGAAATCGCTGACAGCGTGCCAGTGGATGCCATGCGCCGCTTGGGTTTCGCCGCACAGTTCCAGGGTTACCCGCAGGCCCCGACCCTTGTCTTCCAAGACCTGAGCTTCCGTGGCGGGCGCGCCAACAACGTTGATGGCATTTTGCCCAGCAGCGATGACTACGGCGGGGCCTTCTTGATCCAGGGCGGCGATGTCACCTTTGACCGCGTGCGCATCGAGAACAACAGCGCTTTCCAGGGTGGCGGTGGCGTGACCGTCTCCGGCGCTTCGACGCTGGTGCTGCGTGACAGCACCCTGACAGGCAACACGGCAGTGCAGGGCGCAGCTATCAACGCCCAGGGGGCCGCGGTCACTGTGACGGGCAGCACGATCACCGACAATGCTTCGGTGGGTACGGGCCTGGCGATCGTCACCAACGTCGCTTTTGACGACGGCAGCGCTACCATGACCATTGACAACAGCACTGTCTCGCACAACAGCGTTCAGGACCCGATCGCAGGCGGGGACGGCAGCGCCGGTGTGCAGAACGCCGCTATCAACAACGCGGGTGCCACGGCTACCGCGAACATGAACATCACGCACAGCACCATTGCCGCCAATGCCAGCGTGCGCGATGTGGCGGGTGCGGGTATCCGTGCAGTGGCTGTTTCCAGCCAGAGCTTCGGCATCGGCACCACGGCGCTGGTGGACCTGGAGAACAGCATTGTGTCTGGCAACACCGGCCTGGCCGCAGGCAGCGAGTGCCTGACGGTCAACACGGCTATTATCATCGCCAACGCGGGTAACCTGCTGGGCGTTAATGGTGATGCAGGCGGCTGCATCGCCGGGGCCAACGACATTGTGCCGGAAGTCGGCCTGGCGGATATCCTGAGCACGACCCTGGCTGACAACACCGGTCCCACGCTGACCCACGCACTGACTCCCGGAAGCCCGGCCATCGACGCGGGCAGCCTGCCGGACTGCCTGGCGGTGGATCAGCGCGGTGTGGCACGTGATGACGCCGCCTGCGACATCGGCGCGTTTGAGGTCAAGGGCTACAGCGGACAGTTCGCCCTGCCGCCCAGCCTGAACACGTTCTTCCCGTTGGAACTGACGCTCACAGACCCTGATGTGGCTGGGGCCGGGTCGCTGACCGTGACGCTTACGAGCAACAACGCCGTCCAGCCGGAGAGTGAAACCCTGACGCTGACGGAAAGCGCCGAACCCGGCGTGTTTGCGCTGAGCTTCAGCATCACTGAGGCGAACCCGACGGCTGACAACAGCATTGTCGAGGCCCAGGTGGGCGATACCCTGACGTTTAACTACACCGATGCGCTGGACACGCGCGGCGATACTGACACAGCGATCACAGCCGCTGGCGTGGTGGAAATCCCAGCGGACCCGCAGCCCTTTACGTTGCTCACTCCGGCGGATGATCTAACGGTGCGCACGACCAGCGCTCTGACTGCTATCACCTGGACGGAGTCGGCGGATGCCTTTGGCTATGAGCTGCTGGCCCTTCAGCTTTCCAACAACGCACGCTTGGGCGAGGCCGTTATCAGCCAGACGGTCAACGCCGAAGACGTTTGCACGGACGGCATTTGCACGCTGACGCTGGACTCCTTTGACGTGGCAGCGCTGGAAGATGGCATCTACAGTTGGACGATTACCGCACTGGGCAGCCGCCGTTTGGAAGCCATCAACGGACCGCGCTTCTTCAGCGTGGGCTATCAGGCGCTTGAGCTGGTGGACCCCGTCTCGGCGGGCTTTGAAGCGCTGGAAGGGGTGGACCTCAACGCCCTGACGGGTGCGGATGGCACCTGGATCGGCAAGCGCGGCACCAACGCTAGGGTGAAGTGTGATACAGACACCAAGACCTTTAGTTACGCTGGAGCCTGTGGCTTGCAGTTGGTCAACGGGGTGCGCGGTGGCAAACTGATCTACAACGTCAGCGGTGACAAGTTGATCGATGGCGACACGGTAACAGCCAGCTTCTGGGTGGAAAACAGCAAAGTCACCGCCGACAAGAACCTATTGAAGCTCGTCGTCAAGTGGGAAGACGCTAATGGCGACATCATCAAGGGCTTGAGCACCAACAAGACTAACCTCCAGGTGCCCGCTTACGAGGGCGATACGCCGGGTGACTTTGGCACCAACTGGACGTCGGTCACTGGCAGCGTCGCCGTGGAGCAGCCGCCGGGCGGCGTGCGCATTCGTGTCATGAAGGTGAAGTTCAACACCAACGTGCCGGCAAAAATTTTGGTGGATGAGGTCAAGGTGTCGGCTTCTTCCAGCTCGCCGCTGCGCGAAATGGACGGGCCGCTGGTGCCGCTGCCTGCTGCACCGGCGGGCTTTCGCAAGTAAGCTGCATCACGCACCATGAATGCGTCACGCATCATAAATGAAAAGCGCCCCGGTCAGCTTGGCCGGGGCGCTGCGATTCCGCGATGGGACGGCAGGTGTTAGCTCTTCTTCGAGATGCCACCCTCGGTCATCTTGCGGGCGTCGAGGGCGTCCTTGGCGGCGGCCTCGTCCATGTAGCCCAGCTCGACCACGGTCTCCAGCACGGTCTTCTTGTTCGCCAAGGATTTCTTGGCGACTTCCGCGCCTTTGTTGTAGCCGATGATCGGGTTCAGCGCGGTCACCAGGATCGGGTTACGCGCCAGCCAGCCCTCGGCCTGCTCACGGTTGGCAACCAGGCCCTTGACCAGCTTCTGGGTGAAGGCGTTCACCGACCCGATCATGACGATCATCATCTCGTTGAGGTTGTGCGACATGATGGGCATCATCACATTCAGCTCAAGCTGGCCGGCCTGGGCGCACAGGGTGATGGTGTGATCGTTGCCCATGACGTGGAACATGGCCTGGTTGAGCATCTCGGCCAGCACAGGATTTACCTTGCCGGGCATGATGCTGGAACCAGGCTGCACAGTGGGGCAGGTGATCTCGGCCAGGCCGGTGGTGGGGCCGCTGCTCAGCAGGCGGATGTCGTTGGCAATGCGCGTCAGGTCCTGGGCGGTGGCCCGCAGCGCGCCGCTAAAAAACACGGCATCCTGGTGTGACTGCATCGACTCGAAGAGGTCGTCGCTCTCGTAGACGGTGATGCCGGTCAGTTCGGCAATTTTGGCGACGATGCGCGGGTGATATTCGGGGTGGGCGTTCAAGCCGGAGCCGGTGGCGGTCCCGCCGATCCCGAGGCGGCGCAGGCCTTCAGCGGCCAGTTTGATCTTCTCGATGTTGCGCTCGATGGCCTTGGCCCACGCGCCGGCTTCTTGGCCTAGGCGCACCGGCACAGCGTCCTGGAGGTGGGTGCGCCCGCTCTTCACGATGTCGTCCCATTCAGCGGCCTTGGCACGGAAGGCGTCAGCGCAGCCTTGCAGCGCAGCGATCAGCTCATCCAGCTTCCACAGCGCACCCAGGCGGATGGCGGTGGGAATGGTGTCGTTGGTGCTTTGGGCCATGTTCACATGGTCGTTGGGGTGTACGGGCTTGTCGCTGTCGTCCAGGGCATAGCCCAGGATTTCATTGGCGCGGTTCGCCATCACTTCGTTCACGTTCATGTTGTGGCTGGTGCCGGCCCCGGCCTGGAAGGGATCGACCACGAATTGGTCGTGCAGTTTGCCGCTGATGATCTCGTCACCGGCCTGGATGATGGCGTCAGCAATCTTTTCGTCCAGCAGGCCCAGGTCCTTGTGAACGGCGGCGGCGCTGCGCTTGATGACGGCCATGCTCCAGATGAAGGCCGGGTAGGGCTTCAGGCCGCTGACGGGGAAGTTCTCGACGGCGCGCACGGTCTGGGCGGCGTAGTAGGCCCCGGCGGGCACCTTCACCTCACCCAGCGAGTCTTTCTCGATGCGATACTCGGTCATGTGATTTCCTCCATGGGATGTCTTAGCTGAAAAACGAGGCACAAAAAGGTCAGTTTGCCTGCCGTGTAGCCCGCTGACAGGCAGCAAAAAAAGACGCTACGTTATTGTAGCGCCTTTGTACACTGCTGCGAAATACCCAACCTCGCTTGGGCGCTTTGCCGGGTTACCTAGGCCTTGGCTGCCTCGTAGCGCTTGCTTACTTCGTCCCAGTTCACCAAGTTCCAGAAGGCCGCGATGTAGTCCGGGCGGCGGTTCTGGTAGTGGAGGTAGTAGGCGTGTTCCCACACATCCAGGCCCATGATGGGGGTCTTGCCCTCCATGAGCGGGGTGTCCTGGTTGGGGGTGCTGGTGACACTCAGTGCGCCGTCTTTTTCGGCGACGACCCAGGCCCAGCCGCTGCCGAAGCGGGTGGCGGCGGCGTTGTTGAAGGCGTCCTTGAAGGCGTCAAAGCTGCCGAACGCAGCGTTGATGGCGTTCGCCAGGGCACCGCTGGGCGTGCCGCCGCCGTTGGGGCTGAGGATGGTCCAGAACAGGCTGTGATTAGCGAAGCCGCCGCCGTTGTTGCGCACTGCCGTGCGGATGTCTTCCGGCAGGCTGTCCAGGTCAGCCAGCAGCGCCTCGATGCTCTTGGACTCCAGTTCCGGCTTGCCCTCGATGGCAGCGTTCAGCTTGCTGGTGTAGCCGCCGTGGTGCTTGCCGTGGTGGATTTCCATCGTCTTTGCGTCAAAATGCGGTTCTAGGGCGTCGAAAGCGTAGGGTAGAGCAGGCAGGGTGAAAGCCATGGTCGTGTCTCCTCGTGTGGGGGCGATCAAAACAGTTCGATCTCAAAATAACAGACGCGCATAAGAGAATTCGTAAAATGGTCGCTGAAGGCATGAGCATTCGCTTAACATTGGTCACTGCCGTGGCTGGGCGCGGCCCTTTCGCAGTGGGCGAGCGACACTATACAATATCCGCCTTATACCGATACCCCAAGCGACAGGACACGCCATGAGCCAGGACAGCGCTTTTTCGACTGTATCTCCCCCTACGCCTGTACCGCCGCTGCGTGCCTATGGTGTGCTGCTGATGGGCATCCTGGCGGTGTCGCTGGCGGCCATCTTGATCCGCTTGGCGCAGGGCGAAGGCGTGCCCTCACTGGTGATTGCTGCCGCGCGCCTGACCCTGGCTTCGCTCATCCTGACGCCCTTGGCACTGCGCCGCTATCTGCCGCAGTTGCGTCAGCTCAGCCGCCGCGAGCTGGTGCTCATCCTGCTTTCTGCTGGATTTCTGGCGCTGCACTTCGCGGCTTGGGTGACGTCGCTGGAATACACCACCGTGCTGCTGAGCGTCATCATCGTGACGACGACGCCGGTGTGGGTGGGCCTATTGGAGTTCTTCGTGCTGCGGGCGCGGCTGTCGCGCGGGATCGTGGTGGGCCTAGCGACAGTGATTGCGGGCGGCTTGCTGATTGCTTTCACGACGGAGGACGCCGCAGTTGCAGGCGGGGATGCACTGCTGGGCGGCGGCCTATCCTTGATTGGGGCGCTGGGTGCGGCAGCCTACCTGACGATCGGGCGCAAGCTGCGGGCTACCCTACCGCTGATCCCGTATATCTGGCTGGTGTACTCGGCGGCTGCGCTGATCCTGCTGCTGGTGCTGGCGGGCAGCGGGCTGTCGGTGGTGGGCTACACGACGACAGGCTATCTGTGGCTGCTGGCGCTGGGCCTCATCCCGCAGTTGATCGGACATTCCTCGCTCAATTACGCGCTGGCCTACCTGCCCGCTACCTACGTGAGCATCGCCACCCAAGCCGAACCTATCATCGGGGCTGTGCTGGCCGTTGTCCTTTTTGCGGAGCTGCCCAGCCCGCTGCAAATCGTAGGCAGCGGCGTGATCTTGGTTGGTGTGACGCTGGCGACGCTCAGCCCGACGAAAGCGCCGGACGCCGCCGGGTAAACGCCGGGTTTCTCACGGGGCGGCCTTTGCTATAATGACAGCCCTTGTGTCAAGAAGTGAGTGAGCGAGTCCAACCGTGAAACGACGCAGTGTATATGTGATTTTCCCTGTGCTGGTCCTGCTGCTGCCGATGCTGTCGGCCCGTGGACAGGAAACTAGCGTTTATGCGGAAGCGATCCAGCAGGCCAACCTGCGCGCCGGCATCGGCGTGGAGACCGAGGTGGTCGGTCAGATCAGCGTCGGCACGCGCTACCCGGTCATCGGGCGCAGCGAGTTCTTTCCCTGGCTGCTGCTGGGCACCCTTGAGGATGCCGCGCCGCTGGGCTGGGTCTTCGCTGAGCTGGTGACGGTCTACGGCAGTTTGAACGCCGTGCCCTTCAGCACCTTGGATGTGAGTATTCCGCCGACACCGACCTTCACCCCTACGCCGGACCCGGCGCTCGTGGCTAGTCCTGGTGGGCCGACGCTGACCGTCCCCGCGATAAGCCCGACACCTACACTACGTCCCGGCGTCTATGGCCTGTTCAGTGGTGAGGTGAACCTGCGCTATGGCCCCGGCGTCAGCTATGAACGAGTCGGTGTAGCCCAAGCCGGTGAACGCTACCCGATTGTGGGCTATCACACCCAGTTTGAATGGGTGCAGATCGCCTATCCCGATGCACCCTTGGGGGCCGCGTGGGTAGCACAAAGCTTGATCGAGATCGAAGGCGACCTCTTCACGACGCGGCCCATCGCTATGACCGATTTCAGCGGCCTGCCCACGCTGACGCCGACAGCAGCGGTGCTGAGCAGCAGTGACGTGTTCCGTCAGGAGACCGCAGTGCCGGTCAGCGGGGAGTTCATGGCGCTGGGCAGCCGCCTGTGGAACTTGGTGCTGGAGTCAGGCTTCGACCCAGCTACCAGCCGCTTCGGCGCGCTGTACCTGCGTGACATGCAGACCGGTGAAGAGATTACCTTCGGTAACGGCTTCGCCTTCAGCGGTACCAGCATCAATAAGGTGGCGATTCTGCTAGAGCTGTTCGATCGCCTCAACGATGTGCCTAACCCGAACCTAGCGACGGACATTGCCAATACGATGATCTGCTCAGAGAACACCGCCACCAACAACCTGCTCAGTTTCATCGGCGGGGGGGACCTGTACCTGGGTGCGGAGTCGGTGTCCAGTTTCATGACGCAGCTGGGTCTAACGCGCAGCTTCATCACTGCGCCTTACAGCATTCCGGATGCGACGCCGGTGCCGCCCAGCGCACCGATCCGCCTCCCACAGACGCAGGCTGACCAAGCCAAAGCTAACGCCGATTTGACGAACCAGATGACGGTCGATGACGTGGGCTACATGCTCAGTGCGTTGTATCAGTGTGGGATGCAGGAGTCGGGGCCGCTGCTAACTCAGTTTGAGGGTTTTACGCCGCAGGAATGCCGTAAGGCGCTGCATGTGATGGCGAACAATACCACTGACGCCCTGCTCAAGGCCGGGGTGCCTGCGGACGTGGCTGTTGCGCACAAACACGGCTGGATTGAAGACACGCACGGTAACGCGGCGGTGATGTTCACGCCGGGTGGTGATTACGTGCTGGTGATGATGCTGCATCAACCGGAGTGGTTGAACTATCAGGAGTCGCTGCCGGTGATCGCGGAGGTGTCGCGGCAAATCTACAATTACTACAACCCGGATGCGCCGCTGGACGAAATCCGCGAGGGTTACATCCCGCCCGCCAACGAGTGTAACTTCCAGGGTACGCCGCTGGTTACTGATCTGATCTCCCCGTTCTACGCCGAAGCCCTGCCCTTTGACCCACTGCCCCTGGGTGGATCATAAAAGCGCGCACAGGGCGGTCCTAGATCAATCAGGCCGCCCTGTGTGATGCGATGCCAGCTTGCAGCGATGACGCAGCGTCAGCCTTTGACCGACCCCGCTGTCAGACCGCCGACGATCTGGTCTTGAAGCAGCAGGTACACCACCACGACCGGCGTCGCGGCCACAAGCGCACCAGCGGCGAACTTGCCCCAGTCACGGTTGAAGTCTGCGTTGATGAACTCGTAAAGGCCCACCATCAAGGTCCAGTTCTCTTTGTCGCGCAGCAGAATACGGGCCAGCACGAACTCGTTGAAGGTGCCTACGAAGCTCAGCACGGCCACTACCGCCAGGATCGGGCGTACCAGCGGCAGGATCAGCAGGTAGAAAATCTGCCAGCTCGTCGCACCGTCCACCTTGGCCGACTCATCAATGTCGCGCGGGATGGAGTCGAAGAAGCCCTTCATCAGCCAGGTGTTGATGCCCATCACGCCGCCCAGATACACCAGGATCAGCCCGCCCAGGCTGTTGAGGCCGAAGAGGTCCAAGAAGCCCCAGTCGATGAAGGCCAGGAAGGGCAGCGCGACTGGGATCACGTCGGCTAGGCGGCCAATCTGCTGCAAGATCAGGAAGAGGGCCACCAGCGCTAGCAGGTTCGGGAACACCTGGATCAGCAGCACGCCTAGCAGCAGCGAGCGCCGCCCGTAGAAACGGAAGCGCGAGAAGGAATAGGCCGCCAGTGCCGTGATGAACACACTCAGCGAGGTGGTGATGGTGGCGACGAAGATAGAGTTGAAAATCCAGTTCCAGAAGGGGAACAAGTCCAGCTCATCTACCATCAGCGCGCGGAAGTTGGTGAACAGGTCGCCGAACTCTGTGACGCCTTGCGGGATGATGGATCGGGTGACTAGGGTGCCCGCAGGGTTAAAGGCCGAGGCTGCCACGAAGATGATCGGGAAGACGGCAAAGGCGATCGCCAGCATAATGACGAAGGCGCGCAGGCTCATAGCGACGAGCTTCTCGCGCCCGGACATCACCGGCCCGGAGGAATCACGTTTTTTGGGGGCAATGGCAGCGCTAGACATTTTCGCTCAGCTCCTCCAACTGGTTGGTGATGCGGAATTGGATCAGCGTCACCAAAGCCACGATCAAGAAGATCACGATGGTGATGGCTGAGGCGTAGCCGTAGTCCGCTTCACTGCTAAAGGCCGATTTGTACACGTAGCTGATGAGGATATCCGATTCGCCGGCGTTGGGCACCAGCGAGCCTAGGATGGGCGGTCCACCTCCTGTGAGGGCCTCGATCAGCAGGTAGTTATTGAAGTTATAGATGAAGGATGCCATCAGCAGCGGGCCGACGGCCAGCAGCAGCAGCGGCAAGGTGATGTTCCAGAAGCGCTGCCATGGCTTGGCACCGTCCACGGCGGCGGCTTCGTACACTTCGCTGGGGATCGCTTGCAGCGCACCGCTGGTAACGAGCATCATGTATGGATAGCCCAGCCACAGGTTCACCAGCACCAACGAGGCCTTTGCCAAGAAGGTATCCGTCAGCCAGGGGATGTTGGCGTTCAAGATGTCGTTGAAAATGCCGATGTTCTGGTTCATCATGCCGCGCCAGATCACGATAGCGATGACACCTGGAATGGCGTAGGGAACCAGCAGGATGGAACGAATGATCTTGCGGTAAGGGATCATCGGGTCATTCAGCACCAGTGCGACCATCAGGCCCAGCGCAAAGGTAGTGAATACCGACAGCAGCGCGAACAGTACTGTCCACACGAAGATGTTCACCAGTGGGCCGCGCAGGGCCGGGTCGGCGAATACGCGCGTAAAGTTGTAGAGGCCCACGTTGACGCGGTAACCGGGTTGCAGCGAGTTATCCAAGGCTTGGCGGTCGCTGGTGGGAGTAAAGCCCTCGCGCACGAAGAAGCCAAACTCTTCGTTGGCGACGTAGCGCTCCCCGGTTTCCTGGTTGACGATGGTGTCGGTCTCGGCGTCATAGGCGAATGTGGGCACCAGGGGGCGGCTGGCGCTGCTGCGCCCGGTGATGCCGGCGGTGTCGTCGTCTACGCCGAAGACGATGCTTTGCAGTTCGGTCAGGGCTTGGGTGCGTTCTGCGCGCGTCAGCAGAGTGTAGCCGTTGTAGCTTTCCGGGGCTTCTTCCGGTGCATCGCCGACTTCTTCGATGGGTGCGCCGGCTGGGGCGAAGACGGCTTCAGCGCTGCCGGCGTCCCCTTCACGGGTCAGCCACAGCGCGTACTCTCCAGCATCGTTGCGGTAAGTGGCGTCCCAGTCGTACTCGCGGGCACCTTCGGGGGCGTAGCCACCGCCCACTTTGATGATCTGCTGTACGGTCTGGTCTTTGGTGAGCAGGTTACCGGTGCTGTAATTGGTGAAGGCAGTGGTCACGGTGAAGAGCAGCGGGTAAATGACCAGCATCATGGACAGCGACAGGCCAGGCGTCATCCAGCGCAGTGGGGCTAACTGAGGAAAGAACACAACGACGTTGATGAAAACGGTGATGATGCCCAACACCAGGCCGGTAAAGCCGTTGCCATCGTAAAAGAAGGTATAGACCATGATCACAGCCAGGACATTGCCGATGCCCAGACCGATGTATTTTAGCAGTGTCACCAGCGGGCTTTCTGAGCCGGGTTGAAATTCGCCGGTGGCTTTCTCTTTGCTTTGTGCGACGGTTGAGCTTGCCATAGCGTCTGGACAGCCAGGCGATGGGCCTGGGCTGTGCCGTCTCCTTTCTGAATTAGGTACGTTTACGAGAAGGGGCTTGTGGAGGCCCTTCAGCCCGGCCACAAGCCCCTTGTTCACCGTGCGGCTTGGCTCATCTGCTGGGCCAGGCCGCGTTTGGTTGTGTGATTCGTCGCGCCCTTAGGGGTTGTTAACGCTGTCGGTGATCAGGTTGGTGTTGTCGTCGTAGCTGAAGGTGACCTCGGTCTCATCGGCCAGCGACAGGGCGATGTTGGCACCGTCCGCCTCGCCATCCACGCCGTAGTTCTCGGCCCAGCTCAGGTTGATGGCGATCTTGTACTCGTAGTCGCCAGCCGGCAGGGTGAAGGCACCGGTGAACACACCGTCACCGTCTTCGTCGAACAGCGCGGTGGTGCGGCATTCGGGGTTCCAGTCGCCCTCGCAGCCCGCGGCGGCCTGTAGGCTGCCCACCAGCACGACGATGCGCTCTTCGCTGTTCATCAGGCCGATGGAGCTGACAATGGAGCCCACGGCGGTGTTGTAGGCTTCGGCGGCGTCCCCACCCAGGCTGATGCTGGTCAGGGCCTGGTCAGAGGCGGCCCACACAGCACCCATTTCCGGGATGGCCGGCATGGGGATGGAGGTCGCGCCAGCGGCCACGAAGCTCTCGATGTTGGGATCAGCGCTGGTGTCCACGGCGGTGAAGGCCGGGGGACGACCGCCCTGGTCGAAGATCACCTGCATGAAGTCCGCGGTCGCCACGAAGTCCAGCAGGAAGGTTTCGGCCAGGAGCTGCTTGTCGCTGAAGGCGCTGATGACGAAGCCTTGACCACCGGCAAACGGCGCGCCAACTTCCAGACCGGCCTCGGAGCCGGGCAGCGGGTCAATGCTGTAGTTGATGCTGGAGTCAATGATGCGCTGGCTAAACCAGGGGCCGGTCACAAACATGGCAGCCTCGCCGTTCTGGAACAGCTCGAAAGCCACGTCGTCGTTCACGTCAGGAGCCATCAGGCCGTCGCCGTACATGCCAGCCAGCCAGCTCGCCGCGCTCAAGCCGCCTTCGCTGTTCAGGCCGATGTCGCTGATGTCGAAGGTGCCCTCTTCGGTGACACCGAAGATGTAGCCGCCGAAGGCCGAGGTGATCGGGAAGTTGTGGTAGGTGTTACCCGTCTGCACCAGGAAGGCATACTCAGCAGTGCCGTCTTCCTGGAACTGCTCAGCCAGGGCGCGCACTTCTTCCCAGGTGGCAGGGGCTTCGGGGACCAGGTCCACGTTGCGGATGAGGGCGATGTTCTCAGTGGCGTAAGGCACACCCCAGAGCTGTTCGTTGTAGGTGAACAGGTTCAGGGCGGCGGGGTAGAAGTCTTCGGTCAGGTCACCCATCTCAATCGGCACAATCGCGCCATTGGCAACGAACTGGCCGATGCTGTCGTGGGCGGTGATGAGGATGTCGGGGCCTTCACCAGCGGGGCCAGCAATGGTGAGCTGGTCGCGGGCCTCGCCCAGGCCGTACTGCTGCACGTCCACAGCCACGCCGAACTCGGCTTCGAACTGGGCACCCAGCTCGGTCAGCAGGGGTGCGCGTTCGCCGTCTGCCCAGATGACGAGGGTCTCGTCCTGCGCTGCGACGCCGAAGCTCATCACGGCCAGCATAGCGATGATGAGGCTGAGAACAAAAAGCTTACTCCGATTCATGTAAGTTCCCTTTCTTAAAGCTACTTAAGCGTTGCTTTGCGAATAGACCATTAGTTAATGGCACCGACCTTCAGTTAACGACGCTGGCCATTAGTTAATGGCACGCTCATTGTAGCCTATTCTGAAGGAACCGCACAGGCTTTGGTGGGCCTATGGCTAATATCTCGGATAAAGTGCACAAATATGTTGCGGGATTTACGGCTTCAAGGGCGACAATACAGTCCGTGCGGCTTGTACATCCGCACTAATCTGTCCCATCAGCGCCTCAATCCCGCTGAACTTCTGCTCCCCGCGCAGCCGGTGCGTAAAGTGAAAACTCACGTTGCGCTCATAAATACTCCGGTCAAAATCCAGGATGTGCGCCTCGACCGTCACGTCGGCACCGTCGAAGGTGGGCCGCACGCCGATATTCGTCACGGCCATGTAATCTTGTCCGTCCAGGTGCAGCCACCCAGCATAGACCCCGTTAGCGGGCAGCATCTGCTGCGGCCAGGCGGCGATGTTGGCCGTCGGGAAGCCGATGCTTCGCCCACGCTTCTGCCCGTGCACCACTTCTCCGCTGACGCTGTAAGGCCGCCCCAATAGATCCGCCGCCGTTGCCACGTCACCCACGCGCAGGGCTTGGCGGATGGCCGTGCTGCTGATGGCTGCGTGATCGTCATCGCGGGGCAGCAGCTCAATGGCGTGTACGCTAAATCCGCGCGCGCGCCCCTGGGCACTGAGGTAGGTCACGTCGCCCTCCCGCTCATAACCCAGTGCGAAATCCTGGCCCACCCACAGCTCATCAATGCGCATGTGCTTCACCAACAGGTCAACGAAGGCGTCGGCGGGCATCTGTCGCGTACTTTCGTTGAAGGGGTGTGTCACCACGGTATCCACGCCCAGCTCGAAGAGGGCTGCCGCGCGCTGCTCCGGTGTTGTGAGGTAGTAGCGTCCGCTCAAATCGCGCAGCACTACGTCCGGGTGTGGGAAGAAGGTCAGTACAACAGCGAGTTTGTCAGCAGCGTGGGCGCGCTGTACGAGTTGACGAATGAGGTATTGGTGGCCGCGATGCACCCCATCGAACACGCCAATGGTCAGCACTGAGGGACGCAGCAGGTGAATATCGGCCAGGTGATAAATGTGATCGCTCATAACACTCCGTCTGCCGGATTCGGGAGTCCGTTTTGCCTCACGAGAATACCTTATGCGGGTGCCATTTGTCACCATCCGTCCCCCGCCGCAGCACGGCCACCAGCATGTCATGCGTGTCCAGGCCTAGTGCATCTGTAGGGAGGACTTCCGGGGCGGCGGGGATGGCCTTGCCCTGGCGCAGCGCCAGCGCTTCATCGGCGCTGAGCTGCACGCGCGGCCAGTCACTGAGGGCATCAACGGGCGGCACCAGGCAGGGCGTCCAGTCCACTGTGGCGCTCAGCGCATCCAGCGACACCGCATCGTCGAGCGAGAAGCCGCCGCTGCGGGTGCGGACCAAGCCGCCGAGGTGTGCGCCGACCCCCAGCGCTTCGCCGATGTCGTGCGCTAGGCTGCGGATGTAGGTGCCGGGGCCGCATTCCACGATCAGCTCGGCCTGTGGGGGCTGGTCAGCGTCTGCTGGGGTGAAGTGCGCTGGGGTGATGGCGTCAATGCGCACTTGGCGCGGCCTACGCTCGACCGTCTCTCCAGCGCGGGCCACTTCGTAGAGCTTGCGCCCGCCAAGTGCGCAT
>CAYWGJ010000044.1:0-2275 GCA_964457835.1 uncultured Anaerolineaceae bacterium
GTCGTGCAGTAGCTCGCGCAGTACGCGCAGGCTGTGAAGCTGTTCGCTGCGCTGCATGGCGCGGAACAGGGCCATCTGCGCCGGGCTGAGGGTGCGCTGCGCCGGGTCCAGGTCCAGGGGGCGGGCGAAGGCGGTGAGGGCGGCTATGCCCTGGCGCATCCGCTGCGACGCGCTGGTGCTCATGGTGCTAGAACCCGACTAAAAAGGTGGTGATAGAGATCATCGGTCCGGTAATCAAAAGGCCCAGCGGGTCGACGGGCAGCACAGGCACGAAGCTCACCAGGATCAAGGCCAGGAAGACGTACTGGCTGATCTGGGCGTAGCGCTGCCAGGTATAGGCCTGCTCGCTGGGCAGCAGCGACAGCACCACGAACCAGCCGTCCAGCGGGAAGAAGGGCAGCAGGTTGAACAGGAAGAGCAGCACGTTGAACAGGATGATGTAGTACAGTGTCAAGCTGAGGAAGAAGCCGCTGCCCCCCAGCAGCCGGAACAGGATGGCCGCCACGAGCGCGACTAAGAGGTTGCTGAGCGGTCCTGCTGCCACCGCCGCCAGGTAGCCCCAGCGCGGGTTGCGCATCCGGTGAGCGGCAATTGGCGCGCTGCCCAGGATGCCGAAGCCGATCAGCACGAACATCAGGAAGCCAGGCATGTAGATGTGCACGCGCGGGTCCAGGGTCAGGCGGCCCTCACGCGCGGGCACCGGGTCGCCCATCATATGGCCGACGTAATTGTGCGCGAACTCATGCACCGTCATGCCGATGAGCACGCCCAGGAAGATGCCCAGCATGATCTGAAGCACCAGTTCAGGCGGCAAACTGCGCAAACTGCCAAGAGCTAGAAGCACGTCATTTTCTCCATGGTGTATCCTCACCCGGTCCAGTATAACAGGGGGCGCTTGCAATGCGTGCATCATAGCTGACCTGTATAAGATGGACCTTAGCGCCGCCATGAGCCAGCCCGCACCCCTTCAGCCCGGTGATCGCGTAGAAATGCGCAAGCCCCACCCTTGCGGGGGCCGCGTGTGGACCATCACGCGCGTGGGCAGCGACGTCGGCCTGCAATGTGAGACCTGTGGCCGCCGTGTTATGCTCACCCGCAGCGACTTTAACAAGCGGCTCAAGCGCCGACTGCCTCCCTTGGCCCCCCCCACACCCGAAAGCCAAACGCTCCTATGACCGATCCCATCCGCGTGCTGTTCCTGATGTCCGATACCGGTGGCGGCCACCGTGCCTCCATGCGGGCGATTATCGCTGCGCTGGAAGCCCGCTACGGTCCCGACCGCTTCGTCTTCGACCACGTAGACGTGTACCGTCAGATGGGCTGGCCGGTCAACCGGATGCCGGAATTTTACCCCTGGATTGTGGACAACGCGCGCTGGTTGTGGACCCTGGGCTATCGCCTGGGTGATACGGTGCTCACGTCGCGGCTGATTGCGCGTGTGACCTTCTGGTTGAATCGGGGGCGGCTGCGACGCATGATCCAGCAGCACCCGGCAGATTACGTGGTCAGCGTGCACTCCATCGTGCAGAACCCCACGCTGCACGCTTACGCCTCGCTGGGGCCGATGCCGCCCATTGTGACCGTTGTCACTGACCTGTCCTCAACGCCCATGTTCTGGTACGACCGCCGCGTGGATCGCTGCATGGTGCCTACAGAGTCCGCCTATCAGCGGGGGCTGCGTGCGGGCCTGCGCCCAGATCAACTCACTGTGACCGGCCTGCCCGTGCACCCGGATTTCGTGCGCCGCCTGGAATCCGCCAGTGCTGCCGCTGATGCTGACAAGTCCGGGGCACGCGCGGCGCAGGGCTGGCACCCGGACTTACCCGCCGTGCTGCTGATAGGTGGCAGCGATGGCATGGGGCCGCTGGGTCCTACTGCGCAGGCCATCGACCAAGCCGTCTACGCTGCTGGGCTGGGAGTACAGATCGCCGTGGTAGCCGGGCGCAATGCGGCGCTCAAGGCGCGGTTGGAAGCGGTGGCTTGGCACAATCCAGCGCGGATTTACGGCTTTGTCGAGGACATGCCCGCGTTGATGGGTGCCGCCGATCTGCTCGTCAGCAAGGCCGGGCCGTCCAGCATCTGTGAGGGGGCCATCGCCAGGCTGCCCATCATCTTGTATGACGCCATTCCAGGTCAGGAAGACGGCAATGTGCGCGTGGTAGTCGACGGCGGTGCGGGGGTCTTTGCACGGCATCCGCAGCAGGTGGCCGCGACCCTGGTGGACTGGCTGCGCGCCGGGCCACAGGCACTGGCGGCGCGTGCGGCACGGAGCGCG
>CAYWGJ010000044.1:2285-19015 GCA_964457835.1 uncultured Anaerolineaceae bacterium
CCTTAGCACGACCCAGCGCCGCCGCCGACATCGCCAGGGTACTGGGCCAATGGATGGGCTTAGAATGAGGCGCTGAGCTTAGGCCGGGTTGGGCATCCGCGCCTCGAAAGCTTTCAGCACGCGCCGGGCGATCACCAGGCGTTGTACCTGGCTGGTGCCCTCGCCGATCGCCATCAGGCGTTGATCGCGGTACATGCGCTCCACCGGGTACTCGCGGCTGTAGCCGTAGCTGCCGTGCACCTGGATGGCGTCATGCGTTACTTTTTCGGCGATTTCGCTGGCCTTGAGTTTGGCGATGGCCGCGATCTTGGTGTAGTCGCGACCTTGATCCTTAGTCCAGGCGGCTTTATAGACCAGGGTACGCGCCGCTTCGATCTCTACTTCGGCGTCGGCAATCATCCACTGGATGGCCTGCTTGTTGGCGATGGGTTCGCCGAAGGCCTGCCGCTCCATGGCGTACTTGACCATTTCCTCAAAGGCTCCCTGCGCGATGCCCACGCTCAGTGCGCCAATGCTGATGCGCCCGCTGTCGAGCGTCTGCATGGTCTGGTAGAAGCCGTGTCCCTGCGGGCCGAGCAGGTTGTCCGCCGGAACGCGCACGTTGTCGAAGCTAATCATGTGCGTGGTGGAACCGTTGAGGCCCATCTTCTTTTCTGGGGGGTGGATGGTGACGCCTTCGCGCTCGGTCTCAACGAGGATCATGCTGAAGCCGCGCGAGCCGGCGTCAGGGTCGGTGCGGGCCAGCACGGTGATGACCGGGGCGAAGCGGGCGTTGGTAATCCAGGCCTTGGTGCCGTTGACCACCCAAACGTCGCCATCGCGGACGGCAGTCGTGCGCGCGCCGTTGACCAAGTCGCTGCCTGCCTGGGGTTCGGTGAGGGCCAGCGCGCCCAAGTGCTGGCCGCTGATGAGCGGCGTAATCCAGCGTTCCTTTTGAGCGTCCGTGCCCCAGTTCAGGATGGGACCCAGGCCCAGGCCGTTGTGGGCGCTGATGGCTAGCGCAGTGGAGCCGCAGGCGCGGCCCAGCTCTTCGATGGCGATGGATGCGGCGGTCGTGTCCACCGCTGCGCCGCCGTGGTCTTCCGGCACTTGCAGGCTCAGCAGGCCGAGGTCGGCCATTTTGTGGATGGCTTCCCAGCGCAGCTCGCTGGTGGCGTCGATCTCAGCGGCGTAGGGCTTGATCTCTTTTTCGATGAAATCGCGCACCACGCGCTGGAAGTCCTGGTTTTCGGCAGTCAGGTCAAAGTCCATGGCAAAGCAACCCTCATCTATCAAACGACACTTAAGGAGGTGTTTTGCGCATACTATACCGTATTCGTTGGGCGATGCCATGGATCAAGCATGCTTATGCGGGAATATGAGATCATCGCAATGTGGTCCCTATGGTTCGCTGACGGGTGTTGAGTCCAATGGCGCAAGAAGCTGAAGCGTCAGTGCCTTTCTGCATACATCACTGTTTTAGGCTGGTCTAAGCTAGGTTGTGGCCGCATCAAGGCAACACACATTATTTCATTTAATAAAATTAAAAATAATAATTTTATCAAAAACCCGACCAAGTTTATAACGCGCTTAATCGCCCCTTTGCTGCCCTCCGCTAGACTATGTTCCGTACCTAACTGGTACAGCGTATCACCGTTCGCGTATCAAAAAATATGGAGGCAACCCTACGATGAAGCGCATTGCAGTGCTCCTCAGTATCACCCTTCTGGTGTTCACCGTGCTGCCCGCCCTGGCGCAGGACAGCGACATCCCCACCGGCAACGTGATCTTCTACCACCCTGACGGCACCGGCCTGAACCACTGGAACGCGGGCCGCATGTACTGGGAAGGCCCCGACGGCAACCTGAACTGGGATCAGCTACCGGAGATGGCCGTGTATCGCGGGCACATGATGGACCGTTTGGCCGGTACCTCCCACGGCGGTGCCACCGTCCACGCCTTCGGCTACAAGATGCTGGCCGACTCCTTCGGTAAGGACGCGACCCGCATCGTCAACAGCCTGAGCGGTTTTGAAGGCAGCATCCTGCGTGAAGCCGCCGCCGCCGGTATGCCCACCGGCATGGTCAATGACGGCGACCTGGCCGAGCCGGGCACGGGTGTGTTCACCAGCGAAGTCGATAACCGTGGTGAATCCGAGGAAATTGTGCGTCAAATCCTGGATGGCCGCCCTGGTGCCGAAGGGGAAGCCCGCCCGGTCGTGTTGCTGGCTGGTGGCGAGGCGTGGTTCCTGCCCGCTGACACCCCCAAGTGCGAAGACGACATCACCCTGGACTGCTACGTGCACGACAACCCCTTCAGCGGCGAAGGCCCCACCCGCGAGGATGGCCGCAACCTGCTGCAAGAGTTCGCTGATGCCGGTTACGAGATCGTCCGCACCCGCGCTGAGTTCGAAGCCCTGTGGGAAGCGATCCAGGCTGACCCCGAATACATGCCCCTGGTGCTGGGCTTGTTCGGTCGTGACGACATCTTCAACGACGAAACCGAAGAAGAGCTGATCGAAGCCGGTCTGCTGGATGACGCCATGGCTGGCACCAAGGAAGGCCGCCTGATCCTGTGGGGTGGCCTGGCTGACAGCATGAGCTACAACCCGCCCACTGTTGCCGAGATGAGCACCATGGCCGTGGAGCTGCTGCGCCGTCACAGCGAAGCCGCCGGGATGCCCTTCTTCCTGGTCGCTGAGTCCGAGAGCAACGACAACTTGCCCAACAACGCCAACGCCATCGGTATGCTCAACGCCGTGAAGCGTGCCGACGACACCGTGGGCGTGTTCCGTCAGTTCATCGCGGACAATCCCGAAACCCTGCTGATTATGGCCGCGGACAGCGACGGTGGCGCGCCCCAGGTCTTCAGCCCGGCCCCGGTGGATGAAAACGGCAACGTGACCGTCAGCGCTGGCAACCCGACCAATGTCATCGAAGAGCTGGACTTCGGCTTCCCGCTGGATGGCATCGAAGGCCAGGGCACCGCGCCCTTCATCGCTGCCCCCAACGCCTTCGGTGATGAACTGGCGTTCGCCATCGGCTGGCCGGGTCGTAACGACGTGGCCGGCGCTATCCTCAGCCGTGCGGACGGCCTGAACAGTGAACTGCTGCGCACCGAGTTCCGCGTCCAGTTCGACAGCACTGATGTTTACCGCATCATGTACGCTACGCTGTTCGGTGAACTGCTGCCAGCCCCCCATGGTGAAATGGCCCCCACGCGCGCTGAGTAAGCCCTGCGCCTAGCGCATCACCAAGTCTCACAGGGGCGGGTCGGTGTGAAGGCGGCCCGCCCTTTGATTCGTCCTCCCCTCACCCAAGACTTACTGACTCAGTGACGTAAAGAGGCTATAATGGAGCATATTGTAGGACGATTGACGAAGGACGAGCAGATGGGCCTCTTTGACAAGGCACTTGGACGCCGCAACGACGAGGAAGAAATGCGCAAATCGGGGCGGCTGCCGCCGGGGCAGTCGCTGACGCAGCGCTTCCCGGTGCTAACCTATGGGCCGAACCCGCAGTTCAACCCCGCCACCTGGGACCTGCGCGTCTTCGGTGCCGTCGAAAACGAATTGCGCTGGGACTGGGAAGCATTTCAGCAGCTCCCGACGATTACCATCACCACTGACATCCACTGTGTGACCCGCTGGAGCAAGTTCGACACGGACTGGGAAGGCGTGTCCTTCGCCCACATCGCGGAGCTGGCCGGCATCAAGTCGGAAGCCGCGCATGTCATCGCGCACTGTGACTACGGCTACACCACTAACGTCCCGCTGGAGGACATGCTGCGGGAAAACGTGATGCTGGCCTACAAGTACGCCGGGGAATTCCTAGACCCCGATCACGGTGCGCCGGTGCGTACCCTGGTGCCGCACCTCTACTTCTGGAAGAGCGCCAAGTTCGTGCGCGCCCTGGAGATCAGCCCGGTGGACAAGCCTGGTTTCTGGGAAGTCAACGGCTACCACAACTACGGCGATCCCTTCAAGGAACAGCGTTACAACCGCCGCGGGTTCTTCTAAAGCGAAGGCGCCCGGTGTTCCCGCGTGTACCCGCGAAAAAAGGCCCCCGCTCGGTACCGAGTGAGAGCCTTTTACGTTCAGTGAGACAAGGTAGGCGCTAAGCGGCAGATTGCGCCTTATCGCTGCTGATGTCTTCGTGCAGGTGCTTGCTTACGGGCGGGAACAGGCGCTTGTCCAGCTCCACGCCGAAGTAGGTCACCAGGCTGAGGACCAGCGCCAGGCCGAACTGCTCTAGGCTCAGCGGCACGGTGCCGAAGAAATCATTGAAGAAGGGCACGTACAGCAGCACGATCTGCAAGCCCACCGTCAGGCCCACTGCGCCGATCATGGCCTTGTTGCTGAAGATACCGATCTTCCACAGCGGGTCGCGCTCAGAGCGGATCGCCATGGCGTGGCCCATCTGCGAGAAAACCAGCGTGGTGAAGATCATCGTGCCCCACAGCGCGGGGTCATCCTGCGGGAAGAGCAGCACCACGCCCAGCCCCAGCGCCCCGATCAAGAAGCCGATGCGCACCAGGTACCAGCCCAGACCGCGGCTGAAAACGCTTTCCTTGGGCGAGTGCGGCGGGCGGGTCATCGTGTCCGGCTCGCCCTGCTCCACGCTGAGTGCCACGGCGGGCAGGCCGTCAGTGACCAGGTTCATCCACAGGATTTGCAGCGTGTTCAGCGGCAGCGGCAGCCCGAAAATCTGCGTCAGGAAGAGCACGCCCACCTCACCTGTGTTGCTGGCGAGAATGTACTTGATGAATTTACGCACATTGTCGTAGATCGTGCGGCCCTCTTCGGCGGCCTCGACAATGGTGGCGAAGTTGTCGTCCAGGATCACCATTTCAGAGGCTTCCTTGGAGACGTCGGTGCCGGTGATGCCCATCGCCACGCCGATGTCGGCGCGCTTGAGGGCGGGCGCGTCGTTCACACCGTCACCCGTCATGGCGACGATGTGGTCGCGGCCTTGCAGCGCCTCCACGATGCGCAGCTTGTGCTCCGGCGACACGCGGGCGTAGACCGATACGCGCTCGACCTTGGTCTTCAGCTCTTCATCGCTCATGTTCTGAAGCTCACGCCCCGATAGGATCAGCTTACGGCCCGCTTCGTTCGCCATGGCGTCGGTGACGATGTTTAGCTCGCGGGCGATGGAGTAAGCCGTCAGCGGGTGGTCACCGGTAATCATCACCGGGCGGATGCCGGCGGTGATGCACTCCGCCACGGCCTGCTTGACTTCCGGGCGCGGCGGGTCGATCATGCCGACCATGCCAGTGAAGACCAGGCCCTGCTCAATGATCTCGGCGTTCACCTCTTCGGGCACGGCATCCAGGCTGCGGTAGGCCAAGCCCAGCACGCGCAGACCCTGCTCGGCCAGGCTGTCGTTCTTGTTGTTGATGCGCTGGTACAGTTCCGGCGTCATGGGTGTTTCTTCGCCATCGACCAGCACACGGTCGCATACGTCCAGCAGGCCATCAACCGCGCCCTTGGTCAGGATGAGGTGCGGTGCGCCGCTGGGCACCGGGTCCACCGTGCTGCCATCGCTCAGCGGGACCTGCACCGGGCTGTCCACGCGGTGAATGGTGGACATGCGCTTGCGCTCTGACGAAAACGGCACTTCGGCCACCCGCGGCAGCGACCCGATCAGGACGTGCTTCTGCATGTTATAAAGCGCCGCGATGGTCAGTAGTGCGCCCTCGGTCGGGTCACCGTAGACCTGGATGTCGCCCGCTTCCAGCGCTTCACGGTTCAACGCCGCGTCGTTGGACAGCGCGGCATTGAGCATCAGCAGGGCGTGCGTGGCGGACTTGGGCTGTTTGTGATCGTAGTCCGCGCTGTAGATGTGTTTGCCGTCGCGCCGGAACTCCACCTGGTCGATGTGTTCGGTCTCACCGGCGATGTCCACCACGGTGACGGTCATCTGGTTTTGCGTCAGTGTGCCGGTCTTGTCCGAACAGATGGTGGTCACAGAGCCGAGGGTTTCCACGGCGGGCAGCTTGCGGATCAAGGCGCGGCGGCGCAGCATCCGCTGAGCACCCAGGGCCAACGAGATCGTCACGACGGCGATAAGGCCTTCCGGCACGACGGCCACGGCGATAGCTACCGCTGCCAGGAAAATGGGCGAGAAGGCCTCCAGGAAGGGCAGCGTGCGCTCGGCTTCGGTCATGTTCAGCCCACCGATGATCGTGGCGCTGACCACGATGGCGATGGCGACGAAGAAGAGTGCCTTGCCCAGTTCCGTCATGCGGCGCTGAAGCGGCGTCTTGTAGGTCTCCACGTTCTGGATCAGCGTGGCGATGTGGCCCAGCTCGGTGGTCATGCCGGTGTCGGTAATGACCACCGTGCCGCGCCCGTAGGTGACAGCGGTGCTCATGTAGGCCATGTTCACGCGGTCGCCTAGCGGGGCATCCGGCATGTCTAAGGTCTTAGTCGATTTTTCTACCGCCACGGATTCACCCGTCAGTGAGGCCTCTTGGATACTCAGGTTCGCTTCTTCCAGGATGCGCCCGTCAGCGGGGACGATGCTGCCCGCTTCCAGCAGCACGATGTCGCCGGGGACCAGGGTATCGGGGGTGATGTCCTGCTCTTTTCCGTCACGGCGCACCCGGACAGCGGGCGCGGCCATCTTCTTGAGGGCGGCCATGGCCCGTTCTGCGCGCCATTCTTGCGAGACCCCCAGCAGCGCGTTGAGCGTCACAATCGCCATGATCGCTACTACGCTCTTGGTCTCGCCCAGCACCAGCGACACCGCCGCCGCACCCAGCAGGATGAGCACCATGGGGTCGGTGAGCTGTTCTAGCAGAATCGCCAGCGGGTTTTTGATGCCGGTATCAGTGAGTTCGTTGGGGCCGTATTGTTCCAGGCGGCGGGCGGCTTCCGCGCTGCTGAGGCCGCTCTGGAGGTCTACGTCCAGGGTCTGCGTACAGGCATCGGCGTCGGTGATGTGCCAGCTGCTGTGCGACTCCGGCGGCTTCGGCGGGTCACTGATAGCTTGGGCGGTAGGGGTCGTCATAGGGTCTCTCCATAGTATGTGTTTGTGCCGCTGAACGTTTAGCGGCTTTTAGGGTCGATTGTAGGGGCCATGGTGCGCGTGCTTTCCGCCAACATGTAAGCATGGCTAACTTTTAGATTCTATGTCTCGCTTTGTCTGAAAATCAATGGAGGCGGCCAACACCCCCTAGAAAATGGGGGGATTGCGTTAGAATTCCATAATCTGGCTAAGCCTTCAGCGATCCGGCGGCTTGGTGCGCCAGGCGGATGGGGCGCGGCAAACGATAACGCGGCGTACAGACCTGCACCAGCGCCACCGCCGACTCCAGGTCTATCCGGTGCCCGGCACTGACGTAGACTGGCTTGACCTTGGCCCGCGTGCGCAGCACCACGCCCAGCGTTTCGCCTTGGTAAATCAGTGGGCTGTAGCTGCCCTTGGCCTCGTCGGGCATTGTGTAGTCGCCGATGAAGTGTGTTTTACCTACGCCCAGCGTTGGCACGTCCAGCCACAGGCCCATGTGTGCTGCGATGCCCATCCGCCGGGGATGAATGCGCCCCATGCCGTCGAAGAGCAGCGCGTCGGGCAGCGCGTCCAGTTGGCGGAAGGCGTCCAGCAGCACCGGCCCCTCACGGAAGCTGAGCAGCCCCGGCACGTAGGGGTACGCAGTGGGCCGCCGCGCCGTGACCGTGTGCAGCGGCTCCAGGTCTGGGTAGCTGAGGACGACTACCGCCGCCTGTGACATCCCGTCCTTGACGCTCACGTCCACACCGGCCACGGTGCGCAGGGCGTCCAGGTCCAGCGGGCGGTCGATCAAACGTGGGGCCAGCTCACGCTGTAAAGCGATGGCCCCTTGCGGGGGCAGGTCCCAGGGGTGCAGCGCTGGGATATCCATACGGGGTCTCCTTTCCAGTGATCACGCTGCCAACTGTGCCTTATCATGACACATTAAGCGACCCATGCTAATTTTGCTTGTGAACTCATTTTAATGCTTAAAAGGATCCCGCTCATGCTGCCTTCTTTTCTACGCCCTAAGCCCAGCCGCGAGCAGTTAATTCAGCGCATGGGGGCTGCGGACAACAAGACCGCCCTGGAAGCCGTGGACGCACTCAAAGAGATGCTGTGTTTTCAAGATGGCTCGCTGCACGGCCAGCGCTTCAGCGGTGCGCGGCTGTGCGATGTGCGTTTAGCCACCGCTAGTTTGCGTCGGGTTGCGTTAGACGGTGCCGACCTGAGCCACAGTTACTTCGGCGCGGCGGACCTGCGCGATGCTGATCTGCGCGGGGCCAGCTTTGCGCATGCCAACCTCTACGAGACCGTCTTCACTGATGCTGACCTCTCTGGCGCGGTGCTGCGTGAGGCGCACTTGGCCCGCGCGGACCTGCGCAGCGTCAACCTGCGCGGTGCGGATATGCGGCAGGCGAACCTGTGGCGCGCGCAGCTTCAGGCGGCGGACCTGTACGAAGCTGATCTGCGTGGGGCAAACCTGGAGGGCTGCGTCTTCAACAGCCATACCCGCCTGCCTGACGGCCAATACTGGACAGCGGCGCTGGACCTGGGCGTTTACCTCACTGACGAGGCCGACGTATGAGCGCGGGTGGCTTTACGCGGGTCAGTGGCAGCGAATGGCGCTGGACGGATGGCCGCTGGACCCGCAGCGTGCGTTACTTCCCGGTGCAGGGTACGCTGGTCTGGTCGGCATGGACCCAGGGGGCCGAGGGGCCGGTCTTTGAGGACGGCCTGCGCCAGCTTGCAGCGGACTTTTTGCAGGACGGCCCGCCGCCGGGCCTCACGGTGCCGGATGGCTTGATGGATGCGCTGCGGGCGGCACTGACGCCTAGGGCGTCGGGCGATGAGTCCGGCGGTGGCTGGCTGCTGCGCTTGTTCGGGCGGCGCGACGCATGAGCGACAGCATCCCGCGTAAGTGGGCGCTGCGCACCCCGCTGGGCGGCTTCAACGTGTTCACGCGCGGGGCCAACGAGAGCGCCCGCCACGTCATCATGAAAGCCGTGATCTGGGCGCTGTACCTGCCGCAGTACCCTACGATGTCGGTAGAGCAGCGCATCGGGGACCGCTATAAGCCAGACCTGGTGGCCTATGCGCAGGGTCCGCAGGCGACGCCCTACGAAGTCGTGGAAAAGCCGCTGTTCTGGGGGGAGTCGGGTGTGGTCAGCGTGGACAAGATCAACAGCATCGGGCGGCGCTACCCGGACACACATTTTGTCATCGCCAAGTGGGGTGGCAGCTTAAAGCCGCATCTGCGCGTTATGGAACGGGCGCTGGACGGCGTGCCGCGCGCGGCCCCTTTCGATCTGCTGCGCGTGCCGGAAGATGCCCAACGCCGTTTCGTCAGCGCCGCGAGCGTGATTCAGGTGCAGCACAGTGATCTAGACTGGCAGCGCCTGCTGCCCTGATCGGCTTAGGCGTGGGTTTCATCCAGGTGCAGGGCGGGCACGCCCACCAGCTCGCGGATGAAGCGTGACGGTGAAATGGGCTTGTTGACGATATGCGTGAAGCCGTCAGCTTTCATGTCGTCCTGGTCCCAGAAGGTAAAGCGTGCGGTGAGGGCGATGACCGGGATGCCCGCCAGGTCGCCCGCCGCATTGAGGCTGCGCACCATGTCTGTGCCGCTGAGTATCGGCATGTCCAGGTCGGTGATGACGAGCTGTGGCCGCAGCGCAGCGATCAGCTCGGCACCGATGCGCCCGTTCTGCGCGGTGTGGACCTGTGCGCCGTAGCGTTCCAGCGTGGTCTGTACGATGTCGCGGGTGGCGGGATCGTCTTCTACCAGCACCACCGACCACCCCTTGAAGAGTTTACGACTGATGTGTTCCATGATTCCACTTCCTGGTGTGTTCCATTGTTATCATAGATTAATTGTACCCCGGTTTTCCCCCTGAAGCCTTAAGGTTTTGTCTTGTGTGTGGTGTGTAGGGCTTAGCGCGACTGTGACGGTCGCGCTAAGCCGACTCAGCCCTGGTTGGGGGGCATGCGCGCCGTGATCTGCTGCCGACATGCTCGCAGCCAGGTTAAGTAGGCCTCTTCTTGGGCCTTGCCCAGGTCCAGCGTCATCTGCCAGAAGGCATGGGCGCGCGGCGAGCCGATCTCGTCCGGGCGCGTTTCGTCTGGTGGGCGTATATGGATGGCGTCAAAGGCAGCTAACTGTTCTTCGTGCAGCGCGATCTGCACGTCGATGAGCTTGAGCACGGCTTCGTCGGGCAGCAGGTCCGCGAAGAAAAGCTGTACCAGAAACGGCTCGCGGTAGGTCACCAGCGGTTGATCGACCTGGAGCCAGCGCAGCAGTTCAGCCTGCCCGTCCTGGGTGATGTTGTAGACTTTGCGGTTGGGGCGGTCGTGCTGCACCTCGACCGTGCAGTCTACCCAGCCTTGTTCGGCCATGCGGTCCAGCGTGCGGTAGATTTGTGCTTGGTCGGCCTTCCAGAAGTGCGTGATGGTGCGGTCAAAGGCCATGTGTTTAAGGTCATAGCCGGTCATTGGCTTCAGGCTCAGCAGGCCCAGTATGGCATGTGAAAGGGACATGATACTCATCGCTCAGTGCTTGACGAATGCTGCTATGGTATCACAGCCCGGTGCAGGACGAGATACAGACCCATGGTATGATGGAGGCATGTGTTGACTCCGGACCGCATCGAGGCGACCCCATGCCGAAACATCCTTACATCGTCTTGCTTGTTTTTAGTCTGCTGCTGCTGAGCGTCAGCGCCGCCGCACAGGACCGCGCGTTGTTCCAACCGACGACCCCGGCCCAGATCGCTGCGGCTGCCGAGCTGCCGCCGCTGCCTGCCGGGACCCAGCGTCAGCGCCTGGTAACACTCAACGCCGATGCCCTGGCCTCAGCGGCGGAGTCGGTGCCGCTGGGCCGTGACTTCAGCGACGCGGGGCTGCTGCTCAACCTCTTTGAGGACAGGATGCACGTCGCGGAAAACAGCGCCCTGGCCCCGCGTGAGGGGCTGCCTGGCTACGTGTGGACTGGGCATCTGCGCGGGCAGCCCCTCTCCGACGTAGTGCTGGTGGTCGATGCTGAGGGGCGCGTCAGCGGGCGCGTGAGCTGGCCGGGCCACACGACACTCATCACGCCGCTGGGTACTGCCGGGCTGCACCGCATCGCCCAGGTCCGCCCGGAGGCCGTGACGCCTTCGTTTGAGGATGACTATCTGCTGCCACCGGAGGTCAACCGTGGGGTGCTGCCCCTGCCCCCTGCCGTTCAACGCGCTGATACAGGCGATCTGATCGACCTGATGGTGGTCTACACCCCCGCCGCGCTGGACTACTACGGCAGTCACGCCGCGCTGGTGCTGGGCATTGAGGCCATGGTCGCCATGACTAACCAGAGCTACGTCAACAGCGCAGTCAATCAGCGGGTGCGCCTGGTGGAAATCCACGGGGCGGATTACGTGGAGCGCCCCGCCGCGCTGTCCAATGACCTGAGCGCGCTCACCTACGACGACGACGGCTTCATGGACGAGGTGCACAGCCTACGTGCCGATTACGCCGCCGACCTGGTGCTGCTGCTGGCGAGCACCCCAAATGACACGCGCAATTACTGCGGCTTGGCCTGGCTGCTGAGCGGCGCGAATCGCTTTGGTTTCAGCGTGATTGAAGCGGTGTGCGAGGGCACGGTGGCAATGCCGCATGAGCTGGGGCACAACATGGGCAGCCAGCATGACGCGGCGAACGGCGGCGCGAACGGCGGCTACTTCGCCTACAGCATCGGCTACCAGGACCCCATCGAAGGCGTGGGTGACTGGGGCGACTTCGTGACGATCATGGCTTACAGCCGCAATGGGCAGTGCCCGGCGGATAACCCCACTGGCGACATCGGCGAAAACGCGTTCTGCCCCTATGTGCTGCGCTGGTCCACGCCGGATCAAACGCAAGACGGTAAGCCCTTGGGCAGTCTGAGCACGAACAACGTGCTGTCCTTGGACCAGACTGCCGTCATCGTCGCGGGCTTCTTCAGCGGTGATGACCGGCCCGACCGCCCCGCTGACCTCAGCGCGGTGCTGGACGCCGACGGCCACGCCTTACTCACCTGGACCCTAGCGCCTGCCGCCGATTCCATACGCTTGGAACGCAGCACAGACGCTGTCACTTACGCGCCTATCGCAGCCGGGATGCGCAGCACCTATACCGACACGGACCTGCACTGTGGCCGCCGCTATCACTACCGCGTGGTCAGCTTAGAGGCTGGTATGGAGTCAATCCCCAGCCGCAGCGTGTACCTGGATGCGCCCGACTGCACGCTCAGCGCGCCAACCGGCTTGAGCGCAGCGGGTAGCGGCGCGCAGGCTATCGCGCTCACCTGGACGCCGCCGGGGGGTGACGCGGAAGAAGTGGTCATCGAACGGCAGGACCCACAGACCGGGGTCTACATACAGATTGGCGTCATCGACGCTGCACAGACGACGTTTAGCGATGCGGACGCCGCACCGCTGGCCTGTAGTGCGGCTTACCGCTATCGGCTGTACGCGCAGTCTGGGCCGAGTCAATCCGCGCCGACTGATACGGTCAGCGCCGCGCCCACTGCCTGTGATCTCTTGGTCAATGGCGGCTTTGAGCAGAGCGTTGATGCCGGGGCTGCGCTTCAGCCCACGGCCTGGACCGTCAGCGGCGGCTCCAACAAAGATAAGATTCGCTGCAATAAAACGGATCGTCCGGAAGGCAAACCGGACAAAATCGTCGCGCACAATGGCGAGTGCGCCTTCCGCATCAGCGGGGAACCGGGCGAAAACACGCGCCTGAAGCAGGTGCTCAGCGCGCTGGACGCGCTCAACGCTGGGGACACGCTGGCCTTTTCAGCCTACCTGGATGCCAAGCGTCTATCCCGCGGGTTGACGCTGCGGCTGAAGGTCCAGTATGCCGATGGCCGGGTGGACAAGGACAAGCTGCAAGTTGCCGAAGGGGGCAGCGCGGCGTATGCCCTATACAGCACGCCGCCCGTGATGCTCAGCGGCACGCCGGCGCGCGTGTCCGCCGTGATTCGCTATAAACGTGCGGCTGCGTCGGGACGGGTCTTCATCGACGACGCCGCGCTGATGCATACGCTGGCTGGGTCACAGTTGGTGCCGCTGCCGGATGCAGATGCCGCGGCCCCTTTCCGGCGCTGATGTCCCCTTAGGCTTTGTTCATCGTGTCCAGGGTGTCGTTCAGGCGTTCGATGGCGGCCAGCAGCTTTTCTTCCGTGTTGGGTTCAGCGGGGCTATCGGCTTCCGCTTCGACATCCGCGTTCCCGATGGCTGCTAAGCGGTTCATGGTGCGTACCAGCAGAAAGACCGCGAACGCAACGATGATGAAGCTGATGAGCGCGTTGATGAACAACCCGATGTTGATGCTGACGGCTTCCCCTGCTTCATTCGTGCCCAGGCTGATGGCAATTGCGGAGAAATCGACGCCGCCCAGCACATAGCCAATAGGGGGCATGATGATGTCGTTGACCAGGGAGTTGACGATGGCGGTAAAAGCCGCGCCCAGGATAATGCCGACGGCCAGGTCCACGACGTTGCCGCGCATGGCAAATTCACGGAATTCTTTAAGCATCTGCTGTCCTCTCTGATGACGAAGTGCTTAGCGCTGTAGACAGTGTAGCGCATTGCCGGGCTGCACGGCAAAGGGCGCAGCGTGCACGGCTTGTTCGTAGTGGTACAATGAAGGCATAGTTGGCTGAATTGAGTGAAAGCACCTGTAGCGTGACCGCCCCCGATGATGGCGCAGTGATGGGCCTGTGGCAGTGCCCTAACTGTGGACAAACCCTCTTTAGCAGCAGCCCGCCGGACCTGTGCGACTTCTGCGGAGACCTGACGACCTGGCGTTATGTGCAGCCCATGGACAGCACTGCGCCGCCCCCACCACTGCTGCGGTTGCGCTTTCGTTTTCCGCCCCTGAGTGCTGCGCCGCATTCATCGCCGCGCTTGGTGCAGATGCGGCTGCCGCTGCGTTACCACGACGAATAAAACAAAACCGCCGTCCGTAATTGGACAGCGGCTGCCGGTGTCGGGGCGACGGGATTCGAACCCATGACCTCACCGACCCGAACGGTGCGCGCTACCGGGCTGCGCCACGCCCCGATCATACTCCCAGCATACAGGCTGTGCCTGCTGAATTCAAGGGGCATTTCCAGACCCTCATCCATACAACGCCCGGTAGATGTGGTGACTGCGGTAGATGAGCTGCACGTACAGCCGCGTGGAGCTGATGGTAATGCTGCTCAGGAACAAGTCCGGGTCCCCGCCGCTGAGCTGAAGCCAGTCGATAGCGCGGCCCGGACCCGCGTTATAGGCCGAGAGCGCCGCCATCGCGTTGCCCTCGAAGCGGTCCAGGTTTTCATCCAGGAAGTACGCACCGAAAGCGATGCCCGCCTGCGGCAGAAACAGGTCACTGTGCGCGTAATCCGGCCAGGCGAGCTGCCCCGCGATGTACTCACCCGTGCTGGGGATCACCTGCGTCATGCCCTTCTCGCCGGCGGCGGCGGTAGCATAGGTGTTGAACAGGCTTTCCTGGCGGATCAACGCGGCCAGCAGCAGCGGGTCCATGCCATAGCCCCCTGTGATATTCAGCAGCGGCTCTTGGTAATACAGCGGGTAGCGCAGTCGGGCGATGAAGGGCGCGGCGTCCAGGGTGCCCACCCCCGCCGCCGTGATGATGTTGGCCGCCCCCTGCATGGACGGCGGATAGGCCGCAATCCCCCGGAAGTACAGCGCCAACTGCCAGGACACCACCGGATCGCTGTTCGTGTCGCTCAGCAGGTCGTAGAACTCCGTGTAGGCGGCGGGGGCGGTATCTGCCGCGGCCATGGTCCACAGCTCTGTGCCGCGGATCAGGCGTGGGTCGTTTTGCAGTGATTCGGCCAAGGGCCACAAGCTGCCTTCCTGTGTGATGCTGAAGGTCGCGCGCAGCCACGCCTCGGACTCGGCGATGTCCTGTGCTAGGTCGAAGTCCAGCCGCAGCGTTTCCGGCGGCGTAAAAGGTGCGATACCCCCGCGCAGGTCGGCGGCACGGGCGGCCTCATAGCTGTCTGGCGCGGCCCCCACCGCTTGCGCAAACGCGGCATCAGCAGCAGCGGAATCGCCGCGGGCTAAGGCTAGGCGCCCCACTTGGAGGTAGGCCTCGGACTGCTGCTGGCCGCTGGCAAGCGCGGCCTGCTGCGCAAACAGACGCTCCGCGGCAGCGGGATCGCCGTTGCTCTGCGCAGCGGCGGCAGCGATGCCCAAGCCGTCTACCGCGTCCACCGACTCCGGGTACTGTTCGGCCAGGCGCTCAAACACCGCCTGCGACTCGGCGTACTGGCCCTGCGTGCTGTGCAGATAGCCCGCGCGCCACAGCGCCTGTGCGGACTGCGTGCGCAGGTAGCCGTAGTTATCGGCAATGCTGGTGTAGAAGCGGATGGCGGCGGGGATGTCGCCGTCTAAGAATCGGGTGCGGCCCTGTTCTAAGAGGGCATCGCCCAACAAGTCATCCGTCGGGTACTGCTTGACGATGGTGTCAAAAGCCACCAGCGCCGCCGGGGAGTTGCCCACCGCGCGATACGCGCGCCCCAGCAGTAGGTACAGCTCCGCCGGGATGTCGGCCAGCGGGGCGGTGGTGGTGTAGGCGTTGAAGTCGGCAATGGCCCCCTGGTAATCAGCGTTGAGAGAGCGAATGCGCCCGGTTTGCAATGGGTCAAGCTGTTCACCCGTTTCCAGCAGCGCGGTCATGGCGTCGTAGGCCGGGGCTTGATCGGGGTATTCCAGCAGGATGCCGCGCAGCCGTGTACGGCCTGCCGCACTGTCTCCGGAGTCGATGAGGGTCTGCGCGGCTTGATATGCAATCTGCGCGCGGTAGGGGGCGTTCTGTGCCAGGTCCAGGATGGCGTCGTATTGGGCCAGGGCTTGGCTCGTGTTGCCTGCGCTGACGTAAACGCGCGCGACTTTCTCGCGCAAGGCCAGGGCCGGGGCCAGGCTGCGCTGAGACTGCGTTGCGAGCGCGTAGCTATCTAGGGCCTGGTCGAAGAAGCCGATAGCGAGGTAGGCGTCACCAATGCGCTCGTGGGCATAGCTGTCGATAATGCCGGGGCGCAGGCGCAGGTACTGGTTGAAGTCGTTGACCGCTTCTGTCCAGCGCGATAAGCCTAGATGGGCGTCCCCACGCAGGAAATGCGCCTGGGCTGCGCGCGTATCCGTCGGGTAGCCGTCGATGAGCGGCGTCAGGGCGTCCACCGCACCCTGGAAATTCCCTGCGCGCAGCTGTGCCCGCCCTTGGTTGAAGTAGGCCGCTGTCCGCTGATCGTCTGCTGCGCGCGGGTCGTTGATGACGGCCTGATAGCGCGTGACGGCCTGCGCCATGTAGCCGTTGAGCAAGAGCTGGTCGGCGGCACGCAGCGCCATGTCCGGCGGGATGTCCGGCGTGGGCAATACTGATGTGGGCGGGATGGCAGTCGCGGCGGGGGCCTGTGTCGGCTGTGCGCTGACCTGGGCGTTGGGGTCAGGCGTGTACGTGGCGGTGATGACGACATAGGTCACGTCGCCGCTGTCGCCGGGGCTGCACGCCGTCAGGGTCAGCAGCATTGCCAGCGTCAGCAGCAGGAACAGGGCGCGGGGGGTAAGGATTGTCTTCATGTGGTGCATTATCCCCCGGCCCCGCTGTGCTGTCAACGACGCCCGCTGTGCGCTCAACCTACGCGCCGCCCCTAAACGCCGTCGGCCAGCACCTCATCAACCGCCTCGGCCAGGTCGCGCAGGGTGCGAACGCGGTACACGCCGTCGGCCA
>CAYWGJ010000045.1:0-7391 GCA_964457835.1 uncultured Anaerolineaceae bacterium
GGCGGAATCCGCGACCCGTGAGTCCGCGCGCGGGCGGCAGGCGTACACAGGGGGGCTGGCCTTGGCCTGGGTGCTGCTGATCGGCCTTGGCGTGGCCTACACGCTGCGCTATGCGGATTACGTCTCGACATACAACGCGCTGCGCCATGGCGGTGACCTGGCAGCAGGCGTGACTGCCCTGGAGACGCGGCACATCCCGGCGGACCCGGACAACGCGGTACTGTGGCATCAGCGGGCGCTGCTGCTGGGCACTCTGGCCTATACCGACGAGTCGCGGCTGCCGGCGGCCATCGCTGCCACGGAGGACTTCTTAGCGCTGGAACCGTATCACCGGGCGATGATGGCGAACCTCAGCGCGTTGTATTGGCAGGCCGGGGACGCGGAGTCGGCGCGGCACTGGCTGGACGAAGCGTCCGCGCTGCTGCCGGAGTACCCGCTGTTCGCGCGTCAGCGGGCGGTGTATGCCGGTCAGCAGACCGCAGCGGTCTACACGGATGCCGCCGCCGCGCTGGACCTGACGCTGCTGGATCATGAACACGGCAGCAGCTACGGCCTGGCGCAGTATTATTACGTGATGCTGCCGCGCCAATTCCTGCCGCAGTTCGGCCCCTTCCCCGGCGAATATCCCGCCAATACCAGCTGAGCAAGCTGTGCTTTGTCAACACATTAGAACAACTCCCGCACAAAATTGTCACGCGGGAGCGGGGTAAATCAGGTAAGATAGTTACAGATCAAATGGTAAGTGAATCTGTTGAGTCAGCCTAACCGACCACTGGCCCTCAGAGGCCGTAGTTGAGAGCGTGAGGTAAGCGTAATGGAAAAACAGCCCGAACCGCAGCCCCTGACCCGTAGGCAGGTTGCCGCAGCCGGCCAGGCACTGGCTGAATACGCCTTGATCCTGGCCTTAGTGGCGCTGGCCTTCGGCTTTGCCTTGGCAGCCACCGCCCCGGCCATTGGCAACGTGTTCGACCGCGCCATTGACGACGCCGTGCGTCAGACGCAGGTCGGCGAAATCCCAG
This sequence comes from uncultured Anaerolineaceae bacterium, assembly GCA_964457835.1. Taxonomy (GTDB): domain Bacteria; phylum Chloroflexota; class Anaerolineae; order Aggregatilineales; family Phototrophicaceae; genus CAYWGJ01. Next base: position 1,020 of record CAYWGJ010000045.1, read on the forward strand.
ATAACGACGAATTCTGGGCCACTATCACGGCCATGCCCACGGCGGGTGTGGGCGGCGTGCTGCCCACCAACACCTTCGCGCCGCCGACCGCGGTACCGACCGCGGGGCCATCGCCGACACCCTCACAGACCTTTACGCCGTCCCCGACAGAGCCGACGGCCACGCCCACGCTGACGCCTACCGCCACCGACCGCTTCGACTTCGCGCCGAAGTACGACAGCATCGATAACCCGGAGTGGTGGCGCGCGGACTACAACGCCAACCTGGGGACCTTCCGCTGGAACGCCAGCTTCTGGAATAACACGGACCTCAGCGGTAACGCCGATGCCATTCTCAACCTGGATGACATCGACTTCATCGGCACCAACACCAGCCCCTGGGTGGACGGCATCAACGCTGAGAACTTCTCCGCGCGTTTCACCCGTAAGCTGCGCGTCGAAACACCCACGCAAATCCAGATCAGCGCCCTGGTGGACGACGGTCTGCGCGTGTACGTCAACGACGTGCTGCTGATTAACCAATGGAAAGGCCAGTCCGCTACTTGGTACAGCACCACGGTGGACCTGCCCGCTAACAGTGCCGATCCCGAATCCGACGACTACACCCACGAGGTGAAGATCGAGTACTACCAAGGCACCGTCGACTCGCGCTTGAAGGTGCTGGTGGCGGGTTCATCGGCCAACCCCGACGACGGCAACATCGCGGGCGGCGGCAACTTTAGCTGTAACTGGGGCGTCAACAGCGACCTCAACGGCAACGACGCCAACACCGAGGTCAACATGTGGGACGAATACCTGGGCGGCAGCCTGCCCCAGGACTCGCGCTGCTACCTGGAATTCCGCGGCGCGGTGGTGATTGACCACGACGACCCCGACATGGCCGCCCCGCAGATGAGCTTCTGGAACCTGTGGGACTTCGGTGCGGGTAACGAGGGCTGGCTGGAGCTGGCCGAGTACGTGCCGCTGGAAGACGCCGGCGGCGAGATGGTGATCCCCATGGAGCTGGACCGCGGCGCTGTGACGTGGCACAAGGTGGACCTGCACGACGCCAACCGGAACTACAACTGGACGCGCCAAGTCATCGACCTGAACACGATCCAGAACGGTACCGGCACGTCCATCTTTGATTTCAGTGACCCCAACGCCATCACCCGCATCGCCTTCCGCTACGTGATCGAACGCGAAGGCGGCAGTGCCCCGCGCTGGAATATCGACGACATCCTCTTCCACGGCAAGCCGGAACGCACCTTCACCATGGGCGGCTTGGATGCCTTCTGGGACCTCAACACCGGCAGCCAGTCGGACGATTTCGTGACCACGGGCGGCACGGCCAACAGTGGTGTCATCAGCGGCTGGGGCATGGTGAGCAACCACAAGTCCGGCCCATCGGGTATGTCCTTCCATGACAGCGTAGGCCCCCTGGACGCCACCGACGGCGTGGGAGATGCCGTGGGCAGCAGCAAGTACACCGATTACAAGCGTATCCAGAGTGCGCCCAACGACAGCAACGAAGAAAACCTGCGCGTCCATGCCCTGGAGTTTGACGGCTGGATTGACCTGGAAAACGTGCTGATGCCCGACTTCCAAGGCAACACCGGCGACCCGGTGATGGCCTTCCAGCACGGCTTCCACGTAGGCAAGTACACCGCGCTGCTGGTGCAGTACAGCACCGACCCGATTGATCGCGGCGCGGACCCGGATGATCCCGACATGGCCACCTGGACGACCTTCCCAGATGGCGAAATCCGCCCCATCAGCAAGACGGACAAGGCCAACAACATCGCCTTTAACGAGCAAATCATCTCGTTGAAGCGCAGCGACCTGCCCGGCAGCCCCAGCCGCATCCGCGTCCGCTTTGCGCTGATGGTGCGCAGCGGCGGTGATCGCCTGGACGGCTGGTGGATCGATAACATCCGCCTGGGCCGCGCTGAGCCGCCGCGCTGGATTGACTACCCCTACGACGACGACGCCCAAGGCGCAGAAACCAAGCAGTGGATTTTCAACGGGCAGTGGGGCCAGACCGAAGAACGCGGCCACCCCACCGTCGCCCAGGTGGAAAGCTACATCCCGCGCTCGTATGCCTCTAGTCCCTTCGGCAACTACGACGACACCCGCGAGACCGCCATGGTGCTGAAGTACCCGCTGGACATGCGCAACGACACCACCGGCAAGAACATCTTCGACCCCGACGGCCAGACCTTCAACAGCGGTGGGGCAGTCAATAACCCCTGGCTGAGCTTCATGTTCACCGCGCGCCTGGCTGACCAAGGCGACGACTTCTTCGTGGACTGGAAGCTGGCCGACGAACCGGAAGACGCCTGGCGCACCGTCTGGTACTACGAATCCGGCAGCGGCTACGATGCCTACAGCGACAACAGCCGCTGGCGCGATAACTGGGGCTGGGAGCGCGCCGAGATCGACCTGCGTACCATCATGGCGCACTCAGTCTATAACAGCAACGACGCTGGCGATGGCATCGACGACGACCGCGACGATGACATCGTGCTGCGCATCCGCATGCGCGCTGACGGCGGCGGCAACAGCGACGGCATCTACATTGATGACATCGAAATCGCCGAGTATGACCGCACCGAGTGGGCGCTGTGGCCCTCCAACGAAAACCGCGACTCGCTGTTCGACGGCCTGACCGTGGGCACGGGTGACGGTGTGAACTTCCGCCTGGACCCGGACGTGTCTTCCATTGAGGCGGGCTGGTGGGAGCTGGTGCACACCGGCGCGGACTGGGACGCGGTGAGCTACGCGCACGTCAACGCGCCCGCCGGCACCATGGCCTTCCACAGCTCACCGACCGGGGCACAGGCGCACTGGGAAGCGGGCAACTCCGATCGTTATGCGCCGCACTACAGCATCGACCAGACCGAAGCGATCAGCCATTACAAGAACCCACAATCGGACATCGACGCCTGGTACGTGCTGGAGATGGACACCATCATCGACCTGCGCGCCGTGGACCGGGCCGACATCCCGCGCCTGACCTTCTGGCAGATGTGGATGACCTACACCGGTGAATACGTCAACGTGCAGGTCTCGCGGGAGATGACCGGCACCCAGGCGCAGATCGACGCCAACCTGGTTGACCGCTGTACCGACCGCGAAGGGGGTGAGCTGCAAGAGCTGCCCCCCGGCGCGGATGTCCCGCAGTGCTACGAGCAGGTACGCGGCTGGAGCCAATGGGAAACCGTGTGGTCATGGCGGCTCAACAGCGGCGAAGACCGCTTCAACGGGGCCTGGCAGCAAAAGCGCATCGACCTGAGCGACTACGCGGCTACCATCGACTACGGCGATCCCAGCAACAGCGAGCCGGGCGACCGCATTAAGATTCGCTTCGTGCTGGACGCGCTGGACAACAGCAACAATAACGACGGCTGGTACGTTGACAACATCACGCTGGACTACGGCTGGCCGCCCTACGACACGCACAAGATCGCCGACGGCGTGTTCGACGACCGGGCCCGCAACATGATTAACTGGGAAACCGAGGGCCAGTGGGGCCTCAGCCCGGTGATCTACAAGGGCACGGGCGGCGGCCCCATCTCCTTGGGCATCTGGAACGTGGATTGGTGGTATTGTGCTTACAACGAGTGCCGCAACATTGGCCGCGACGAAGGCACGACGCGCCGCTTTGAAGAAGGCGCGAAAATTCTGCTGGATGAACCTGGCCAGGTGCGCCTGAACAACCCCAGCCGCAACCAGTGCCACACCGTGGCGTCCAACGTTGTCATGAACAACAAGCCCGACTGCAACAACTGGAACCCCGGTAGTAAGCCCAGTGACTACTTCATTGGCCAGTACTGGCTGGACACGCCAATCGTGGGCACCCAGGGCTTTACACCCGGCCCGCGCAGCTTCGTGGCCCGCTCCGACGACGGTGTGCGTCTGAAGGTGGAAGAGCTGGACGCCGACGGCAACCCGATCTCGGCGGGCGGTTGGGTCATCAATGACTGGGTGCCACGCGCCCCAACGACTTCCGTGGGCGGCTTCAACTTCGTCAGCGGCAAGCGCTACCGCGTCACCTTGCAGTACTTCGAGCAGACCGGCGGGGCCACGCTGAGCCTGACCGTGACGGATGGCCGCTACTCCTTCACCGACAGCCCCAAGCTGACCGCCTTCGGCGACGACAACCCGCCCGTCGGCTATGGCAACAGCTCCTTGATCCTGCGCAATGCCCTGGACCTGACCGGCCTGGGTGAGAACGAGTACGTGCTGCTGGAGTACGAGACGGTTTACAAGAGTGAGCGTGGCTACAGCTACCTGGAGATCAGCACTGACGGCGGCTTTAGCTGGACGCGAAACCGCCTGCGGGACGACGTGCGGGATGCCGGCAACAACGTCATCATCCCTGGCAGCAGCTTCAGCGGCACCCAGTTTGGCCGCGACCAAGACACGCTGAGCAAGGTCGCGCAGAACGGCTGGCAGCTTCGGGTGAACAACCTGACGGCCTACAAGGATGAGTTCGTCCTGCTGCGCTTCCGCTATGACCGGCGCCAGAAGTACGGCAACCCGGATTTTTGCGCGCGCAAGGACGATTGTAAGCTGAAAAACGGTGAGATCACCAGTTCTGGCTACTTCGACGGCTGGTGGATCGCGACGGTGCGCGTGGCAGCCTTCGGCGGCTAAAGCGCGACGCTGCACAACGCCCCCTCAGCGCAGCGGCTGAGGGGGATCAGCAGCCTGTATAGGCACACAAAAGCCCCCACTGCAACCGCGGCGGGGGCTGATGATTTTGAGGGTAGGGTGTGGTGCGCCTTCTTAGATGGGCGTCAGCACGCGGTCCTTGCGCAGCGGCTTGTGCAGGATGTGCAGGGACTGGTTGGCCGCGTCGCTGACGGCTTCACGCCAGGCTGGGATCTTGATCTCGCCCACGGTCGTCTGGTGGTAGCCGTGCTCGTTGAACACTGTTAGGGTCTTAGCGTCAGTGTCCGGTGGCAGGAAGATGAATCCCACCTCGCTTTGCAGCTCCTTCGAGGCCGTCTCCACCGCGCGGATCAGCGCATGGATCACGGCACGCGTGTCCGGGCGTGGGGCTAGGTAGAACTCGTCCACGCGCGTAATCAGGTTTTCCACCTGCCAACCCATCAAGCCGATGATGTTCTCGCTGGTATCGTGCGAGATCAGGTAGCTCTTCTGGCCGAAGGTCAGCATGACATCCATGCGGCTGGTGGCGGTGCCGCTCATCTCGGTAATGAAATGGGCGATCTGTTCGGCGTTGCCGGGCATCCCACGCTTGACCTCAATGCCGGCGGTGTCGATCTGCGGCAGGGGAAATTCGCCGTCCTCGTCGGCTTCGACCGGTGGGGCGGCGGGGGCCGGGGTGCTTTGCGGCGCACGCTTGGCGATGGTCTGCGCGTCCTGGGCCTCGGTGCGGGCTTCTTGCGCGTTTTGTGCGGCGCGGGCTTTCAGCTTTTTGATGATGGCGTTCCACGAGGTCTGCACCTGTTTCCAGGTTTGCTCAATGTCGCTGTCGTTCTGGATGACGACCTGGGCCTGCTTGACCTTTTCGGCCTGTGGCGCTTGCGCCAACATGCGCTTCTTGGCCTCTTCCGGCGACATCTTGCGCTTTTCCAGCAGGCGGCGGTACTGCGTCTCCGGGGAGGCGTTGACCACCCACACCTCATCGACCAGTTGTGCCAGCTCGCCTTCGAGGAGCTTGATGGCCTCGATGATGATGATGGGCTGTTTAGCGCGGCTTGCCATGATGTTGATGGCCTGGCGCACGATGGGATGGGTGATCGCTTCCAGCTTCGCCAGCGCTTCAGGGTTGCTGAAGACGATGCTGCCCAGCATGGCGCGGTTGATCTGCTTTTCCCCGTCCAGGATGAACTGGCCGAAGGTCTCCACAATCGGCTTGTAGGCGGGGCCGTTGGGGGCCATCGCCTGATGTGCCAGGCCGTCGGCATCAATGGGATAGGCTCCCAGGTGCTGCGCCATCTGCCGGACTACGCTTTTCCCAACGGCGATGTTGCCCGTGAGGCCGATCACATACTTGTTTCCTAAGCGACTCACGGCTACCCTCCGAAGTCGTTCGCTTATCCATGTAGCATGAGTGTAGCCGTCTTCAGGCGTTCACGCAAATCAAAGCGGCACAGTGGTAGCAATTGCGTCGGTTTTGCGCTGCATCGCACTAGGGCCGCCATGCGTAAAAAGCTTCATGGTCCGTCAGGCGACGCAGAGCGCTGCCGTCGGGTGCCGCGGCGTAGAGGGCCTGGGCACTGAAGCCCTGCACGGTGTAGAAGCTCAGCGCGCCGCCGTCCGCTGACCAGCGCGGATGCAGGGCGTTGAGGCGCGGCGGCGTCACCTGCTGGATGCTGCCGCCGCTGGTGGTCATCACGTAGATGCTGTAATCCACGCTGCC
>CAYWGJ010000045.1:7401-18927 GCA_964457835.1 uncultured Anaerolineaceae bacterium
CATGCGCGGCGACATGAACGCGATCTGGCTGCCGTCGGGGGACCAGTCCGGGAAGGCCACGCCGCGCGGCACCGCGATCTGTATGCGCGTGCCGCTGGCGAGGTCCAGGCGGGTAAACTGACGCCGCCCTAACTCCGGCGGCATGTCGCTGAAGACCAGGCAGCAGCCGTCCGGGGCGATGGCGTAGCCCTCGAAGAAGCGCACGCTGTCAGCCAGCAGCCCCACGGTATCGTCAGCCAGGGTCCACAAGTAGATGCCGCTGACCTGCGTGCGGCTGTTCACGGCGGTGAAAACGACGCCGCTGCCGTCCGGCATCCAGCGCAGGGTGCGTATGGACAGGGCTTCCAGGTCATAGGGGGTCAGGTCCACGCTGCGCAGGCTGCTGCCGTAGGCCCCGCTGATGAAGAGGCGCAGGCGGTAGTCGGGGCGACGGGGGGTGTCGCAGCGCGCGACAAAGGCCATCTGCCCGCCGTCCACGGACCAGGCCGGTCCCTCGTTCACGTCACGGCACGCGGGCAGCACGCGCAGGCTCAGCCCGCGCCCGACATCGCGCACGGCCAGCACCAGCAACCCGGACTCGCCGCGCTGCGCATAGGCCAGTTGATCGAAGGGACCGCGCGGCAGCGCTGCGCCCAGCGCGCCTGCTGCCAGCGTCAGCAGCAGGGCCAACAGCAGCGCCCCGCTGACGGGAATCAGCAGGGCACGCAGCAAAGAAAGCTGGAGCGCAGGCATCGGACCTTACTCAACCGGTACGACGTTAATGTCCCCTTGAATGACGTTCACGAAGGGCGAATACACCCAGCCGACGGTGCCCTTCCAGACCACCTTGTACCAGAAGCCATCCGCCGTGCGCCCAATCACAGGCAAGAAGCCGCCCCAGGTCACGCGGCCAATCTGTGCAGTGGCGACGCTGGGACCAGCGCGCAGCTTCAGCGTGGCCGTCGCCTGGCTCACCACGCCGGTATCTACCACGCCCGGCGGCACACCGATGGTCCCGAAGGGACTGACGACCGGCGCGTTGAACTCGTTGCCATCGATGAAGAGGTAATAGCCCCAGGCCCAGCCCTGATACTGTGAAAGCTGAAGCAGGAACCAGCGCGCGCTTTCGTCGCGGCCTACCACGGCGTAAGTCTGGCCGCGCAGGATGGTCCCCAGGCGGCTGGCCCCCAGCGAGGGCGCGCTGCGCACGTTCAGCACCGCGGCGCGGATGACCGTCGCCCGCAGTGCCCCCGGCGGGATGTCCGGTAGCGCGGTGACGGTCGGCGTGGCGGTGGGGCCGACTATAGGCTCTCCGCCGCCACTGCCGCCGGACTGCCACTGGAACTGGATGCTGCCCGTCCCGGTGCGCACGATCATCTCTACGGTGAGTGTGTGGTTGCCCTCTGTGATCTGCGTTGTCGCGGTGACGAACTGCGCCACGTCGATGTCCTGGTCAGCACCGGCGTAGTTGATGATGGGCGCACCGTCAAAGAGCACGCGCGCGTCGTCCATGCGCGTCAGGCTGAAGGTGTAGGTGCCCGCCGCGAAGAACTCGGTGGTTGTCCAGCGCACAGAGTAAAACTCCGGGCCGACAGACAGGCCGGTGTTGCTGTCCGTGACGCCGCCGGTAAACGTAAACTGGACGATGGGATCAATGCGCGAGAAGGTCGGGGACCCGGTGAGGGTCACGTTGTCGAAGTACTGCCCCTGCCAGTTGGAGCCGCGCTGGACCTGCGCTTGGGCGGTATCCGGCAGGGCCAGGCCCACCCCCAGCACCAGCGCCAGCACTGTCAGGATCAGCCCCAGCTTTAGGCCATGAAAAGGAGAATGAGTACGCCGCATGTGTGCCTCTTTCTGCTCGCTTAAGGTCGTGTTCAGGTTGTCACCTCTCAAAGCTGCGAGGTGAATAACAGCCCTATTAGGGTATCGCACCCGATACCCCAATGATATAGCCCCATGATCAGGCACACAAGCAGCGCATCACCTACGGCTGCAACCCTGCGCGGCGATTTAGCGTATAAAGCATGTAAGGCCCAATGCGGACGAGTAAACTAAAGAGGAGACGAAGCGTATGGGAATCGTTCTGTTAGTGCTGGCAGTCGTGGGCGCGTTTGCGCTGTTCAACATGGTAGGCGGCCTGGTCAACCTGCTGATCGCGGTGGTGATCTGGGGGCTGATCGGCTGGGCCGCGTCGCGGATCATGGGCGGCGATGGGGTCGGCATCATTGGCAACGTGTTGATCGGTGTCGTTGGCGGCATGGTCGGGCGCTTGTTGTTCGGCGTGCTGGGGGTCAGCCTGGGCGGGCTGTTGGGCACAGTGATTGTTGGTGTGGTAGGGGCGGTGCTCACCATCGTGGTCTGGCGTGCTATCAGCAACAACCCGAACTTCGCCAAGTAAGCAGCGCGCTGTCCGTTAACGCTGGATGCGCCGTCATATGCCCCACAGTCCGTAGGCAAAGTCACGGGCTGTGGGGCTTTTCTGTGTCGGCTGACTCCGGCGGTCACTCCGGCGGTCACTCTGGGTAGAAGATCAGGTATTCGATGGTGTTGCTGGGGAACTGCGGCGGCTCGCCGTCGGGGGCGATATACGCGATGGCGTAACCGAGCTGCTCGCCGGTAAAGCCCAGCGGGAAGGCCGCATACGGCACCCAGAACCAGTAATCGATCCACTCGGTGTCGTTGTAGGCGGGACGCAGCAGCGTTTGAATGCTCAGGTTGCCTTCGGAGTTTTGCAGGTCCTCGGCAGCGTTTGACCCGCTGACGGGCGTGTTATCCGCCCAGAAGAAGAACACCCCCACGCGCAGCGGCACGTCGCGGTAGCCCGTGGCGCGGATGTACGCTGTGATGCGCATCCCCGGCAGGTTGCGGCCTTCCAGCTCCACGTTGTGTTCAATGTCCAGCAGTTCTACACTGAGCTGTGCCGCCGCGGATTCCGGCGTGGGGCGTGGTGCTTGGCGGGTGGGGGGCGGCAGATCGGTGTCCGCGAGGGCCAGCGCCCGCCCGTCAAAGGCGACCGTCACGTCTTCGAGCAGCTCTAAGCCGCGTTGGTCGAGCAGTTCTACGCCGTCACAGTCCTCAAGCAGCAGGTCATAGCTGCCCAGGCCGAAGCGCCAGCTTGCCGACGCACCGGGGGGCAGCTCGGCCAGCAGGTTATCGCCCCAAGTCGTGGACGTCACGGGTGACACGAACAGGCCGCACAGCGTCACGTCGGAGTCGTTGCGCAGGGTGACGTTGGCGCGTTCCTGCGTCAGGCCGTCGCTGGCGGCGTCATTGTCCAGCACGGTGCGCAGGGTGATGTAGGGCAGCAGTCCACCCAGGCGGCCCCCGGTGCGATCCTCTTTGCGGACCTCCGTGGGCACGCCGACGAACTGCCCGGCGCTGTTGACGGCCAGGCCGCCGCTGTTGCCGGGGCTGATTTCGGCGTCACTGCGGTACCACAGGGGCAGGCGCTGGCCGTAGAGGGTGCCGTTTTCCACGCTGGTGATGCTGCCCTGCGTGACGACGAGGTAGCCGTTGCCGATGCTGGGATAACCCAGGATGTACACGCGGTCGCTGATGCGGGCGGCTTCGCTGAAGTTGTCCAGGTGGGGTAGGTTCAGCGTGTCCGGGTCAATGGCGCGTTTAGCCTCGTCCCGGTCGATTTGCAGCACGGCGAAATCGATCGCGTCGTAAAGGGCCACCAGCCGCGCGTGGTAGCGCAGTTCGGGCAGCTCACCCACTTCGGATTGCAGGTAGATGCGGTAGTCGTCCGCATCTTCGGCAACGTGGCGGTTGGTGTAGATCAGGCCGGTGGGCGCAACTAAAGTGCCGCTGCCGGTGGAGGTCACGAATCGTCCCTCTTCGGTTTCGATGTAGACCACCGCGCGCGAGATGCTGTCGATGTCCGCGCTGGACAGGGTGTCGTCCTGGGCCTGTGTGGGCAGCGCGGTGCCGCTGAAGAGCATCAGCGCGAGGCCAATGAGCAGCAGCAGGTGCGCCAGCCTGTCGGTGTGTGGCTTGTTCATGAGTCCATGCCTCTGGATTGTTTGCATCGCTATGGCTCTATTGTAGCCGCATTCGGGAATGGGGAAAGTCGGGGGAGGGGGTCCCCCGTCAGCCCATGCCGACGGGGGGGCTGGCTTACAACTGCACGTAGCTGTTTTCCGCCAGGATGAAACGGTTCACCGACGGCATACTGTGCGAAGCCGAGGTTACCTGCGAGTTATCCGCTAATAAACTGGAGTCGATGCGGCCCTTGATGGCGCGCAGTACGCAGTCGCGCATGATGATGCTGGCGTCCACCTCGCTGCTTTCGATCACGACGTTATCGCCGATGGAGGTGTACGGCCCGATGTAGGCATCTTTGATCGTCACGTTATCGCCCAGGATGACGGGGCCGCGAATCACGCTGTTGACGATGCGCACGTTCTTGCCCACCAGCACACGGTGGCTGATGTCGGAGTCCATGATGGCCCCCGATTCCGGCGGCGGCGAGAAGGGCAGATCGCCCAGCACGTACTGGTTGGCCTGGATGATGGCGTCGGGCTTGCCGGCGTCGATCCACCAGCCGCTGATCTGGTAGGCCTGCACCGGGCGCTCGCTGCTGATGAGCCATTGGATGGCGTCGGTGATTTCCAGCTCGTTGCGCCAAGACGGTTTGATGTTGCTGATAGCCTCAAAGATGGAGGGGCGGAACATGTACACGCCGGCCACGGCCAGGTTAGAGGGCGGGTTTTTGGGCTTTTCCACCAGGCGGATGATGCGCCCGTCTTTGACCTCGCCCACGCCGAAGCGCTGCGGGTCTGCCACTTCGCCCAAGGCAACCGCCGCTTCGTAGTCAGAGGCTTCGAAACCTTGCAGCAGCTCAGTCATCTTGTCCTGGAAGATGTTGTCGCCCAGGAACATGCCGAAGGGTTCATCGCCGACGAATTCGCGACCCAGGTTCACCGCGTGGGCCAGACCAAGCTGCTCTTCTTGCACGATGTAGCTGATGCGCACGTCCATGGTGCGGCCATCGCTCAGCATCTCCACGATGGGCGAGTCCATGCTGTTGACGACGATGCCGACGTCGGTAATGCCGCCGTTGTGCAGCATATCGATGGCGTACTTGATCAGGGACTTGTTGGCGACGGGTACCATCGGTTTGGGCATCGTGAGGGTCACCGGACGCAGGCGCGTGCCTTGACCCGCAGCGAGAATAATTGCTTTCATGTGGCCTTTTCTCCCTTGATTGTGTGCTTGTTCACAGCACGTTGACTATAACCCTATTCATGATACACGCCAAACCCATTGCGAGCTTGCTTTCTTTACACCTTTGGGCACATCTTGGGAAAGGCCGCCTGGCTAAGGCGCGGCCAACTGCCCGGACAATTGGTCGGCATGGGTGACGGGCAGCTTGCAGGTGAAGCCCTCGCAGACGTAGGCCGTCGGCTGGCCGTCCACCTGGTTGCGCTGATGCAGCAGCGGCACCGGGTGCGACTCGTCTGGCACGGCCTGCGGGCTGAGGGCCACGACCAGGTTAGGCCGGTAGCCGGTACGTGCACGTTGCAGCATAGCGCGCATCACCTCGTGCGCCGGGTCCCCGACCAGCGCCAGCTCTTTGACGCCGCGCACCAGCAGGTCCACCGCCTGCGCGCTGACGCCGAAGCCCAGCGGGTACTGTCGTATGGCGTTAGTGAGCAGGGCCAGCGCCCCGCGTGCGGCGGCATCGTAGCGGGCGTCGCCGGTGTAGGCCGCCAGCCGGATAAGCTGTTTTGCCATCTGCCCACTGCCGGAGGGCACGGCGTTGTCTTGCGTGTTGCGTGGGCGCATGATGAGCGCTTCGTGGTCGTCGCTGGTGTCGAAGAAGCCGCCTTCTTCTGCTGGAAAATGTGCCAGCACGCGCTCCGTTAAGCGTTGTGCCGTGACGAACCAACGCGGCGTAAACGTGGTCTGGTACAGCTCCAGCAGCGCGTCGATGACGTTGGCGTAATCCTCTAAATAGCCGTTGAGCTTGGCCTGGCCGTCCTTGTAGCTGCGCAGCAGACGGTCGCCGTCCACCAGCAGCTTATCCAGCAGGAACTCGCCGGCGCGGACCGCCGCTGTGCGGTAGTCGTCGCGGTCCAGGGTGCGGGCGGCTTCCGCCAGGCTTGCCAGCATGAGTCCGTTCCAGGCCGTGAGGATTTTGTCGTCCAGGCCGGGGTGCACGCGCTGCGTCCGCGCCGCGTAGAGCCGGTCCTTGATGACGGCCAGGCGTTCGTGCAGCGCTTCGACGCTGAGGCCCAAGCGTTCGGCGGCCACGGCGTCGTCGTTGGGCACGTAGAGGATGTTGGCCCCTTCGAAGTTGCCGCCCGGTGTCATGCCGAAGTATTCCAGGGCCACGCGTGCGTCGTCTTCGCCCAGCACCGCGGTCACCTCGTCGATGGTCCACACGAAGAACTTGCCCTCTTCACCTTCGGAGTCGGCGTCGGTGGCGCTGTAGAAGCCGCCCTCCGGCGCGGTCATCTCGCGCAGCACATAGTCGTAGGTCTCTTCGGCGATGCGCTTGAAGAAGGGATCGCCGGTGAGCTGCCAGGCGTGCAGGTAGGCGCGGCTGAGCTGGGCGTTGTCGTAGAGCATCTTCTCGAAGTGGGGCACCAGCCACATCGCATCCACGCTGTAACGTGCGAAGCCGCCCGCGAGCTGGTCGTAGATGCCGCCGCGTGCCATCTGCTTGAGGGTGTGCGTGAGCATGTGCTCCATGTTTTCGCGGCTGATGTGGCCGCGTCCCAGGCGTTGGATTTGCGTCATCAGGAATTCTAGGTTCATGGGCTGCGGGAACTTCGGGGCGCTGCTGAAGCCGCCGTAGGTCGGGTCGAACTGCTGATCCAGGCGGGAGGCGGCGTCATTGAGCAGGGCGGCGTTGAGGTCGCTGGCTGCGCCGCCGATGCCCAGGGCGCTGCGGTCCAGCGCACCGGTGAGTCCGTCGGCGGCCTTTTCGACTTCGGCGCGGCGTTGGGCGAAAGCATCGTGCACGCCCTGGAGAACCTGCTGGAAGGACGGCATACCCAAGCGCGGCTCTCGCGGGTAATAGGTGCCGCCGTAGAAGGGGCGGCCATCCGGCAGCAGGAAGACGGTCATGGGCCAGCCGCCGGAGCCAGTCATGGCCTGGACAGCGCTCATGTAGATGTCGTCTACGTCGGGGCGCTCTTCGCGGTCTACTTTGATGTTGATGAACAGCGCGTTCATCATCTCAGCGGTGGGGCCGTGCTCAAAGCTTTCGTGGGCCATGACGTGGCACCAGTGGCAGGCGCTGTAGCCCACGCTCAGCAGGATGGGCTTATCCTGACTGCGGGCGGCTTGCAGGGCTTCTTCGCCCCAGGGGTACCAATCGACCGGGTTATCCTGGTGCTGAAGCAGGTAGGGGCTGGTCTCGGCAGCCAGACGGTTGGGCATGGGGTGGCTCCTTGGTGGGCTTGTGCGTCGTATAGCATTGTGCCACGCGCGCGTAAGTTGGAGGTGAGAGGGCGTGTTGGCGCGTGTGCCCACTCACCACCGCCTCCCGTCCTGCCCTACCACTCATCCCAGCTCTCGTTGATCGCCTCCTGCACTTCGTCCGCGCGGGGGTAGAAGCGCTTGTGCACGTCGCCGAACTTGATGTTGTGATGGTCGCTCTCTTCGTAGGTCAGGCTGCGGCTGATGACGCGCCGCTGCGGCGAGGCCACCACCACCACGTCGGACTCGATCATGCGGCCCGGAAACACGATCATCCCCGACCCGATGCGGCAGTTATGCCCCACCGCGCTGCCCAGCACGATCTGACTCACCGCGCTCAGTTCGCCGTCGATGTTCACCGCGCGGATGGGCTTCTGGGCGATGAGGTTGAAGTCGGTGAAGGTGCTGCCCGCGCCCACGAAGCTGTTACGCCCGATCACGCACATCTGCAAGCAGGTGTTCTGCGCAATGATTGTGTTCTCCATCACCGATGTAATGTACAGCGAGGCGCGGAAGGGCAGGAAGCAGCCGTCGGCCACGGTGCTCATGAACAGCACACAGCCCGCGTCAATCGTCACGTTGGAGCCGATGGTGCAGTTATCGATCACCACGCCCGCGCCGATGGCGACGTTATCGCCGATTTCGGCGGGGCCGCGGATGATGGCGCTGGGGTCGATGTCGCAGTTCTGGCCGACCTTCACCGCGCCGGACGCACTGAGGACCTGCTTCTGTTCCAGTACAGCGCGCCACAGCAGCCTCAGCTTGCCGAACACGCTTTCTTCCATCAAGCGCTCCAAGCGCCCCGCCCGCCCAAAGTTACCGTAGATATTGCTGGCGAAATAGACGTGCACCCAGCTTTCCACGGAGATGACGGAGCGCGTGGTGGCGTAGTGGGTCAGGTCGCCCTGCTCCATGGTCATGAAGTCCGGCACGGAATAGAAGCCGATCTCGCGCGAGTCGCTGGGCACCACCACCGGCATCACGGGCGTGTCGGGGTCGTAGCCGTTGGGGAAGTACCACAGGTCGGTCAGAAAGAGGATGCTCTTGCCGTCCGGGGCCAGCGCGGCCTCGAAGCCTTTAGTCAGCGGAATGGTGTAGGTATGGAAGGCTTTGTCGCTGGCGGGGAAGGCGGCGCGGCTGGGCTGGCCGGTGCGTTTGGCGACCGCCCGCGCAGCGTCGAAGAAGTACTCAAAGTAGGCCTGGTCGAACCACAGGCTGTCGCGGTAGACGATGGCCTCGCCTTCGACGAGATCGAGCTGTTCGCGGCCTTCCAGATACGGGCCAAGCTGTACGTCCGGCACGGCGGCGGCGATCACGTCTTCGAGGTGAATCTTCAACGGCTTCAGCCCGATGGTGAGCTGGCTGGCGGGTTCGTTGAAGGGCGGCACATGCCGTTTGTCTTCGATGATGTAGCGATACATAGCTGATGTCTCCCGGTAATGACCTGGCTTCATTATAGCGCCAAACCGGGTGTAGACGCGAAACCCCGGCCTCAGCCGTTGTGCAGGAAGTCGCGCAGGCAGTCGTGAAAGCGGTCGGGTTCGTCCATCATCGGGAAGTGGCCGGAGCCGTTGAAGTACTCAATGCGGGCCTGTGGGACGTGCTGGTGCAGCACTTGGTGCTGCCGTGGGTCCACGATGCGGTCGTACTTGCCGTAGATGCCCATCACGGCCATGGGCAGCGCGCCGATGTCCGGGCGCAGGTCGGTTTCACGCAGGGTGCCGATGCTCATGAAGAAGGACTCGCTGGACACTTTGGTGATGTCGTTGGCGATCATGGTGCCCACGCGCGCGCCGTCGCGGGCGATGCGGTAGGCGTAGCCGCGCATGAAGAGGCGTATCAGCGCCGGGGAGGTCCAGAAGACGCGCGCCACGCCGCGATAGCCTGACAGCTTCAGCAGCCAGTTCAACGACGTGCCCTCGATGGGCGAGCCGATCACGGTCACTTTGACTACCTTTTCCGGTTGACGGCTGGAAAAGCTCAGCGAGACGGTGCCACCCATGGAGTGCCCGACGACGGCGGCTTTGTCGATGCCCATGCGTTCCATAAATTGGTCCACCAGGGCGACGTAATTGGGCACGGAGAAGTTGGCGGTGCGGTCCAGGGATTCGCCGAAACCAAAGAAGTCCAAGGCGTAGACCTTGAACTCTTTACTGAGGATGGCGATCGTATCACGCCACAAAGACCAGGACCCCAACCAGCCATGCAGCAGCAGCACGGGGCGGCCCCGCCCGAGGGTTTCATAGTGGACGATGCCCTGCTCGGTCACAAGGGTTGGCACAGCGCGTGATCCTTACTGTGAAGTCACGAGTGAAAAGCGCTGGGGGACGGGGGCCGCACCCCGTGGCGCGCGGCCCGTGCTCCGCTCCGGGTGCGGCTTTAGGTTTCCATCTCTTCCAGGATCGAGTAGAGCAGCTCCAGCAGCACATCGCGCACGGTGTCGCGGTCTGTGGCGACGCAGGGCAGCAGCTTGACATCTTCTTCAATGCGCAGGGCGATGCGCAGGTCTTCCGGGTTCCAGGCGTCGGGGTGGTCCTGCTTGTTGGCTGCCACGACGTAAGGGGTGGGGGCGTAGGCGCGGAAAGTTTCCAGGATGCTCTTGGCTTCGCGGAAGGTTTCCGGTTTGGAGCTGTCCACCATGACGATAAAGCCCAACATGCCCTCGGCCAGGATTTCCCACATGAAGTCGAAGCGGCGTTGGCCGGGGGTGCCGAAGAGGTAAAGGACCAAGTCGTCGTCCACGGTAATACGACCGAAGTCCATGGCGACGGTGGTAGCGTCTTTTTCGCGGCGTTCGTTGTCAGAGGTCACTTCACGTTCCGTTGAGACGACCTCGATCTCACTGATCGAACGGATGAATTCCGTTTTGCCGGAGCTGAAAGGCCCGGTAATCACCATTTTGACTGTTTGCATAGTGTACCCGCTCTTCCGGTAGCTATGATGCCAATAATAAGCACGATCTTGAGTGTAGCGCACTTTGGCCGCCTAGCACAAGGTGCGCCCCTGCGGTAGTGCTGGACTACATGGACTTCAACTTATCGATGATACGGCTGACCACCGCTTTTTGCACCTGCGGTTCGGCTTTGCGTTTGCTGCTGGCGCGCGTGCTGCGTGCGCTGCTCTTCTTGCTAGCTTCGGCCCCGGCGGGTTTGACCAGCTCCACCAGGCCCGCTTGTTCCAGGCCGTAGACCACGCGGCGAATTTCCATGTCCGACATGTTGTTGGCTTTGGCGATCTGCCGGATGGAGTTCTTCGGGTTCACGTAGGACACCACGCGCCATTCTTCCACGCTGAGGTGTACGTTCTCAAACTTCTCTTTGGGGTTATCCGGGAAGCGCAGGCACATGTCGAGGTTTTCGATGTGCTGGGCGATCTCTTCCATCTTCTGGATGCGCCGCGCCCCTTCGATGATGACGTTCTCCAAGTCAATCGGCACCAGAATGCGGTCCTCGTTGGGGCCGACGTTGTCCTCGAACTTGAAGGGTTCATGGGTCCAGGACATCACGTTGTAGATGATGTCCAGGATATACTGCTGGATGCTGGCCACGATGTCTTTTTTGGTGACGTAGTTGGCCCCGATCAAACGCATGGCGAGGGCTTTGTCGGTGGTGTTGCCTGCTTTTTGCCGCAGCACCTGGGCCTGCGAGTCGTTGAGCTTGCCGGCTTTGTTGAGCACGGCGATCAAGTCCCCCACCTGGCCGGTCAGGGTCGCGTATACCAACTTGCCGTTGCGGAAGAAGATTTCAGCGCGCTGATCGCCCGGCTTCATCTTCGGCTTCTTCATGGCGTCAAGCTCACCGGTATCCACCGCTTCAAAGATGCGCAGGATGCCCGTCCGACCGGACAGGTTGATGAGGTTGAGCAACTGTGTCGTGCTAAAGTCCTGGAGATTGCCTTGAATCGGCATGGACGCCCTCTACATGGGTATGTGGCTTATCAAGGAATGACCTAATAACTTGGTCCTAGAAATTATATCCCGGCGTTAGAATCGAGTCAACCAGCCGCTCGCGTCACCCAGGGCTTTTGCAAAGTAGAGGAAAGAGTGGCAAAAGGGTGACAACCGGATTAGGTTTTAATCACCAAAGCAAAACCAAGTTACGGAGTCACCCTCATGTC
>CAYWGJ010000046.1:0-18359 GCA_964457835.1 uncultured Anaerolineaceae bacterium
CGTGGCGGCGGGCGTCGGCGTTTGCGGCGGCACAGTAGGCGGCGGCGTTGATGTGTTGGTCACGACGATCACTGCCGGGGTAGGACGCACGGCCATCGGGTCACAGCCGCTGAGCAGCAGCACCGCCCCCATGCCTAGGATGATTGCCAGGATTCTACCTTCATTTCCCAAATTCACTCTTGCCAAAGCCCTTCGTCCTATGTAAAATGTCAATTATTAGGTTTACGCGGGCGTAGTTCAGCGGTAGAACGTCTCCTTGCCAAGGAGAAGGTCACGAGTTCGAATCTCGTCGCCCGCTCTTTCAAAACCCCGGCTCACAAGTCGGGGTTTTCGTTTGTCTCATTGTCGTCATCGTCCGGCTGCACGGGGATGTCGTCTGGCGCAATGTGACCTAGGCGGATGGGCTGTTGATCCGGGTGCAGGGCGGTGCCGCTGTAGCCCATATCATGCATCCGCTCATGGTCCAGGGTTTCCAACAGGTCGGCCACTTTGCCATAGTCTGCCTCCGGGATCGGATGATCCACCCCCTGTGCATCACGGTAGACGTAGCCGGTGCCATGGCACCAGTCACAATCTGTCGCCTCACCGCTGAACTCATCCTCGAACCAGCCATAGCCCTCACAGGACGGGCAGCGCTTGACTTCCATGTTACTGCTGTCGTTCATTGCGTTCACCTCGTTGTTATGGGGCATCAGCCGCCAGCCGGGTTTTCCAGCGGTACGTAAGGGCCTTCTGCCCACCATTCTGGGAAGGGTTCTACACGGTCTACGTCGAAGTAGGTATCTAGAATGCGGCGCGTGATGGGCGCGGCTACTTCGGAGCCTTCCCGCGACTGCGCGACCATGACCACGATGGCGATCTGTGGATCATCCGCTGGCGCATAGGCGATAAACCAGGCGTTGGGGTACAGGCCGGTCTGGGCGGTGCCGGTCTTGCCACAGACGCTGTAGGGCGCACTGCGGAACACGCGGTACGCGGTGCCTAAGCTCTGATTCGTCACCGCACCGCACATCCCCTCGCGGATGGCGGCCATTACCTCATCCGGATAGCCGAGCTGCGACATGACCTCCGGTGTATTCTGCTCAATGGGATCGCTGTCATCACCGACCTGGCGCACAAGGTAGGGCTTGTAGACCGTGCCGCCATTGGCGAAGGCTGCTGTAGCGACGGCCATCTGAATGGGGGGCAGCGCGATACTGCCCTGCCCGACGGACTCGTTAATTGCTTCGGGGATGTTGGGCGGCGTGGGGATTTGTCCAGCGGCTTCTGGCTGACCTGGCAGACCCTCTACGGGTGGGAACAGCCCATAGGCCTGGCCCAGGCCGAGCTGCCGCGCGTATTCGGCCAGGCTGCTGCGCCCGCGATCCCGATACAGCACCGCGCCGTATTGCCAGAAGAAGGGGTTGCAGGATGACATGATCGCTTCGGCAGGCGTGATGATGCCAGCGGCGGGCAGCTCGTCTGCCACGCGCCAGTCCTGCCGGCGTTCCTGCGTGTCGCCGAATTCCTGACCGTACCAGTACAAGTCACAGTTGAACGGCTCCTGCGGGGCGGTCAGGAATTCGTTGAGAATGGCCGCCGCGGTAATCACCTTGAAGACCGACCCCGGTGAATACTGGTTCTGGATCGCGTGATTTGCCAGCGGCTCGCGTGGGTCACTCACGGTTTGTGTCAGCAGTGGCAAGCGGCGGTCACTGAGGCTGTCGCGGTCAAAGAGCATGGGGTTGATCAGCGGGTAGCTGACCATTGCCAAAATTTCGCCGCTGTTGACATCCAAAACGACGGCTGCCCCCGGCCCGGCAATACTGGCCCAATTGGGTAGTGCGTAGTCGTAGGCATCAGCCATGGCCTGCGCTGTGGCGAGCTGAAGATTGCGGTCCAGAGTGGTGGTCACTGGGCTGGCTGGAGAGCCGGTGCTGCTGCCCAATTCGCGCAGGACGACGCCGCTGAGGTCGTCCCGGATGCGCAGTACGCGGTCTGGTGTACCGGCTAACTGGCGCTCGTACTGACGTTCAACGCCGGTTTGTCCCACCACATCACTGCTGTTATAGCCCAAGCGGCGGTACACGGCTTCTTGTTCAGCGGTGATGGGGCCGACGTAGCCGATGCTGTGCGCCATGGCGTTGTTGCCGTAGTAGACGCGGCCCTCCCGCGAGCGGGTGTAGCTGATGCCACAAGTTAGTCCGATGCGTTCCTGGAAGCGTTCAAAGGTGTCGGTGTTGAGTTCCTCGAGGAAGAAGTCGGTCTCCGGCAGGAAGTCGATAAACTGCGTGAGGAAGGCGGTGGTGGGGCGGCGCGTGATCTCGGCCATGAGCTGCGCACAATCGGTTTCGCTGTTCATACTTTGGCGGCGCGTCCAGACAGCGGTGATGAAACCCTGCTGAGCGATGGGTTGGCCGCTGCGGTCGTAGATGGTTTCACGGGGGGGCAGGCTGCCGGCGGCGATGATGCTGGACGAGGCAGTCATGGTGTCCAGAATATCCATGCTGGACCAGGCGACTCCCCAGGTGCCGCTGCCATCATTGACCAAGCGCATGGTACGGTTGGGGTCGGTGATGCTGCCGAATTCCGTGGAGTCGATTTGCAGGTCGTAGGTGACGGCGGCGGTCTGCCCTTGGTAGTGTACGTCGCTGATGCTGTAGCTGATACCGCTGAGGCGCATGGCTTCGTCAGCGACTTCATAGCGCGCGTTGAAGACTGGCTCGGCGTAGAGGGCTTGGCTTTGTGGGCTGAGCAAGGCATACATGGCGCTGCGGTCCTGGCGGTTCCAGGCGTTCAGGAAGGCTGCCACCACCCCCTCTGGAGCGTTCGGTTGTGCGCTCAGGACGTTAGGAACTGGGGCGAGTGTCAGCAGCAGCAGCGCCAGAACAAGGCGGTATGGGCGTAAGGGCGTATGCAAGCCGTTTCTCCGTCCATCTTATGTCGGTTGTCTGCGCACACTATACCGCTGTGCTGGGATCAGGTCTAGAGTGGGCGGGGGATGGGGGCCTGCCCCGCACGCACGAGGCAGGCGGTGGGGGCACGTTAGCGTGCGGGTTCAGTCGGCTGTGCACGCAGCAGCGGTTCCAGGCTGAGTGCCCAGTCACGGATGGCGCGCCAGTCACGGAAGTCACCGCTGGGAGCTTTCATCGCTTTGATGAGCATCCGCACGGGGAAGGACAGTTTCTTGACCTCCATAACACCCGCGAAGAAGCCCTCGGCCTGCGGCGTCAGGATTTCACGCACGGGGGCTAAGTAAGCGGCGACGGTTTCGCGGTTTTCGGGGGTGTCGTCCTCCAAGGTCAGGCACACCGCCCAATAGACTACTGTTTTCTGCGCCAGGACTTCGCGGTGCGTTTCGACGTAGGCGGTCATTTCCGGCAGCCAGGCACTGGCACGGATCGCGCTGCCGCACAGCACGCCGTGGTATGCACTCGGTTCGGGTGCATTTTCCACCGGTATCACATCCACCTCGAAATTCAGTTCACGCAGGGTCTGGCCGATGTATTGTGCGACGTCGGCGGTGCTGCCGGCTTTGGTTGCGTAAGGGATCAAGAGACGTGTGTTCATCGTGGGTTCAAGCCTCATTAAATGGACGGGTTGAAATCAGAGGGGCGCACAACAGCACAGGTCGCCCCGCAGCGGTGTCTGCACTGACTCGTTATGATTCATATTGAACATCTGGGGCACGACGGACGTCAAGCGACGAAGATCATGCGTGTTTGTGAGAAACCTCACCAGATAGCGATGCGGCTGATGTGACGAATTTACCCTCTGCAACCCAACCTTTACGGCACAATGGCTGAGGTTGCGCTATGATGAAGCTGTGTGACCGACTAAACATGATCCTTATAACCATGGCTGATGCGTCTATGCCTTTACAACTGACCCTTGATGATTACGAAGCGCTGCGTGGTGCCTTGGATGCTGCTGAAACATCCCCGGGTGCTGCGCAAGCATTTTCCGATTGGCTGGCCGCGCGTTTAGCACAGAGCGGTGTCCTGCTCATGGTGCCTGAGCGCTGGGCCTCGGCTGCATGGGAACAGACCCCATCTGTGTGGGCACTGCTGCCTGATCCTAATGGTGCACAGATGCAGGTGGTGGATGCTTCCCATCCCCTGGCCCAAGTGGGATTGGCCCCAAGTACGCATTTGATCCCTTTGTGTACTGCCGACCTCGCTTTTGGCTGGGTGTACACCTCTGCTGAGCACGCCGCGCTGGTGATGCCCCTGGCGGGCTGGCTGGCCGGGCGTATCCAACACTTCACCGATCATGCACAACACATGCAGGTTCAAGCAGCTAATCGCGTGCTTCAGCGCATGGTGACAGACTTTGATCTACCAACCTTCGCAGCGGAAGTGGTGCGCATTCTGCATGAGAACTTTACGTGTGACCAAGTACAGTTAGCCTTAGTCGATGAAGACCTGGAGACGCTGCACATTGTCGCGGAGCAGAACGCCGAACAGTCCGCGCAAGAGACACTGACGCGCTATGTGACCTTAACAGCCGACGACCCCGCTTGGGGCGTGGTGCACGAGGGCGAGCTGGTTGTCATCATGCCGGAGGCAAGCGACTTACAGGATCAGCGCGCACAGCTTATTGCGCCGGTGCAAACGCCGGACAACGTGTTGGGCCTGCTGCGCATCAGCCACCGCGACCCGGCTCTCTTCAACGATGCCTACATCAACCGTATTGACAGCCTGGCAACTTACTTGGGGCACAGTCTGTTGAATAACCGTGTCATCGGGTCCCTGCGCGCACGGGTGCAGGATGTCTCGGCTATGACTGAAGTCAGCCTTTTGGTCAATGAAAAACCAGACGACGCCGAACTCGCCGCGCGTATTTATAATTCCGTGCTGCGTGTGCAGACAGTGGACCGTTTCACCTTCGCGGTTTACGAGCCGCTGCATCAGTTTGTCCGTGTTTCCACGTTTGAGGGCCAAGCCCTGGGCTACAGCGAGCGCCCGCTCAAGCCCTTGGATAACCTGTTGTCCATCATCATTTATGACATGATGCCCGTGTTCTGGCGCAATGCGCAGGAGCGCAAGCAGACCCTAGGTATGTACGGCCTCAGTGAGGAAGACATGCCGCTGTCGTATCTGGGCATTCCAATGATGGCAAAAGACGTGATCGTTGGTGCTTTCGTCAGCGAATCAGAACACCCGCACGCCTTCGATGAAAACGACTTGCAAGTCATGCTGACCTTTGCCAACAGCGCTGCCATTGCCATTGAGAACGTGACCCTGTTCGAGAACACCGAGCGGCGCGTGCGTGAGCTGGCGGTCATCAACGAGCTGAGTACGATCCTGGCGCGTCAATTTCAGAGTGAGGAAATGTGGGAGTCGATCTTTGATCAGCTCACCCTGCTCTATGACCTCTCGTCTTTGGTGATCGCTTTGTATGATGTGGACCGCGGGCGCTTGGATTACCCGATTGTGGCGGAAAACGGGCTGTCAGTCGATGTGGATGCGCGCCCGGTGCAGGGCATCGCGGAGGCCGTGATTAACTTCGGCACCTCGCTGTTGTTCCACGATTTGCCCGCAGAAATCGAGCGTTTGCAGGCGATGCAGGTGCACTTTGCGGCAGATGAACCCGGCGCAGAGGCGCGCAGTTGGCTGGGTGTGCCGCTGCGCAGCCGTACCCGTGAGATCATCGGTGTGATCTACATCTACAGTGACTTGCCCGCCTACTACACCGACGATGACTTGGCCCTGCTAACAACGATTGCTGCGCAGATTTCGCTGGCCCTGGACAACGGGCGGCTGTTGGAGGACGAGCAGCGCCGCCGTCGGGTGGCGGATACCCTGCGCGACGTGGGACGTGTCGTCAGTGCTACGCTGGACATCAACGAAGTGATGGAGCGGGTGCTGGAGCAGATCGAGCGGGTGATCCGCTTTGACAGGGCCTTTATCATGGTGCCGCCGGACAGCCCCTATATGCCCTATGGCGTGACGGAACCCTACACGCTCGAAATCCGCGCTGCACGGGGTGAAGGGGCAGGCAATGTGGGGCAGCAGATCACGTTCCCGCCGGAAAACGTCATGATGCAGGTGTGCATGGCTCATCAGCCCATTGTCTTGGGTGACGTGCGCAAAGCGGCTAACTGGGACGCGACTGTCGGTGTGGATGTCACACACCAGACACGCGCTTGGCTGGGTGTTCCCATGCTGGCCCAGCACCAGGTGATCGGCGTGCTGGCCTTGGATAAATTTGAGCCGCACTTCTACAGTGACAATGACGCCAGTACCGCGCTGGCTTTGGCGCAGCAGGCCGCCATTGCTGTGGAAAACGCCCGCCTACACGCTCAGTCTGAAGAAAACCTGCACATCATGGCGGAGCGCGCCAAACGCCTGGCCTCCATGAATACGATCTCGGCCATGATGAGTTCACGTCTTGAGCGGGACCCAGTGCTCAGCAACGTCGCACGGCTCTTGATCTCACTGTTTAATGTGGACCACTGCGGCATCGTGCTGGTGGATGAAGAGGGCAAAGACGGTGTGCTGGTCGCGGAATATCCGGAGACCGGCGGGCAGGGGATGCACATCCCGCTGAAAGACAGCGCGTTCTTCCGCGCCATGGTCAAGGACAACCAACCGGTACACGTTGTACCGGACCAGATGCGCCTGAACCCGGAAACGGAGCAGGCTCTACGCAGCGTCAACGCTGCCTCGACCTTGATGGCACCGCTGGTCGCGCGTGAGCAATTGATCGGCAGTATTGGCTTGGACAGCAGCGACCCAAATCATGTCTTTGATGCTGACGACATTGAGACGATCATGACAATTGCCAGCCAGGTTGCCGTGACAATCAATAACATTGCGTTGTATAAACAGGCGGTTCAGGCCAACAAACTCAAGTCGCAGTTCCTGGCCAATATCAGCCATGAGCTGCGGACGCCCCTAAACGCCATCATCGGCTACAGCGAGCTGCTGCTCAATGGCACTTATGGCGAATTGGTGCAGAAGCAATATAACCGTGTGGAACGGGTTCACGCCAGTGGTCGGCACCTGCTGACGCTCATCAACGACGTGCTGGACCTCTCCAAGATCGAGGCCGAGCAGATGCAGCTCGACATGAAGACCCTGGACATCACGGAAATCGTGGATAAAGCGCTCAATGAGATTACCCCACAGGCCGAAACCAGCGGCCTCTATGTCAAGCGAGAGATCATGGGACACATGCCGCATTTTGTTGGGGACCCACAGCGTGTGCTGCAAATCTTGATTAACCTGCTGGGTAACGCGGTCAAGTTTACCAAGACCGGCGGCGTGACCGTTCGGGTGCAGCCGATGATGGTCTACAATGACACGGCGCTGGGTGCCTTGAGCCTGCCTTCCTTGCACAGTGTGGGCGATGGCGAATGGCTGGCGGTTTCCGTCATGGACACCGGCATCGGCATTGACATAGCGGATCAAGAGATTATTTTTGACGCCTTCCGCCAGGTAGATGGCTCCAGCGTGCGAGAATACGGTGGCACTGGCTTGGGCTTAGCGATTGTCAAGAACCTGGTGCACATGCATGGCGGCCACATCTGGGTGGAAAGCGAGCTGGGGGTCGGCAGCACCTTCAATTTGCTCTTCCCGGTGGAGGGCAAACTGCCGGCGTTGGATGTGGCGCTGCCCGAACTGGACCGTAGTGAGGGGCCGATCGTGCTCATCATCGATGACGACCCGGCAGCCCGCAGCCTGGTGCGTGATTACCTCAGTGACAGTGGCTGCCAACTGCTGGATACGGGCAGCCCTGCCCTGGCCTTGGAGATGGCCCGCCGCCTGCGCCCGGATGTCGTCATCACCGACGTGATGATGCCGCGCATCAGCGGCTGGGACCTGCTGCGTGCCATGAAGCAGGACGAACGCACGGTCAGCATTCCAGTCGTGATGATGTCTATTCTGGATAAACGCACGGTGGGCTTTCATCTAGGTGCCTCGGACTATCTGGTCAAGCCCTTCTCGCGCGATGTATTGTTGGGGTCCTTGCAGCGTTTGATTGCTCCACTGGGTGGCGATGCGCCAATCCTGGTTGTGGACGACAGCGAAGAGGACCAGGTACTCATCACTGAAACCCTGGAACGCGCTGGGCACAGCGTTGAAACGGTGGACAGTGTGTCGGTGGCGCGCATGTGGGTGGCAGATCGCCTGCCTTCGCTTATCATTCTTGACCTGTTCATGCCCGAAATGCAGGGCTTTGAATTTCTCAACCAGCTTCAGCGCGACGCGCGTACTGCGCATGTCCCAGTGATTGTTGTGACTGTGCGTGATCTGAGTGCGGATTTGATGTCCGAGCTGCATCACCGAATCACGGAAGTTGTGAAGCGCGGTGCACCCATGGGCGAGACTTTAGTCGAACGAGTGCAGCAGGCCTTGGTGAATGCGTGGCACCCGGATGCGCAGTCCGGTGCTGCGGTCGATATGATAAATCCGGAGGAAGAATAACGATGCGGCGTAGTGGGTTTGTGCTTTTGATTGTAATCTTGGCCGTGGCCCTCAGTGGCTGTGATGTGTTGTCTATCTCCAGCGACAGTGAGTTGTACGAAGTGACGCGCGTTATTGATGGCGATACGATTGATGTGCGCACCGCCAATGGCACTCAACGTGTGCGCTATCTGGGCATTAACACACCGGAGCGCGATGAAGTGTGTTACAACGATGCCACCAGCGCAAATGCGGCCTGGGTTGAGAGGCAGCGGGTGCGCCTGGAACGTGACGTGACCGATACCGACCGCTACGACCGCTGGCTGCGTTATATCTACGTGGGCGATACCCTGGTCAATGAGGAGATGGTGCGCAATGGCTGGGCGGAGGTGGTGCGTTATCCGCCTGATGAAAAGTTCTTCAACACCTTCCGGCGGTATGAAATCGCAGCGGCGGAAGCGGGTCTGGGCTGTCACCCGACAGGCATTTTTGACGACAACAACTTCGACCGTTAGCTCAGTCCGCAGCGCTGTGCGGTGCTGTGAAACGCTGCACAGAGGTGCTACAATGAGCTTCATGTTCAACGCACCCAGGGATCACGCATGACGCCGCCAGATGCAGTACCGCAGCGCGAAGACCCGATCCAGCGCCACCGCCGTGAGATGTGGCGTGCGGTTTACCGTCCGCTGCTCTTCGGCGGGCTGATCATCATGACGGCTGTCCTGCTGGTGGTGGTGCTCGTGCCGACACGCTCATCGCTGGTGGCAGACCTCATGTTGAGCTGTCTGGTCTTCGTACCGATGCTCATCTGTTTGTTTCCGCTTTACCTGGTGTTGATCGTCTCTGGTGTGTATGTCGGGCGCGGGCGCGGCCAAACGCAGCGTCAATTGGACGGCTTACGCACCCGTACTGAAGCGCTGGCGGCTCGTGCTGAACGCTATGCTGACGTTATCGACCGCCGTGTCGTTGATGCGAGCGCGCGCTTGGCTGTGCTCAACGTCTTTTTCAACGTTTTCGATCCTCCTGATGACAAGCTCCCCAACAGATCGGATTCTACTGATGACCCTTCCTGAAACACAACAGACGACGCGCGCGGCTCAGTCCACATGGCAGCGTCAAGCGTATCTCATCGGCGCTTTGATCGGCCTGCTGGGCGGCCTGCTGGGTGCCTATTTCTATACACGTGCGGCCCAAGAGCAGGCTGTCGGTGGCCAGGAACCGGCTAGTATTCCTACCGCCAAGTTGATCGGGCTGCTGCTGGCTGGCCTAGGCTTGATGCGTCAGATCGCCGAGCTGGGCAAGCCGCCCGCCAGCAAGAAGTAAGCAGACCGCCATGTGCGGACGCTTCACCTTGACCGCGGACCCGGCAGTCCTGCAAACGCAGTTTGATCTGGAGCACCTGCCCACGGTGCAGCCGCGCTACAACATCGCGCCGACACAGCCGGTGGCGGTGATCGCCAATGATGACCCGCACCGTCTGGACCATATGAGCTGGGGCTTGGTACCGTCCTGGGCAAAGGACCCCAGTATGGGCGCGCAACTCATCAATGCTCGCAGCGAAACGGCGCATGAAAAGCCATCATTCAAGCAGGCTTTGCGCCGCCGCCGCTGCTTGATCCCGGCCACTGGCTTTTACGAGTGGGCCGCAAAGGGGCAGCCGCCAGTTTATATCCACATGGCTGAACACGCGCCCTTTGCCATGGCGGGCCTTTGGGAAACCTGGCACGGCCCCGACGGTGAAACGCTGCGCACTTGCACGATCCTCACCACCGAAACGAACGCGCTGGTTGGAAAGTATCATCATCGCATGGCGGTGATACTGCCCAAAGCCCATTACGCCGCGTGGCTTTCCCGTCAGGAACTGCCGTCGCCCACCCTTCAGCAGATGGTGCGGCCCTATCCTGACGCCGATATGCGCGTTTACACCGTGTCTGCTTTAGTGAACAACGTGCGTAATGACTCACCCGACTGCATCCTGCCTTACGAGAGTCCGCAGCAGCCGTCCCTGCTGTGAGCTGTGCTGCGGCCTGATTGCGCATTTACAAGTGTGGGCAGACTGCGCATAATGCTCGGATTGCCCACAGATTCCGGGGGAATAATCCACCATGCCGCATGTATTGATGATGGCCCTCATTGTGCTGCTGAGTCTCAGTGCTTGTGCCGGTGCTGGGTCGCCAGCCCCTTCACCCGACGTAGTGCCTGACACCGACGCGGTGCAACCGCTTAGCGTGGCCCCAACGGCCAGCTTTACGCCGGTGGCGACATCCACTGCGACGCCGCTGCCCTCCGCGACCTTTACGGCTTCCCCCACCAGCACAGCGGGGCCAACGCAGACTTTGGACCCTACGGCCCAGGCGGCGCAGGAACTGCCGCTCATCACGGCGGAGCCGGTCTTCCTAACCGACTTGCCGATGCCGGTGCGTATGGTTTTCCCAGAGGGCTGGGCCGTGGAGGCACAGAACGCCGCCCTGCCCATTGACGATCAAGGGATCATGGCGCTGCTGCCTTTTGCTGCTTACAGCGGTCCGGTCACTGGGGGAACGGGCTACATTGTGGTGCTGTGGGGTTTCGACAGTGTGATGCCTGCGCCGCCCATCGAAGGGTTTGCTACGCCAGAAGCGGACCTGTGGGCAGATGGTTATCGCCTGTTGATTACGCAGGTGTTGCAGCCGGATTGCAACGTCGGGCGTGATCCGCAGCAGATGTATCGTGTTGGCCCGCGTGAAGACGCCGTGGGTGGCGCGTTTTGGGCGGTGGGCTGCGGCAGCTTCTCGGATACTGACGACATCCCTGAAGCGCCAGACGTACAAGGCTGGTTTGCTGCCTTCCAGGAACGCGGCATCAACTTCGTGTTTTACGCCTATGTTGAACCGCGTGAGGCAGCAGGCGGCCCGGCACTCCCTGAACTCCAGGCGATCCTGGACACGGTACAGATCGACCTCAGCGTGTTGGCCGTGCCGACAGCCACACCGGAATTCTAATTGTTGAACGTGTAATTGAGGTGATAGGCCCATGAAGCGACTCCTGTTTTTGCTGCTGCTGCTGCTCAACCTGTTGTTTTTCAGCGCGGTGCTTGCCCAGGATGCAGCGCCGACCCCGGACCCCACCGCTGAGTCGGACGAAACGCCATCACCGCTTCCAACCCCGTTTCAGATCGCGCGCCCAGAGCCTTCGGCGGTCTATGAAGCGGAGGGTGTGACCCTGACGCTGTATTTTGAGCGGCTGAAGCAGGGGCGCGCCGGTCTGCTGCACCTCAGCGGTGCGGGGGTAAGCAGTGCCCGCGCGCGCTTTCTGGATCAGCTCGTGGATTTCTTTCCGGCAGACGACGGCTTTTACGCGCTGATTTCCACCAGCATGGAACAGGCTGTGCGCGAGTATCCGCTGGTGGCCTTTGCCAATTACGCGGACGGCTCACAGGTGCAGGTAGACGCGGTGGTCACGATGGACTTGGGCGGCTTCCTGGCGGAGGACATCGAAGTGCCGGCTGACCGCGCCTATTTGATCGAGCCGGAAGTGGAGCGTGGCGAGTTCGCCCGTCTGGATGCGGTCTTTGAGAACAGCGCGCCGACGCCTTACTGGGCAGCCGCTGGTGAAACCTTCTCTTATCCGGTCACGAATGCCCTATCATCGACTTTTGGCTCGGTGCGTACCTTCAATGGGACGGTGCCCACGCGCCACACCGGCTGGGACTTCCAGGCGGCAACCGGCACGCCGGTGGTCGCTGCGGCGTCGGGGGTGGTGGCTTTCGCGGGACGCCTGGACATTCGCGGCAGCCATGTGATTATCGATCATGGCGCGGGGGTCTTTACCGGTTATTCGCACTTTTCGCAGACGCACGTCACGCGCGGGCAGGAAGTCGTGCAGGGGCAGATCATCGGCATGACGGGCAACACCGGGCGCAGCAGTGGGCCGCACCTGCATTGGGAGGTCACGGTCAACGGCGAGTGGGTGGATGCCGTCGATTTTACAGGGATGTGGCTGCCTTAATCCTGGTTCGACTCATCAACGGCCAGTGCGGTGAAGCGCATGAAGGCGCGTTCCTGCGGCGTCATGTCCACCGGGTAGTCGCTGTCGTCGTAGGATTCCAGGATGCGGTAGCCATCTTTGATGTAGCCGCGAATTGTGTGGAGGCTGATGCCCATCTCATCGGCGGCCAGGTGCGCGGGCATCCCTTCAATGACGCACAGCTTAATGGCCTGGCGGATGCGGTCGGTCAGTTCGGGGTATTCGCGGCGTTCCGGCAGGATGGCTGCGTGGAACACCCGTGAGTTAAACAAGCCGCTGCTGGCCTCGGCGACGCGCTGTGTGAGCGTGAAGTCTTGTGACAGCGTGTAGACGATAGCCCAGGCGATTTGCAGGCCCACTTCGCGTTTGAGCAAGAAGGCGCTGGCCCCGTTTTCCGCTGCGGTTGCCACCATGGTCGGGTTGATCTGCTGTGTCAGGCAGATGATGTGGAGCTTTTCGACCGTTTGGCGCAGGGTGATCAGCGTGCGGCGCAGTGCCTCCGGGCCACCCAGGTGATCGGCGTCCATGACGATGATGTCGGGCTGTTCCGCGATGGGCGTGTGCCCTAGGTAATCCCACATATCCTCCAGGCTTTCGGAAAGGTGGGTTACGCGCGTGCGACGATCCCAGGCCAGATAGCTGTTGAGGGCCTGAAGCGCGTAGAAGTCGCTGTCATGCAGCAGGACTTTCAGATTGAGGGTGCCGATGCCGGACAACATGGCCGCTCCCTTATACTTGATTCTGCGTCAGCTTAAGTATACGCGATCCGCCGCTAGATGCGACAACTTGACCAGTTGCTTGCCCGACTGAGCCGCGCTATGGACGCCAGTCCGGGGGACGATGCCGTCTGCGCCATCGCCAACCAACCGGGTAGCCATGCATTTTCGCCAGGTCCCCCACGACACGAATCACTGGGATCAGCAGCCGTACACGCAGCACATTCAGCGGTGTTTTGCGTAGGGGTTCGTGTTTGGTATCCTGCCATACCTGCGGCAGGCGTTGGTAAGGTCGGCGCAAATAAAGTATGCCGCCCAACACAGCCAGTCCCCACAGCCAACGGTTTACCCACAGCCCCAGCCCGCCGATCACCGGCAGCACGCCTAAGTAGGTCAGATAGCGGATGGCGTGGCGTTTGCGCCACAGGTCAGCTTTGCCGTCCCCGCGTGCATAGCGGTAATACTGCGTGTAGAAGCTGCGCAGTGATCCGCGCGGTTGGAAGCGAGCGACGGCATTCGGCGCGAAGACGAAGCGCTGCCCGGCCTGTTCTACGGCGGCCTTCATGCGGATGTCGAAGATCAGGTCTTCGCAGTAGTCCAGCCATTCGGGGTAGCCACCCTCCTGCGCGCTCAAGCTGCGGCGGAAGGCGACGCTGCGACTGCTGGGCAGAAAAGCTGCTGAGTCGATTTCGTCGCGCAGGGGCAGCACCGTCGCACCCATGGCGACCTCAAAGGGGCTGTGTGGGTCCGCAACGAAAAAGCCGCCGACCATGCCCACACGTGGATCGGCCTCAAAGGGCTGCATCAGCGCATCCAGCCAACTGGGTACCAGCTCGACACCAGCGTCGGTGGCGGCGATGACCTCAGTGTGCGCGGCGTGTATGGCGATATTGCGCCCGGCGCTGATGCTGCACCCCGGCGCGTGGATCAGGCGCAGCGGCAGGCGGTCGGCGTAGGACTCGATGATGGCGGCGGTGTCGTCCGTGCTGCCGCCATCGACGATGATGACGGCATCGGGCGGGCGAGTCTGGCTGACGAGGGAGCGCATCAGCCGGTGAATGTTGCCCCCCTCGTTCAGGACGGTGGCGATGACTGTGACCGTCAGCGGCATGGGCGCTTTATTCCGTGCTGCTGCTGTTGCGTGCCGCGACTTCGTGCAAGAAGTAGATCACGGTGTCGATGCCCTTTTGGAACAGCTCCAGATGGAAGTGTTCATCGGGGCCGTGCACGGCGTCGGTGTTGAGGCCGAAGCCCATCAGCACGACAGGCAGCCCCAGCTCCTGCTGGAAGTCCGCCACGATGGGGATGCTGCCGCCTTCCCGCATGAAGACCGGCTCGCGTTCCCAGACTTGTTTATAGGCGGCAATGGCGGCCTGCATGGCCGGGATCGTCGGGTCTACGTAGGCGGGGTGGCCGGTGTGCAGCAGGCGTGTTTCGCTGCGCACGGTGTCCGGCGTGATCTGGGCGACGTAATCGCGCACGAGTTCGTAGATGCGCATTGGGTCCTGGTCGGCCACCAGACGACAGCTCACCTTTGCCAGGGCCTTGGCTGGGATCACGGTTTTTCCCCCTTCGCCGTAGAATCCGCCGGCAAAGCCGTTGATTTCCAGGGTAGGCCGTGCGCCGACGCGCTCACGCAGGCTGTACTGTGACTCGCCCCAGGCCTGGCTCAGCCCGGTGGACTTGCCCCATTCATCGAGTGACCAGTCAGTCGCTTTGAGCGCTTCGCGTTCTTCATCGTTGAGCGTCAGCACGGAGTCGTAGAAGCCGGGGACGGCTATGCTGCCGTCGTCGTTGTGCAGCTTGGCGATGATCTCCGCCAGGGCTTGGGCGGGGTTGTGCACCGTGCCGCCGAAGACGCCGCTGTGCAGATCAGTGGCCGGGCCGAAGACCTCGACTTCCATATAGGTCAGGCCGCGCAGGGCGTAGACGATGGAGGGTTGATCTAAAGAGAGCATGGCCGTGTCAGAGATGACGCACAGGTCGGCGGCCAGGCGCTCGCGGTTGTGGCGCAGGAAGTCGCCCAGATTTACGCTGGAGATTTCCTCTTCACCCTCAATGACCAGTTTAAGGTTAACGGGCAGCGTCCCGTCATCGGCCAGCAGCGACTCGACCGCCTTGATATGAATGAAGACCTGGCCTTTGTCATCGCTGGACCCGCGCGCGTAGAGCTTACCGTCGCGTTCTTGTGGGTCGAAGGGCGCATGGCTCCAGCCGTCTACGAGGTCGGCGGGCTGCACGTCGTAATGCCCATAGACCAGTACGGTGGGCGCGTTGGGACCGGCAGCCAGCCATTCGCCGTAGACGATGGGGTGCCCGGCGGTATCGATCACTTCTACGATCTGGAACCCGACTCGGCGCATGTCATCGGCCAACCAATCGGCGGCACGGTGCACGTCGGCGGCGCGTTCGGGCAGGGTGCTGACGCTGGGAATGCGCAGCCAGGCTTTGAGTTCTTCGCGGAAGCGGTCGGCGTGCTGCTGGGCGTAGGCGTGGGCGGGTGATGACATGATGGTGTCCAATCGTGATCTATTGCGGTTAATCAGTGGGGGTCATTATAGCAATTGCTGTGAGAAACGCGGACTCCCATTATAATGGACTCATTGTGTCTGCAAGCTGATGGATGAGTGAAGAAGGCCCGATCCCCATGGTGGAACAACCCAATACCCAGAACCTCAGCCCGGAGCATTTGCTGACCCTATACGAGATCACCGCCGTGATGAACTCCAGCTTGGAGTTTGACGACGCCCTGCAAAACATCATCGACTCAGTGATGGAAGTCACACGCGCGCAGCGGGGCTACCTGCTGACGGTGCAGGAACACATAGGCAGCGATGATATTCACGTTGAGGTGTTGGCGTCGCGCAGCACGGATGGCAAAGCTGGCGATGAAGAGGGCTACAGCACGACGATCATCAAGGAAGTCACCAAAAGCGGGCAGCCGCTGCTGACGAATAACGCCCAATTCGACGACCGTTTCCAGGTGGGACAGAGCATCATTGTGCGCGGGCTGCGTGCGATCCTCTGTGCGCCGTTGATGACGAAGGGGCGGCTGATAGGTGCGCTGTACGTGGATACCTCCATGCGCAAGGGCAACTTCACCCCAGCGGACCGTGATCTGCTGATGGCTGTGGCCGGGCAGGCGGCCATTGCCCTGGAAAACGCGCGGCTTTACACTATTGCGGTGGAAAAAGGCCGCCTGGAACGCGAGCTTCAGATGGCAAGCGAGATTCAGCAGAGCCTGCTGCCTTCGCAAATGCCGCAGGTGCCAGGCTATCAGGTGGCAGCCAGTTGGGAGGCAGCGCGCGAGGTCGCAGGCGATTTCTATGACGCTTTTGTGCTTGATGATGGGCGCTTAGCCATTGTCATGGCGGATGTGTCAGACAAGGGGGCACCGGCGGCCCTGTTCATGGCGGTGGCGCGCACGATGATTCGCAGCCATGCTCATGCTGGCTTAGGCCCGATGGAAACGCTGGCACGCACCAATGACCTCATCCTGGAAGACGCCGAGAGTGGCATGTTCGTCACGGTGTATCACAGCGTTTTCGGGCCGGAGGGCCTTAGTCAGCATGTGAATGCCGGGCACAATCCGCCGCTGTTTTATCGGCATGAGACGGGCGAAGCGATCTACATGCCGCGCGGCGGGCGGGCTATCGGCTGGTTCCCGGATAATCCGTTGGAAATGCGCGAGTTTGCAATGGCGGCGGGTGACCTCATGATCTACTACACCGACGGTATCACCGAAGCGGAAAACCCGCAGGGCGATTTTTTCGGTGAAGAGCGCCTGATGCAGGTTGTCATGGATAACGCCGACTTGGACGCGGTGGCTTTGATGGAAACGATCAATGAGGCGGTAACAACGTTCTGCGATGGCGCGCCGCCCTTTGATGATATGACGCTGGTGGTTGTGCGCTGCACGGCCTAAGCACAGATGCGCAACAGATTGAGCCGCGCTGTGTTGTAAGGTGTGAACGCATGAAGTGCTGGGTTTTATCTGGAGACATACATGTTCCAGAACATCCCTGACTCGGTTTACGGTCAGACGACCCGCTGGGTGTTGACAGCCATGACGGTTGCCATCATTCTCGGTATCCTATGGACGCTGCGCAGCATTCTACTGCTGACGCTGGCATCTGTCATTCTAGTTGTAGCGATCACGATACCGGTACGTTTTTTGGAGCGTTTCAATATTCGGCGCGTACCGGCTATTGCAGCCGCCGTCATCGGGACCTCGTTCATTGTGTATCTTCTAGCACGGGCGATGCTGCCGACTTTGATCGAGCAGTTCGCCACGCTGACCACTGAGACCATCCCACGTGGTGCCGCCGAGCTGATGGCCCAGGTCAACAGCGGCGAGTGGTTAGAGCAATCCCCCTTTTTGGCCGACCTCTTTCAGCCACTCTTTGAGGACCTCAATGGCGGCCCAGAGTTGATTGACCCAGAAGTTGTCAACGAACTGCTGCAACAGTTGGCGGCGGCGGCTGGGCAAATTGGTGTGTCGGCGCTGCCCTTGGTCGGTGACTTAGCCAGCACGTTCTTAAGTGTGCTCATTGTGATTTTTCTGAGCATGTACTTCCTGATTGATCCGAAGGGCTATACGGATGGCATGATCCGACTGTTTCCGCTGTGGTATCGCTCCCGAGTGCGGGAAATCCTGAAGCGGATCGACTTTGCGCTGCGCGGCTGGCTGGAAGGCACGCTGCTGTCGATGGTGTTTGTGGGTGTAGGAACCTGGCTGGGGCTGTCGCTGCTGCGCTTGGAGCAGGCAGCGGCGTTGGGGGTGCTAGCGGGGCTGCTGTCCTTTGTGCCGAACTTCGGTCAGCTGATCGCCGTGATCGCGGCGGTTGTGGTAGGTATCGTGCAGGCCCCGGAAAATTTGTTGTGGATTATCATCGTGATCTACGGGATGTCTTTCATTCAGAGCCAAATTTTCACGCCGCTGCTGTTTGCTGAAAGTATCAAGCTCCCACCGGTTATCGTGCTGCTCGGGCAGATCGTTTCCGGTGCTTTGTTTGGCTTTATCGGTATTCTGCTGGCTGTGCCGATTGCCTCAATTGTGCTGGTGGTCATTCAGGAAGTGTATATCAAGGACATTCTCGGTGATCGACGCTCGGTGGATGTGCTGCCCGCCGAACATGAGATCGTGCCGCCCGATGAAGACCTGCTGCCGGATGGTGTGTGAATTTTGCTTCATTCCGCCCTTGACAGGCGTTTTGGTCGGGTTATAATGCCAGCCATGAGAACCAAC
>CAYWGJ010000047.1:0-16130 GCA_964457835.1 uncultured Anaerolineaceae bacterium
CAGCGGACTGTCTGGGCTGGGCGCTGCCTCGTGGGGTAGCGCACGCCGCCAGGTGTCCAGCGCCCCCAGCACCACGCGCGGAATATCCACACTGGCGACCTTGCGCCCCTTACCGTGCACCCGCAGCGTGGGCCGGTTGTTCTGCAAGGACAGGTCGCCCCAGCGCGCCACGGACAGCTCTTCACGGCGCAGCGCCATGGTGCACAGCACGGTCAGCACCGCGTGATTGCGCAGCGCCTGCGCGGGCGAATTGGCGATGTCGCGGCCCGCTCGCATCAGCAGGTGCAGTTCTGCTGGAGATAACCAGCGGCCCGGACGCTGCCCGTCTTCCGCACGCGGGGGCCTCACCCGCGCCAGCGACGCGGCTTGATAGTCTTCGATCCATTCCGCCTCCGCCAGCAGATCAGTCAGCGTGACCATAGCGGCGCGGGCCTGCTCAATGCCCTGCTTGCCGTGCCCGCGCCGCACCAGCATCCCCAGCCAGGCGCGCAGCTGCGGCGCGCTGAGGCTGCGCACCAGCACGTCTACAGGCAGGGCCTGCATCCGCAGCACACGCTGCGGGCCGCGAGTGGGCTGCATCCCGGCGATGTCCGCCAGATAGGTATCCACCCAGCGGAAATAAGCGCGCTCGGTGTGGCGGCTGCTGGCCCTGCCGGGTAGGGCGGCGGCGAAGTTGAAGGTCAAACCGCGCAGGTCCTCGCTGAGCGCGAAGTCCGGGCGGCGGCGGATGGGCAACTGAGACATGGTGGCGGGTGACACTCCGTGAACCAACGTGCTTTGAGTATAGCATATCGCACCGGGCCACCGGGTTCCCAGCACTAAGGGTTAAGTGGGAACAGGGCCTCAATGCTGGCACACGCCTGATTCCTGTATACTGCGTTAACGCTTACGTCATAGGGTTCCATGCTACGATACCCCTATACGCCAAGAGAAACAGCCCAACAGGACAGGATCATGAGCGAGGCAAGAATCGACACACTCATCAGCCAACTCACCGCCGCCGACCACGACTCCCGTGAAGGTGCCGCCATTGAATTGATCGAGATGGGGACTGCCGCAGCACCCGCCTTGATCCAAGCATTGACGCACGATAACGCCGATGTGCGCCATATGGCGGCCTGGGCATTGGGAGAAATCGGGGACGCACAGGCCTTGCAGCCCCTTGTCCAGGCCATGCAAGACCCCGACGTGCGCGTGCGCGAGTGGGCAGCCAAAGCCCTGATGGAAATCAACGACGAGGACGCTGTGCCGCTGCTGCTGCCGCTGCTGGAAAACGACGATCACAACATGCGGCATTCCGCGGCCAGCGTGCTGGGTTGGTTGGGCGCAGACGAAGCCCTGGCCCCGCTGACTACCTTCCTCACCAGCGACTCCGATGCGGTGTATCGCGGTTTCGCGGCCTCCATTTTAGGGCACATGCGCCGCCCGGAAAGCCTGCCGGCGCTGGTCAAAGCGCTGGATGATCCCGACCCCTGGGTGCGCATCCGCACGGCCAAGGCTATCGGGCACATCCCGCACCCGGACTCCGCGCCGCCGCTGATGGCTCACGCCCAAGACCCGCATCCCTGGGTGCGCTACAACGTGATCTGGGCACTGGGAGAGATCAACGACGGGCGCAGTTGGGATGTGTTCTGTAAAGCGCTGCAAGATGAGAGCGCGCATGTGCGGCGTCTAGCGGCGGAGCTGTTGGGGCGCAGCGCAGACCCGCGCGGCATTGACCCCCTGAAGGCACTCATTGAGGACCCCGACCCACAAGTCCGCGAGGCGGCACACATCAGCCTGACGCACCTAGGCGCGTAGCGACACTAGGCCACACAGTGTAGCAGACTCAAAAACGCCCCATGCAGCGATGGGGCGTTTTTATGGTGTGGAGAGGGGCAAACTGCATTTTAATAAGTGTCTAAGTAAGCTGACGCTCCACACATCTACGTATACAAACTATAGCGCGTGTAAAGCCGCCGAATCAAGCGTCTGTATTCTGGCTGATTGCGCCATACTGCACTATCGATAATCACGCCTCGGCCCCATCTGTCACAAACGATTGCGAAGTGCTTCTCATGCATGTTTAAGCGTTTACCGCTGTTTTAGGAGCGGTTTCACAACTTGTTAAGAAGCTGTCAAATAGTTTTAGCCGCTCTGGATATTTCGTACATTGTGCACAGGTAAGCGGCGAAGCACACCCCCTGCTGCTGCGCAGGGGGCGTTAAGTGTAGAGAGGTTGGGGGGCACGCGGGCGGTGCTAAGCCTCGTGTTCCAGCCAGGGATCAACAACGCCGCTGGGCTGAATGGCCGTGAACACCGCACCGGTCGGGTCGCTGATGACGGCGAAACGCCCTGCCTGTTCTGCGCTGATGACCTCCGTGTGGACCTTGCCGCCCAGCGTCGGTACTTTGGCGACCACGGCGTCAATGTCGGCCACGCTGAAGTAGGTCAGCCAATGCGCGGGCATATCGCCGTAGGAGTCGTCCATCTGCATCATGCCGCCGTTCATGCGGCCCTGGTTCTTGAAGACGACGTAGCCTGTGCCATCGTCTTCGGTGGTCCAGCCCAGCAGGGCGCTGTAGAACGCCGCCGCTTTGTCCGGCTCGCGGGTGGACAGCTCATTCCAGCTCATAGCCCCTACCGTGTTCACGATCCCCGCGCCAATGCTGCCCTTGGGCTGCCACAAGGAAACCGCTGCGCCGGTGGGGTCCTGGATGACCATCATACGCCCGTCGTCGAACACGTCCATTGGCGGCGTGACCACCGTACCGCCCAGCGCCGTCACCTGGGGCACCAGCGCGTCTACGGCGTCAACGGTGACGTAATTGGCCCAGTGCGACGTCACCCCCGCCTGCGCCGTATCCGGCGGCATGGGGCCGACAGCGGCGGCGCGCTGGCCGTCCTGCATGAAGAAGGTGTAGACCTGGCCCGGCCCCATGGGGACCTGCTGCGTCTGCCAGCCCATCAGCGCGGTGTAGAAGCTGACCGCTTTTTCCGCATCCGTACTGATGCAGTCCGCCCAAGAAAAGGTGCCGTGAGGATATGTAGTGACGGTGTACATTGGCGATGTCTCCCTTTGAACTTGGTGTGCGCTGTGTAGTTTAGAACAAACGTTCTACATCAGTTAGCATACACCAAATTTGCATCAGCACCAATTACATAAGACATTGCACTTTTCGCCATGGTCCATCTATGCCCGGCGCGCTACACTGTTTTGACCCACATACAGAGAGATGCCCCCATCATGCGCCGACTGCTTGCCCTCATTCCTCTGCTTGCTCTGCTGCTGAGCACGCCCACCGCTGCGCAAAGCGACTGCACCACGCCCACCGAATGCGCCGCGCTGGCGCTGCAGGTGCCCGTCCGCGACCGCATCGACCTGGCGCAGCGGCTGTACGGCGTAGACACGCTGCCCGACGTACCCCGCCAGCCCACACCCTATGCCGTCGGCGACGTGGCGACCTTTAGCATCAGCAATGAGGCCCGCGGCGGCATTGACACCTTCGACGCGGTGCTGGTGGCTGTCGGGGAGCACATCGCGCTGTGGGTGGATCAACGCGCCGACCTGGATACGGCCCGCGTGCAGGCCCTGGCAAACGCCTTCGACGCGGAGGTCTACGCCCAAACCCGCGCGCTGTGGGGCAGCGAGGCGCAGCCCGGCATCGACGCTGACCCGCGAGTACACGCTCTGTTCGCCACTGGGCTGTCCCCGTCCTTGATCGCCTATTTCAGCGTGGAGCACAGCTATCCGCGTGCCGTGGTGCCGCACAGTAATCAGCGCGAGATGTTCGTGGTCAATGCAGAGGCCGTGCGCCGCGCTGAGGACTCCCCGGCGGTGCTCAGCGTGCTGGCGCACGAGTTCCAGCACATGATCCGCGCCAACGTCGCCCGCAGTACCGCCGGGTGGCTGGATGAGGGCTTTTCGATGTTCACTATGGACGCCCTGGGCCATGATCGCAGTATGCCCTGGGCTACGGCTGCTGATTTTCTCGCCGCGCCGGAGACTCAGCTCAATACCTGGTCGCTTTACGGCAATGTGGGTGCGCATTATGGCGCTGCGTTTCTCTACGTCAGCTACTTGAAGCAGCGCCTGGGCCGCGATCTGCTGGGCACGCTCAGCCGTGATGACACTGGCTTGTACGGCATGGCGTCGGTGCGCGCGGTGTTGGCTGATGCCGGGCTGGACGCTGATTCCTTCTTCGCAGACTGGGCGGCGGCCAATGCGTTGATGGACCGCAGCCTGGGCGACTCATGGGGCTACGCCTGCTGCGATCCCCTCGATCCGGCACGCAGCAGCACCGTCACTGGCCTGCCCGCTGACCTCACGGTAACGCTGCCCCCCTACAGCAGTGCCTACTATGACTTGCCCATCACACAAGCCGGGCCGCTGAAGGTGCAGCTCAACGTGGCCGAATCGCTGCCGCTGGTGGCGCTGCCTTCAGGTGTGGATGATCCCAGCCAAGTCTGGATCAGTGCCCGCGCCGACGACAGCGACGCCACCCTCACGCGCACCCTGGACCTACGTGCCCTGGAGTCAGCAGCGCTGCGTTACCGGCTGTACCATGACCTGGAGGCCGACTGGGATTACGGCTACGTAATGCTCAGCAGCGACGGCGGCTTGAACTGGACGCCGCTCTCCACGCCGCACACCACCACCGACAACCCGTATGGCACGGCTTACGGTCCGGGCTACACGGGCACGTCCGGCGGCTGGCTTGAGGAGTCGCTGTCGTTGGATGCTTACTTGGGGCAGCAGGTGCTGCTGCGTTTCGAGCTGATCCACGACGACGCCGTGAACCGTCAGGGGATGCTGCTGGATGACCTCACGCTGTGGGCCGATGGCACGCCGACACCGCTGGAATCCGGCTGGGAGGCGCGCGGGTGGCTGTGGGGCGTCAACGCCGTGCCGTTGCGGACCTGGGTACAGCTCATCCAGGTGACGCGCGGCGGGGAGGTGGACGTGCAGCGCGTGCTGGCAGCGGGGCCAGAAATCATCTGGACGCCGACGATCCGCGACGATGCGCAGCGGGTGGTGCTGGCCCTCAGCCCCATGGCCTTGCGCAGCACCACCCCGGCGTCCTACGTGCTGACGATCAATTAGTCCCAGTTTCGCTCGTCGATGATGGTACGTGCAGCGGGGTCAATGCCGCCTTCAGCCACCACTTCTATGGTGTCAATGCGCAGACGCACCGCAGCCTGCGCCAACTGCTGGAGCTGCTGGCCCACCGCTTCGCCTTCGGACTCCAGGCCCGGTTTCATCTCCATGCGCAGCGTCACCACGTCCTTGTTTTCCGGGCGGGTGATGATGGCCTGCACGCGGGCGATCTGCGGGAAGGCGGTCAGCGCAGCGCGGAGCTGATTGGGGTGCAGGAACATTCCGCGCACCTTGATCGCATCGCCGCTGCGCCCGTACAGGCCCAGCAGATGCTGCCCGCCGTCCAGCGGTTCCGCGCCGAGTGCGCCCAGGTCACCGGTGCCGAAGCGCAGCAGCGGGTAGGCCTTGTTGAACAGGGTCGCCACCACCTCGCCGATTTCGCCGGCGGGCATCGGCTCGCCCGTGCTGGGGTCCACAATTTCCAGGTGCACGCCGCCCATGATGCGGAAGCCCTCCACACCGGCCATCGTGTAGCCCACAAAGCCCAGGTCAGCGGTGCCGTAGGCCGAGGTCGTCCTCATGCCATACTCGTCCTCGAAGCGGGCACGCTGGGTGGGGGTGTAGGGTTCAGCGGAAAACAGCGCCTTCTTGATGGGCACCGCGTCCTTGGCGATGCCCAGTTCTTCGCAGCGGTCCAGGATGGTCATCAGGTAGCTGGGCTGCCCGGCAAAGCCCGTGACCCCCAGCGCCGTCATCGTGTGGATTTGCAGGTCGGTGTTGCCGGGACCCATCGGCAGCACGGTCGCCCCGACCGCGCGCAGGCCGTCGTCCAGCAGGAAGCCCGCCGGTGTCAGGTGATAGGCGAAAGTGTTGATGACTCGATCCCCGCGCCCCAGGCCCAGGTAGCGGAAGACCGACAGGCCCTCGTCGGCCATCTCCGGGTTCGGCGGCTGTGGGTCGTAGATGGGGCCGGGCGAGATGTAGATGCGCGGCAGATTGGCGGCGTCCATGGCGAGAAAGCCGCCGAAGGGCGGGTTAGCGTGGTGAATTTCCACCAGCTTGTCTTTGCTGGTGATGGGCAGCTTGCGCAGGTCCTCGGCGCTGGTGATGTCTTCCGGGCGGACCCCAGCTTCGTCCATGATGCCCTGGATGGCGGGCGCATGGGCGTAAGCATGGGCCACCAGCTCGCGGATGCGGTCGTCTAAGGTGGTCACGGTAATGGCTCTCCTCATGGTTAAGCAATCAAGCAGTTTGTTGGATGGCAAAAAATCTCAGGGCCTTGCTATGACTCTGAGTGTAGCGACTCCGGTTGAGGAAAAGCAAACACGCTCAGGGCATACACAGGCGGATGCCGTCGGTGTTGAAGCGCAGGCTGGGATCGGCTTCGCTGCGGTAGGCGGATCGCATGAAGGGCGCGGTGCTGTTCCAGGCCCCGCCGCGGATCACGCGCGACTCGCGGCCCGTCAGCGACTCGCGGCCATCGTCCGCCGTGTAGGGGTAGGGGCCGTAAGCAGAGGCGGTCCACTCCGCCGCGTCACCGCTGAGGTCCTGCGCGCCCACCCAGGATGCCCCCGCGCTCAAACTGCTGACAGGAGCAGTGTAAGGAAAGCCGTCGTCATGGGCTGTGTCGCGCCAGTCCAGCGGGCAGGACGCATCACAGAAGTTGACGCGGGCTGGGTCGAAGACATCGCCCCAGGGATAGGCCGCTGCTTGTGGGCCACGCGCGGCGTAGGCCCACTCTGGTTCGGTGCACAGGCGCATCCCGGCCCAACGCGCGAAGGTGTCCGCTTCGTACCAGGATACACCCACGACCGGCTGCTGTGCACCGTTGAAGGATGGATCATCCCAATGGGTGGGCTGGGTCCAGTTCAGCGCCTGCCGCATGGCCCATCCGGCCTCGGTCCAAGTGGCCGGATCGTCGTAGCCGCCAGCGTCGATGAAGGCTGCATACTGCGCGTTGCTCACTTCGTGCACGCTGATCCAAAAAGGCGCGTCGAAGCAGACCAGGCCGCCATCCGGCACGCCGATGATCCACGCGCCGCCCTCACGGTAGAGCGCTTCCGGGTCCCCGCCCAGCGCGACACAGCCCGTCGGGACCAGCGCCATAGCGAAGCCCTTGAAATCCTGCGCGTAGGGGGTCCAGGCCGCCGCTTGATTGACCGGCGTCAACGCGCGTTGTTCCGCCGCGGGGGTAAAGGTGGCGCTTGGCGTCAGTGTGAAGGTGGCGGTGGGCGTTGCCGTGGCGCTTGGCGTCAGCGTGAAGGTGGCGGTGGGCGTTGCCGTGGTGCTCGGCGTCAGCGTGAAGGTGTAGGTGGGCGTGGGCGTCGCAGTGACGGTAAATGTGGGTGTATCGCTGGCCGTTGACGTGACTGTCGGTGATGGGGTCACAGTCAACCTTGGGGTCTGCGTTTCCGTGAAGGCAGCCGATGGCGTGATGGTCCGCGTTGGCACGTCCGTGAGGGCCGTGGTCGGCAGCGGCTGGGTCGTGGCCGCAGCAAGCACCTGTGTCGGCTCAGCGTCGGCGGGTTGGTAGCAGGCGCTGAGCGTCCAGGCGGCTAGCAGCAGTGCCCACAGCATCATCCAACGCTTACTCAGGGAAAAACGGCGCATCGCCATGTTACCTCAACACCTGACTGGCCAGCATAAACCATCATCGCACAGAAGACACCGGGCGGCAAATTGACACAGCCTGCACCTTGTCAGCCGCGTTGTGATCCGATATGCTGTAGCCCATCATGAACCTTTAAGAAACGTTAAAGGCATCAGCGAACCGCTTGACTCATCGGCGGGGCTGTGCCATAGTGAATGTGATGTATGGAGGATTGGGTACATGGCAGATCAGACCAAACCCACAATCGACCCCAATGCGGTGTATTCCCGCCAGGAAGCGGCTGAAGCCCTGGGCATCAGCCTCAGCACCCTGAAGCGGCTTATCACCAAGGGGCACCTGAAAGTCAGTAAGCCGAATGGGATGCGCCGGGTATTTATTACCGGTGAGAGCATTC
Source organism: uncultured Anaerolineaceae bacterium (assembly GCA_964457835.1). Taxonomy (GTDB): domain Bacteria; phylum Chloroflexota; class Anaerolineae; order Aggregatilineales; family Phototrophicaceae; genus CAYWGJ01. The sequence continues at coordinate 8,083 of CAYWGJ010000047.1, forward strand.
TGGCAATGCTGAACGAGACCGCCGTGGATAAAGGTGCGTAAGATGTTCTATCTCGCCGGAGAATCAGCGCAATTGCATACGTGGCGTAACGCCCAGCGCTGGTTTGCCGCTGCATGGTTCCAGCGCGGCCCCCTGATGGGCATGTCCCATGGTGGAGTCCGCCTGGTTGCGGTTGGCTCGGATGCCATTGTCACGGGTGACACGGGCATCGCTGCCACCAGCCCGGCGCAGGCGTGCTCAGCGCCCAGTGCCCTGCTGCGCACCCTGACGGGCAGCGCCGCGCGCCTCAGTGAGGCCGTCAATGGCACCCTGAGCGGCATGGCAGGCAGCGACCCTGGCACGCTCAACACCGTACACGCAGAACCGGTCTTTAACAATCGAAAAGCGCAGTCTCACGTCGGTAGGAGCAGGCACAAGCAGCGATAACAGCCGCCCATAACGACGCCCTTCCGCTAAGGTTGGTGAAGCCCCCAGGGGACGTGAGATTGATACCGCTCACGTCCCTTTTTTATTTGGCCCAGGGGCACGCAAACCGCCCCGGCCTTTCGTCTGACACAGACGAGGTGCGACATGAACCCAACCCAAGGTACCCCTAGTCAGCGCGTTGTGAGCTACAACGCTGACCGCCTGGATGAGATGTACGAGCTGTTGGACGGCCTCCACAGCGCCGCCAGCGACGACCGTCTGCCTTACGTCACCACCCGCAGCGAGGGCGAAGTGCTGGACATGCTGCGCGAGCTGATCTACACCGCGCAGGAGACGGTCAAAGAGATCGAAGCGAAGCGTTGTGCATCCAGCCCAACCCAGGACCGCGAGGCCGCGCCCGCCCGCATCCTGCACCTGCCCGCGCTGAAGAAGCGCAACGCCTAGCGGCAAGCGGCGTCCAACGAACGTTACCCAACGGTGGACCGTCAGGCAGGCAAAGGCCAAGCGCCTGACGCCCACCGGGTAAAGCAGCACCCATGTCCGGTATGCTGAATGTGGATAAGGAGCGAAGGAGGTGCTCATCCCTGATGAACGCGGACCGATCAAGTGGTGACTTGCCCGAAACGGGCAGCGACAGTGCCGACAAGGGCGAAGGTCCTGAACGGCGAACCACCGACACATCCCACGGCGCACTGCGCCCCCAACTAAACGAAACACCGTACAGTACAAGCACCGCAGCACCTGTCACCGGAACGCGATGTATTGCTAGCCCACAACCTCATGATGCTTAGCCACCCCGCTCTGGTCATCCGAGCGGGGTGTTTTTTGCCTTAAATGCGATTTAAGCTTGTTTGAGGTCCCCATAACCACAGCCCCCGCGCATCGTGCTAGCCTGTAGTCAGTGGCCGCGACATGGACGGCCCCGATTGCAAGCAGACAAAGCACAAGGAGAACAAGACATGCGCACTAAACTTCTGGTAGTAAGCGGTCTGACTTTGATGGTGTTAGCCCTGATGATCGGCGCGGTGGCGGCCCAGGATGCCGCCGACACCCGCAGCACCGGCACACCCTATCTAGGCGCTCGCCTGATCGACACAGACCAGGGCGTGACCCTCGCCAGTATCGCCACCGGTTCCCCCGCAGATGCCGCCGGTCTGCTGATCGGTGACGTGGTGCTCAGCTTGAATGGTGAGGCCGTGACCGATGCCGCGCAGCTCGTGGCGCTGGTCGAAGCCGCAGCCGTCGGTGATGAAGTGACCTTCGCGCTGGACCGCCAAGGCGAGGCCGTCGAGGTCCCCGTGACCCTCATCGCCCGGCCAAGCAGCGTGCGCCAAACCGTGGACCTCATCACGCGCATCAGTATGCACCTCAACGTCGATCTGGAAGCCGGTGATACGGGCTGGACAGTCGTCGATACCCTAAACATCCACAACCCCGCCGAACTCCTGGAAGGCGACGTGATTACCGCCATCAACGGCGTGGCCGTGGCCGACCTGACCCCTGAGACGCTAAACGAAGCCAGACGCACCCAGGAAACCCGCGACCTGACCCTGACCGTGGACCGTGACGGTGAAAGCCTGGACTTGATCCTGGCTCATACCATGGGCCGTGAGCGCATGGATTTCTTCTTTGACGGGATGCCCTTCCGTGACGGGATGCCCTTCCGCGGCGAGCTGCCCTTTGGCGGGCGCTTCGAGTTCCGCTTTGACCCCGACGACATGCGCGAGCGCGGCTTCCCCTTCGGTGAACGCGGTGAGCGCGGTGGCCGTCTGCCCTTCGACTTTAACGGCACCACGCCTGATACCAACGACGCCGACGGGACCAACAACGACGAAACCCTGATCCCCGGTTCCCTGCTGTAGATCGAGCCATACCCCTCCTCAAGGGCAGCACGCAGCACAGAATCGGCATTGAGCGCTTCGCCTTCCCTCGGCGGGGCGCTTTGTTGTGCCTTGCCCTTGAGCCTGCACAAGCGGCCTGTGGCTGGCTACAATGCGCGCCGTTGTGTTCGCTGATCTGAAAGGCCGCCTTGTGTTCATCTCGCCCATGCTGCGCCGCAGTGCCCTGGTTTTCGCCGCTTATGTGGGCGTGGCGCTGCTGATGACCTTTCCGCTGATTCTCAACCTCAGCACGGCCTTCATCGGCCACCACACCGGTGACGCCTACGAGATGGGCCATCACATCTGGTGGTTCAAATACGCGCTGCAAAATGGCGAGCCGCTCTTTTATCAGACTCTGCTGGCCTACCCCCATGGCCTCCAAGGGATTTCGCTGTGGGCCAACCCGCTGCAATTCTTCCCGGCATGGGCGTTGGCCTTCGTGATGCCCGTGTCCACTGCCTATAACCTGACGATTCTGCTGACAATGGCGCTGAATGGCCTGGCCGCCTACATACTGACGCGCGCCTTGATCCGCCGCGACGTAGACCCAGACCCCGGCCCGACGGCCCCTTTCCTGGGCGGCTTGATCTTCATGGCCGCGCCGGTCTTTCAGGGGCACCTCTTCGGCGGCCACGCGGGGCTGATGGTCATGTGGCCGGTGCCGCTGTTGGTCTGGGCGCTGGTGATGCTGTTGGACAGGCCGCCCAGCGCGCGGCGTTGGCGTTGGCGGCTGGCGGCGCTGATCTTCTTCGTGCTGAGTCCCTGGGGGCATTCACTTCAGGTGATCTACGTGCTGCTGCCATTGATGGGCCTGTGGTGGCTGTCCGCACTGACGGACCGGCGTGCCCTGATGGAGCTGACGGCGGTGGGCTTGATCGGCGGTCTGCTGCTGATCGGCTTCCTGCTGCCGGTCGCGGCGGACACCTTCGCGGACGATACCTACACTGGTGTGCGTGGTACGGTGGCCTTCAGCGCGGACCTGTTGGGCCTGGTGACACCCAGCTATCAGCATCCGGTGTTCGGCCAACTGGACTACACCCACCGTGTGTTAGGCGTGAACATCACCGAGGGCTACAGCTATGTCGGCGTGGTGGCGGCGGCCCTGGTGCTGATCGCCGGGCTGCGGGTGCGGGCGGCGCGCTGGTGGCTGATCTTAGCGGCGCTGGCGGCGGTGCTGGCTTGGGGACCGGTGCTCAAGTGGCTGGACGCGCCCCTGCGCCTGAGCATTGACGGTCAAGCCACCCTGCTGACGGTGCCGTGGGCCTTCGTCTATGAGCTGCCCGGCTTCAGCTTGGCACGCACGCCGGGACGCTTCAGCTTTACGCTGGCGCTGGCGCTCTCCGTACTGGCCGCTTACGGCGCGTCCGCCTTGATGCGCGGCTGGTCTCAGCGCCGGGCCTGGCGGGTCGTCGGCCTGCTCAGCGCCGCGGCCCTGTTTGAATATCAGGCCTTCTTCCCGTATCCAACCGTGCCCGCTGAGGTCCCCGATGCCGTGGCTCAAGTCGCTGAACGCGAGGACGTGCGCGCCGTGATGGATGTGCCCTGGGGCAATCTGCTGGCGGCCAAGGACGGCTTGTATTTACAAACCTGGCATCAAAAGCCGCTTATTGCCGGGCAGGTCACACGGCAGACCCCGGTCAGCCCGGCTAAGCTGACCTTGCTGGAACAGACCCTGGACCCGGTCCTGCTGCGTTCAGTCGGCGTGGACCTGCTGATCCTGCATAAGCAGTGGGCGGCCCCCGGCCAGCAGGCGCGGATGGTGCAGCGCCTGGGCGATCCCTACTACGAGGACGCGCGGTTTGCCCTGTTCGACGTGCCGCTGAGCGACGACCCGCCGCGTGCGCGCGTCCGTCGTCCTGACACGCCGCGCAGCCTGAATGCCCCCGCCGATTTTTACGTCTACACGCCAGATGCGGCCTGGCTGGACCTGCACCTCAGCGTGACGGGGGAATCGCCGCGCAGCGTGACCGTTTCGCTGGCCGGGCAGGTGATGCGGCGCATGGAAGTCGAGGCGGGGCCACAGATGCTCAGCCTGCCGCTGATGCCGGGCTTTCATCTGGTGCGCGTGGATGCCGACCCCGCCTGCCCAACGTCCCCGCACCCGGCGCTGAGCTGCCGCCGCTTAACACTCAGCACCTTGGAGGCGGCCCTCAGCCCACGCGATGCGTCCTTCACCCCGGTGACGCTGACTGCCCCCGATGGCCGCGCCGCGGTTCAGCTCCAGGCCGCTGACGTGCAGCTCAGCGCAGACGGTGAGGCGGTGCAGGTACGGCTCGCCTGGCAGATCGACGGCGCGTTGACCCCGCAGGACTTGCGTTTTGTGCAAGTGCTCAACGCTGCCGGGGACGTGTTGGTGGTGGGCGATGACTTCGCGCCGCTGGCCGTACTGGGTGATGACGCCTATGCCGAGTCGCTGACTTTGGCGCTGCCAGAAGGCGCGCGCAGTGAAATGCAGGTGGTCGCGGGCTGGTATCGCCTGCCAACGGTGACGCGTTTCAGCGTGGCCGTGGACCCCGACGACTTAGTGCGGCTGGGCCGCTTAAGCCCATGAAAGCCGTAAAAAGCTGCAAAAAATGGGCGCTGCATCTGCCACATGGCCTTGTGCCACAGTAGACATAAGTGCTCAGATTCTGTTAAAGTAAGATCAGCGTCAGGTCCGACGTCACTGGCGCTTTATCTTTTCGAGAGTGGATGAGGGCACTATTTATGATCTACTTCATGTTAGGTCGGCGCGTACTGCTGCTGACGGTCGCAGCGCTGCTGATGCTGGCCGTCGTGCCGCTGGGCGCACAGGATACCCCCGCTGATTTCGACGCCGCCATGATGTTCATGCAGCGTGGCAGCTCGGACTTTACCGAAATTCAGACCGTCGCTAACGCCATGGGTAAGGTTGAGGTCATCGTGGGCGTGAATGCCCCCAGCGCTGATGAAAACGCCGCGGCTTTCAACGCCGCCGCGGACAGCCTTCAGGCAGCCTTCATCGGTCACAATGCCGTGATGCTGCACCGCTATGAATACATCCCCTTCGTGGTGCTGGAACTGGACGCGGCAGCGCTGAACGTCGCGGCAGCCTCGCCCATGGTCAGCGGGATGCAGCTCAACGCGCTCTATGCCCCGGCCATGGATACCAGCGTCGTGCAGATCGGCGCGGACGGCCCCGGCGGTGCCTGGAGCATGGGCATGGACGGCAGCGGCTGGACCGTCGCGGTGCTGGATACCGGCGTCGACTTCAAGCATGACGCGCTGGCGGACCGCATCGTCAGCCAGGCCTGTTATTCGCGCGCGGTCAGCTCCTACCCCTACTACACCTCGAAATCCGCCTGTCCCAAAGGCGTGCGCGAATCCGTTGCGCCGAAGAGTGCGCGCTACTGTGCCCTGAGCTATCAAGGCTGTGACCACGGCACGCATGTGGCCGGTACCATGGTCAGTGAAGACGATACCTACACCGGTGTGGCCCCTGCCGCCAATCTGATCGCCATCCAGGTCTTCAGCGAGGTGGACAGCGCCTTCTACTGTTCCACCGGCAAGTGCCCGCTCAGTTTTGTTTCTGATCAGGTGAAGGGTCTGGAGCGCGTGTTTGCACTGCGTAACCAGTACCGCATCGCGGCCATCAACATGAGCTTGGGCGGGGGCGAGTACAGCTCGCAGTCCGCATGTGACAGCGATCAATCCAACACTGCGACGAAGGCCATCATTGACAAGCTGAAGCGCAACGGCATCGCCACCGTGATTGCGTCCGGCAACGACGGCTATACCAGCGCCATGGGTGCGCCCGGCTGCATCAGCAGTGCGGTGAGTGTGGGCGCAGTCGATGGTTCCGACAGCGTAGCCAGCTTCTCCAACAGTGCCAGCTTCCTGGACCTGCTGGCCCCCGGCGTGAGCATCACCTCAGCGGAACCCAAGAACACCTTCGGCACCAAGCAGGGCACGTCCATGGCGACGCCGCATGTGGCCGGGGCCTGGGCGCTGCTGAAGCAGGCTGACCCTACGCTGACGGTCGATGAAGCGCTGGACATCCTCAAGGAAACGGGCGTCAGCGTCACCGACGACCGCTTCGGGGCTGGCAATCGCGCTACGTCACGCATCCAGATCAACGACGCCATCAACGCCAGCGCCTACAGCCTGTCGGAAATCGTGACGAACGGCAGCTTTGAGTCGATGACAGGTGACAAGACCACCGGCGGCTGGAAGGTCAAAGGGGTCGGCGCTGTGAAGTGCGACAAGCCTGGTAAGACCTTCGCCTATGAGGGCCAGTGCGCCTATATGCTTAAAGGTGACGCCAAGAATGGCCGTCTGATCTGGGCTTCGCCGGGCAGTATGCGCGACTTCGCGGCGGGCAACGTCCTCACGCTGAGCTACCAGCTCGACGGGCGCAGCAATGGCACCAAGGGCAGCGTCAAGGTTGTTGTGAAGTACAGTGACGGCACCACTAAAACTGTGGAGAAGCTCGGCCTGGCACCCACTGACGGCTACCAGCTCTTCACCACTAGTGCGACGCTGGACAGCGCCAATGTGGATAAGATCAAACTCCAGGTGAAGAGCAGCACCCGCAGCGGCAAGCTCTTCGTGGACGCCGTTTCCATGATTTGGGAGCAGGCCCCGGCCCTGAGCGCCGGTCTGCTGCCGGTCCCGCCCGCGCCTTAGCGCGCGCGACCGTTTCATCCTGAGGCAATTGCCGTGTGCCCTGGCGCTATGCCGGGGCACATGCGTTGGGGACAGACTATGAAGTCCGTAAATAATACCGCCTGAGGCATGCTTGTAATAAAACTGCTAAGTGCCTGCTGCTGTACCCTAGACTCATACGGGGTTCATGCGCATTTTATCTTATTGATTGAGTCCGGTCCTGGCTATGGGCCACCGCGTGCATCCCCCCGATAACACGCATCGATTCACAGGAGACCCACCCATGAAACGACTTGCTTCACACGGACTGCTGCGGCTCGGACTGCTGCTGCTGTTTTTGCTGCCTAACTGGGCACAGGCGCAGGACCTCAGCCACCCGCAGGCGCTGATTGAATTCACCGTCAGCACCACCGACGACACCACCGACATCAACGTCGATGGTACCAACTGCGACGACAGTAACGGGGCGTGTTCGCTGCGCGCCGCCCTCCAGGAGGCCAACTTCATCACGGTGAATACCAGCGGCGCGGACAGCACCCGCGTCACGGTCCCGGCGGGCACCTATACCCTGACCCTGACCGGCGGCAGTGAAAACGCAGCCTTTACCGGCGACCTAGACGTGACCGGTGTTGTCGAGATTGTCGGCGCGGGGCCAGGCCAGACGATTATCGACATCAACCAGGTGGATACGGGCTTTCACGTCATCAACGGCAGCCTCACCCTGCGCGACCTGACGCTGACCAACGGCCTGAACGACAGTCCGGTCGGTATGGGAGTGACCAACGGCGGCGCGATCCATGTCAACGGCGGCGCACTGACTCTGGAACACGTCGTGGTGCAGAACAGCAGCGCGGACTACGGCGGCGGCATCCAGGTTGATAACGGGGCTGCCGTCAGCATCAGCAGCAGCAGCCTGGTCAACAACAGCGCCAGCATTTCCGGCGGCGGCCTGGACGCCTTCGGCAGCGCCAGCATCAGCTTGACCGATGTGACCATCAGCGGCAATGCGGCCCCGGCAGGCGCGGGCATTCACCTGGATACCAGCGGCGTGCCCAACAGCATCACGCTGGCGCTGGCGGAAGTCACGCTCAGCAGCAACAGCGCGACCGGCACCGGCGG
>CAYWGJ010000047.1:16140-18303 GCA_964457835.1 uncultured Anaerolineaceae bacterium
TGGTCTGCGCAACGTGGATGGCGCGGCCATCACCACCGAACGCAGCATCCTGGCGGATAACAGCGCTGCTGCTTCCCCAGATTGCAGCGGTGACATTGGCTCGGACGGCACGAACCTGCTCAGCAATGCAGAGGGCTGCACCCTGGACCCCAACGACATCGTAACGCTTCAGCCCAAGCTCAAGGCGCTGGGGGTGGTCACGCCGGGGAACATGCCCATGCACGCCCTGCTGCCCACCAGTCCAGCAGTGGATGCCCTGCCCAACGCGGCCTGCGCCAGCGGCAGCGATCAGCGCGGTGTGTCGCGGCCTCAGCTTGATGGCTGTGACCTGGGGGCCTACGAACTGACCCTCAGTGACATTGATGTCCCGGCCAGCTTTACCCTGCTGACCCCCGCTGATGACACCGTATTTACTGAGATCGACGCGCTGACCGCCCTCACCTGGAGCGATGCGGGTGATGCCGTGACTTACACTGTGGCCCTGGATCGCAGCAGCCCAGCAGAAGCGGTCATCAGCCCAACCACGGTGGACGCCGCCGACGTGTGCAGCAGCGGCACATGCAGCTACGCCATCGACGCGGCGGTGCAGGCGCTGCTCAGCGACGGCCTGTACACCTGGACGGTCAGCGCGACCAACCCAGGTGGCACGGTCAGCGCCAGCAACCAGCCCTTCAGCTTCACTATGGACGCCGAACTCATTGAGCTGATCCAAAACGGCGGCTTTGAGTCCAAGACGACCGAAGCAGCAGGTTTCGTGGCTGATGACTGGAAGGGCAGTAACAACCGGCTGCGCACGGACAAAGTGCGCAAGAACAAAGACAAAGATGGCGACGGGGTAGACGACAAAATCTTCTCGTATGAAGGCGACGCCGCGCTGCGCTTCAAAGGGGCACTTTTCCAGGCGCGCAAGGTCAAGCAGAAGCTCAAGGCCGAGGATTACCCCGCTGTGGACGCCGTGGCGCTGGGCGACAGCCTGCACTTCAGTGCCGCCGTGCGCGGTAAGCGGGTCGGTGGGGCGGCGCGGATCATCGTCAAGGTGTTCTTCCCCGAAGAAGATACGGTGAACCCTAACCGTGCCGGGTTACCCATGGTGGACCGGATAAAGATCAGCCTGCCGCAAGGCACTTATGACTACGTACAACTGCCTGTAGAAATCTACACCGTGCCCAGCGACGTCTCCAGCATCACGGTCAGCGATGTGCTGCGTGTGGTGGTCGTCATCAAGTACCGCGAGCGCACAGATGCCGGAGCACAGCTCTACCTGGATGCCGTCAGTCTGCTGCACGACCCACAGGCACCGGCTGCGCTGACGATACCCGATCTGCTGCCCGTGCCAGAAGCCCCGCAGGGCAGCGGCTGGCGCAACTAAGCAGCGGGCGCAAGCAGCGGGCGCATGGAATCCTACCCGGCGGCGGCACACTGCACGGTCGCCGGGCGGCGCGCGTTGTGCTTTGCCCTAGTGTATACTGGGAAAACGACTTAAATCAGTCAACGGACCCAGCAGCCGATGATGACCCATGAGCAGTATACCAGCGTTGTGCTGCGTCAGATCGTGCGGCACGCGCCGCAGTTAATGAGCCAGTCCATGGACACGAGTCCAGCGGGGCTTTACGGGCTTGTGCGCCGCCTGGCCGAGCATGACCTGCTGCTGCTGCGCCTAGTAATTCCAACGCTTTACCAGCAGGACCCGCACCGTGTCACTGCCGAATGGGTGCAGCAGGTCGTGGCTTTGTACCAGCATTTCGCGGGCAGTTTCTTTCCCACACATGCTGAGGTGGAGGCGCACTACGTGGACAAAATACCGGCGGGTGATGAGGTCGTCGTGCGTTTGCGGGGGCGTGCCACGGATGTGCTGTTGGCCTTGGCTGATTTTGCGCTGCCTTACGTTATCAGCCGTCAAGCGCTGACCACGCCGCTGCCATCCCATGAAATGCGCATCATCCTGCACGAGATGCTCTATGACTTGGCCTGCACTAACCTGGAGCCGCCCGTGTATGATAATTTCATCCGCACGGGCGGCGCGCTGCTGAACCAGCTCAAGACGCCTACGGTATCGCCGATTGCCACCACCCGCCTGGCGCGGGAGGTTGTGCCGCCGCCGCCGCCTGCGCCGCTGCGTCCCACCAAGCTGCCCCCGGTCAAGCGCCCGCCATCCGCGCAGCC
>CAYWGJ010000048.1:0-16595 GCA_964457835.1 uncultured Anaerolineaceae bacterium
CGGCGTGCAGGTCTTCCATGCGGGCACTGCGCGCGACGACGACGGTACGCTGCGCACTTCTGGCGGTCGCGTGTTGGCGGTATCGGCGGTCGGTGTGGACCTGGATGCCGCGCTGGAACAGGCATACGCGGGCATCCGCGCGCTGCATTTTGAAGGTATGCACTACCGCCGCGACGTCGGGCGGCCCGTTCCATAAGGGCTGTGTGGGCGTCACTACGGCAGTGCATCTATTAACCATTGACGGAAAACAGGAACAGGCTATGTCAAGCAATAAACGCAGTTTCTCGGTTCCCCCACAGCCTTTCATTGATGATGTGATCGACTCGGTCGTTGGTATCTATGAGCTGGCCTTTCCGGGGCGGGTGCGGGGCTATTACCTGGTGGGCAGCCACAACGACGGCAGCGCCATCCCCGCCAGCGACCTGGACATGCAGGTGATCTTCAAGGATGCCTGGCAGCCCGGCGAAGAAGAACGCGCCCGCGTCATGAAAGGGTACATTCAAGGACTGATGAGCAGCCATGTAGACCTGGCCGCCTTCAGTGAGGTGGAGCTGCTCGATGAGGATACCGTCAGCTTGAAGCTCGCCAGCCGACTGCTTTTCGGCGAGGACATCCGCGATAAGCTGAGCCTGCCGGACCTGGAAAGCTATGTGTGGCAGGTGACGCGCGCGCCGCAGCGCTTCATTACGCAGGTGATGCGCCCGGCGCACGGCCCGCCTGATCTGCCGCTGCACTACCCGGACCCAGACGCGGCGTACTACGGTTACACGCGGCCCCGCGTCACCCGTGAGGGCGAGACGCTGCAAAGCCTTAAAGAGCTGGTGCTGACTGTCTGCTGGGCAGCGACGGCCCTGGTGGCGATGCGGGCGCGCGTCTACGTGCCCACCAAGGCCGATTGTGCCCGCCTGTACCGTGAGCACATCAATGACGGCTGGACGAGCTTTGTGGAGCTGCTGTACAACAAGGGTAAGCGCGAATGGAACTACGTGGCTCCGCGCGCCAACGAAGCCCGTGCCGTGCTGCGGCACTTGGCGGCGGACACCCTGGCCTTTGAGAGTCACTTCATGCAGACCTATATCGCCTTCCTGCGCGACGCGGCTAACGACCCCGACTCGCGCTTTCAGGCGGAGGCCCACGACCGACTGTCACAGTTGGGGCTGACCGCAAACGGGCCTGATCCCTTTGCCGATGACCTATCGACACGGCGCATCGAAGACTAAAAAAAGACAGCGCAAGCGTTACCGCATGACATCGCAGACGACACCACAGAGGACGACGAGACCATGATCCCGCAGAGCCATACTTTCACCGTCGGCGCGCTGCGCTGCACAGTGGTCAGCGACCTGACGCTGCCCAACACCGTCCCGCTGGACTTGGACCGCCTGGCCGCCACTTTCCCGGACCTGCCGCGTGCCGACCTGGAGGCTGCCGTCCGTGCCAGCGGCATGAGCAGCAGCCGCAGCGCGTTAAACCTCCTCTACGTGGCGGCAGGCGATCGGCGGGTGCTGGTGGATACCGGCATGGGACTCGATGCGGAGCCGCCGGTGGGCCAGGGCCTGCGCGTCTTGGAGTCGCTGGGCGTGGACCTGGCGGCCATCGATACGGTGATCTTGACGCACGCGCACCCCGATCACTTCCTGGGCCTGACCGCCCCCGACGGCACGCCGACTTTCCCCAACGCGCGCGTGTTCGTGTGGCATACAGAGTGGGCGCACTGGTCCGCGCCGGCGACGCTGGCGGCCCTGAACGAGAACTACGCCGCCATGCTGCGCACGCGCCTGCTGTCGTTGGAAGGCCGCGTCACCCTGATCGACAGTGCCGAGACTGAGGTCGTGCCGGGGATAGGTCTGCTGCCGCTGCCGGGGCACACGCCGGGGCACGTGGGCTTGTGGCTGGACTCCGGCGGCGAGCGCCTGCTGCACCTGGTCGATGCCCTGCACTTTCCGCTGCAACTGGAAAACCTGGACTGGGGGCCGCGCTTCGACAGCGACAGCGGCCAAGCTGCCCAGACGCGCCGCGCCATTATTGCGCAGGCCGCGCGTGAGGACCTGCGCGTACTGACCTTCCATTTGCCTTTTCCAGGGCTGGGGCGCTTCCAGGTGCGGGACGACGGGCGCTTCGCCTGGATGCCGGAAGCCTAGGCGGACTGATGCCCGGCGACGCTGGCGACACGGCCTTCATGGACCTGGCACTGGCGGAGGCACGCTTGGCCCTGGCTCATGGTGATGTGCCAGTGGGGGCGGTAGCGGTGCGCGAGGGCGTGGTCATCGGGCGGGGGCACAACCGCCGCGAGATCGACGGTGACCCTACTGCCCACGCGGAAATGCTGGCGATCCGGGAGGCGGCGCGGGCCGTGGGCGAATGGCGGCTGGACGCCGTGACTCTGTACGTGACGCTGGAGCCGTGCTGTATGTGCGCTGGGGCGATTGTCTTAGCGCGGATTCCGCGGGTCGTGTACGCCGCCATCGACGAAAAGGCGGGCTGTGCGGGCAGCATCAGCGACGTGCTGCGGCACCCGCGTCATAACCACCGCCCGGACGTCTTCGTCGGGCTGCGCATGGCTGAATCGGCGGCGCTGCTGCGGGATTTTTTCGCCGGGCTGCGCGGTGGGTCAAATGCGGAGTCTTAACAGTTTGATAAGAAGTGCTGTGCAAGCGGGCCGCTGCATGTTAAACTGTAATCTCCAACGGTATAGGTTCCCACTTAGGAAACTCCTTATGAAGCCCATTCTTGTCATTCCCAGCTTAGCCTTACTTGGCGGCATTCTGGCGGCGCTGCTGCTGTCACTGCTGATCTAGCTGGCTTCTGCTTTCGCGGTGAAAGCGGCATCCTCTTCGCAGGCATTCAGGAAATAGGTCACATAAGCGCGTGCTTGTTCCAGATCATCAGCCAGCATGAAGTTATGTGCCATGAAGACGCTCGGCATCACTTTCTCGAAGGTCTTCCAGATAACGCGCACAAAAAGCAAAACTTAGTGCGAGTCCAAAGGGATGGGTACGTAAGGTAGGTGGGGTCCGAGAGACGGCCTAGCGTGTCAGGTGCTGGCGGATGGCGGCGCGGGCGGCGTCCATGTCCTCCACGATGACAAAGCGGCGCTTCATCAGGCCGCTGGGTGTCACCTTCTCGAAGGTCTGCCACATCAGGCGCACGAAGGGTGACATGCCCACGAAAGCCAGGATCTGCGTGTTGGGGTGCATCCGGCTACCAGGTTGCGCAGGTGGGGCACGGCGTTTGACGGCAGGCCGTTGAATGCGCGCATGTCCTGGATCAAGGCGACACCGCACTGTGTGTCCCCTTCTGGGATCATGGCACGCCCGGCATCTTCGATGTCGTAGAGCTGTTCCCAGGTCCACTGCGCGGGATATGTGACCACCGATGTGGTCTCGTTGAGGTCGTCCCAGTGCAATGTGAAAGTCATCAGCATGTACCCCTCACGGTGTTGAACGGGTGGTGTGACTTCAGGCGGTGTCGGCCGCTGGCAGCGCGTCTAGGCTTCGAAAGGTGGCGAGAGCCGCGTAGACCTGTTCGCGGGCCTCCTGCAGGTCATGCGCCAGCACGAAGCTGCGCTCGGCATAGTGTGAGTCGCTCTGTTGCAGCGCTTTGCGGAAGGTGGCCCAGATGCGCATCACGAAGCCGCTGTGTCCAGTGACCGCGCAGACGCGCATTTGCGGGTGGGTGCAGCGCACCAGGCCGCGCATGTGGTGCATGGCGTCGCGGGCGTCGTGGCCTACGGTGCTGAGGTCATGCAGGATGCCAAAGCTGCGCACGCTGTCGCTGAGTAGGCTGTTGACCTGTGCTTCGGTTGCGTAGACTGCGTCCCAGCTCCAGTCCTCTGGGTAGATGATGCGTAGAATGCGCTGTAATGGGTCATCCCAGATGACATCGAACGGCATGAGACTCTATCCTCGGCGTGGTTCCAGTTACGATACCTTGAATCTATCGTACAACGACTATCTTGTCTCAAGGGTTAAGGTTTTCACAATTTGCCGGACTTCGCGGAAAGTCTAACCGCTTACCAACTGTACGCTTATTCGGTTTGTTGGTAGTCAGTCAGGTAAGCGCTGATGGTTGCACGGGCGGCGTCGAGCGTGTCTACCCAGACGATCTTACGCCGGGTGAACGAGGCCGGCAGCATGCGCTCAAAGCTGCGGTACATGGAAATCAGCAGCGCGCTGTTACTGACGAAAACGGTGATCTTGGAATTGGGGTGAATGCGCCTGGTCAGGTTGGGTATGTGGGTGATGGCACGCGCCGACACACGCTTGAGGGCGCGCACGTCGTGGATGCCGCCGACCGGGTGCGGTGCGGACTCGACCATGTCATTGCCGATTTCTAAGGCATCGTAGAGTTCGGGCCAGGTCCAGTCATGCGAGTAGGTCACGATAATGCGGGTGTGTTCGGGGTCGTCCCAGGCAACATCAATCGACATGCAGCGCCTCACGCTTGATCTAACAAGCTTTACTACAGCCTACACCTGTGCGCCAAGACGCAAACCCGGCGTATGCGCGCTAGCTGAGGGCTTCGAGGCGCTGTAGCACGATGGCGCGGGCTTTGTCTAGGCTGTCAGTGGTCACGAAGCGTTGGCTGGACAGCCCAGGGGTGACGCGTGTAAAGGTCTGCCAGATGATGCGGGTGTGGCGGGCCATGCCCACCAGCGCCGTCACTTCGACCTGAGGCGGCAGCCCGCTGACCAGAAGGTTCATGTGGCGCAGCGCCCCCGGTGGCAGCGTGTCAAAGGCGCGCAGGTCCTGGATTACGCCGCAGCGATTAGGGCGGTCGCGCAGCATGACGACGGCTTGATGGTGCACGGTGTAAAAGTCTGACCAGACCCATTGCTCCGGGAAGGTCACCAGCAGGGTATGCGGAATCAGTGGGTCCCATTGTATTGAGATGTTCATTGTATCCGCGCCTAATATGCACATACACTTATTGTATCACATATTTGTTAGCCGTGGTGCTGGGGTTAGTATTGAGTTTTGGTTTGAATTGTAAATTGTTCAGCGTCACATGAGCGGGTTTTTCGCCTGGCTAAGATAAAGGTCAGCGGCTGATTCAGGCATTCGTCAAGCCTTTACCTAGACATTTTACGTCATGCTGTGGCACCCACACCCGATGTAGTGTAAAATGGATGTTGCAAGCTGGTTCATTAGGTGTTTGAAAATGGTAACGACACAGCGTAAAGCACTGCGCGTCATGGTAGTTGAGGATGACGCCGACACCGCCGAGGTCATTTCGATCCTCTTGGGCAAGGCCGGTTACCACATCCAGGCTTTGGATTCAGGCCGTGAAGCCCTGCCCCTCATTTTAGAGAACCACCCTGACCTCGTGCTGCTGGACCTGCGCCTGCCTGATCTACACGGCATGGAAGTGCTGGCCCGTGTGCGCCGCCATTCTTTTCTGCCCATCATCGTGCTCAGCGGCTCTCCATTGGATAACGACCGCGTGATGGCCCTAAACATGGGCGCGGACGATTACATGAGCAAGCCTTTCTCCAACGACGAGCTGTTGGCCCGTGTCAAGGCCCTGCTGCGCCGCGTGGAGTGGACGCCCCAGAACGAAAGCCGCCTGGTCGTGCGCCGCTTGGAGTTGGACATTCCACGCCGCCAGGTCCACATCCGCGGGCGGCGGCTGCACCTGACCCCGATTGAGTACGGCATCCTGGTACACTTGATGCGGCATTCCGGGCGCATCGTGACGCATCGCGCCCTGCTGCGCGCGGTGTGGGGCGACCAGTACCGCGAAGATTACTCCGTGCTGCGCGTCAACATCTCCCGGCTGCGACACAAGATCGAAGAGAACCCGCGCCGCCCGGCTTACATTGTCACCGTGCCAGGCAAGGGCTACTGGATGCCCCAGGACAACGCGCCGCCCCAGGACAACGCCGGCTAGCACCGGGTCAGCTTAGTACGACGCGCAGGCGTTCGGCCAGCTCGTTAAGCATGATGGCCGTGGCCCCCCACACTTTATGCCCCTTGAACAGAAAATAGGGCACGTTTACTGTCTGGCCGTTGAAGGGCCAGCTTTCGACGCGGCGCTGTGATGGGTCCAGCAGGGCGCTCAGCGGCACGCTGAAGACCTCCGCGACTTCTGCCGGGTTGGGGCGCATCTGCGGCTTGTGCGTCAGCAGACCGACGCGGGGGTGCACCTGGTAGTTGCTGGGCGGAATGTAGACCGAGGTCAGCGCGCCCAGCACCTGAATGGGGTCAGCGCAGATGCCCAGTTCTTCGCAGGTCTCGCGCAGGGCGGTGGCGGTGAAGCTGGCGTCTTCCGGGTCGCGGCGGCCGCCGGGAAAGCTGATCTGCCCGCTGTGGCCGCGCAGATGCTCGGTGCGCCGCGTCAGCACGATGTGCAGCGCCTCGGCGTCTTGCGGTTCAGGGTGGATCAACGCCAGCACCCCGGCTTGACGCGGGGCTTGTTCTGGTGGGGGGTAGAACGGGCGCTGCGGCGGGATCATGGCGCGATGTGCCCGCTCCGGGTTGAAGCTGGGCAGGCCCAGGCAATGCTGTAGGTGATTGGCGGTGATCGCGGTCGAGTCAGGCATGGCGGCTCCGTCAGCGTAGGGTCAGCACTCAGCTTGGTGTGGGGCGGGGCTGAAGCCAGGCGTGTAGGTAGTGTTCGTGACGGCCATAAATGCGGCCATGCACGACGCGCGGGCGGGTGGGCATCTGAGCGCCAGGCAGCAGGCGCAGCCGCAGGTCACGCACACCCAGGGCACCCACCGCCTGCCATTCCTCAGCCAGCGCGTGCAGCGTCAGCAGCGCGTCGGCCCCGGCGAAGCTGTAGACACGGCCTGAGCCGTCATCCGGCAGAAAGGCGGCGCTGCCTGGTGTGAACAGCGCTAGACCGGCCCCGCCTTGCATCCCGTAGGCGCTCTGGTCGGCGTCGATGTGATACATCGTCACTGTGCTGCCCAGCGGTTCATTGAGCACGGCGTAGGGCACGAAGTGGCTCCAGAAGTGGCGGCTGAGTTCCACGTTGAGTTGATGCATCTCCAGGTCTGTGCCGCTGAGCAGCATGTGCAGCGTGACGAAATCTAAGCGCTTGAGGCTGGCGCTGATGATGCGTAAATCCGTGCTGCCTACACGCTGCATCAGGGATGGCCCGGCGGCGATGCCCTGCATGTAGACGAAGCGGCAGGGTAGGTTCTGCGCGCTGATGAGCTGATCTGACTGCTGCTCGGATCGGCTGAAGCGCGCCGACACCTGAAAGCCGTCCAGTTGGATAGGCGTCACCAGCACACCGTCTGGCTTGAGCTGGCGTATCCAGGCGCTGGGTACGTCCCAGATGCCCGCCGTACATAGGATGCGATCGTAGGCGGCGCGCGGGGCGTAACCAGCGGCCCCGTCGCCCTCCACCACCAGCACGTCGCCGGTACCGGCACTGTGCAGGGCGCGCTGTGCCCGCCGGGCGACCTCGGTGTCGATTTCCAGGCTGGTGACGTGCCCGCCTTGGCTGACGATGTAGCGCATGATGGCGGCGTTATAGCCGGTGCCGGTGCCGATTTCCAAGACGTTGTGGCCGGGCCGCAGGTCGAGCTGGTCGAGCATCAACAGCATCATGCTGGGCTGTGACGACGAGCTGATCGCTACGCCCTGCGCGTCCACCTTGGTGGTGATGGCTTCGTCCACGTAGACGCGCTCCAACGGTAGGTCCGGCAGGAATCGCTCGCGCGGGACAGCCGCGAAGGCCCGCGCATAGTGCGGGTTCGTCAGCCGCCCGGCCTGCTGAAGCTGGGCCAGAAGGTCTTGTGCGTTGGGGGTGCTCATAGGCAGCGGCTGCCCACCCTCAACTCTGGTACCAAGCGCGGCGTTTGCGCAGGGATACGCCGGCTTCGGCTTCGCTGCTGCGGCGCGCGGTGCGCACCCGCCCGCGGGAGTCGATGTTGACCTGGCCGTCCTTTTGTAAGCGGGCGAACTCTTCCGGCGTGATGACCGGGGCCGGTTCCCCGCCCAGGCGTTCCAGGCGTTCGTTCATGCGGTCATCTTTGGCGGCGGAAGGCGGCGCGGGCGTACTCAGCGTGTCTTCCGGCGGCGGTGCGGCGGGCGTGTCGTCGGCGTCGTCCTCGATGAAGTTGTCCACGTAGGCACCGTCGCTGTCGTCGATTGGGATGTCATGACGTTCTTCGCTCATTTGGGGTCACTCACTCCACAGGCTTCATTAGGTAGTATACCACAGGCTGCGCTCAGCTTTGGCGGCGCTGGGTGCTGGTGTTGGGCGCATCGCTGAGGTCGGCGTCGTCGGCTTCGATATCGATGTTGGCGTCGTCGGCCATCAGGTCATCCAGGCTCAGGGGGGCCGCGTCCTGGGCCTGTGCGCTGCCGATCAAGTCGCCGCAGACCAGGCAGTGCGGGTCACGCGGGATGGTCACCCACACGCTGCTGTGCGGCGGGCTGACCTGGCCTTCCACAATTTCCATGGCCCCGTTGGCGATAATCAGCGTGTTGCCGGGGTAGACCGGGGCGGCGCTGGGGTCGCGCAGCAGCTCGGCCAGTGCCATTTCCGCCTGGACCGCCGCCACCTTGACAACGTGCAGCCACAGGCCTGGCTCGGCTTCCAGGGTGCCTTCCGGACCGATCATGCCGTAGTCCAGGTCGGGGGCGTCGTCGTCGGGGTTGGGCTGCAACAGGCCCTCGCGCAGTTCGGCGGCCCAGCAGGCATAGCAGGGGCCTTCGCCAGGGCGGATCGTCACCACGTCGCCGCCCTCGCCGCGTTCGTACACCCCTGCGTAGATGGCGGGCAGGCTGCGCTCTAAACAGGCGGCGTTGAGCGTGTACTTGCTGCCTTCGCCGTCCACGCCCACCACCAGCAGGTCGCAGTTGTCGAGGGCGTCCATGTGGGCTTCGATGCGACCCTCGTGCACGGTGACTTGGGCCTCAGGGTTGCGCTGCATGATGAGGTCGGCCACGACCCGCGCTTTGTTACGGTCTACGTCACGCAGATCGGCCACGTGGCGCACGACGTTGTGCGCTTCGAGCTGGTCGTCGTCAACGAGGGTGAAGTGGCCCACGCCGCTCATCGCCAGGCTCAGGGCCACAAAGCCGCCGCCGGACCCCAGGCCCACCACGCACACCCGCGCGTTGGCTAAGCGCTTGAGCCGTTCTTCGCCGATGAGTCGTTCTACGCGATCCCAGTCCATGTTCACTCTTCCTTTTCGTCTTCAGCGGCGGCGGGTGCGGCGGCAGGTGCGCTGTCGCTGTGGTCGGCGTCATCTGTGCTGTCGGGATCGTCGCTGCCATCGTCACCGGCGGCTGTTGACGGGGCGGCCCGCAGTATGTCGGGGTAGGCGCTTTCCAGTGCTTGTACGTAATCGACCAGGTAGGTGGGGTGATCTTCGTCACTGTCGTCGTTGCGCCACTGCCAGCCGTCGGGGTCATCTAGGGGCTGGGCGTCAGCCCACATCGCGCCGAAGACCTCGTACCAGTCGTCATCGGCTCCCATGGGCACCATTGGTGCGTGATAGGCGCGGGGCGGGCTGGCGGGACAGTCGTGCGGCGTGGCGATCAGCAGCACGCGCTTCATGCCGCTGCGTGCCACCACGATACAGGCTTCCAGGGGCAGTCTGCCGTCGCTGTCCCACAGGATGAAGGGTGACACCAGCAGGTCGTCGTAGTCCAGTTGGCCCACTTCCAGGCTGGCGCGCGCGTCGTCGACGATGTGCCAAGGCAGCGGGGCCATAGGCGGCAGTTGGTCGTCGGGGTACACCGCCGGGATGATCGGGAAGAAGACCGGCACGCCGCGCTCGATATACCAGAAATCGACGCGCATCAGGGTACCTTGGCCGTCGTCGATGGTCAGGTAGTTGGCACCGGGGCCGGGCTGGGTGGTGGCGGGGTGGCCCAACGTCACGATGGGAGCTAGCAGGAAGGCTTGGTCGTTGCCGTCCATTTGTTCCAGGGCGCTGCGCAGATCGCCGTGGCTGGGGGCGATCATGTAGCCGGGCTGTTTGTGCCAGTCGCCGATGTGCTGCAAGGGATGGTCAAAGCGCCGGAGGGCTGGCGGGTACGCGCCGACCTGCACCCCCGCGCGGAAGGCGGCCCAGTTTTCCATGTGCCAAGTGAAAATCTCGTACTGACGTTCGTCCCCTTGTTGGAAGGTGTGAAACTGGCGCACCACGTCGTCCTCGTCGGGCGGGATGGTGTCCAGCACGTAGAGGGTGGGTATGCCGGTGGCGCTGCTGGGCGTCAGCAGGCCGATCATCGCCTCGCCGGTTTCATCCTGGATGAAGCGGGCGGCGGCTTGGGCCATCTTCTCTACGACGCGCTGGGCTAGCACCAGGTTGGGCACGGGTCCTTTAAGCTGAGCTTTCATGAGTCGTCTCCACATGCGTGCGCCCCACTTAGCGGCGGCGGTTCTGGGGCGGTGGGTTGGGGTTGGCGCGTTCCTCGATCCCCGGCCAGTCGCCTGTGGCCCGCCAGGTGTAATAGGCATACACCCACTGAATTGCCCAGGCGGTGACGGTCACCGCGGTGGACCGGCTGGGGTTCCAGCCGTAGTGTTCGCCGTCCCTGGGGTTGAAGAGGCACAGTTGGCCGTCCTCGTATTGGTGCTTCTTGCTGTAGATGCGCGGTTCCAGCACATAGGCCTCTGCCGGGCGGTTGGGGTAATCCACCGGGTAGAGGATTTTGAGCAGATGATCGCGGCGGCGTAGGCGCTTGAGGTTGATCTCCACGCTGCCCTCCCAATAGAGCAGGCCGCGCTGGGGCACCGCCAGCTTGAAGGTGCTGCCGAACGAGGCTTTCATTGCCTCCACTTCCAGGCGCAGTCGTGCGGACACCGCCTGGCGCGTCCCCCACCATTCTGCCATCACAGGCCCTTTCTGATGTCATCCAAAACACTCCCTTAGCGTAGTGGGATTCAGCGCTGCTGTCCAGTGAGTTTGCTGGGTATGAGGTGTACGCAGGCGGGTGGGGCTGTGTTGCAGGCGTTAAGGGTCTGCCAACGAGAACCACCCGCCCGGAGGCGAGTGGTTCCCTGTGAGGGGGAAGAACATGACGCGGTACTTGTATCAGGCGGATGTGTCCGTTGGGGAGGGCGTCACACCGCGGCCTGCAAAGCCTGCACTGCTTCGACGATTTCTTGCATCTTGGGCCAGATGTTGTCTTCTGGCATCAACCACTTTTGCCGGATGAGCGGCTTGTGATCCAGCAGGATCAAGCCGGGGTAGCGGTCCATGCGGTACTGCACATGCACTGCGCCGTCTACATCCGCCAAGAGCGGGAAGGGCACCGGCAGCGGGCTGCTGACGCGGAAACCGTAGAGGGTATGCGGGTGATCGCGGACCATCAAGGCTACGGGGGCACCCATCAGCGCCAGCTTAGCGACGTGGCGCTGCAACCATAAGATGCGTCGCACACTGGCTGGCTGCCAGATGTCGCCGATGAAGCCCAGCAGCATCCCCTGCTCACCCAGCACATCGGCCAGGGTTTGGGGTTTCTGGTTGTGGTCCGGCAGCTTGAAGTCCGGCGCGGGGGTGTTTAGCTGTGGGCCTAGCTCGAAGGTGTCGTAGCTCATCATGATGCTTGACCTTGCTCTTTGAAGCGCCGTATTGGGCGGGTTTGTTGATCGCGCTTTTATGTATTGAGTATAGCACTATTTTTTGCAAAATGTAAATGCTTTGACAATTGAGATTGACTTTTTCAGCGATTATTCATCTTGTCGCGATCTTTCATGCGCGGGCCGGGTGGCATGGGCGCTCAGCCCGCGATGCCGCCTTCTGATCTCCCAGACCCGCAGCGCCGCTTCCAGGATGATGTGCGACCCCATCTTGCTCTCACCTGCTTCGCGGTCCGGGAAGTAGATGGCACTCTCCACGATGTGGCAGCCCAGGCGATGCGCCACGTAAGCCATTTCCACTTGGAAGACGTAGCCGCTGGCGTGGATGCGGTCCAGGCCTAGGCCCCGCAGTGCCTCGGCAGTCCAGGCGCGGTAGCCGCCGGTCGCATCCTTAACGGGCAGGCCCAGCAGCACGCTGACGTAGACGCGGTTAGCGAACCAGCTCAGCAGCTTACGGAAGGGCGACCAGTGCACGTCCACGCCGCCCCCCTTGACGTAGCGCGACCCTAAGGCCAGGTCCGCGCCCGCGTCAAGCTGGGCCAGAAGCTGCGGCAGGTACTTGGGCTGATGCGAAAAGTCGCAGTCCATTTGCACCACGCGCTCGGCCCCATCCGCCAGCGCTGCCTTAAAGCCCGTGATGTAGGCCGGGCCTAGGCCGCCTTTAGACGCATTGTGAATCACACGGATGCAGTCGGGGTGTTGGGCGGACAGGTCTTCTGCGATCTGCCCGGTGCCGTCCGGCGATTCGTCGTCCACAACCAGAATGTGCAGCTCCGGGATGCCCAGGTCCAGCAGGGCGGCGACCATGCGGGCCAGGTTCGGGGCTTCGTTGTAAGTGGGCAGGACGACGACGGTCTTGGGCATGGCGTGCACTCCGGGTTGTGCGCATGGTGCAGGCTAGGGTCAAGCTGTTCACAGTGTAGGCGGTGCGCTGCGCTGGGACAATAGGCAAAAGCAGCGGTACAGCGCGCGAAATTGTGCTATGATAACAGACTATCGCACGCCCTTAGCCGCGCTGCGGTGGCAGGTCGCGGTGCGTTAGCGTTGACCTTTAGTGCGTTAGCGCTGGAAGTCAGTGGGTACAAAGCACCGAGAGAGTCGCTCATTCGTGGGTGTTTGCTGAATATTAGCTCATAGCGTGACTCTTGAGCCTGAAACGATCTTATACTAGCTTGTGTATCGGTAAAGACAGCCTATACGATCAATGCATGAAGCGCAGAAGTGAACGTTCATGACCCAAGCCAACCTGTCTGTTCGCGTATGGATCGACTGTGATGACGCTGCATTAGCCGCCGCGCTGCGGGCACTGCTGGCGGAATTAGGCTGCCTAGAAGTGCCCAGACCACAGCCTGATGATCTGGACGGCCAAGCGACGATTGCCCTGTTGGGCGTGCCGCAGGCCGCACAGTACACCCGCCGCGTCAAGTCACACGACGCGGACCCACTGCCCCACGCCATGGCGCTGCTGCCACGGGACCAGGTCCATACCCTGCCGCAACTGCTGGCGGCTGGCATCCGTGATGTGCTGCTGGTGGCCCCCATGGACCCTACCGAGGCCCGCGCGCGCCTGCAAGTGGCCGTCAACGCTGTGCAACGCCACGTCTATCACCTCAACCAAGACTCACAGCGCCACCGGCTCTTCAGCCTGCTGCACAACATCATCACCGAGCTGAGCGGCAGCCTGGACCGCGACCGCATCCTGGACCACATCCTGGACAACATGGCCCTGCTGGTGCCGTTTGAGTTTGCCGACGTGATGACGATGGATCACAACCTGCTGCACATCGTCCGCCAGCGCAGCTTTTTGACCGAAGCGCCCTACGGCACGCTGCTGGACACCGTCTTCCGGGTGGACGAAACCGCTACCTTTCGTCAGATGGCCCAGACCGGACGCCCGATAGTCATCCAGGACGTGCAGCAGGACTTCCCTAACTGGCTGCCATTACCCGGCACGGAATCAGTGCGCAGCTACCTGGGCACGCCGCTCTACGCCGGGGAGCGCTTGATCGGTTTCTTGAACCTCAATCATCGACAGCCGGGCATGTTTACCGCCGCCCACGCGGACCTGGTCGAGATCGTCAGCAGCGTGGTGTCGGCGGCCATCACCAATGCCCAGCTCTACGAGACTGTCACCCGCCATGCTATGGAGCTGGAAGACCGCATTCGCGACTTGATTATCGTCTACGAGATCGGGCAGGCCCTGCAAGCCTCGCTGGACCCGAAGCAAATCTACATCCTGCTCTACACGGAAGTGGCGCAGCGTCTGTTCCATACTGATACGATGCGCGTGCTGTTGGTGTCGCCGGGTGGGGCGCTGCACTGTGCTTACGCGGTGCAGGCAGGCCGCGAGATCACGCTGGACGACAGCACCTTGGCCTCGGATGACTTGGCTGCTGCGGGTGCGGTCGTGCACAGCGGCCAGTCCGCCATCAGCGATACCACCGTCTACGAGCCGCTGCACGCCAGCGAGCGCGTGATCGGTGTGCTGTGCATCGACATGGCGCAAGTGGACGCCATCGATGAAGTAGACATCACCCTGCTGACGACGATCACCGGGCAGGCGGCGGTCGCCTTGGAAAACGCCAAGCTCTACGCCCGCGTGCAGCTTCAGATGAACGAGCTGAGCGTGCTCTACAGCGCCACTAAGGCCCTCTTCGGCATCGCTGACCTGAGGGACATGTCGCAGCAGGTGGCGCGCATCATCGCCGATAAATTCGGGTGTGAGGACTGTGCCGTGTACCTGGTCGAGGACGGTGACTTGACCTTGACACAGCAGGCCCAAGCTGGCACTTACACGCCGCAGCGTGTCGGGCGCATCGCGGTGGACACCACCGGCCCGATGCATCAGGTGTTCATGGAGGGCCAACCAGTCTACAGCCCGCATGTTGAGCACAACCCGGCTGATCCCACCATGGACGCGCGCACCCGGTCCGCGCTGCTGCTGCCGCTGATCGGGCAGCGGGGTGTGCTGGGCGCGCTGGATTTACAAAGTCCGCGCGCAGATGCCTTCAGTGAGCAGGACCGCCGCGTGCTGATGGCCTTTGCGGAGCGCGCCGCCGCCGCCATCGAGAACCGCCAGCTCTACGAAGCCATGAGCCGCTACGCCAGTGAACTGGAAGAACGGGTGGAGGAACGCACGGCAGAACTGCGCGAGGCGCTGCGCAGCGAACGGCGCATGGTGCAGATGAAGTCGCGCTTTGTGCAGAACGTGTCGCATCAGTTTCGCACGCCGCTGACGGCCATTTTGTCCGCCAGCCAACTGCTGGAACGCTACGGTGGCAAGATGGACGAAGCAGCCCGTCAGGTGCGTTATGCCACCATCCGCAGCGCGGTCAACGAGATGGAGCGCCTGCTGGACGACTCGCTGACGATGAGCCAGGCTACCGATGGCGAGCTGGACTTTGAACCCAACACCATGGACGTTAGCGAGCTGACGCGGGCGATCGTCGAGGACTTCCGCGCCCAGGACACCAAGCAGCATGTCCTGGACTTCGCGCTGTCCACGCTGGAAAACTGCGGGATCGCCATGATCGACACCGAGCTGTGGCAGCGCATCGTCAAGGAACTGCTGCATAACGCCAGCAAGTACAGCGAGCCGGGTACGACCATCACCTGTACCCTGGGCTGTGACGAACAAACTATTCACCTGGTAGTGCAGGATGCAGGGATCGGCATCCCACCGGAAGACCTGCCGCACATCTTCGACATGTTTCACCGGGCCAGCAATGTCCCTAACATTTACGGTTCCGGCCTAGGTCTTTCAATCGTTAAGCGTGCTGTGGAGATACATGGTGGTACAATAGGGCTGAGTAGTACTCTAACCGTAGGTACGCGGGTCACGGTTGATCTGCCCAGATATGTCATGAAGAAGGTAAGCCAATATGACAGACGAGCGCAAGAAGAAAATCCTGGTCATTGAAGACGTGCATTACCTGCGCAACGACGTGCTGGAAATGCTGCGCTTTGAGGGCTATGAGGTGGCCGGGGCCGAAAACGGGCGCGTGGGCGTGGAAGTCGCACGTGAATTCATGCCGGACCTGATCGTGTGTGACATTATGATGCCGGAGCTTTCAGGCTACGAAGTGCTGGAAGTACTGCGCGGGGACATCAAGACCGCCGTCATCCCCTTCATCTTTCTGACGGCCAAGACCGACCGCGTAGACGTGCGGCATGGCATGGGCCTGGGTGCGGACGACTACCTGACGAAACCCTTTCTCAGCAGCGAACTGCTGGAAACCATCCGCGCCCGGCTGGAAAAGCGCGCGGTCATCAACGCAGAAGCAGGGGAGCGGGTCCGTAAGGTGACGGAAAATATTACCACGTCGCTGCCCCATGAGCTGCGTACCCCGCTGAACACGATTATCGGCTTCAGTGACATGCTCATCATCGAGGCCGGCAGCCTGAAGCCGGACCAGATCGCGGAATGGGCACAGCACATCAACGACGGCGCGCTGCGGCTGTATCGCCTGGTAGAGAACTTCCTGACCTACGTGCGCATCGAAGCGCTGACGCAAGATGAGGTGCGCCAGAAGATGATGCAGGACCGCAGCACCGACCGCGCCGGCACGGTGATCGAGTTCCAGGCTATCCACCGCGCCCAACAGGTGCAGCGTGAAGACGACCTGAAGGTCGAGATCGACGCCCAGGTGACGGTACGCATGGCGGAAACCGACCTGACCAAGATCGTCGATGAGATGCTCGATAACGCCTTCAAGTTCAGCCAGCCGGGCCAGCCCGTGACGCTCAGTGCGTCGGTGGACGCCGATCACCTGGTGATGCGCTTTGAAGACCTGGGGCGCGGCATGAAGCCGGAAGAGATAGCCAACATCGGCGCGTACATGCAGTTTGACCGCATTGTGCACGAACAGCAGGGGACGGGCCTGGGCCTGGTGATTGCCAAGCGCCTAGTCGAGCTGCACGGCGGCAGCCTGGAGATCGAGAGCGTGCCGGAGGAATGGACGCGCGTCACGGTGCGCCTGCCCTTGGTCCCGGAGGCGGAAGGGGCGGGGTAGCAGGCAGAGCGCATCACCTACCTGCCGTTG
>CAYWGJ010000048.1:16695-17926 GCA_964457835.1 uncultured Anaerolineaceae bacterium
CAATGCGCCCGCTTTGCCGTTGCAATGCGCCCGCTTTGCCGTTGCAATGCGCCCGCTTTGCCGTTGCAATGCGCCCGGCGCTGTGATATACCAGCATCCGGTTTGACCTGACGAGACCTGGACACAGTGCCCATGCCCCAATCAGCACCGGACGCCCGGCCCCTGGTCGTCTTTTTGCACATCCCCAAGACCGGCGGTACCACCCTGTGGGCGGCGCTGCGCAGGCAGTACGGGCGCGGCCACATCCGCCGGGTGCAGAAGCGCGTGCTGGCCGAAAACGTCGCGGACCTGGCGCGCATCCTGGCTGATGACGCCCCGGTCGGCGTGTTGGGCATGGTAGGCGGACACGTCCCCTACGGCACCCATCAGCACACCGCCCGCCCCGTGACTTACTTCACCATGCTGCGCGACCCGGTGCAGTGGGTCATTTCCAGCTACTACAAGGTGCTGCGCAAGCCGGATCACCCCCTGCACGCTGAATTTGTGGCGCGTGGCAGCGTCGACTCCTGTATGCCGCTGATTGAGGACAACCTGCAAACGCGCATGATCGCCGGGCTGGACGACAGCGGCGAATGCGGCCCGCAGCACCTGGAAATCGCACGCCGCCGCCTGCATGATGACCTGCGCGTGGTGGGCCTGCTGGAGCGCTACGACGAGACTTTGCTGCTGCTGAAGCTGGCCTTCGGCTGGCGGATGCCTTATTACTACGTGAAGAACATCGGCGGCAACACGCGGCCCAGCCGTCAGCACAGTGACGCCACCCTCGACGCCATCCGTGCGCACGTCGCGTTGGACCTTCAGCTCTACGCGGAGGCCCAAGCGCTTTTTACCCAGCAGATCGAGTCACACGGGCTGCACTTTGAGCGGGAGCTGCGCCGCTTCCACGCGCTGAATCCCTTGGCCGCCCGCTGGCTGAAGATGCGCCGCCGCCTGCGCGGTAAGCCGGTGAACCCGATCAAGAACGCACCCGCGGCCAACACCTCCACTCTGAAGCCCCGCGAGGACTCCTAGGTGATGCGTAACTGCTTGATCCTGGGAGCAGGGCGCAGCGGCACCAGCATGGCCGCCGGGACCTTGGCCGCTGCGGGCTACTTCATGGGCCAGACTCTGCTGCCTGCCACCGACGCCAACCCCAAGGGCTACTACGAATCGCGCGAGGTGGAGCAGCTCAACGACCGGCTGATCGCTGCCATGATCGGGCCGCAGCACCTGCCGCCCTACTGGGAGCGTG
>CAYWGJ010000049.1:0-17581 GCA_964457835.1 uncultured Anaerolineaceae bacterium
GGGGCGGGCCGCACGAACACGTCCCACACAAACAACAGTGCCGCCACCACCGTCAGCACCGATGCGACAAACACGATCACGATGGGCACCAGCGTCAGCGGCGACTCCGGCAGCATAGCGTCCAGCAGCAGCTCTTTGGCGACGTAGCCCAGCATGGGCGGCGCACCCGCCATGCTGATGCCCACGATCACCGCGATCCAGAAGGAACCGGGCATCAGCTTGCGCAGCCCGCCGAGTCGGTCCAGGTTGCGCGTGCCTGTGCTGTGTTCGATGACACCGGCCATCAAGAAGAAGGTGGCCTTGTAGCCCGCGTGCCCCAGGATGCCGATAATCAGCGCCTTGAAGCCGATGTAGTCCGGCAGCGCGATCAAGGCGACCAGCGCGCCCAGCTTGCTGACGGTAGAGTACGCCAGCAGGCCCTTGAGGTCACGCTTGCGCAGCGCTACGAACGCGCCTACAAACATGGTCGTCAGGCCGATGAGCAGCAGCGCCTGCATCCAGAACCAGGACTCCTTGCCCAAGGTGGGGTACAGCCGCGCCAGGATGTAGATGCCCGCTTTGACCATGGTCGCGGAGTGCAGGTAGGCGCTGGCGGGGGAGGGCGCGCTCATACCGCCGGGCAGCCAGAAGTGGAACGGGAACTGCGCCGACTTGGTGAACGCGCCGATCATAATCAGCACGGTGAAGCCGATGTACCAGGGATGATCGACCAGGTCCTTGTTGGCGAGGATGTCCACCATTTCGTAAGAACCGCTGGCCGCGCCCATGATGAGCAGCCCGGCGATCAGGGCCAGGCCGCCGCCGCCCGTGACGATCAAGGCCTGGCGGGCACCATTGCGGGCCGCCAGCGACGACTCGCGGTACTTCTCGCCTGTCTTGCCGCCCTTGAAGCCGATCAGCAAGAAGGAGATGACCGAGGTCAGCTCCCAGGCGATGAAGAGCGTCAGCACGTTGCCCGCCAACACCAGCGAGAGCATCGCCCCCATGAAGGCCATCAGCAGGGCGTAGAAGTAGCCCGTCTCTTGTGCGCCCTCAAAGTAGTGTCCGGTGTAAAGCGTGACCGCGATGCCCACGCCCGTGACCAGCAGGGTAAAAGTGAGCGCTAGGCCGTCCAGGTAGAAGGACAGGCTGAGTCCTAATTGGGGCACCCACTCTAAGGACGTCAGCAGCACGCCTTCGCTTTGGACCACCGGAAAATAGCTCAAGAATGCGATGAAAAGGCCCACGACCGCCGCCGTGAGCGTCCAGGTTTGGCCGCGCTGCCCGAACAATTCCCGGACTGTTGGCACGCCCATCAAGCCCGCTAAGGCGAAGGGCAGCAGCGCGAGTACGCCGACGTTCAGCATGAAGTTCCCTCTGTCGTGTTGGCGCGAGTCAGTGTGATGCAGCAGAGCATACCCTGCCTACATCCAGGTAACAAGCCCGGCGCGCGTGATGTCCCGTGTGTGCGCGAAGGGGGGGGTAATAATTGTAGACAATATTTCGCGGAGGATATTATCCGTGCCGTGCTTAAGTCCCGCATGAGTCCCGGCCTATTACGGCGTGAGTCCGTTGGACTGACGGGCGTGAGTCCGGGCGCACCCGGACCCACGCGCAGGCGGCCTCACGCACCGATCAAGGTGCGCAGCACGGCCCCCAGCACTTGCGGCGTCACCAGCGACTCGATGATGCCAGCCAGGATCAAGCCGGGCAGCACCAGGCCGATACTGACCTTCATGGCGCGTCCGAAGGCTTTCATCCAGGCCTGGCCCACGGTGAAGCCGGCTGGGGGCCGCGTGACGATAGCCCCTAACTGCACCGCCGCCGCTACTGACAGGACGATCACCGGCACTTCTATCAAGCCGTGCGGGATCACCGCCGCCGCCATGATGAGCAGGCTGTTGTTGCTGAGAATAAGCTGCCCGGCGATGAAGCCCAGCACACCGTAGACCGCTGGCGTCAGCACCAGAGCACCTACGCCGAAGCTAAAGCTGCCCAGGATCAAGGCGGCCAACAGGATGCGCCCGTTGGTGACCACGTAGAACTGTACCGCTACGCCGCCGCTGTCCAGCACGGCCATCACGTTGTCGTACCATTCCGGATCAATGCCGCTGAACAGGTCCGGCGGTATGGGCAGGCGGTATTCCGGTACATAGGCCGTAGCCAGCCCGACGAAAAACGCGCCAATGAACACGATCACCGTGGTGAGGACGGCCCCGCGCATGGCCCCCACCGCCGGGAAGACGCCGCGCCGGTACCAATCCAGCAGGCCCTTAGCACGCACGTAAGGCCGTGATGCGCCGTTGCTGTCGCCCTCGATGCTGATGGTGGACTGCCACAGGCGCTGAAAGCTGCCGCGCAGGTTCAGCGAATCGAGCGAGCGGCCCAGCAGTTCTTCCCGGTTGAAGATGGCGTTGCCCACGCGCACCAGCAGCACCGCCACGAAGAACATGCCGACGATGATGGCCCACAGCGCCGCGATGCCGTTCTGCGACTCGGCGTCCGGGGCCAGGAACATGATGGTGCTTTCGCCGATAATCACCATCGCCATGGGGATGACGATGAAGCTGGCTAAGAGGTTGGCCGAGCGCGTGCTGGTGGATTGACTGCTGACGACCACCGCGCCGGTGACCATCACCAGCGCCTGTACCGTGGTTAGCAGCATGATCTGCACGATGAGCATGGGTGCGGGCCGCCACGCCAGGTCGCTGAAGAGCACGCTGCTAAGGTAGACGATCATGCCGCCGAAGCTGGAAAGCAGCGGCGGGATCATGGCGGCGAGGGTCTTGCCGATGTACAGCTCGGTGTTGCTCAGGGGGGTGCTCAGCAGTGGTTCCAGGCTGCGGCGTTCTTTTTCACCGACGAAGGTCTCCAGCGCGATCACCAACGAGATGGAGATGGGGAAGAAACCTACGACCATCAGCAGGAAGGGGATGGTGCGCTCGCCGATGATTTCTGCGCCGAAGCCGGTCAGGAAGTCCTCGAAACGCTGGGCGATGAACTGTGACAGGGCCGGGAACAGGAAGGTCAGCACGAAGATGGGCGCGATGATGCGCCAATCGCGGAAGCTGTCGGTCACTTCGCGCCGTGTGATAATCATCGCGTTGCGGAAGGTGGTGCGCCAGCCGGGGTGGGATGCCAGGCGTGGTACGTTTTGTGGGGTGTCAAGGGTACTCACGAGGCGGCCTCCGTGGGTTGTGGGGCGGGCGTGTCTTTCGGGCGTTGATCTTCGGCCAAGGCTTCATCTTCCTGTACCACGTTCAAATAGACCTGTTCCAGGGTCTGGGTGACGGGAGCCAGGGTGATGACATCTACGCCCAGCCCGGTCAGCTTGCGCAGCAGGGACGGGTTGGTCTGGCGCGGGTCGGCGGCTTTGAAGCGCAGCCAGTCGGGGCCGGTGTCCGTGATTGTTACCAGGTCGGCCAAGTCTTGGGCGACGCCGTTGAGCGGCTGGGCGGTGCGCAGCTCCATCAGCGGCTCGCCGACGAAAGCGCGCACGAGGTGTTCAAAGTCACCGTGAGCCACAATGCGCCCGCGCCGGATAATAGCGATCGTATCGGCTAACTGCTGTGCCTCGGTAAGGTTGTGTGTGGTGATGAGGAAGGTGCGTTCGCCCTGCTGCATCTCCATAATGGCATCGCGCACCTGCTTGGCGCTGAGGGGGTCCATGGCGCTGGTGGGTTCGTCCAGCAGCAGCACGGGTGGATTGTGCAGCATGGCGCGGATGAGGGCCAGCTTCTGCTTCATGCCCTTGGAGTATTCGCCCATGCGCTTGTCGATGGCGAAGCCCATGTCGAAGCGTTCCATGAGTTCGCGGGCGCGGCGGCGGCACTGGTCCACCGGCAGGTGGTAGATTCTGCCGAAGAAGTCGAGGTACTCCAGGCCGCGCATCCGTTCATAGAGGCCGTGCTGTTCGGTCAAGACGCCGACGCTGGCGCGGACCTGTTCGGGGTGGGTGTTCACGTCGTAGCCCGCGATGCGGGCGGTGCCGCTGGTGGGCGGTAGGATGCTGGTCATCATGCGGACCGTGGTGGTCTTGCCGGCCCCGTTGGGACCCAGCAGAGCCAGCACGTGGCCGGGTGGCACGCTGAGGTCTACGTTGTCCACGGCTAGAAAGTCGTCAAAGCGTTTCGTAAGCTGTTCTACTTCGATCATCGCGCGCATACGCGGTTCCCTTTTGGTTTGCACACCTTTTCATTATGGCACAGTCCGCGCGCGGGGATGTGTAAAAAAGATGAAAAGGGGACTTTGTGACGCAGTTGTGAATAGGTCCCTCAGTGCGAGGGACCTACCTGCGTGTTGGCCGCTTACTGCAAGTTCTCGAAGATGCCCGCAGCGCCCATGCCACCGCCGATGCACATGGTCACCATACCGTACTTGCTCTCGCGGCGGCGCATCTCGTTGAGCAGTGTCACGGTCAGCTTGGCCCCGGTCGCGCCCAGCGGATGCCCCAGCGCAATCGCGCCGCCGTTGACGTTCACCGTGTCCGGGTCCATCTGCAGGTGGCGAATGACAGCCAGGGACTGTGAGGCGAAGGCTTCGTTCAGCTCCACCAGGTCAATGTCGCCCAGGCTCATCCCGGTGCGCTTCAGCACGCGCGGCACGGCTTCGATCGGGCCGATGCCCATCACTTCCGGGCGCACGCCGGCTACGTTGAAGCCCACGAAGCGCGCCAGCGGCTTGAGGCCCAGCTTGGCGGCCATCTCCGCTTCCATGACGATCACGCCTGCCGCGCCGTCACTAAGGGGGCTGGCGTTGCCCGCGGTGACGCTGCCGCCCGCTGGCTTGAACACCGGTTTAAGTCCGGCCAGCGCTTCCACGGTGGTCTCGCGGCGCAGGTGCTCGTCGGCGTCCAGCACCAGGGTACGGGTCGCCAGCTTGCCGTCGGCGTCAACGTAGTTTTCTTCCCATTCAAAGGGCACGATCTCTTCGGCGAGCTTGCCCGCGTCCACGGCGGCGGCGGCGCGTTGATGGCTGTTGTAGGCGAACACGTCCTGGTCTTCACGGCTGATGTTGTGCTCAGTGGCGACGCGCTCGGCAGTGAGGCCCATGCCCATGTAGACGTTGGGGTCGTTTTCGGCCATGTAGGGATTAGGGCTGATGCGGTGGCCGCTCATGGGCACGCTGGACATGCTTTCCGCGCCACCAGCGATAATGACGTCCGCGCCGTTGCTCATGATGCGTTCGGCGGCTAAGGCGATGGTTTGCAGGCCGCTGGAGCAGAAGCGGTTGACAGTCTGCGCGGGGACGGTGACGGGCAGCCCGGCGCGTAGGGCGATCACACGGGCGAAGTTCAGGCCCTGCGAGCCTTCCGGCATGGCGCAGCCGATGATGACGTCGTCGATCAGTTCGGGGTCCAGTTTGCCCTCGGTCTGCTGCATCAGCTCCCGGATGACGGTGGCGGCCATGTCATCGGAGCGGGCGGTTTTGCTCAAGCCGCGCACGGCCTTCCCTACGGCGGTCCGGCTGGCGGCAACAATTACGGCTTCACGCATGAGTTTTGTTTCCTTTCACGGTCTGTAAACCTATCAAGTGTCTTCTATGCATCAGTTGTCGCGGTGTTGAGGAGGGCGGATGGCCCCTCCGTAATATCTCCCCTCTCCATAGTCTACGGTGGAGAGGGGAATAGGTGGTCGCGGCTTAGTTGCGCAGCGGTTTATTGGTTTGCAGCATGTGCATCACGCGCTCGGCGGTCTTTTCCTGCTGTGCCAGGTGCATGAAGGCCTCGCGCTCCAGGTCCAGGATGAACTGCTGATCGACCCAGCCCGGTTCCGCCAGCGCGCCGCCGGTGATGATCTTGGCGAGCTGTTTGGCGATGTAGCCGTCGTACTCAGTCGCCATGCCGGACTCAATGAAGCCGGCGATGCCGACGTTCAGCGCGGCGAAGGCGTCACGCCCGGCGGCGTAGACCTTTTCCGGCTGGCGCGGCTGATAGGTGGCGGCCAGACCCAGGGCGTAGTTTTTGGCCTCGCCGATGAGGTGGCTGCGGTTCATGACGATCTTGTCGCTGTCGCTCAAGAAGCCCATCTCGCGGGCCTGCTTTGCACTTTCGGCAACCTGGGCGGTGGCGATCTGCGTAAAGAGCTGTTGCAGCGGCTCAATGGGGAAGGCCCCGCGTTCGGCCACCGGGTTTACCAGACGGCGCACGAGTTCCTTGCAGCCGCCGCCCGCTGGGATCAAGCCAACGCCGAACTCCACCAGGCCGATATACAGTTCCGCGTAGGCGACGATGGCGGCCCCGGCCATCGTCAGTTCCGCGCCGCCGCCCAGGGCCATGTCGAAGGGGGCCATGACGACCGGCTTAGGCGCGTACTTGAGCGCCATGGTCAGGTCTTGCAGCTCACGGATCATCCGCTCGATACCTTCCGGCCCGCCGCCCATTGCCTCGGCTAGGTTCGCGCCGATGGAGAAGCGCTGTGCGTCGTTGCTGACTACCAGCGCCTTGTATGCGTCCTGCTTGAGCAGCTCCAAGGCTTGCCAGCCCATGGCGATGAACTGGCCGGTGATGGTGTTCTGCTTGCTGCGGAACTCCCACAGCAGCGCGCCGTCGCCCAGGTCGTAGACCGCGCCATCGTCGTTGCTGGCGATCTCTTTGCCGTCGGCGCGCAGGTCACTGATGCGGATCACCAGCGGGTCATGCGGCATGGGCACGTAGTCGGCGTCCTGCGGGCTGTAGTAGCCGATGACCTTGCCGTTGGCGTCGTGCTGGTAGAAGTGGGTCTTGCCGCTGGCGAGCATGTCCTTGACCCACTGGGCCACCGGGTAGCCGGCAGCTTCGAAAGGTGCTACGGTGTCGGCCACGCCGATGGCGTCCCAGATTTCGAACGGCCCCATCTCATGGGCAAAGCCCCACTTCTGCGCGTTGTCGATGTTGACAATGGTGTCGGTGATTTCCGGGACCCGCTGCGAGGCGTAGGCCAGGTAAAAGGCGTGATGATGCCACAAGAACTGCCCGGCCCGGTCGTCTTCAGCCATCATCAGGCGGATGCGCTCGCCCAGGGGCTTGACCTTGCGGTGCTTGGCTACGCTGTCGAACTGCGGGTTGCTGGGCGGGTCGTAGTCCAGGGTTTCCAGGTTCAGCGCCCACAGTTCTTTCTTGCCGCCTTCACGCTTCATCAGGTAGAAGCCCTGGCCGGTCTTGCGGCCCAGCCACTGACGCTCCATCAGGGTGTCGCTGAGCTGATTGGCGCGTTCGTGGTTAAGCACCTCACGGGCCGGGTCGTCAGGGATGGCGTCGTAGAGGTTGCGCGCCACGTAGACGGCGATGTCGTAGCCCACCAAGTCGTTGAGGTTGAAGGTGGCGGTCTTGGGGCGGCCAATCAGCGGCCCGGTGATGGCGTCCACCTCTTCGACCGTATAGCCATGGTCCAGGGCGTAGTTCATGGCCTGCATCCCGATCATGGACATGAAGCGGTTGCCGATGAAGTTGGGTGTGTCTTTGCACAGCACTACGCCTTTACCTAGCGCTCGCGTGCCGAAGTCCTGGATGAAGGCTGCGATCTCAGGGTCGGTGTTGGGATGCGGGATGACTTCTAGCAGGCGCAGGTAGCGCGGCGGGTTGAAGAAGTGTGTGCCCAGGAAGCGCCGTGTGAAGCTCTCCGGCAGGCCCTCGGCGATCTGGTGGATGGGCAGGCCGCTGGTGTTGGTGCTGATGATCGCCTCTGGCTTGACCACTTCGGCCAGCTTCGCCATCAGCGCCCGCTTGATGTCCAACTTTTCGATGATGACCTCGATTACCCAATCGGCGTCAGCCAGCTTGTCGAGGTCGTCTTCGGTGTTGCCGGTGTGGATGCGGTTGAGGTCGTCTTTGCTGAAGAGCTGAGCGGGGCGCATCTTTTGTAGGCGTTTGAGGTTGCCCAGGACGATGGCATTGCGCTTGGCGGCGGGGTCGCCGGGCTGGGTGTCTTTGGCCGGGATGTCCAGCAGGGTGGTTTCCACGCCGACCCCGGCCAGCAGCGCCGCGATGCCGCCGCCCATCGTGCCGGAGCCAATTACTGCGGCTTTGCGGATGGTGTAAGTCATCGTTTCCCTTTCTATTATGTAAGAAGTGCACCAGACGATGGGGCCGTCAAGGTGCGGGTTATCTAACGCTAATTCAATTATAACACGCGGGGCGGCCCATATCAGGGGCGGAATGACGTGGCACATGCGGCGTTAATGTGCTGTCCTGTGGCGTGCTATAATCAGCCCGGTTGACGAAAGGACCCGACCTGATGCGCCTTGTTCCCTTCATCATGCTGCTGGCCGCGCTGACCTTGAGCGCCTGTGCGCCCGGTGCAGACGCCGCCACGCCCACCCCGCCGATTGTGGCTGTTAAGCAGCTCGTCACCGTGGAGAGTCCGCCCACGCTGAGCCAGGAGCAGCGCGCCGCTACCCAGCAGGCCTTGCCCCGTTCCCCGACGCCGCTGCCCCCCACCCCGACGCCTACAGCCACGCCCTACATCGGCGTCTTCATTGAGCGCGGCGCACAACAGCCCCTAGACCTGCCGCAGATCAACGACCCTTTCAGCGACGAGCTGCGCGCGGCGGATGACCCCGACGTGGACGAGAGCGACTGTGAAATCGCCATTGACGCGGCCTTTGGCACCGCCTGGCGCGCCGACCCCAGCGTCGCGCGGCAGATGGCCTGCCCGATCCAGGCGCGTTTCGGCTTCAGCGGCGCGGTGCAGGTCTTCGAGCGCGGCGTGATGTACCGCCGCGATGCCACCAACGAGGTGTGGGCCGTCAGCCCTGGGCGCATTGATCCGGGCAGCTACTGGTACGCCGACAGCTTCCAGAACCTGACGACGGAGGGCCTGCCTGTGCCGGAGGGCCTGCGTGCGCCGGAAGGCGTCTTCGGGGCGGTGTGGCTGGAAAACAACGCGCTGAACGTCGCGCTGGGCTTTGCCACCACGCCGGAGCAGCTCGCCGATCTCAACGTGCAGCGCTTCGACGGCGGGACGCTGCTGCTGGACGTGACGGTGGGGCAGGTTTTCGTGCTGTTGGTGGATGGCACGGCCTATGGTCCCTACAGCGCGTAGGGGGAAAAGAAAGCCCTCAGCCGTTGCGGACTGAGGGCGATGGGGGTAGTCTGATTTAGTGCAGGCGCAAAAGCAGTGGTTTACTCCACGCTGAGGGTGATGGCGCGGTCAGCGCTGGCGGTGATGGCCCGTGATCCGGCGTCGTCGCGGTCCAGCTTGAACACGGTGAAACCCAGCGGCGGCAGGCGCAGCGTCAGGCTGTAGGGCCAGCCGTGCCAGTTTTCCTCGGTGGCCTGGACGCCGCCGTCATTGCCGACGTTGCTGCCCCCGTAGTACTCCGAATCGCTGTTGAGCACCTCACGGTAGAAGCCCGCCTCTGGCACGCCGATCTTGTAGTCCTCGCGCACCACCGGCGTCGCGTTCATGACCGCCACCAGGAAGTCGCTGCGGTCCTCGGCGTAGCGGATGAACGAGAAGACGCTGTTGTCGGCGTCGTTGGCGTCGATCCACTGGAAGCCGTCCCCGCTGAAGTCCTGCTCGTAGAGGGCGGGCTGGCTTTTGTAGAAGGCGTTGAGGTCGCGCATGAACCGCTGGAGCTTCTGGTGGGTGGGCCATTGCAGCAGGTCCCAGTCCAGGGCGCGGCCTTCGCTCCATTCGCGCCATTGCCCGAATTCCTGGCCCATGAACAGCAGCTTCTTGCCTGGATGCGCGTACATGAAGCCGTAGAGCATCCGCAGCCCGGCGAACTTCTGCCACCAGTCCCCGGACATCTTGTTAATCAGGGACCCCTTGCCGTGTACCACTTCGTCATGCGACAGCGACAGCACGAAGTTTTCCGTGAAGGCGTACAGCATGGAGAAGGTGATCTTGTTGTGTTCCCAGCGGCGGTAGACCGGGTCCTTGCTGAAGTATTGCAGGGTGTCGTGCATCCAGCCCATGTTCCACTTAAAAGTGAAGCCTAGGCCGCCGACATACGTGGGCCGCGAGACCATCGTCCAGGCGGTGGACTCTTCGGCGATGGTGATGGCCCCCGGCGCTTCTTTGTGCACCAGCTCGTTGAATTCTTTCAAGAAGCTGATGGCCGGCAGGTTCTCGTTGCCGCCGTACTCGTTGGGGATCCATTCACCGTCCTCGCGGGAAAAGTCCAGGTAGATCATGCTGGACACCGCGTCCACGCGCAGGCCGTCGATGTGATATTTGCGCAGCCAGAACAGCGCGTTGGAGAGCAGGAAGTTGCGTACTTCGTTGCGGCCAAAGTTGAAGATGTAGGTGCCCCAGTCGGGGTGTTCGCCCTGGCGCGGGTCGGCGTGCTCGTAGAGGTGCGTGCCGTCGAAGTAGCCCAGGCCGTGCACATCCTTGGGGAAGTGGGCGGGCACCCAGTCCAGGATGACGCCGATGCCGTGCTGATGGCAGGTATCGACGAAGTACATGAAGTCTTTGGGGTCGCCGTAGCGGCTGGTGACGGCGAAGTAACCGGTGACCTGGTAGCCCCAAGAGCCGTCGAAGGGGTGCTCGGCCGCGGGCATCAGCTCGACGTGGGTGTAGCCCAGGTCCTTGATGTAGTCCACCAGTTTGGGGGTCATCTCACGGTAGCTCAGCCAGCGGCCCTCGCTGTCGCGCATCCAAGAGCCGAGGTGCAGCTCGTAGACACTCATGGGGCTTTTGAGGTGATCGGTTTGGGCGCGCTGCTGCATCCAGGCCGTGTCGTTCCATGCGTAGCCGTCCAGGTCGTAGACGATACTGGCGTTTGAGGGGCGGCGCTCGGCGTAGAAGGCGTAGGGGTCACTTTTCTTGACGCGGTAGCCCTGGTTCATGCTGTTGATGTCGTAGCGGTACAGGTCGCCGTGCTGGACGCCGGGTACGAACAGTTCCCACAGGCCGATGCTGGGGTGGCGGCGCATGGGGTGCACGCGCTCGTCCCAGCGGTTGAAGTCGCCGATGACGCTGACGCGGTGGGCAGTGGGTGCCCAGACCACGAAGTTGGTGCCTGACACGCCGTCGATGACTACCGGGTGCGCGCCCAGCTTTTCATAGCTTTCCAGGTGCCGCCCCTCGCCCAGCAGATACAGGTCATAGTCGGTGATCTGGGGTAGGAAGCGGTAGGGGTCGGCCTCGCGCTGCTGCTGGTCGTCGTAATACACGACGTCGTACTCATAACGCAGCGCGGTGCTGCCCTCAAAGCTGACCTCGTACAGGCCGTCGCGGTGAACGCGCTCCATGGGATAGCGGCGCTCATCGCCTGACAGCACGACGGTGACGGACTGGGCTGCCGGGCGGAAGCTGCGCACTACAACACGGCCTTCGCCCGCGTCATGAATACCGAAAACCTCAAAGGGCGCGCCGTGTCCACCATCCACAATGGACTGTACGGCGTCTGGATGCAGGGTCGATGGCATGGTCTATCCTCAGCGTGTACTCAGAAATTAGGGAGCAATCGTCAGACGTTCAGACTATTCTAACGCAACGCCGCCGGATGCCAAAGAGTGGGTTATGGGTGGAGTGGCGGGCAAAATTCCCCCAAAGCCTAGGGGGACCGGCTTAAGGCTCGTACGATTTTGCTATATTATCATTTTATGCGCGTATATGGGTAAACCCGACAGCCCACCCATGGGTGTCTTACGCACCCTGTGAAGGGCACTAGGCAGCCCGTATACTGTGCGTGACCTTGACCGGTTACACCCTTTTGAGGGAGGAAGAGCCATGAGCAGTCAACAAGCCGCAATTCACGTGGAGCAGATTACCAAGCTGTATGGTGATTTCCGCGCAGTGGACGACCTGTCCTTTGACGTGCACGCTGGTGAAATCTTCGCCATGCTGGGGCCTAACGGCGCGGGCAAGTCCACCACCATCCGCATGATCCTGGACATCATGAAGCCCGACAGTGGGCGCATTAGCGTGCTGGGTGGCCCCATCAATGACCGCATTAAGGACCGCATCGGCTATCTGCCGGAAGAGCGCGGTTTGTATCGCAACGTCAAGGTGATTGATGTGATGATCTTCCTCAGCGGGCTAAAGGGCGTCAGCCGCCACGACGCGCGCCGACGTGGTATGGCCCTGCTGGAAAAATTAGAGCTGGCCGAGCACGCCGACAAGAAAGTCAGCGAGCTGAGCAAAGGGATGCAGCAGAAGGTCCAGGTGGCCGTCACCGTGCTGCACCAGCCCGACCTCATCATCGTCGATGAGCTGTTCAGCGGCCTGGACCCGGTGAATACCTTGGTCATCAAGGGCTTGATAAACGAGATGAAAGCCAACGGTACCGCCATCGTAATGAGCACCCACCAGATGCACCAAGTCGAAGAGATGGCCGACCGCCTGCTGATGATCAACAAAGGCCATCAGGCACTCTATGGCCCGGTGGACGCAGTGCGCAATGACTTTGCCCTGCACGCCGTGGTCCTGGAGGGCGAAGGTGACTGGGTGCAGCTCAACAGCGTCACCCACACCGAGCCAGGCCGCCGACCCGGCCAGACCCTGCTTTATCTGCGTGATGATGCCACCCCCAACGACCTGCTTGGCGAGATCGCCCGCCTGGACGCGATGCGCCTGGACCGCTTCGAGCTGGCCGTGCCCAGCCTGAACGACATCTTTATTCGGGTGGCTGGGCAGTCGGTCGAAGAGATTGAGCGCGAAGCCGCCGCCGCTGCTAAGGAGCCAGTCGCATGAGCAAGCTGTGGCTGATTGCAAGACGAGAGTATCTGTTCAACCTGAAGCGCCCGGCCTTCTTGTTCGCCATGTTCGGCACGCCGCTGATTATCATCGGCTCGGCCTTCCTGGGCGGGCTGGCGGCCTCTGACGGGGTGAGCGCACTCAGCGACTACGGCTTGGTCGGCTACGTGGACGACTCCAGCGCGCAGGTGCTGGCCGCCGACCTCATCCCAGCCGACTACGCCGGCGACTTCCAGCGCTATCCAGACGTGGACGCAGCGGCAGCGGCCCTGGAAGCGGCGGAGGTTGAAGCCTATTTCGTGCTGGGCCAGGACTACCTCAACAGCGGGCTGGTGACCTTCTATGCGGTGCGGGCGGTGCCGGAACTGCTGCGTGATGCCGTTAATGAGCTGCTGGTGCTGAACCTGTCGCAGGGCCTGAACAGCCCGGTGCCGCTGGAACGCATCAGCGGCAGCCCCGCGGACCTGACCGTGCGCAGCGCGGAAGATGGCCGCGAAATCCGCGGTGAGCTGGGCGGCTTTATCGTGCTGCTGCTGCCGGTGTTCTTCGGCTTCCTGCTGATTATGTCTTCGCTGACGACCAGCGGCTTTTTGCTCAGCGGCCTGGTTGAAGAGAAGAGTGGGCGCGTGATCGAACTGCTGGTCACCAGCATGACGCCGATGCAGCTCTTAGGCGGTAAGGTGCTGGGCCTGGGCCTGCTGGGGCTGACTCAAGTGGTGGTGCTGCTGGGCTTGACAGCCATCGGCCTGATAACGCTCAGCGGTGCGGGCATCGTGGAGGGCTTGGCGCTGCCCATTGACATGGCCTTCTGGGCGCTGCTCTTCTTCCTGCTCAGCTATGGCATGTTGGCCTCGCTGATGGCGGGCATCGGTGCCATGACCGATACCGAACAGGAAGGGCGGCAGATCAGTGGGTTCATCACGCTGCCCTTCATCCTGCCTTACATCTTCTTCATCGTGTTCTTGACGGACCCCAACGGCACGCTGCCTGTCGTGCTGAGCTTGATCCCGATCACCGCGCCCATGTCGATGATGATCCGGCTGGGGGTGGGGGCGGTGCCCGCTTGGCAGCTTCTGCTAAGCACGGCCCTGCAAATCCTGACGATCCTGTTCTTCGTGTGGGTGTCGGCACGGATGTTCCGCTGGGGGATGCTGCGCTACGGCAAGAAATTCCGCCTGCGCGACATTCCCAAGGCGCTGCGCTTCGGCACGGCGCAGCATGACCCAGCACTCAGCCCGTCCAGCCCGGAGGAGGTGGTACGCACATGAACAACCTGAGCCGCGTATTTGTCTATGAACTGCTGCGCAACGGGCGGCGGCGGGCCTATCTCTTCACGACCTTTGGCTTTCCGCTGCTGCTGATCGTGCTGTTCCAGGTGCTGGGCAGCCTGGGCGGTGACGACTCAGGGCCGATGATGGACCCCACTGCACAGGTCGAGGCCCTGGTGGATGCCGTCGGCTTCGACTTCGACATGACGGTCGGCTATGTGGACCTGGCGGGCTACTTCAGCAGCGGCTTTGAAAACGAGCAGCTCGTCCGCTTCGACGACGAAGAGTCGGCGGCAGCGGCCATGGAGTCCGAAGCGATCAGCACCTACTACATCATCCAGCCGGACTATGCCGACACACAGGCCGTGACGCTGGTGGTGCCCTCGCTGACCTTCCTGAACGTGACGCAGGAGCCGCTGCGCCAGCTTCTGTTCGAAGAGGCGGGCGACAGCATCCCGGATGAACTGAAGCCACGCTTAGTGAACCCGGCCAACGTGCGCGAGATCAGCGTGACGCGCGCCAGTGACGCGGTGGGCAGCACGGGTGACACCGAGACCGTCCGCAATGAGGACGCCGACTTCGTGCTGGTCTATGGCTTTGGCATCTTGTATATGGTGACGGTCTTTGCCACCAGCGGCTACCTGATGCAGAGCGTGATCGAAGAGAAGGAATCGCGCTTGATCGAGGTGCTGTTGTCGTCGCTGCGGCCCTTACAGCTATTAGTCGGCAAGGTGTTGGCCTTGGGCCTGCTGGGTGTCTTGCAGATCACCGTGTGGATCGCCATCGGCCTGGGCTTTGCTGCGCTGCAAGGCGGGGCACTGAGCGCCGCGCTGCCGCTTTTTCAGGGGATCAGTGTGCCGCCGATGGCCGCCTTCGTGCTGCCGATCTACTTCATCCTGGGTTACCTGAGCTTTGCGGCGGTGTTCGCTGCCATCGGTGCGCTGAGCAGCTCCATGTCGGAAGGGCCGCAGATGAGCACCATCTTCATCCTGCCGGCGCTGGCCCCCTTCTTTGTGCTGGGGACCTTCGTCAGTGACCCTAACGGCGGGCTGGCGGTGTTCATGAGCCTGTTCCCGATCACGTCACCGCTGGCGATGAGTATGCGGGTGGTGTCGGTGCCGGTGCCGCTGGCGGAAGTGCTGCTGAGCGTGGGGCTGCTGGCACTGACGGACCTGCTGCTGTTCTGGATGGCGGCGCGCTTGTTCCGGGTGCAGACCCTGCTGGCCGGGCAGATGCCCAAGCTGCGGCAGATACCCGGCTTGATCTTCAGCCGAAGCTGAGCGCCGGTCCGCACCAGGCTGTGCCAAGGCCCCCAGATTCCCCCCGGAATCTGGGGGCTTCTTTGTACATGGTGTGACCTTAAGGCTTGTATGCGTGTTTTCATGCTAGGCTTTAAATGACGCTCAAACACACCCGCGAATCGGGGAGGAGATAGGGTCATGAAGGTTGTACGTCGCAGCTTGATGGTGATCGCGCTTGTCGGTTTGTTCGTTAGTGCGGTGCTGCTGCTCAATTTCACTGCACCCAACCCCACTGGACGCCGGTATTCCAGTGAGACGCCGCAGCAAAGCGGCACAAGTGAAGCAATCGGTATCGCAGGCGAACGAGTGTTGGCTAAAGACCTTGGTCTTGTGCGTAACGATGTGCAAACCGAGCGTAAGTGCTTTTGCGATGTTGCGTATCGCACGATGCGGCCACCTGTGAGTGAATGCCGTGTTTGTATTGCCTATGGTCAGTTGACTACATCTCATCGTAGACCTGATTTCATCGCCGATAACTATGTTGTCGAGTCTAAGAACGCGCAGGACCTGTATTACGCATCGCGGGACATTGACCAGCTCGGCGATATAGCGGTCGCTGCACGCGCCGCAGGCTATCCACTTTGGCTGTACATACGGATTGACACGAATTTGGCCCCTGAGTTTTACGACATCGTGGCGATAACCGGCGGCGGCATCGTGCCTTACTACACCATACCCGGCTACATCGACCCGGTAGACCAGGCCGCGACCATTGCGCTGATCGTGTCGGTGCTGCTGCTGGTGCTCATGGTGTTGTGGGAGTTCTCGGCACGCGGCGGCGGCGGCGGAAAACCGGCCCCAGCCAAGCCCACCCCCAAAGGCCCGCTGGCCGAGGCCGCCGATTTCGCTGACAAGAGCAAGGACTCCGCGCAGGAACGCATCGACCGCGAAGACTCGCGCTGGGAAGGCTGAGCGTCGCTACTCGTTGGTGTCGTCTGGTAGGTTTGCAAGCATGTGCAGCACGGCTGATTTTACCCCCTGCACGCGCTCAACTGCCTGCCAGACGATGTTCAGGTCAACATTGTCATATTGATGGATCAAGATGTCGCGGAA
The DNA here is from genome assembly GCA_964457835.1 of uncultured Anaerolineaceae bacterium. Lineage (GTDB taxonomy): Bacteria > Chloroflexota > Anaerolineae > Aggregatilineales > Phototrophicaceae > CAYWGJ01. The sequence goes on from CAYWGJ010000049.1 coordinate 16,228, forward strand.
CCCCTTGACCGCGCGCCAGTCCACATCGGGATAGTTGTCCAGCAAGGATTGCGGCAGGCGCTTCACAATCTCACCGATGACCTCAAAGGCCCGTATGATCGCAAGCTGCGTTTTGCGGTCACTGTAAAACACGGACTCACCATCGCGGCTGAATGTTTCTACGTCCGTGATGTAAACCAACACATCTCTGAGGTAGTCCTGTGTGCCCTTCACAGCGCCACCAAATCCCGCATGATGCGCTGACGAAAGCTGGGGCGCAGGCCGCCCTCACTAACCAGGCTGACCGGGTGTCCCAGCAGCGCCTCTAATTCCTGCCACAGTGCGGACTGCTCAAACAGGCTTGCCCCCTCACGGAAGCGTACCAACAGGTCAATATCGCTTGTTGGCGTGGCATCACCGCGCGCCACGCTGCCAAAGACACGCACGTCATCGGCCATGTAGCGCGCCGCTAAAGCGATCACCGCGTCACGGTGACGGCGTAGTTCTGCCAGGGTGGGTGCCGCGCGCGTGTCGTGCATGATGTCTGGCTACTCCGCCAGTGCCCGGCGTGCACGCGGCAGGGCGGCGTCCAGGCTGCGGGCGTGCTCCACGCGGCCTACGCGGAACAGCCGCCCCAGCACCCCCGCTACCATGCGCACATGCAGCGTCGCGCCGATGACGATGATCAGCCGCGCTTGGCTGCGCCCTACCACCTGCCCCGCCTGCCGGATGTCGAAGGGCATCTCGACCCGTGGGTCCACGCGCAGCAGCAGTACATGCGCTGGGTCCCCGTGCGATTCTGCTAGTTCAGCCCCGCCAGCTTGCGCCACCACCAGGTCTTCCGGCATCAGCCGACCTGACAGCGCCACTTCGTAGATTCCCGATTCCAGCCGCGTGATGTCCACCGGCATAAGCGTTTCCTCTCGTTCAACAGCGTGTGTCACACTGCATCAATACGCAGCCGGCACGCTGCTGGTTGCACGCACCTGCTAGCGTGCCAACACCGACCCGTCGAAGCCGTTCAGCAGCGCCTTGAGCAGGTCCAGGGTGTGGGCGTAGTCCTCGGTGCTCAGCAAGGCGGCGGGGCTGTGGATATAGCGGCAGGGCATACTGATGACCGCGGTCGGTACGCCGACATTAGCCTGATGGATCGCGCCGCCATCGGTGCCGCCGCCCAGCGCTGTCTTGAGCTGATACGGGATGTGCTGCGCCTGGGCCGTCTGCTTGACGTAGGCCAACAGGCGCGGATCGACAATCATGCTGCGGTCCATCACCGTCACGACCGGCCCACGCCCGACGAAACAGGCGGGGTTGGGCTGCGCGTCGGGGGTGTCGGGGTCGGTGGGGCTGCCGAAGTCGATGCTGAGATCGCCCG
>CAYWGJ010000050.1:0-17371 GCA_964457835.1 uncultured Anaerolineaceae bacterium
CTGTCATGCGGTGAGTTTAGCTAACTTTCATTAAACGTCAACACAACCTAGTTGATACCCCAGCTTGTGCATGAGCTTTAGGAGAACTTACGCTCTATCATTTTGATCTGTCGCTCAGTGTTAGCAAGCATCTTGCGCGTCATATCTAGGCCGCGACGTTGGTCTTCCGGTTGTTCTTCCAGCTCCGCGATCCTTTTGCGGAACTTGGCGGCTGCGATGTGTAACTGGCGCAGCTTGTCGGCCATTTCTTTTGGCATGCCTTCTGGTATCTCTACATCTGGTTCCACTTTGATTTTAGGTACTGGGCGTGGTGGTGGGGTGGTGGGTTCTTGTCGTCGTGGTGCGCGCTGTTCATCCCCGAAGCTGATGTAGCTGCTGCCTCGATCGCTGCCATGATAGAAGCTTTCCCGGCCTCCTCGCATTTGCCCGCGGAAGCCGGTGCTGCGTCCACGCGGCGGACGATTAGAGCGCTGTGGCACGATGGGGGTTAGCTTGGTGGTATAGACTGCCATGCTGTCGGTTTCCGGATCATAGGCGCACACACCTTCAATACTGAGCTGGGTGCGTTGATTGCGCAGCTTATTGGCGACCTTCACCCATTGGGCGAAGTCAATGTAAACTGTATACAGGATGCTGTCTCGTTCATCTTCTGGGCTGATGCGGCTGGGTAAGTCTTGCCGGAGTGTTGTGACAATCAGGCCCCTGTACTTCTCATATTTTCCGGGTCGCCCGGTGAGTGTAATGCGCAATTGAACCTCTTTCTGCGCCAAAACCGTATGCTCTCTCCCTTAAGGATACCACAAGTGAGCGCACACGCTAAGGCGTAAACTTTAGGCCCATACAACGACAATTGTGATATACTAAGAATTAACGCATGATTTGCATGGTATTGTTGTTGATTGTATAGTGTTATTTATTCGTTTGTCTCAGGAGCATCTCACATGTTGAACAGACGACAATGTGTTTCTATATTATTGTTTGTGTTTATGCTGTATTCCATTGCTGTCAGTGATGATGTGCAGGGCTATGAAGTGCTGCGTCTGCTGGTGGTCGGTGATCCCTTTGCTACGGCCTTATTGAGCGCATCGGACACGTTGGGTGAACGCTACGGGACCCCTTTAGACATCGAGATCACCAGCTATAATGATCTGCGCGACTTGACCTTACTTAATGCGCGTGACCGGTTGTCGCGCTACGATGTGGTGGCCTTCGATGTGTTGTGGATGGGGGAATATGGGCGTGAGAGCATATTGCTGCCGCTTAGTGTGCGTATCGCTCAAACCCCTGAGCTAGAAGTGGATGATTTTCTGGCATTGGCCTATGCACAAGCGCGTTTTGAGGGACAGATTTACGGACTGCCAATCCAACCGCACCCGGAACTGTTGTGGTATCGCAAAGACCTGTTCGAGGCTGCTGGGTTGGGCGTGCCCGCGACTACAGAGGATGTCTTAGCGGCAGCCGCTGCGCTGCACAACCCCGATGAAGCGTTGTATGGTATTTGCTGGAATGGGCAGCGCAACTCAGCGTTTGGGCAGCAGATGGCGCATTTCTACGGCGCATTTGGGCAGCCGCTGGTGGATACGGAGGGGCTGCCGACACTCAACACGGAACGTGGGATTGATGCGGCGCAGTTTGCGCTGGACTTGATGCCTTATTCACCGCCTGACATTCTTACCATGGCTTGGGATCAACGCACGCTGCGATTTGCGCAAGGGCGCTGTGCCATGACTTATGGCTGGGCCGCACGCACTGATTTAGTAGAGCATAGTTTGACGTCGCAGGTGGCGGGGCTGGTCGCTTACACAGCGGCTCCACACGCGCCGGGTGTAGACCCTGTAACACCGTTGGGGACGTGGAGCCTAGGAATTCCGGCTAACATCGGTGATCGCGTTGATGAGGCTTGGGCATTTCTGGCGTGGCTTAGCAGTGCGCAGCAGCAGCGTGTCATTGCCGAGCACGGCAGCGGGGGTACAGTCCGTTACAGCCTGATGCGTGATGAGGCTTTGCAGCTACAGTACCCAGCTTTTGAAGCTGTTCTACAGATTGATGCGATGGATGGCTTTAGTGACATTATGCGCCCATCTGTGCCACAATGGTCAAGCCTGGAACGCATATTGGGAACGGTGTATCACGACGTGCTGCGTGGCGAACTCACGGTGTCGCAGGCAGCAGCGCAGGCACAAGAAGCGGCCGAGGTGTTATTTGCAGAAGAGAGAGACCTTGATTAGCTATGTGAATCGCCATCTTCAATACAAGCTGCTGTTGGCCTTTGCACTGGTTTTGACTCTGCCTGTGGTGCTGTTAACGGTCTATGTCGTTGCCAATACCTCCAGTGCCTTTACCGAAGTTGCGCGTTTGAACATGTTGCAAGTTGCCACCAACCGCGCGCGCGAGGTCGAAACTGCAATTATATCCGCGCGCGCTGAGCTGCTTTTTCTCAGCCAGGACTCCGCGATTCGCAGCTATATTAACCGTTTCTCAGTCGCTGAAGCTGCGCCGGAGGTCTTACGTTCTTCGCTGGAGCAGGTCGATAACCTCTTGCAGAGTTTTGTTGCGCGTGGTGAAGGGCTTTATAAACGGGCTTGCTTGGTGGACGCTGCCGGGGATGAGCTAAGCTGCGCCCGCTACGCGATGGGGCAGGCCGTTTCTGTAATGCCGACGGAGTTGAGCAATCGCCTGGATAGTGATTTTTTTACTGGGGCATTGCGTCAGCGTAGTATTCCCAGCGCACAGGCACCGGTTTATATTTCGAATGAGGAGCTGCAATCTCATATCGGCGATGCTGACAGTCAGAATTTCTACGTTCTTCGCTACTCCACTTTGCTGCAAAGCGATGATGACATCATTGCTGGGGTGATTGTCATCGAAGTGGCTGTGGAGCCATTGGTGGAACTGGTGCGGCGTGATGCGCCTCGTGATGTTTATGTAATCAGCAATGATGGAGCTTATTTAGTTGCGCCTGATGGCTTTTCGGTGCTTTCCACGGATGTATACGCGGATCGTGGGGATGATGCCGCCGCTATCATGACGAGCGAATCCGGGACTCTATATGCTACGCCCAGCCATCCTGATCTATTGCAGGCATATGCGCGCATTCGCCCAAAGGGGCAAACCCTGCAATGGACCGTGCTTTATGAACAGCCCACAGCGGTCATTACCCGCCCGGTGACCCAAGCGGCTCAGTTTGCTTTGGTCTTGATTGCCGGGGGGCTGGGCCTGACGGTGCTGTTTGCCTATCCTCTCACTCGTCAGATTGTCGGGCCAATTCAGCGTCTGGCTGGGGCTGCCTCGGCGGTGACCCCGGACCACTGGGATGTCCCACTCCCTGAAATCCGCTCACCCGACGAAATCGGTACCTTGTCGGACGCCTTCGCGCACATGAAGAGCAAACTCAGTGACGTCATTATGCACCTGGAAGCGCGCGTGAATGAACTAGAGCGTATGCAGCAGGCTCTTCAGCTGTCCGAAGTGCGCTTCACCAAGGTCTTTGAGGCGGCCCCAGTTGCGATTATGATCTCTCGTCTGAAGGATGGGTTCTTTTTAGATGCCAATGACAGTGCATTGATGGCGTTGGGCTACGGGCGGGACGAATTAATCGGTAAAACCTCGTCCGAGTTGATGATCTGGCCGGAGCCTGGTATGCGCGAAGAGATCATCAGCCAGGTGCGTGTAGTCGGGCGTGTGGCCGGCGTGGAGATGCCAGTACGGGCTAAATCCGGGGAACTCCGCGAGGTGCTGCTGGCGATGGAACGCATTTCTTACGATGGCGAAGAATTGCTCTTAAGCCTCTTCTCTGATATTACACTGCGCAAGCAGACCGAAGCACGAATGTATCGTCACATGCGTGAAGTGGAAGCGCTGCGGCGTATCGCGGAAGCCTTGAGCAGCACCCTGCACCTTGAGCAGGTCTTACATACGCTGTTGGAGAACCTTGCGGACCTTGTGCCCTATGATGCGGCTTCGTGTGTTTTGCTAGCGGATGACAGCTTTCGCTATGTCGCGACAGCCGGTCTAGTAGGGGAGTTCAATGTGAGTGCGGCATCGACTATTGTCGATCACTATATCACGGTGGAAACCTGCAAGACCTTGTTTACGCCGCGCATTTTCACTGAGCGCGCGGCGGCCTTTGACCGTGCAGATGTCTCTTTTGCCTGCCACTTGATTGCTCCTATCTTATATCGGGGACAGGTGCAGGGCCTGCTGAATCTGCATCATATCACGCCAGATTTTTACACTGAATCTGATGCTGAATTGGTGGAGGCCGTCGCTCGTCAAGCGGCAACTGCCATTGAGAATGCGCAGCTATACAGCCGTTTGGAACAGCGGGTTAATGAGCGCACTGCCGAACTGCGCCAGGAAAAGGAACGCACCGAAATTATCTTGACCCATGCCACAGATGCCATCGTGCTGACCGATCCAGCAGGACACATCCTATATGTGAACCCAGCCTGGGAGCGGCTCAATGGTTACAGCGCGGTGGAAGTGGTGGGCAGCTTTCCCAGTGTGCTGAAGAGTAATAAGACGCCAAATGAAACCTACGGCGTGATGTGGCAAACGATCTCAGCGGGGAAGACTTGGGCTGGGGAAGTCAAGAACCGTCGCAAGGATGGCACACTTTATGATTGTGAACTGGTGATCGCACCTGTGCTGGAAGCGGGGCAGTCCATCACCTATTTTGTTGGGGTGCTGCGTGACATCACGGAGATGCGGCGTTTGGAAGCCATGAAGGCCCGCTTTATCAGCGACGCGGCACACGATCTGGGGAACCCGGTTGCGGTACTCAATACCAGTCTCTATTTTCTGAAGAAGGCACCTGAGCAGCTTGAACAGCGCCTGCCCATCGTGGAATATCAGGTGGAACGGTTGAACGCCTTGATCCAAGACCTGTTGACGATTGCTCGCATTGATAGGCGCGATGGCGTTTTCCAGTATGGCAAGCTGGCGCTTAATCCTTTAACTGCGCAGGTGGTCGAAGCACAACTGGCTTTGGCGGTCAAAGGCGACATTGATCTGCGTTTCGATCCTGCCTCTGATTTGCCGTACATCAATGGTGATGTGCAGGACATCGAGCGTGTGATCGTGAATTTGGTGTCAAATGCTTTGCATTACACCTTGGAAGGTGGAAGTACGACAGTGCGCACCTATTTCGATGATGATTGGGTGGTTCTGGAAGTCAAGGACACGGGTATTGGCATCGCACCGGAAGACCTACCGCATATCTTTGATCGCTTCTTCCGATCACCGCAGGCACGCGATACTTCGCCCGGTACAGGTCTTGGGCTATCCATTGTGCGCGAAATTGTTACGCGGCATGGTGGGGAAGTGCATGTGGAGAGTAAATTGGGTGATGGAAGCTGCTTCTACGTGCAGCTTCCGAGGTGGAGAGATACTTGACACGTAACAGTGTCGGGATCGCTCATGTTTCATGAACCATCCTGACGCTGTTGCTGTTCGTTAGCATTTGCCGTCCGGGCAGGTGGACATGCCGACGACGCGGTAAATGGGGCAGAAGTTCATAAACCCTGTCCCCAGTAATACTACGCCCACCAGACCCAGCAGCAGACCCAGCATATTCGACTGAACCACCAGCAGGATACCGATCAGCAGTAGGGCGGCTCCGGCAGCGATGCGCACGTTCTTGTCGATCTTACCTACGTTGCGAATCATCTTGTTTTTCCTTTTCTTCTTATCTGGCTAAACCACATTTGATTGCGATTGCACACCCTATAGATGCGCTGGCACAGCTTGGTATTACGCTTTGATGCTGAGTGAGCACCGACATGTCTTCTGCATTCACTCTCTGTACTTGCCATAGTCGTTTGGTCAGAAGACGTGTCCTTCTTCCGCATCCTCGCCAATAACCTTACGATCGGGGCCGCCGGTATGGATTTCAATCGTTTGGGTGGTGTGCCCACGCGAGGCGGGCACAAGGGTCTTGATGTCGATTTCATCTGGTAGCAGACCGAAGTGTTGCAAGGTCCAGATGGTGGTAATACGGTTGCTGAGGTTGGTTTGCTGGTCTTTTGCTCAGCGGTAGTGTGCATGGCTGAACTGCCTGATGGCTTCTGGTAGGGCACCGGGTTCAAAGGCGGCGTATTCCTGCCACATCTGCTCGCTGTCAGTCAACACAAAGCAAGTCGTATAAGCGAGGTGTAGCTGCGTAGACAGGTTAAACGTCTTCCGGGTCTTCATCGCTGTCGGTGCTGCGCTTCTGTGTTGTGATCTTATCAGCGCTTACAACGATACGTTTGTCCTCGTCAAAGGACCAGCGCCCGCTGATCGACAACCAACGTTCAGGTTCTTTCTCCAGAGCAGCTTCTACTTCTTCCCATTCATCACGCCTCATGATGACGAGGTGACGTGCGTCTTGGCCGTGAGGTTCAGGGATGCCCCGCGGCGCTGAGGCATTACGTGCTTCATGGCTCATCTCAAGGATGACTTCTTCGTCACCGATGACCGGATTTTGGGGCCGCCCGATGAGGCGCACCGTGCAGTCGCGGATACTACCGCTGTCTTGTGCCAAATGCTGAAACACGTGCCGACGCTTCGTGATCTCAAATTCAGGCAATTCCATGCCATATTCTTTACGCTTGAGCCAGCGCGCATTGAACACAGCACGCCGCTTTTCTTCATCGTCGCTGAGCTGCTCACGCGCGAGATGGAAGAACACGCCGCCGATGGTACGCCGCCGGTCACCTTCTTTGGTCAGCATTCCACCCCGCGCTTCGATCTCGATGGTTTTGCCCAGGACGTTTTGTGCGAAGTCAATACCGGCTACACGCACCAGGTCCGCCAGCATACGGCGTGGTGTGACGTCAGTTTCTTCTAAGCGTTCGGCGATCGCCATAGCGAGCTGGCGCTCATCTCCATCGAGTGCTTCCAGTGGGTCCCAGGTCGGTTTTTCTGGCTCGACGGCTGTGCTGTGGCGTTTATCGTAAATGCGGCGTTGTTGGTTCATGTGTCCTGCTCCCGATCGGGCCGTATGCGTGGATGCCCGATGATGTGATCTGCTTCTATGTTAATATAAAGCGGCCCAAGGTTGCTACCCTGGGCCGTGTCAATCTGGCTGATTGGGCAGTTTACTCGTAACGCAGTACAGCCAAGGGTTTTTCGTTCGAAGCACCCCATGCAGTGGTCAAGGCGGCGACTAAGGCGACGATTATACACAAGGTCATCAACACCAGCGCTGTCCCTATAGGCAGTGTAGAGGCTGGAATGCCGCCCAAACTGGTAATAAGCACCAGCCCAAACAGACCAATGCCCACACCAATAAGACCGCCTATTAAACCTAGGATACCATTTTCTAACAGCAGCATACCCAATACCCGTTCACGTTGCAAGCCGACGGCTTTCATCACGGCGATCTCGCGCCGCCGCTCAATAGTTGTTAGCGCGACAGAATTAGCGATCACGACACCACCGACGATCAAACCCAGCGCCGCCACCAAGGACGGGAAGGCGGTGAAAGTCTCCAGCAGGCCGGAAATCAGACGGTTGATGGCCGCTGTTTCTAAGGCGAAGGCACCGGGAATATCGTTGATCGCGCGGCGCAGCGTGGAGACCTCATCGGCATCCACATCGGCTGTTACCGAGATGGCATCTGGCAGTTGATCCTCCGGGAAGGCATCAGCAGGCGCGTAAACTGTGGCTTCAAAGCCTTGAGTGTTAAAGCCTTGTGAGGCGCGAATACCGATGATTTCGAAACTGATGCTTTCACCGCTTTCGTTGTCATTGCTGCCGCCCAGCAGTGCACCCAGACCTGCGCCGCTGCCGAAGCGGTAATTCACAGTGTCCCCGACTTGAAGCTCGGCATCGGTGATGAGGCCATTTTGCGTAAGGACGATGACGGCTTGGCCGCTGTCCGAAGGGCTGAGATCGCGTCCGCTGGCAAAAGTGAAGGCTTCTGTGCTGGCTGGAGCGTTCACATCCCGGATGCCAACGGTGTTTAGTGTGCTGCTTAGTAGGTCTATCTGCCGAAAGCTGAAATCGGCATTAGGCGGTGGTCCGAAAACATCATCTGCGTCGTTGACTTCCATTATCGCATTTAGACTGTCCAGGTCTTGTACGCTACCGTCTGCTTTAGTGACGCTTTCTAACTGCATGGAAAAGCTCTGATTAATCTGGAAGCTGTTCACGCCATCGAAGCTGAGCAGTAGGTCTTCGACCTGTTCACGCTGATTCTGCGAGCTGAGGGTGATGATGAGGTTGCCACCTGCCGACTCCTCTAACGAGAAACGCAGCAGGTTAGTGATCGATTCTGACAGCAGGGTAATGAGGCTCAGTGAAAACACGCCGATAACCAAAGCTAACAAGGTGATGGCCGCGCGACGGCGTTCAGCCAGCATTTGACGCAGGCTGATGCGCAGGTCAATCAGGCCAAAGCTCGGCAGGAAGCGTCCGATGAGCCAGATCATCAAGGACAGTTGAAGGTACAAGAAACCCGCAAAGACAAACGCGCCAACCGTGATGCTCAGGGCCAAGCTGAAGCTGCCCGTAATGGTCTGCGCCACCAAGCTGACAGCCAGAATGATGAAGCCCAGCGCGAACAGTGTACTTAGAAAGCCAGCGCGCGGCACGATCCGATCACTTGGACGCAGTACCAGGGCGGGGCGAATCTGTCCAGCACTGAGCGTGGGCAAGAAACCGAACACGGCAGTAATTAACACGCCAACGATCAGACCATTGACAGCCGCCTGTGGCACGATGATAAAGGGCAGTTGTGTTGCGAGCACGGCTTCTGCCGCGCCTCTGATGAAGAACACCGCCCCCCAGCCGACGACTACACCCGCCACGCTGCCGATTACGCCCATGATGAGAGCTTCGACTAAGAACAGTAACGTGATCTGGTTGGCTTGCAGCCCCATCGTCTTGAGTACGGCGATTTCCAGCGTGCGGCGGCGGACGATCACCTGCATCGTGTTGATGATGCCGATGCCGCCGATCAGTAGTGAGATCAGACCCATGACGGTGACAAGCTGATTGATGGCTTCGCTGATGTCTTCGTAGTCTTGGCGCAGTGCTTCGGTGGTCGTGACCTCCGCATAGGGATAACGTGTGTTGAGGCCCGCTGCGATGGCTTCCACGTCCAGCTCAGGTGCGACTTGCACGTACACGATGTCTCCGCCGATGATCACATCATCGAAGAGCGGTACGGCGCTGTGGTCCAGGTAGTAGTAACCGAAGAGCGCCAAAAAGGCGTCTGTGGCAGGGTTGCGCACCTCTTCGCCGCTGTCCACGATCCCTGTCACGGTGAAGTCTGATGTGCTGCCGTTAATCCGAAGCTGTGCGCCGACATTTACATCGAGTGCGCGGGCGATGTCTTCGGTAATCACGATGTCCGTGGGATTTTGGATCATGTCCGCCAGCGCGACTCCATCCAGGCTGTTGACTGCACCGTAGAGTGGGTAGATGCGGCTGTCTACCACAACGGGAGAGACTTGCTCAATGGTAACACCGCTTTCTACGGCGGTGAGGGCGCTGCCCGTGCCGCTGCCCAGAAACAGGCTGATGGGGTTCGTGATGGGCTGGCGGTAGGTGACGGTGAGTTGGCCGGGGTAGGTCGTGTCGGTCCAGGCTTGCAGCACTTCCAGGCCTTGGGCACTCAATCGCAAGTCAGGGACTGGCTGGCCGAAGAAGCTGGCACCGGAATTTGCCAGCGTACCCTCGTCCAATGCTGCCTGTGCCTCATCACTGATGAAGGGGCTGTTGGCGTAGTTGATGCGAATGTCGGCGCGATTGCTTTCTTGCAGATTACCGGTCAGCGTGGTGCCGATCATGCCGGCCAGCGTCTGTAAGCTTACGATGGCCGCTACGCCGGATGCAATGCACAGCAGGGCGAAGAATGTGCGCTGCGGGTTGACGCGCAGGTCGTTGAACGAATGGTTTAGGTAGAAGTTGAGTTGTTCTAGCATGTTCTTTTCGCCTATTCGCTGCGTGATACTGCGGACAATTCGCCCGTAGCACGCTTATCGCGCAGCATTTTGACGGCTGCGACGGTTGCTGTGGAACGTGGATCATCGCTGATGATCTGGCCGTCAACGAGTGTCACAATGCGGTCTAACTGAGCGGCGACATCCATGTCATGGGTGACGATGATGACCGTTGTGTGGGTCTGCGCACGTACATTGCGTAAAGCCTGCATCACGATTTCGCCGGACTCGGTGTCCAGATTGCCGGTTGGCTCGTCAGCCAGTAGCAGCGGCGGTTGGTTTGCCAGGGCGCGCGCAATGGCGACACGCTGCTGCTGTCCGCCGGAAAGCTGCGTTGGGCGGTGATGCAGCCGGTCGCCTAGTCCCAGCAGGTCCAGCAGTTCCGCAGCGCGTTTATGCGGTGTGAACTGCTGTTTGCGCGCAAACTGGATAGGCAGGGCTACGTTTTCCAGCGCGGAAAGTGTAGGCACGAGGTTGAACGACTGGAACACGAAGCCGATCTTCTCATTGCGGATACGAGTCAGGGTGCGTTCGTTCATGCGCGTGATGTCTACGCCGTCAATTTTTACGACACCACTGCTAGGGCTGTCCAGGCCGCCGATAAGACCCAGCAGGGTCGATTTGCCACTGCCTGATGGTCCAATCACACCGACGAATTCGCCGCGCTGCACGCGCAGATTGACCCCACGCAGTGCCTGTACGGTGACCTCGCCGCTGCGTAGGGCTTTGTGTAGGTCGGTGGCTTCAAGAACGATGGGGGAGTTTGTGTCATTCACGGATGGCCTGCTTTCTATGTAAAGGCGTGTGCGCAAAACGCGGTGACTGCAAAGATGGAGGGAACAACAAACCGGCGTATGCATCATTATCATGATACGCCGATTATTGTGTCTGCGTTGTAAAGCTTTAAGACTTCAATGAGCTTGCTTAGTCGAGGGTGACAATATAGGTCAGTTCATAACCGGCTTTAGCCATCACGAAGGGCTTCTTGATTTGAGCGTTGACTTCACCATCAGCAGCGGAAATCACCGCACGGCCTAGATAATCGTCATCGCCGCGTAAGATGTTACCTTTGTCAGATTCCCACAGTTCGACGGTGATGGGCGCAGTTTGGCCCTTGAACACGAATTGATCTGGGCTGTAGGCGTCCACTTCGCCCCAACTATTGGCGGTATTGTAGCGGCAGGTGCGGAAGTCAAATGTGGTTGTGAAACGCTTGCCATCGAGACGTTGATGGAAGCGTACACCGCCTAGGTCCTCCCAGGAAAAAACCTGCTCGCCGTTGACCTTCATGTAAATTTCATCGCCGTCAGCTTCCTGAGCTTGATAGCAGATCAGCGAAACCAGGCGGAGTGTATAGCTACTACTCATCGAACATGATCCTTATCTTGTTGTGATTGCGAAAAACCATTAAATAATAAACGTGCTTTGTGAGTGCTGAATGAATTGCACTGGTACGCACGTTGTCAGTATACTGATGATGATCTGATGCAATAAAGTGTATTTTGCTGAATGATAGCGAGAGATCATTATGTCTAAAATGCGATTCCTCATTGTCTTCTTGGTACTTAGTGTGCTGCTTGTAGGGGGTGCCTGGGCGCAGGCTGACCCCGCTATAACCATTGGCAGTCCACTAGAGGGTGACTATCTGCCAGCGCAAGGCTTCCTTGACATCAGTGGTACGGGTACAGCCCTTCCTGAAGGCAGTGTGATCGTTAATATCTTAGATGTAGACGACAATATCCTGGCTGAGGCCGCTGCTACCACGGATGCTGCTGATCCCGTGGGAACAGGATCATGGAGTGTGCGTATTGATCTGACGCGTTCTACGATTGCGGACGGTACACCGGCGATGATACGCGCTTTCAGTTTGTCTCCAGCGGATGGCTCGCTTGTCGCTGAGGCGATGATTGACGTCATTTTCGGCCCCCCGCCCACCGAAGTGCAGCCGACGGCGGTACCGCCCACTGCGCTGCCACCGACACAAGTGCCGTCCACGGAAGTACCTGTTGTCTCCGCGGTTGTCGTCTTCACTCCAGCCATGAACGCCGTGGTGACCCACGACGGCACAGTGACCGCGACGGGCAGCGCGACAAACGTTCCAGAGGGCAATGTGGTCGTGCGTGCTTTGGACGTGGCCGGTAACGTGTTGGCGGAACAGGCGGTTGTGGCGTCTGGTGCTGTGGGCGGCACCGGTAGTTGGCAGGCAGATCTGACGGTCCAGGTAGAACGCGGCACGCTGGGCAGCATCTATGCCTTTTCACCTTCACCCGCAGATGGCTCGGTGATTGCCGACGGCAGTGTGCCCGTGACCTTTGGCACATTGACTACTTCTGAAGTTGCGATTACCTTGCCGCCCGCCAATGGCGTGCTCAATACCAGCGAAGGCGTCACGGTAACAGGTACCAGCCGTGACGTGTTTGAGGGCAATGTGATCGTGGTAATTCGTGATGCGGCGGAGAACGTCCTGGCGTCGCGTGCCACGACCAGCAGTGCTGCCGTTGGCGAAGGCATCTGGGAGACGACTCTGCGCTTCTATACCACCGAAGACATGTCGGGCAGCGTACTGGCTTACAGCACGTCTCCGGTAGATGGCAGCGTGGATGTGTCGGCTGTGGTGCCGGTCACTTTTCAGAAGAACTGTACGATCAATGAAGACTGGCAGGCTTACACAGTCGTTGCAGGCGATACGCTGGCTAAGATTGCGCAGCTCACCGACTCCACCGTAGCAGCTCTGGCTGAAGGCAACTGCTTGAACAATGTAAACTTGATCCAAGTGGGGCAGGCTCTGCGTGTGCCAACGGTACCGCCTGATGCGCCGCTGGTCCGCATTGAGACTCCTGCAGAACTTGGTGTGGTGCCGCGTAACGTCCCCGTCACTGTTTCCGGCGTGGGTGCGGGAACCTTCGAGAATACAGTGGTCGTTGAAGTGCTGGACACTGCAAGCCGCACGCTGTCGGTTGAGCCAACGCTGTACACAACCGAAACACTGGGGGCTGAGGGGCCATGGTCATTGGACATCACGCTTGAAGATGTGCCTGGTGCAGTAGGTACCGTGTTCGCCTATGCCACGTCACCGGTTGATGGGGCCTTTGTCGCTGCGGACGTCCAAAATGTGTTCTTTGGTGATGCCGTCCCCGATGTTTACGTCACCATCACGGAACCGCTGCCATTTGCCATCACGCCGGACAGCCAGACCCTGACGGTCAGCGGTCAAGGCAATGGTCTGTTTGAGGCGAATGTTGTGGTTGAAGTGCGCGATGGCAATGGTATTTTGTTGGTGCAGCAGCCAACTATCGTGGACTTCACAACGGGCGTATGGACCATCGATCTACCGATCAACGCTGCGCCAGGTACTCGCGCTACGGTGCGAGCCTACAGCATTTCGCCGGAAGATGGCAGTGCGCTGGGAGTTATGACGCGCTATGTCACGTTAGGCGATCCTTCCGCTAACGAGCGCTTCGTCCGTATTGTTACGCCCCGTGCAGCGCAGACCTTCCCGCGTGGGGAGTTCCTGCTGGTGACTGGGCGTGCTGGAGGTCTGAACCAGAACACTGTGACGGTCGAGATGATTGACTTCAGCGGCGCGGTACGGGTGATGCAGCCGGTCAACGTGCAGCCAGATGGGACTTTTGCCGTCAACCTGGAACTGGCACGAGTCGAACCGGGTGCGTCACTGCGGTTGGTGGCCTTCGGCGGTGCGCCGGATGGCAGCATTATCTCTGATAATTTGTTGGTGAACATCGCGCTGCCGCCTGCTGAGGAATAAGGCGCGGTTCGTTGGGTCTGGGTATTGTGCAGTAGGGGAGAGCGGGGTAGTCTCTCCCCTACGTTTTTCTATTTACAACCGAAAGTGTTTCCTGATGACACCAATCCCGCAGCTCATGCCTCAACCGCGCTCTATAAAGGTCCAGGATGAACGGTTTAGCCTGCCCGCCCAGGCGGTGATCGTCGTAGACCCTGAGCATTTTTTTGCTGCTAAGCAGGCACAATCATCACTTGCCCAACTTGGTCTGCATTGGCCCGTTGTCACATTCAATGCAGCCGATCAGTATGCACTGACCCTACTTTACAGCGATACCTTGAGCGCACAAGCCTATACGCTTTCGGTACATGATGCCGGTGTGGTGGTTCAAGGAGATGCAGCGGGCCTTTTTTACGGGGTGATGACCTGGGGGCAGTTGCTGCGTGTGTATGGCCGTGATTTGCCGCGTTTGAAGATCGAAGACTCGCCGGACTTTCTAGTGCGCGGTGTCATGTTGGACATCAGCCGGGACCGTGTTCCCACCATGGAAACTCTTTATCAACTCGTTGACCTTCTGGCGTCACTGAAGATCAATCAGTTTCAGCTCTACACCGAGCATACCTTTGCGTATCACGCACACCCGGAAGTTTGGGCTGCTGCTTCGCCTATGACTGCGGAAGAAATCATGACGCTGGATCGTTACTGCGCCGAACGTTTTATTGACCTTGTACCCAATCAAAACAGCTTGGGCCACATGGATCAATGGTTGGAACTACCGCGCTATCACGATATGGCCGAAAAGCAGGAGGGCTATACTACACCTTGGGATGGACGCTGGCGTCCGGCGGGCACTTTTGACCCCTCCGACCCACGCAGCCTGGCGCTGTTTGAAGAACTGTACGTGGAACTGCTGCCGAATTTTCGCAGCAGCTTGTTCAATGTTGGCTGCGATGAACCCTGGGAACTGGGCCAGGGCAAGAATAGGCAGGCGGTCGAAGAACGCGGCGGGCGCGTCTATCTAGACTGGCTTAAGGCACTGCATGGAGTAGTGTCCGGGCAGGGACGGCGTATGATGTTTTGGGCCGACATCATTATTCATCACCCGGAGCTGGTGAGTGAGCTGCCTGAAGATGTGCTCGTGCTGGAATGGGGCTATGAGGCGATTCATCCTTTTGATGCGAACTGTGCTGTGTATGCTGAATCCGTGCGTGATTTCTATGTGTGTCCCGGTACATCAAGCTGGAACGCGCTGTTGGGCCGCACGGACAACGCTATCGGCAATCTGATTGCCGCCGCTGAAGCTGGTCTTAAGCACGGTGCATCCGGCTACCTCATCACGGACTGGGGCGACGGTGGACACTGGCAGGCGCTGCCTGTCAGTTACCTGGGCTTTGCTTACGGTGCGGCGGTATCCTGGGGCCTGGATGCGAACCGTGATATGGACCTGCCCCTTGCGCTGAGCCGCTATGTCTTTGATGATCCGGCTGAGGTAATGGGGCAGGTCGTCTATGATTTGGGCAATGTCTATCAACACACCGGCCCACGGCACCTCAATGGTCAAGCGGCGGCTTATGCGCTCATGCGCGATATCGAGTCGCTGCGGGCTTGGCTGGGGCGTGCAGGGGATCAGGCTGACTATCAGCGTGTTGACGTGTCTGACGCGGCGCTGGACTCCTTAGTCACGGCGCTGGATGCAGGTTTGGCTCGTTTAGGTGCTCAGCAGATGCGCCGAGCTGACGCGGATCTCATCGCGGCAGAGCTGCATCAGGCGTCAGCACTGCTGAAGCACGGTGCCAAGCGGCTTCGTAATCCAATGCCGGATGCGTTGGCGATGCGCCAGGAACTGGACGCGCTTATTATGGAACAGCGCCGCTTGTGGCTGATGCGCAGTCGGCGGGGTGGTCTGGAGAAAAGTATGCGCGGCTTTGAGCAGATGCGGCTGGAATACCTCCGCGATGAGCGGCCAGCTCAATAGGCAACACGTATACCTGAAGGTGATTGATCGTCATTGGAAAGCGGCAGTACCATGCACATCCTCTTCGTGACCCATTACTACGCGCCGGACAGTGGGGCCGCGGCCAATCGACTGACGCGCCTAGCGGAGCAGTTGGCCCAACGCGGTCACCAAGTCACCGTGTTGACGCCAGTACCCCATTATCCGCAGGGGCGGGTGCATGAGGCTTATCGCGGGCGCTGGACGGTCGTGGAAGCACGCGGTGGCGTGCGAGTCGTGCAGGTCTGGCTGTGGACCAGTCCGAGTCCGAAGATCAGCCGCCGCCTGCTGAGCCAGCTCTCGTTCATGTTGACGTGCAGCGTGCGCGGTTTGTTCGTCCAGCGCCCAGACGTCATGTTTGTCGAGAATCAGCCCATTTTTACCGGGCTGGCCGCCTGGTTACTGAGCAAGATCATGCGTGTGCCTTACGTGCTCAACGTGTCAGATTTCTGGCCGGAGTACCTGCATGTGGCCGGTGTAGTATCGCAGGACAGCCGCGTCTATCGCCTCTTTGCCTGGTTGACCAATTTGACTCAACGCCATGCAGCGGCGATCACGACACTCTACGACGGCCTCATCGAGTCCATCGAAGCACGCATTGGTCCAGTGCGGCATTCGCAGGTGATCTACAGCGCAACGGACCTGGATGCCCTCAGACCTGGGCAGGAGTCGGCGGCGTTCCGCGCGAAATATGCACTGGGTGAAAAGCGTTGGGTGACGTTCCTAGGTGTGCTGGGGCCGCATATTGACCTAGAAACGATGCTGGCGGTGGCCTTGCATTTTCGTTGGCGGGATGACCTGGGTTTTCTGTTTGTGGGCACTGGGGGGCAGAAGGATACACTGGCGTCAGCGCTGTCACGCCCGGAGTATGCGCACTGTCGCTGGATCGAATGGGTGGATGCCGATGAACTACCGGGTTTCTGGGCCACGTCATCCATCACTTATTGGGCGCTGCACGATAACCCGGTGGATAAGATGCGCTTTCAGGCCAAGCTTTATGAGGTGTTCGCCAGCGGCACGCCGCCGGTTATCGCTGTGGAAGGGCTGATGAGCGTGGTCTTGGCGCGGACAGGGGTCCCTGAGGCGACGGTGGCTCATCAAGATGTGGATGGCATGATTGCCCAAATTGAACGCCTGCTGAATGATGTCGATTACTGTGCTCAAGTTAGTGCTGCACTGCGTGCTTACGCTGAGGCGAATTTCAGTGTTGGGAAGGTTGTGAGTGCGTATGAAGAGGTGTTGCGCAGTGTGCGCGCTGATGAGTAAGCGCGCCCAGAACACCGGGGTCTGCAGGAGGCTAGGGTGGTGTGCCCGCCTATGTCCCGTTACAGACGCTCGTATCCTCCTTTGTCGCGACATCTTAACGGTTTTGCACGCAAAACCCTTGCTATACTATAATCGAACGTAGATACAATGTACGTATCTTCCAGAAAGAAGAACAATGCCTGTCTTTTTATCATGGGTGTTTATCACATTGATGCTGTTGACTGCTTGCACTCCTGCGGCGGAATCTGTACCGCCTGCTGTGGCTGAAGAAGCCAACATCACAGTAACTGCCCCCCCGAAATTAATAATGACATACCTGATCCAACAGCAACCTTGACCGCTACCCAAAACCCCACAACACCGCCCACACAGACCCCTGAACCCATAACACCGCCCACACAGACCCCTGAACCCATAACACCGCCCACACAGACCCCTGAA
>CAYWGJ010000051.1:0-17245 GCA_964457835.1 uncultured Anaerolineaceae bacterium
CGGCGGGCACTGCTGACCGCGCGGGATCGGCTGCGTGCGGCAGTTGATGTGCAGGGTCGGGCGGCTTACGCGCAGGTAGAGGACACGGTGTTCGGCTATCTACATGAGCGCAGCGCGGGCTGTGTAACGACCTTGGACGTGCTCACTGAGTCCGTGCCGGATACGCCCCTGCGCGCACTGGAGTCCGTGCTGCGTCGCGCGCAAGATGGGCGCTATGTGCCGCCGGGAATTATCCCGCTGGACGCACTGGTCCGTGACGCTGCGGCGGCGCTGGAATCGCTGCATGGCGCGTGGGACGGAGGGCCGCAGGCATGAGGTGGGTCCTGGCTGTTCTAATTCTGCTGCTGGGCGGGATGCGGGTTTCCGCGCAGTCCATGACCGATGCGGACGCGGCGGCGGCCTACGAATCCGGGAATTTTGCGGCAGCGGTCACGGCCTACGAAGCGCTCATCACCGTCGAGGGCAGCACGGCGGCGCGCCATACTAACCTGGGCAGTGCCTATTATCAGCAGGGGGACTTGGGCCGTGCGCTGCTGAACTATCTGCGGGCGTATCGCCTGGCTCCGCGTGACCCGGCAGTGAGCTTCGGTGTGAGCTTGGTGCGGGCGGTGCGCGTCGATGTGCAGACGGAGCCGCATGCCTTGCTGGACAACTTGGCCGTCTTCACAGAGGGCGTGCTCACACTGGGAGAGCTTTCCGCGCTGACGTTGGCTGTCTGGACGCTGAGTTTTGCATTGGGTGCGGGCTGGTTGCTGCGGCGGGCGTTGGGCCGGCTGCGCGGCCTGTTGATCGTGGTGACCGGGCTGAGCCTGCTGCTGCTGCTGCTGTGGGGGGGGCGGCTGGTTGTGGACACTCACCGTCCGGCGGCGGTAGTGACGGCCTTTGAGGCCACGGCCCACAGCGGCCCCGGTGACGAGTATCCGACGCTGTTCACGCTTTACGCGGCGGCAGAAGTGCGCGTTACGGGTGAGTCGGAAGCCTGGCTGCGGGTCGCGCTCCCAGATGGGCGGATGGGCTGGCTACCGGTTGAGTCTGTGACGCGCGTGACACCTGACGACCGCATCCGTGACGATATGCAGTAGAGCCATGGGCACATAATCCGCTATGCTGAGGGGAAAATCGCTCGTGAAGTGTAAGTATGGAGTGACTCCCATGACTGAAGCGCTACAGACCCTACGCGCCGCGAACGGCGTCCTGGAGGTGTACGCGGATCATATCGAGGTGCACCGCGTGGGCGTGCTGTCCCGCTTGTGGCAGGCGGATTGCAGCGTGGCGATGGCCGAAATCGACACGGTGTACCTGGTCAATGGCGACATGTGGCTGCCCGGTCACTTGCAAATCTTGATGCGCGATTCGCAGCGGCGTCCCATTGTGCTGGTGCTAAACCGCGACCAGGACGCACATGGTGTCCGCGACCTGATTGAGGATCACCTGGGTCAGCGGGACGTGCTGCCCGTACTGCGGGAGTTTGCAGAGCGCTGAACGTGCTTACGCCGATGGCATGATCTGCTGGAGCATCAGGGGCACGTCGTCGAGGTTGTCGGCCACAAGTGCACCCGCGTTGCGCAGTGCGTCCATTTTGCTCTCGGCGGTATCTAGTTCATCCGCGATGAAAGCCCCGGCATGACCCATGGTTGTGCCGACTGGGGCACTGCGCCCCGCAATGAAGGCCACGACGGGCTTTGTCATGCGCCGCGCGATGTAGTCGGCGGCGGCGATCTCTTCACGGCCTCCGATTTCGCCCACCATCACGACGCTGTTGGTTTCCGGGTCATTTTCGAACATCGTGAGTACGTCCAAAAAGTCCGTGCCCAGGATGGGGTCTGCACCGATGCCGACGATGGTCGATTGCCCGATTCCCAGCGCGGTCATGGCGTCGATGATCTCGTAGGACAGCGCGCCGCTCTTTGAGATGATGCCGACACTGCCGGGCATGGCGATTCGGTGCGGCATGGTGCCCATCTTGACGCGCCCCGGTGACAGGATGCCGAAGCCGTTGGGGCCAATGAGCCGGGCGTTGTGACGCTGCACGACGGGTTTCACACGCATCATGTCGCGGATGGGGATGCCTTCCGTGATGCACACGATAAGCTGAACGCCACTGTCGAGGGCTTCAAAGATGGCGTCGGCGGCGAAAGCGGGCGGCACCATGATGAGGCTGGCTTCGGCTTCAGTGGCTTCGATAGCGAGGCGCACTGTGTCAAAGACTGGCTTACCGTGTGTCCATTCCCCGCCGCGTCCAGGCACAACGCCTGCCACCACATTTGTCCCGTATTCGATCATCTGCATGGCGTGATAACTGCCTTCGCGGCCTGTTATGCCCTGTATCAACACGCGCGTATCACGATGAACTAGGATGCTCATAGGGGGGGCCTTTCGGCGTAGTTCAGCCTGCGGACGATGGCTACCGCCTGTTGTGCGGCGTCGCTGAGGCTGTCGGCGTGGTAGAGGTTGGGAATGCCCACCTGGTCGATCAACAGGCAGCCCTCGTCGGCGTTGCTGCCGCGCATCCGCACCACGAAGGGCACGTTGGGCGGCGTGCTGCGGCACACGCTGATGATCCCTTCGGCTACTTCGTCGCAGCGGGTGATGCCGCCGAAGATATTCACCAGCACGCAGCGCAGGTCGGTATCGGCCAGGATGATGCGCAGGGCATCCGCGACGTGATCGGCCTGTGCTCCGCCGCCGATGTCCAGGAAGTTGGCCGCGCGGATGCCGTCGGCTTGGCCGTAATGGCCGATAAGGTCCATGGTGGTCATCGCCAGCCCGGCACCATTGACTAGGCAACCGATTTGGCCATCCAGCTTTACGTAGCGGATGCCCACGGCGCGGGCCTGAGTTTCGATGCGGTGTTCATGTATCGGGTCATAGAGCTGGGCCAGCGCGGGTTGGCGAAAGAGCGCGTTGTCATCCAGGCGGATTTTGGCGTCCAGCGCGACGAGGTGTTCGTCCTCAGTGAGGCCCAGTGGGTTGATCTCCATCAGAGTTGCGTCAATGGATTCGTAGGTCCGGTACAGCGCATGGGCGATGCGCACGAATTCGAGCCAAACCTGGCGCGGCACGTCCATCTCGCTGAGCATCTGCGTGAGCTGGTAGGTATGTAGGCCGACGAGCGGGTCAATAGCCTGGGTGAGCACGGCATCGGGCGAAGCTTCGACGTCTTTGCCGCCGAAGCGAGACGCCACCAGCACGGTTTGTCCACGGCTGCGATCGTAGGTGAAGGCGATGAACAGTTCTTGCGTGACGGCCTCTAGGGTTTCCACGAGGACCCGCTGCACTTGGCGGCCTTTGATCTCTGCACCGAGCAGGGTTTCGGCAGCGCTTCGGGCATCCTGCGGGGTGTAGGCCTCGATGATGCCGCCCGCGCGTCCGCGTTCGCTGCTGAGGACCTGCGCTTTGACGATCACCGGGCCGCCGAGCTGCTTGGCAATCGCTTCTGCTTCGGTGGCGCGCTGGGTCACCTGACCTTGTGGGATGGGGATGCCGCCTTGTGTGAGCAGCTTCTTCGATTGGTGTTCATGCAGATGCATATCGTGCGTCTCCTTGGGTGTGGCGACCCTTCTTAACAGTATACCCTAGGTTGGCGCTGTGTGTGCATTTACGAACCCCTCCACACGCTTTGCCGCTGTGATTTGTCCTCTAGGCCTGCAAACCGTATACTTAGCTGTAGTTTGGCTTTGTATCGACGTGCAGCAGTCCGGGGGACTTCTCATGCGAAACCACCCAGCATTGCCCATGGTCGTCCTAGGGATCACCATGATGCTCTTCATCAGTGCAGTACCTGTCCGTGGTCAGGCGGAAAACGTGCTGACCAACCCAGGCTTTGATGGCCCGTACCCACAGCAGGCACCTGATACTCTCGTCGCCGAGGGATGGCAGGCCTGGACCCTGGGGCCGGATAGTCAGCGTCCCGGTTTTAACATCGCTCCCGCGGGGCGTGCGCAAACCGGGGAGGCCCAGGGAATGTTTTCTTTCCTGGCACCTTTTACCGCTGGTCTGTACCAGACCAGCGCTGGCATTGTGCCCGGTGAGGCCTATCGGTTCAGTGTAGACGCTTACGTGTGGTCTACGCGCGATACCGGGGACCCGGCGGTCAGCGTGGACCCCGCTCTAGTTACGATTGAAGTGGGCATTGACCCCAACGCGGGCACCGACCCTGAAAGTGTTGACATCGTATGGTCCGCACCCAGCGTGATCTACGATGCCTACAGTACTTACAGTGTCACGGCAACAGCAGGTGAAGACGTACAGGTGACGGTCTTTGTGCGCGCTGTGGCTCTGGAAGCGCGTCTGGAAACGCACATTTATCTGGACGATGCCGCGCTAGCACCAGTGGATGGCGCGGCACAGGGCGCTGATCCGACGGATGTGCCGCCGACTGAAGTCGCTGTACAGCCGACTGATATGCCGCCGACCACGGTCCCGGTGCAGCCCACGGCGGAAGCCACCGCGGAAGCCACCGCACCGCAGCCGACATCCGACGATGCGCCCGCACTGGTGCCGGAAGCCACCGACGAGGTTGTCATCCCGACGCTAACGCCGCTGGCCCCAGTCACGGCAGCGCCGACACTGCCGCCGCCAACTGAGGACAGCGCTCAGCCAGTGGAGCCGACGGTGAACCCCTTCTTGCTCACCGCGACACAGGTGGCGCTGGAGGTGCGCGTGACAGGTACGGCTGAGGCTATCGCTACGCAGAACGCCGCGCAACAGCCGCAGCCCACCGCGACGCCGGTGGTGATCGTCGTCACGACGACGCCGCTGCCGCCCACGCCCACCTTTACACCGTCCTTCACAGCGGTGCCCACACTGACTCCGCTGCCCGCCACGGATGTCCCGCCGACGGCAGCGCCCATTGAGCCGACGGCTACGCCGCTGGTATTGGAGCCAACCGCAACGATGATCGCGGTGCAGCCCACCACAGCTGCGGATAGCGACGTGACAATTGCCGATTTCCCAGGCCGGGTGCTGCACACCGTGCAGTTTGGCGATAACGTCAGCGACCTAGCCGCCCGCTACGACAGTGCCCTCAAGGTGATCCTGGAAGCGAACGGCCTGGACGAAAGCGCGCTGATTTTCGTGGGTCAGGGCCTGATTATCCCGGTGCGCGCGGGCTTTGTGCCCACCGCCACGCCGACCACCTCGCCGGTAGTCGTTGTGGTGACAGCGACGCCGGGCCTACCAGGCATCACGACCCAGCCACCTGTGAGTCCGGGTGGCACCACCACCTACAGCGTGCGTCCCGGTGATACGCTGGTGGCCGTTGCTAATCGTTACAACACCACAGTCGAGGCATTGGCACAGCTCAACGGGATCACCAACGTGAACAGCTTGAGTGTGGGGCAGGTGCTGCTGGTGCCGGCCCAGGCCGTGGCCCCGACGCCGGTGCCGCCTGGTGAAGTGGCTCGCCCGGAAACCTACACGGTCCGGCCCGGCGACACACTCTACCGCATCGCGCTGCGCTTTAACGTCCCTGTAGCGCGCCTAGCAGAGGTGAACGGTATCCTGAACGCCAACCGCATCAACGCAGGTCAAGTACTGGTGCTGCCTTAGCGATGACGGATTGGGTAACTCTACGTAATGTAGACACAGGCGAGGTGATCCTGCCACGCACCCGCCTGTGTGCCAGCTACTGGTGTCACCTTAAGGGCCTTCAGTTCGTGCGGCGTCTGCCCGCGGACGAGGGCCTGTTGTTCGTTACCAATAAAGAAGGGGTGGCGCACACGGCCATTCACATGTTTAACATGTTCATTTCGATTGCTGTTGTGTGGCTGGACGCTGAAGGCCGCGTGGTGGATAAGAAACTGGCAAAGCCTTGGCGTCCGGTGTATGCACCTTCGGCACCGGCTCAGTACTACCTGGAGGCTAACGTCGAGGTGCTGGAGCGTGTGCAGGTGGGCGACCGGCTGCGTTTTGACGAGTCGGCCAGCTCATGAGGCGTAAACTGCTGCTCGTGCTTGTCCTGTTGACACTGGCGCTGCCCGCAGTTGCCCAACAGGACCCGGCGGTGACGGTCCACGTCGTGCAGCGCGGTGAGAACCTCTTCCGCATTGCGCTGCGCTATGGCCTGACTGTGGAGGACATCGCGCAGGCCAACGGCATCACCAACGTCGCCAGCATCGCGGTGGGGCAGCGCCTGCTCATCCCGCTGGAACCTGCGCCGGTTGTCGTTCCACCCACGACGCACAGCGTCGCCCCTGGCGAAACCTTGGAAAGCATCGCGGCCACCTACGGCGTCAGCGTGGACGAGCTGGTGGCGCTCAACGGTATTGCCAACCCCAATGCGCTCTATATCGGCCAGAACCTGACCATCCGCCCGGAAGCAGAGACCGCGGCCAGCGTGCCGGAAACTGAAGCCGAGGCCGAGCTGCAAAGCATCGGCGTGGACCCGAACGCGCCCACCCTGACGCACACTATTGGTGCAGGCGAGACGCTCTTCAGCATCGCGCAGCAGTATGGTGTCAGCGTGGAGGCGATCCAGGCGGTCAACGGCATTGCCAACGCTTCGATGATCTACGCTGGGCAGCCGATCATCGTGCCGGGTGTGGAAGGCGCGGCGCTGGAGCTGACGTCTTTGCTGCCCCCAGTGCTGACAGGCTTTGATGTGCAGCCCCCGGTGCTAACGCAGGGCAAGACCGGGCGCGTCATCATCACGACAGTCAGCCCATCTATGCTGCGGGCCAGCTTCTTAGAGCGCGAGCTGCCCGTGGCAGTATTGGACGGCGGCCTGCGGCATCAACTTTATATCGGGGTGCCGGTAGCGACAGCCGTGGGCGTGTATCCGCTGACGCTGACTGTGTTGGACGCCGCCGCACAAACGACCACTTTCACGGCCAACCTGAACGTTACTGCTGGTAACTATGGCACGCAGTTCGTCACGATCGCGGGTGAGAAGGCAGTGCTGCTGTCTCAGGCGGCGGACGACAACGAGACCAGTGTGCTGCGCAGCGTGGCGCAGGGTTTCAGCCCAGAAGCCTACTTCACAGGACCGCTGAGCCTGCCTGTGGCAGCGCCTATGAACGCTATCTTCGGTGCGACGCGCTCGTATAACAGCAGCTATGCCAGTGTGCACAGTGGCGCAGACTTTGCGGCCCCGCCTGGGGCACCGGTCTACGCGGCGGCGGGCGGGCGCGTCGTGTTGGCGGATACGCTGGTGATCCGCGGCACCACGGTCATGATCGATCACGGCTGGGGCATCTACAGCCTCTACGCCCACCTCAGCGATCGCAGCGTCAGCTTGGGGAATTTCGTCCAGGCGGGGGCACTCATCGGTACGGTGGGTACTACCGGACGCTCTACCGGCGCGCACCTGCACTGGGAGGTGTGGGTCAACGGCACGGTGGTGGACCCGATGCAGTGGGTGTCACAGGCCTTCCCCTGAGGCAGCACAGCATCCAGCACATACGCAGCGGCGCTCATCAAACGTGAGCGCCGCTTTTTTGTGTGTATTAAGTTGACGCGTCCGCCTTAGTCGCCGATGGCGGGTGACCCCGCAGGGCTGTTGGCCGGACCGTACTGAGCGTCGTCTAGGGCTTCAAAGTCCGTGAACAAGAAGTGGTCCTGGTAGTAATGGATCCAGAGGAAGGCTAGAATCGCCGTGTAGTAGGCTACGTCGAAGCGCCAGTTCGACAGCAAGGTGGCGTCGTTGGGGTCGATGTAACCGGGTGTGATGAATTGCGCAATGGCGAAGACTACGATGAAGATCAAGATAGAGCCGCCCAGCATCACGGTACTGAGCAGGTACAGCCCGCGCGAGTCCTCGCTGCTGCGGCTGAAGCGGGCCACCAGCGGCGCGGTCTTGTCCAGGTTGCCGTAGGCCTGGCGAATCTTGATGATGTAGAAGGTGATCGCCAAGTACTGGAAGGAATGCCACACGTTCAGGCCCTGAAAGGCGGTGTCGAGGTTGGGCAGGGCAGGCATGGTGAAGGCGACAATCACGGTGAAGACGATGAAGACCGTCTTGGGCACGTTGAGGTAGCCGCCGCGCCATTCTTGAACGGTCTTGACGACATATGCCATTGCGGCCACTGCGAACACACCGCTCATCAGGTAGAAGAACCATTCCTGTTCGAAGGCGTCCGGGATGGCGCTAGTGAGGTCATTGACGCCGATCTCGAACGCGCCTTGGCTGATTTTGAGCGCGGCAATCGGGAAGAGGCTGGTGAGCACGACGGCGTAGTCCACACCGCGCGCGTACAAGGAGACTGCCGACCCACTGCGCACGAAGTTGTGCTCTTTGTGGTTGTACAGTTCCACAATGTAGGTGATCTGATGCAGCACATGCATGGCCGCCCAGAAGAAGAAGACTGTCAACAATAGGTTGAGGTTGACGAAGGCCAGCGACACCACCACCACTGGGATAATCACTGACGAGCGGAGGATCATCGGGTAACGCTGCTTGAAGTTCTCGTCAAGGCCGGTGCGCAGGAAGGTGGACATCATGTGCGGACCGCCCACAGCAATCGCAACGAAGCCGTTAACGGAGTTACGGGCAATGTCGTCGTCGATGCCGAACCAGTCACGCACGGCCAGGTAGATGAGATAGGGCAGGGGCACCAAGATCACGCTGAAGGTGATGTAAATGAGGTCCCAGCGCCGCGTGCGCAGCCACAGGTCCTCGCGGCGGTTTTCTGGAATTGGTTGGGTGACACTACCGGCTGCAACAGCCATAAGACTCAATCCTTCCCTTACATACACGTAATCGGCAGCACGAGACGTAAACACTGTGTACGCAAAGTACGGGCTTACGCCATGATCATTTTAACGTGGTCTCCTTTTTTGCGCCATGGTGTCCTTCAACGGGTTTGCCCGGCACGATGTGGTGCGAGCGGCAGCGGGCTTCATAGCGTTCGTCGGCGCCCACCAGGATGATGGGGTCGTCGAAGTGGGCCGGGCGGCCATTGACCAGGCGCTGCGAGCGGCTGGCTGGCTCGCCGCACACCACGCAGATGGCGCGCAGCTTGGTCACTTCTTCCGCTAGGGCCATTAAATGCGGGATGGGGCCGAAGGGCAGCCCCCGAAAGTCCAGGTCCAGCCCGGCAACCATCACGCGTAGACCCCGGTCCGCAAGCTGTTCCAGGACTGGCACAATGGCGTCGTCGAAAAATTGGGTTTCGTCTACAGCCACAACGGTAGTGTCTGGCTTCAGCCGTGTCATGATCTCTTGGGCGCGGCTGATGGCCTGGGCTTCGATACCCTGTCCGTTGTGGCTGGTAACTTGTTCGATGCCGTAGCGGTCGTCGAGTTCTGGCTTAAAGACCTGCACTTTCTGACGGGCGATAGTTGCCCGGCGCACACGGCGGATCAGTTCTTCGGTTTTGCCACAGAACATACTG
The DNA here is from genome assembly GCA_964457835.1 of uncultured Anaerolineaceae bacterium. Classification (GTDB taxonomy): domain Bacteria; phylum Chloroflexota; class Anaerolineae; order Aggregatilineales; family Phototrophicaceae; genus CAYWGJ01. The sequence goes on from CAYWGJ010000051.1 coordinate 9,333, forward strand.
CCGCAGATGACTTCAAGGCGGCCTGAATGGTGAATCACGGTGTGCTGCCCCCTGGCATGTTGGCGTTTGTGCGAGTGGTGTGTAACGTGAAAGGCAGGGGGCAATTGGCCTCCCTGCCTGAGGGGTGTCTATGTGTTTATCCGCTGCTTAGGACTCGGCGGCCTGGGGCAGCTCGTAGCCTTGGTTGCGCAGCATCTTCTTCACGTCTGCCAGGATTTTCTGGCCGATGCCGGGCATCGCCAGCAGGGCGTCATCGCCAGCGGCCAGCTTATCCAGGAAGTCCTGGACGGTGACCATATCGTTTTCCTTCAGGACGTTGACAGCGCGCTTATCTAAGCCCAGCTCTTCTAAGGCCAGGTTCAGCGGGGTCTTGGCTTGTTCGCGTTCTTCACGCTGGTTGCGCATACTGTCGCGTACTTGCAGGCGCTTGTAGAAGCGGTCCACCTGGCCTTCGGTGTCCACGATGCGCTGTTCACCGGTGTAGAAGGGGTGGCAGGCTGAGCAGATGTCGGTCTTAATTTGCGGGATGGTGGCCCCGGTCGTCCAGGTGTTGCCGCAGGCGCAGGTCACGATGGCTTGTGGGTACCACTTCGGGTGCAGGTCAGCTTTCATGGTGTGGGGTTCTCCTCACATATGACCGCCACGGCTCCTGAGGTGTGGAGTAGCGTGGCGGGCGTTTCAGGTCAATGGGTGCTGCTGGTTTGTGCGCTTTAGTCCGCGGCGGACTCAGTGGCTTCTGCTGCTGGACGCCCGTTAGGGTTCGGGTTTTCGGTGTAGACGCTCACCTGCTTTTGGCTGCCGCGCCCGCGCATCCGCTCAAACACGACGTAGCCTTCGATGAGAGCAAACAGGGTGTGGTCCTTGCCGATGCCGACATTTTCGCCGGGGTGAAACTTGGTGCCTCGCTGGCGCACGATGATGTTGCCAGGAATCACGAACTCGCCGCCGAAGCGCTTCACGCCCAGGCGCTTAGAATTGCTATCGCGTCCGTTTTTAGTGGAGCCTGCACCTTTTTTGTGTGCCATGCTGCTTTCTCCTTCAATCGACTCAGGTTGCTGCTGGATGCAGCCCTAGGCGACAATTTCGTCGATGCGTAGGCGGGTGTAGTGCTGGCGGTGGCCTTTGCGCCGACGGTAATTGGTGCGCTGACGGTACTTAAACACCACGACCTTTTTGGCGCGGTACTGGTCCACCACAGTGACGCGCACGACAGCGCCTGAGACGGTGGGCTGGCCGATGGTGGCTTCTTCACCATTGCCGAGCATCAGCACATCGGTGATTTCGAAGCTCTCGTTGACTTCGTAAGGCAGGCGTTCGACGTCGATGAGGTCACCGACTTCAGCACGGTACTGACGCCCACCCGTGCGGATTACTGCATACATGACTGTCTCCAATCTTCGCTTGCTTCCACTGCCGTACTGAGTGCGTCCAGCACGCGGGGAAAATTGGCTTGCGCTGTTGAAAGGTTAACAAACTGCCCCAAGCGGGATGGGGCAGTACATGCACATTATAGTCGGCGAGGCTAGGGTGGTCAACGCTGAGTTTGCGCAGCTCATTCGATGAGCATGGCGTCACCGAAACTGAAGAAGCGGTAGTTTTGTGCCTTGGCTACTTCGTAGGCGTTAAGGATCGTTTCGCGCCCGGCAAAGCTGCTCAACATCATCAGCAGGGTGGACTTGGGCAGGTGGAAGTTGGTCACCATGGCATCCACCACGCGCCACTTAAAGCCGGGGTAGATGAACAGCTCCGTGTCGCGTTCAAAGGCGATCACTGGACGCCAGGGGCACAGGTCGCCCAGGGCGGCGGGATTGGCGGGGTCGCCGCCTGCGCTGAGGATGCCGGCGGTTTCGAGGGTACGCACGGCGGTGGTGCCCACGGCGATAATCCGTTTGCCACCCAGCTTGGCGTCGTTGATGATGCGGGCGTTATCAGCGTTGAGCTGTGCCCATTCGCTGTGCATCTTGTGTTCTTCGATGTGTGCACTGCGGACAGGGGCGAAGGTGTCTAGGCCGATGTGCAGCGTCACGTAGGCCAACTGCACGCCTTTATCGCGCAGAGCAATCAGCAGGTCAGGCGTGAAGTGCAGGCCGGCGGTTGGTGCGGCGGCGGAGCCTTCGTGTCGGCTGTAGACGGTCTGGTAGCGCTCGCTGTCTTCCAGGGTTTCGTGGATGTAGGGGGGCAGCGGCGTTTGGCCGATGTCGTGCAGCAGGTCATTGACTGGCGCGCTGAAGCGGACCTCGCGCTCGGTGCCGTCCAGCTCACGGACAATGGTCGCGGTGATGTCGGTGCCCTCAAAGCGGAGCGTGGCCCCTTCGCCGATGCGTTTACCGCCGACGACAGCGCGCCAGGTGGTTTCGTCGATTTGGCGCAGCAGCAGCACTTCTGCCGCGCCGCCGCTTTCTTTGCGGGCGGGCAGGCGGGCGGGAATCACGCGGGTGTTGTTGAGCACCAGCACGTCGCCGGGGTTAAAATATTCGATCACGTCGCGGAAGACGCGGTGCGTAATGCTGCCATCCTGACGGTTGAGCACCATCAGCTTAGAGGCATCGCGGGGTTCCACGGGGTGCTGCGCGATGAAATGTTCGGGCAGGTCGTAGTCGAAGTCGTCAAGTGGGATGCTCATGGGTGTCTGTTGGCCCTCTGTGTGCTGGATGTGTGGGGCGCAGTCACCCGCCCCCATGGATATAGAGGGCGGGTATGCGGCGGGTCTTACGCGGGGAAGTGGGTGTGATTGCGCTAAAACAGCGTCTCCTGCTTAGGGGCGTCCTCGTCCTCGTCCGGCGCGGATTTATCCGTATATTCCAGGCCGAGGTGTTCGTAGGCGTCACGCAGGGCGATGCGGCCCTGCTTGGTGATGCCCAGAAAGCCGAGCTGAAGCAGGTACGGCTCGTAGACTTCGGTGATGGTGCCCTCATCTTCGCCGATCATGGCGGCCAGGGTACGCACACCGACCGGTCCACCGTCGAATTTTCCGATGATGGCGGTCAGTATACGGCGGTCGATGTCGTCTAGGCCCAGCAGGTCAATCTCCATGAGTCGCAGGGCTTCGCCCGCGACGGGGCCGGTGATGATGCCGCCAGCGCGGGCCTGCGCGTAGTCGCGGACGCGGCGCAGCAGCCGCAGCGCGACACGCGGCGTCCCGCGGGCACGCCGGGCGATTTCGGTTAGGCCTTCAGGCGTGATCTCGACTTGGAGCATCCCGGCGGCACGGCGGATGATCTGCTCCATGGCAGGCAGCTCGTAGTATTCCAGGCGGAAGTGCCCGCCGAAACGCTCTCGCAGCGGTCGAGCGAGCAGGGAAGGACGGGTGGTAGCGCCGATCACAGTAAAGCGGGGCAGGTTCAGGCGCACGTTCTTGGCCGCCGGCCCTTTGCCGATCACGATGTCCAGCGCGAAGTCTTCCATGGCCGGGTACAGGATTTCTTCCACGGCGCGGCCCAAGCGGTGCACTTCGTCGATGAAGAGGATGTCGCCGCGCTTCATGTGGGTCAGGATGGCGGCCAGGTCTCCAGCGCGCTCGATCGACGGACCGGCGGTTACCCGGATGGTGGCTTCCATCTCGTTGGCGACGACGTGGGCCAAGGACGTTTTGCCCAGGCCGGGCGGCCCATGGAAGAGGACGTGGTCGATGGGTTCCCCGCGGGCTTTGGCCGCGTCGATGATGATCTTCAGATTGCTGCGCACGCGGTCCTGCCCGGCTACGTCACGCAGCAGCTTGGGGCGCAGGGCGATGTTTTCGCGTTCGTTGGGGCGTTGGCCCCCGGTGACCAGACGTTTTTCGTCGGTCATTGTGGTCTCCATTGTGATATTTTGTTCTGCCAAGCTATACTAGCCCTGCGCTGCATATTTGACAACACACGATCTCACAGGAGGCTGCGCCCATGGCTGATGTTCACGTGTCACAGCACCCCCTTGTCAAGCACAAGCTGACCGCCCTGCGCGATGTGAAGAGCAATCACCGTGAGTTCCGTGAGTTAGTGCGGGAGTTGACGCTGCTTTTGTGTTATGAGGCTACACAGGACCTGCCGTTGCAGCCGCGTAAGGTGCAGACTCCGTTGGCTGAAGCGAACGGCTGCGAAACGGAGAAGATCGGCATTGTGCCGGTGCTGCGGGCGGGCTTGGGCATGGTCGAGGGTGTGATGGAACTGCTGCCCAACGTGCAGGTGTGGCACATCGGGTTGTACCGTGATGAGGAAACGCTGCGCCCCGTGCAGTATTACAACCGCTTATCTTCCGCGCCGACCATCCCGCAGTGTATTGTGCTGGACCCGATGCTGGCGACTGGTGGCTCGGCGTCCGCGGCGGTACAGATCATTAAGGAATGGGGCGTGCAGCGCATCAAGTACATGGGCTTGATCGCCGCGCCGGAAGGCATCGCTCGTATGCAGCAGGATCACCCTGACGTGCCCATTTACGTGGCGGCAGTAGACGATCACCTCAACGAGGTCGGCTTCATCGTGCCGGGTCTGGGTGATGCTGGAGACCGGCAGTTCGGGACATAGGGCGGCTTGGGTAGGCTCAGGGCACTGGGATGTCTTCGTCAGTCAGGAAGTAGATGTACATGCGCAGCTTGCCCAAGCGGATTTCGTCTGCGTTTTTCAGCGCTACTCGGCTGCCGGATTTGGCGGGTTCACCGTTGACATAAGTGCCGTTCACCGAGCCGTTATCTTCCACGTAAAATCCGTTCTCGTCGCGCCATATGCGCGCGTGACGCCGCGATACGCCGTATTCCATGGCATTGAAGCGGGTCAGGTCGATGTGGTTCTTTTCACTGGCAGCCACTTTGCGCCCGAAGACCACCGGGGTGCGCAGGTTCAGCGTGATCGGCTCAGAGTTTCCAGCTATGAACAGCACCGCTGATTCCTTACGGGACTCCGGTTCCACGGCGCGCAGGGGGGCGGTGGCGACTAGGTGCTTGGTTTGCAGCGCGCTGATACCTTTTTCGTGCTGCACGACTAGTGACGAGACGACGTGGCGCAATTCGTTGAGGTTGATGGGCAGGTCGATAAAGACATCCCCACCGGCTTCAATAGCCGCTTCGGCACTTTGGCGACCGCTGTGCGTGTCAAAGCCAATGACCGGCGTGCCGTGCAGCTCTGTGTCGCGGCGAATGTAGCGGCACAGCTCCAAGCCGTTGATGTCCGGCAGGTTCATATCGACGATGACTGCGGCGGGTCGCTGCTGCTTGAAGACGCGGATAGCGCTCAGGGTGTCGCGGCTGGTGCTGATTTTGTAGCCTGCACGCATCAGGACCGCCGAGAGCAGATTGAGCACGTCGGCATTGTTGATGACGAGCAGGATGGTTTGGCCGTTGGCTTCGTGTTCTTGATCGTGGAGCTGTAGGCTCTGCTGCTTGTGCAGGTTGCTGCCAGGGCGCGGTGAGATCACGACTTCGACGCCGATTGCTAAATGGGCTAACAGCAGGTCATCACCGTGTTTGAGTTCTTGTGGGGCGTTGGCTTCTAGGCGGTCGCCGTTGAGCCAGGTGCCGTTGCCGCTGTTGAGGTCGGTGACGCGCAGGTGATTGTCTTCCTGGTAGATACGCACATGCCGTCGCGAGACGCCTTCGTCCTCGGCTCCGTAAGGCGAGAGGTCCACGATGTCTTCGGTTATGACCGCCGCTTTATCCTTGCGTCCGACGATCATCTCATCGGTGAGCAAGAGCTGCATGGAACGATGCGAGCGCGTGAAATGGAACCGCACAATCCAAGCGGAGTCGGTGTTCACAGCTTGTACTTTGACCTCTGACATTAATCGCGCCTCGCTTCTGATGCTGGCCTGGCAGCGTGGTAAATAGACTAATGATCTGTAGTCCATTTATATCACATTTCGCGGGCGCTGAATATCCTGAGGCGTTATGCGGTTTAGATATGTTGCAAGGCGAAGGGTGTTCAAGGCAAAGGCACCCATCTCGGTGACGGGTGCCTGTTGGGGGGACTCGGTTGTGTGAGGGGCGCGCTAGTCCACCAGTTGCTTGATCGTCATGCCGCGGCGCTTGAGGAATTCCTTGATACCGATCTTGTCGATGGTGCGCATTTCCGACACGGAGATACGCACGCGCACCGTGTGGCCTAGTTCCGGCACATAGAGGCGCTTCCACTGCATGTTGGGGCTGAACTTGCGGCGGGTCTTCTTCTGTGAGAAGGATACGTTGTTGCCGAACTGCGGCTTGGCCGTGCTGATGCGGCGTTTTCTAGCCATGGGGCATTCTCCTGACTTTCAGACGCCCACAGCCGCAGGGCAGCGCGGGCGGATGATTAGCTGACAATTTCGGTCTAAGGATCAAGAGTATAAAGGACGGCGGCCTGTAATGCGAGACCGATTTTACCCTCAACCCTCAGTCTGTGGCGCGTGAGTTAAGATGCTGACGAGGGCGTCTACGCTGCCTTCCGACTCATGTAGGCGGTTGGGGTAGGCAGCGCGGATGTTCGTCAGTTGGTCGCTGTGATAGTTGACTACGGCGTCCGGGTCTTTGAGCACATGGCCGGTCAACACGCCTACAACATGTTCACCCGGCTGGATGACGCCCTGTTGGGCCAGCAGGCGCGCCCCAGCCAGTGAGCAGGCCGAAGCCGGTTCGCAGCCGATGCCGCTGGCGTCAATGCGGGCCTTAGCGTCCATGATGGCCTGGTCGCTGACTTGGGCGACCACGCCGTTGGTCCAGCGCAGGGCACGCACTGCCTTGGGGTAGTTGACCGGGTTTCCGATCTTGATGGCGGTGGCAATTGTGGCGGCGCTTATCGGTTTTAGCGCGTCAAAGCCGCGCTGGTAGGCCTCGTAGAGTGGGTTAGCACCTTCTGCCTGGATGACGGCCAAGCGCGGCATGCGGTCGATCAGGCCAAGCTCGTGCAGCTCATGCAGGGCTTTGCCGAACGCGGAACTGTTGCCCAGGTTGCCGCCCGGCACGACGATCCAGTCCGGCACCTGCCATTTGAGCTGCTGAATGATCTCGATCACGATGGACTTCTGCCCTTCCAGGCGGAAGGGGTTCACGGAGTTCAGCACGTAGATATCCAGGTGTTCGCTGACCTCGCGCACGAGCTGGAGATTCTTGTCGAAGTCGGCGTTGATGCGCACGCCGGTCGCTCCATAGGCGACGGCCTGGGCCAGCTTACCCATGGCAATCTCTCTGTTCTGGAAGAAGACGATGCCTTCGATGCCCGCGAAGGCGGCGTAGGCGGCCAGCGACGCGGAGGTATTCCCTGTGGAGGCACAGGCCACGCGTGCCACGCCCAGCCGCTTGGCCTGCGTGAGGCCCCCGGTCATGCCGCGATCCTTGAAGGAGCCGGTCGGGTTCTCGCCCTCATGCTTCAGATGCAGTGTATCGATCCCGGCCCAGTCCGCCAGGTGCGGCACATGGTAGAGGTTGGTGTTGCCCTCCGGGCGGCTGACGATGAGCGCGTCGTCGATGTCCGGGTAGATGATTTCTTTGTAGCGCCACACGCCGCTGTTGTAGGGAGCGTCCAGGCTGCCCAGGCGTGCATCGAACAGCGCGCGGCTGATGCACGCAGTGTCGAACTCGTGCTTGACGTCCAGCAGGCCGCCGCAGCGCTCACAGGTATAGATCACCTGGTCGATTGGGTATTGTGCCTCACATTCCATGCACTGTAGTATGCTTGCCAAGCTGCACCTCGCTTAAGGGTTGGGCTGCGCTTTTTATACGTCATCAACATAGGATGATAGCACCTTTTGGCAACCCTACACACAGCAGAAGCTTACGCCCCCGCCAGCATGGGTAACGTCGGCGTGGGCTTTGACATTTTGGGTCTGGCCTACGAACAGCCGGGGGACCGCGTGGTCGCGCGCCGTGACCCCTCCGTGAGCGGCGTAGTCATCGAAGCGATCACGGGCGATGAGGGCCGCCTGCCCATGGACCCGGCGCGTAACGTGGCGTCGGTGGCGGCGGCGGCGCT
>CAYWGJ010000052.1:0-17128 GCA_964457835.1 uncultured Anaerolineaceae bacterium
CCTGAGCAACGGTGGCAGTGCGCCGACTCAGGCTGTACCCACCGCACTCGTTGCCAGCACCGGCAAGCGCACGGCTGGCACACTGCCGGTCATCCCGGCGGGTGGCAGCGCCAAGCTGCCCGCCCAGCGCGACAGCTTCAGCTACTTCGTGAACAACACCCTGCTGTTTAACGTGGACGCCAAGGTGTGCCGCAATGGCGGCGGCACCAAGACGCAGCAGCCCAACACACCACGCCCCAACACCCCGCAGCCCACCGCCCCCGGCAATGGTACGTCCGGTGGTGAAGAATTCCTGCGCTTGATTAACGCAGAACGGGCCGCGAACAACTTGGGCCCGGTAGTATATGAGCCATCGCTGAACATCGCTGCGCTGCGTCACTCACAGGACATGGTCAGCCGCAGCTACTTCAGTCACACCGCTCCTGCCCCTGCACCTCATGGTTCTGGCTTCGGCGACCGTATCACGACTGTGGGGTATGCATACACTGCCGCCGGGGAAAATGTTGCCCAGGGGCAGGTGGATGAAGCCGCCGTCTTCCGGGCCTGGATGAACTCCCCCGGTCACCGCGAGAACATGCTGGATGGCAACTTTACCGAAATCGGCCTGGGCCGGGTAGGCAACACCTGGACCCTGCTGCTAGCACGTGGCAACGGCTAAACCCGACATCGCTTCACTCCTGTGGGGGGGCTGTGCAGCCCTCCCACACTTCCCACCCAACGCCTGACAAATGACTCTCCTGGAGGCTCTATGCTTCGCTTTACAATTACAGCAATCATGGCAATATGCGTGGTCGGGATGCTCGGTACAGCAAACATCCACGCAGAAGGCAATACGGCAGTCTCGCAGTCAGCTCCAACCCCGACGCCAAGCGGACTCTTTGGCAGCAACACCACACCGCAAACAAGCGGCGCGATGGCGGGTGACATCGTTTTCGACTTCTCCAGCGTGCCGGACCCTGAAATCGTAGACATCTACAACGGGGAAGTCGCTAACGGCGCGCTGACCCTAACGGCCCCCACAGAAGAAGATTGGGCCGAAGTCGGGTTCTACATCTCGGCGCAGGACTATTCCATCGAGCTGGATGTAACTTACACGCAGTTCGGCCCTGATTTTACTTGGCTGTACTTCCTCACGCGCCTTCAGGATGACTTTTGCAATGTGGAGATGATCTACGATCCTGTGACTGGGGAGACATCCGGCACCGTGCGCCCGCTGAACGACTGCGAAGATTTCACGTCCCTGGGTGATGCATCTGGCCCGGCCATGGTGCTCAACCAGACCTACCGCGTTAACGTGCTAGCCATCGATAACAGCTACCAAATCTTCATCGACGGTGAAGCCGCCGGAAGCTGGCAGGATGACAGCTTGTCGTCGGGCTATGTCGGCATCATCGGCACGGTTGGCCCAGCTCAAGTGACTCTGGATAACATCAACATCCGGGAACTGAGCCTAGACACAAGCCAACCCGACATGTCATCCGATGACGATTCGGGTGACGATTTTCCGCCTGCGCAGCCCATCCCCGGTGGCGAGATCACCTACGACTTTTCCAGCGTGCCAGACTCGAACGTGGTAGAAATCTACAACGGGGAAGTCGCTAACGGCGCGCTGACCCTGACGGCCTCAGAAGAGGATGTGGCCGACGTCGGGTTCTACATGACGGCGCAGGACTATTCCATTGAGCTGGACGTGACCTACACGCAGTATGGGCCTGATGCTACTTGGCTGTACTTCCTCACGCGCATTCAGGATGACTTCTGCAATGTGGAGATGATCTATGATCCTGTGTCTGGAGAGACATCCGGCACCGCGCGCCTGCTGAATGACTGCGAAGACTTCACGTCCCTGGGAGATGCATCCGGCCCGGCCATGGTGCTCAACCAGACCTACCGCGTTAACGTGCTGGCTATCGATAACAGCTACAGCATCTTCATCGACGGTGAGGCCGCCGGCAGCTGGCAGGATGACAGCTTGTCGTCGGGCTATGTCGGCATCATCGGCACGCTTGGTCCAGTCCAAGTGACACTGGACAACATCACCATCCGCAACCTGGACCAGACTACAGGCAGACCAACTCAGACGCGGCCAAGCGGACCGCGACAGCCCACCCCAAGAGCCACACCCTCTGGGGACTTGTTCGGCGGTTAGTTTTTGCCTGGGCGTGGCGGTCTGTCACGCCTTATACTGGTATCGGCGCAGCATCGCCGCGCTATGCCACCGTGAATACTTGAACAAGCTGTACTGCTATAGGTGCTAGTTCACCGCATCCAAGTCCCGAACCGATAGACGCCGGTCAATGAGGGCAGCAGCATCGTCCAGGTGATGAAACACACCGATCATGGCGACGCCTGCTGCTTTGAGCTGCACCAGCCGTTCCACTAATGAGGCACGCGCCGCAGTATCCAGCGAAGCGGTCGGCTCGTCCAACAGCAGCAGGCGCTGTTCGGGAGCAATCAAGGCCCGCGCTAAATTTACCTTTTGCTGCTCTCCACCGCTGAAAGTCGTGGGATAGGCCGGCCACAATGCGCGCTTAAGCCCCAATGCGTCCAACAGCGACTCGGCAGCAGCTTGGGCATCATGCCAACGCTGCCCTGCGTCCAGCAGCGGCTCCATGACTAACTCCAGCGCGCTGACGCGAGGACGGGGCCGCAGGAACTGCGTCACAAAACCGATGTCTCGTTGGCGCAGCGCCAGGATGTCTACATCAGCAGCCCGTGCGAGGTCTACGCGCCCATAGCTCGATTCCAGCACCGCAGCCCCCGAACTAGGCAGGTAAGTCCGGTACAAGCAGCGCAGCAGGCTGGATTTCCCCGCACCGTTGGGACCTTCAACAAGCATGAACTGTCCCGGCTCCAACGTAAAGCTCAGACCGCTGAAAACAGGAATTTCACGCTTCAGATGATGGATATAAAAAGTCTTGCTGAGCTGCTGAACATCAAGCAGAGGCATAATGCACTCCATTCCGACTTTTAGAGCTTAGCGTGAACGAGCTGCTGCGTGTAAGGTTGCTGTGGGTCTTCGATCACTTGATCGGTGAGGCCGCCTTCGATGACGCGCCCGCCACGCATCACGATCACCCGATCGGCCAGTGTGCGTATCACACCCAGATCATGCGACACCAGCACCATGGTGATCTGCCGCTCACGCTGAAGCCGCTTCAAAGTATCCAGCACAGTCGCTTGGATCGAAACATCCAGGCCGGTGGTCGGCTCATCCAACAGCAGCAGGCGCGGCTTCAGTGCGATGGCCTTGGCGAGCTGTACGCGCTGCTGCATGCCGCCAGAGAGCAGCAGCGGCGGGTCGTCCACACGGTCTAGCGGAAACTCGGACGCATCCAACGACTCACGCGCAGCAGAACGCAGCACGTGGTAGCTGCGCTCACCGGCCATCAGCAGGCGTTCTGCAACGTTGCCACTGCTGCTGTAGCGCATTCGCAGGCCTAGATGCGGGTTCTGATACACAATGCCGATGTGCTGCACACGCAGGGCACGTTTTGCGTAGCGGTCAAGGCTGAAGAGGTCAGCAGTATTCTCAGCAGCGCTGTCCACACCGGGCAGGTCCAGGTAATAGCGGCCTGCATCAGGGGCTTCCTCCAGGTTCAGCAGGCGCAGCACCGTGCTTTTGCCACTGCCGCTTTCCCCCACAATGCCGATGACCTCACCGGGATAGGCGGTCAAGGAGACGTCCTCTACAGCGGTAATACGTCCGTAGCGCTTGTGCAGACCGGAAACGCGCAGCACAGGCGCATCGCTGCGGATCACCGGTGCGTCAGGGGAGCGGCTCAAGGTAGCCGTCATGATAAAAGTTCCCTTCATCGTCGTAGTAGGTGGGGCCAATGCTTGCCGGATCACCACGGCGCTGCGCCAGCAGCTTATCCATGTAACCCGTATCGGAAAGCAGGTAACGTGCGCTGCCATCGGCCTGAGGCAGTTCAGTCATGAACTTGTTAACCGCATCGCTGACCGCACAACGCCAGCCGCGCTGGTCCTCAACCTGGAAAGGCACATCGCTGAACTCCAGCGGACGCACGTCAGTATAGGGCGGCACAGCATACAGCCGCTTCTCGCGCCCGGCGCTGAGCAGGGTCAAGTGGGCGGCCTGGTGCAGCATGGGCGTATCCCAACGGGGGACAGGGCTGGGGGACATCAGATAGCGCCCATGCACCACGACCGGATAGCTGGCCCCCTGTACATAGCGCTTGAAGCGGACAAGCTGTTCATAGAGCACTAACCACATTTGCGCGTAATCGCTGTCAGCGTGCATATCACGTGCTTTGTCCAGTTCCGCCTGGACGTAACGCAAAGGCTCAGGGTCCGGCACTTGCAGGATGAGCACCTGATCGTCACGCAGGCGTTCTTCCGGGATGCGATGGCGGCTCTGAATCAGTGTTGCCGCGCGCGTGTCCGTAGTCGTCGCAGCGCCACTCATCCGGGTGATAAAGCGGCGCAGGTTGGCAGCATTTACGCTGTCGTCAGCGCCCTGGTCAATTATCTTGATGACACTTTGTGGGCCGACCATGCTGAGCGTGACTTGCAGGCCGCCGGTACCCCACCCACGCGCGATAGGCAGTTCACGGCTGGCATAGGGCACTTGATAGCCGGGCAGCGCTACAGCCTTCAGCAGCCGTCGCCGCAGCTCGCGCTTAGCGAAGGGGTCTAGAAAGGCGTAGCTGTAGCCTGATTGCGCACTCACCAGCGACTCGAGGCGGCTCATGGTGTGGTCTCCTTTGGCACAGCAGCGGCTTTGGTGTCCTTTTCAGGCATCACCATGGCTGCCACCTTACGCAGGTTATCCATGCTGCTGCCAAAGGTCACGTAGTGCGGTAGCTTGAAGTGAATGCAGAAGCCGGACGACTCGATGGGTTCCGTGTGATGCAGCACGAAGTCCTCGGTGTGGGCCGCGTGCGGCTGAGCGCTGCTCATCTCGATGTCTAGGGTGGCCGCTGCGATCAGCTTGACTTCGTTCCAGCCCAGAGTCGCTGCGCTGCCCAGCTTGTAGGCAGCCCCGCCCCGTCCCCCTTCAGTGACGACCTCCGCCTGGCTGACGCGCACCCGCCCGACGCTAAAGGCCTCGCCCGTCACCGGATGCCTCACCTGGACCTCTGCGTGAGCCAAGCGTAATTCGTTAACCGTCGGGTGCACCAGGCCATAGCCACGCATACTGGCATATCCCAGCGCCAGTACGCCGCCGGTATCGGCACGCGCCAAGGCTTGCAAGCGCTGCGCACGGGGTGCGGGGATCGTCAGCGGCTCGCGCGTCACGTCGGGCACATCGGCGAGATTGGCGTTGTCGATAGGCGTTTCGGCTCCGTTGGGCGCTGGGTCTAACAGTCCCTGATCGCGCAGCCAATCGGCGACGAAAGGATAGCGCCGTTCTGCCGGGGAGTCAGCGATGAGGGCCACAGCGGCCTCGTCCAGTTCAGGCTGCCCATCAAGCAAGTCCAGACGCAGCACGCGATGGCTGTAATCAAGTGTCGGACCCAGCACCTGCCCACCGGGGATGTCCTTGAACGCGGCGGAGATGCGGCGCACGGTCAGTAAGTCATCTTGGGTGAGGGGCTGCGCATAAGCGATGCGCGGCTGCGTGCTGCGATAGGCGCGCAGCAGCAGCACCGCTTCGTAGAGGTCCCCACCAGACTGTGCAATCGCCAATGCGGCCAGCTCCGGTGCATAGAGCGAACCTTCCCCCATCACACGGTCCACCAGATAAGGCATTGCTTGCTGTATTTGGCGCACCAACTCAGGTGTTACGGCTCCCTTCAGCGCGTGGAAGAGCGCCTCCGCCTGTTGGATAGCCGCCTCACCGCCCTTGACTGCAACGTATGCCATTGCTCAACCTTCCTCCGCTGCGGTCAGCGTCGTGGTGCGGGGTAAACCAATGAGCTGATCCCCATCAACCAGCAGCAGGTCCCAGCCCAGTGGATACACGCAGGCCGCGCGGCGCAGCTCCCAGAAGGCAGTTGGCAGCCCACCTATGCGCATGACCCGTGTGCCTTGGATACCTGGCCCACTCAGGTGCCATGGCTCACCAACCGCTAGCGTAACAGGCAGCATTAGGGTCGCGGCTTGGTCTGGATCGCGCACCGTGCCCACAGCGGCTGCCGCAACAAAGGCCAGCGCGTCGCTGTCGATACGTGTGTAAAAGTGGTAAGCGGCACGTTCTGGCTCCAAGTCCCGTGCACCACTGGCACTGAGCTGCTGATAAAGGCTGGTGTCGGGGGTAAAAAACGAAGTCTCCAGGTCCAGCAGGGCTTCAGCCAACAGGTGCAGCGCCTGGCGGATACTGGCATCTGCACTGACAGGCAGCGTGCAAGGCCATCCTGGCGTACTCAGTGCGCGCAGCATGGCGAGAAAGGTCTCGCGGCTGCGCGCTTCAGCATCAGTGTAAATGGGATGCGGTACCATTAAAACGTCTCCATGTCGTCGATCCGTGTGGCACGCACTTGGCGCAGCAGCGCGTCATCCGACTGAGCCTGAACCTGGGACTGCTGATCGATGAAGGCGCGAATAGCATCGGCCTGCACATTGACAGTCAGCGCTGCATCCAGGACGGCCACGGCCATAGCAAACGCCAGATCACGGCCTAACACCATGCCGTAACCCTGCGCGCCGTCGTGATCGTCCAAGCGCAGCTGTGCCTCCGCCACCAGGACCTCACCCAGGTGGAAAACGGTGCCCTGAGCACTGTCTGTGGCCGGCAGCATAACCAGGCCGCTGCGGTTCTTAAGCACAGTCACAGTGCCAATTTCGGCTAGGATTTGTTCTGCGAGTGCTTTCACCGCATCAGGCGGCGTATGGGTCAATACTGTGAGGGGATGTGGGGTTACCATGATAGCTTTTTGCAATCTCATGAGCGTCAATTAGAGCAATCATGACACATGCTTGTAGCGCTGCACAGCCACCGAGACGAATCTTAATCGGGACATAACCGGTTCTTGAAGCAAGCATAACGCGTAATGCTGGAAAAGCACGTTACACTATCATCCTAAAGCTTAACAAGCTGGAGGCGCTTCGTGAAGCACATTGACTTGTACCCCCAGTCCCAAGAACTCATCACGCGCCATCAGCACAAGATGTTGAGCGAATCCCCGACTTTCCACGAGCATGTGATCGTACACGACAGCAGCATCGGCGCATGGACGGAACTAGGCGCAGGCACGGTTATCAGCGAATCGACCTTCGGCGATTACAGCTACACCGACGGTGCCGTGAGCATCATCTACACCGATGTCGGCAAGTTCTGCTCCATTGCTGCACAGGTACGCATCAACCCTGGCAATCATCCCATGTGGCGTGTCACTCAGCATCACATGACTTACAGGCGGCGTCAGTATGGCTTTGATGAAGCCGACGACGCCGAATTCTTCGATTGGCGGCGGGAACACCGCTGCGCCATCGGCCATGACGTATGGATCGGCCACGCCGCCACGATCATGCCCGGCGTCAGCGTGGACACAGGCGCGGTCATAGGTGCGGGCGCGGTTGTCACTAAGGACGTGCCCCCTTATACCATCGCGGTCGGCGTACCAGCGCGCATCATCCGCCAACGCTTTGAAGATGATGTGCGCGATGCCCTGCTGCGCATCGCTTGGTGGGACTGGGACCGCGCCACACTAGCAGCCCGCTTTCACACGTTCATGGACCTGGACAGCTTCATTCGCAAATACGCCTAATTCAACACTCGGAGTCTTTACATGCTTGTTGTTCGTGATCTGCGAGTAGTTTACCCCAACGGCACCGAAGCGCTGAAGTCCATCAGCTTGTCCATCGAAAAAAACGAGGTAGTCGCCATTATTGGGCGTTCCGGTGCAGGTAAGTCCACGCTGCTGCGCGCCATCAACGGGATGCAGCCGGTGACGTCCGGTTCGGTCAAGCTGGACGGTGAAGAGATCACCATGATGAACAAGGCCCAGCTCCGGCACCTGTGGCGCGACGTCGGCTTCATCTGGCAGGAATACAACCTCATAGGACGCCTGCCAGCTATGACCAACGTACTGGCCGGGCGTTTAGGACACAGCCGCCATCCCTTGACCCCTTTCGGTTACTTCAACCGCACGCACCGCGACATCGCCATCCGCAGCCTGGAACGGGTGAACATGCTGCAACGTGCCACCTTTCGGGCGGACCGGCTCAGCGGTGGTGAAAAGCAGCGGGTGAATATCGCGCGTGCCATCGCCCAGCAGCCCAAGCTGCTTTTAGCCGACGAACCCGTCGCCAGTCTGGACCCGGAACTGAGCTGGCAGGTGATGGAAGACCTGGCGCGGGTCGCGCGTGAAGAAGGCGTCCCGACCCTGATTAACATCCACCAAGTAGAACTGGCGAAGGCCTTCACGGACCGTCTTATCGGGATTGCGCAGGGCGTGGTGGTGTTCGATGGTATCCCGCAGGCCTTAGACGACGCGACGATGGACCGCATCTATCGCTTCGACAAAGCGCCAGCCGCCGATGAAGTCAGCCTGGCACAACCGCCCATGCCAATGGAAGAGAGCGCCTAATGACGACCACCACCCAAGACTTCAACCCCTCACCGCCCAGCACCGACCGCGAGGCACTGCGCCGCCCCCTGCCCCGCTTGGGCTTGCGCACACTGTTGGGCTTGGCCGCCGCCTTACTGGTGCTTCAGTGGGGGCTGGTGGGCACCAACGCTCGCCCTGAAACCTTGGTCGAAGGGGTGCCCAACATCGTCGATTTCCTCAGCCGACTGCTGCCGCCGGAATTTGAGTTTGAGCAGGGCACTGTGCGCGCCTACACATTCTTCCCTTTTGAGGAGCGTGTGCCGGAGACGCTGCAAGGGTCCGCACGGCTGCGCGCCGCCCGCCCTGTGGACGACGAAGCCTTGGCTGATCTCAGCACGACGCAGCAGGTGGGCTATTTGTATCGTGCGCCCAACCAGCGCTATTTCTACAGCCCCGAAGAAGCCTTCGAGTTGAACGCCGTGAGCGTGGAAGAAGCCCTCGCTGCCGGGGCCATCACTCCAGAAGAGGCTGCAACGCTGGACCGCGTGAGCCTCGACGTAACACAGGCCCTGTTAAATCGCGAGACCTTTATCCTGGACGGCGCGCAGTATCTCTACATCAACCGCCCAGGCAGCGAACCCTTTATCCTGGACGAAGGCACCTACTTCAGCGACCGCTACCCGGTGCCGGAGGGCTACGTGTTGATCGCCAAGGAGTATCTCGTGCGCCAAGGCGAGGTCTTCGTCGGCTGGCCCATCATCATCAACGCCATGGTCATCACCATTCAAATGGCCTTGATCGGCACACTGGGGGCGGTGCTGCTGGCGGTACCGTTCGGGCTGCTGGCAGCGCGCAACATCTCGCCCAGCCCCTTCGTTTACCAGGCCACCCGCCTGATCCTGAACGCCAACCGCGCCGTACCAGAGCTGATTTATGCGCTGATCTTCGTGGCGGCTGTGGGCCTGGGGCCGTTCCCCGGCGTGCTGGCACTCATCGTGGGGTCGATCGGGTCGCTGGGCAAGCTGTATGCTGAAGCCTTTGAGCAGATCGACCCACAGCAGGTCGCCGCGATCCGCGCTACCGGGGCCTCGCCCATTCGCGTGTTCAATTTCGCCGTCATCCCGCAGGCCTTCCCGTTGATGGCCTCGTACTCGCTGCTGTTGTTCGAAAGTAATGTGCGCGCTGCCACCATCTTGGGCATCGTCGGTGCGGGCGGCATCGGCTTGATCTTGCAGAAGTACTACGGCCTGTTTCAATATCAACTACTGATGGGCGCGGTGTTGGGAATCATCGTGTTCGTCACGATCATTGACCGCTTAAGCGACCGGATCCGCAAGCGCATCATCTGAGGCAATAGACGGGGCTTCCGTTGGAGGCCCCGCTTTATTAATAAGGACAGGTAATCCCCTGACCGGGGCCTGCCCAAAAAGTTTGCTCACGTCCATTTGGGAGGATCACATACATGAAAGCTTTGCTGCGTTCCCTGGTTCTGGTTGCCATGCTGGCAGCCCTGATGGTGAGCGGTGCTGCCGCTCAGGAAGAGTCGGAAATCCCTGCCGATTGGCCCAACCCCTTCATCGTCGGTCTGTTTGGTGGTGACGACAGCGCCGAAACCCTGCGTGACAGCGAACCGCTGCGCGCCTACCTGGCTGAAGCGTTGGGGCTGGACATCATCATCAGCACCGGCACCAGCTACAGCGCCGTGATCGAGGCCATGCGCGCTGACCGTGTGGACGCCCTGATGGTGGGTCCCTTCGCCTTCGTGCTGGCCGAGCGTGTGGCCGACGCCGAGCCGCTTGCTGTGCTGTCGGTGGAGGGCCTGTTGGAAGGCCTGGACGACCCGCGCATTGCTGGCGGCGCGCCCCTGCCTTACTACTTCAGCGTGTTTGTGACCACCAAGGGGTCGGACATTCGCAGCTTGGCCGAACTAGAAGGTCAGGACGTGGCGTTTGTCGATCCAGCCTCCGCCAGCGGCTTCAACGCCCCGGTCGTGCGCCTGATTAACGAAATTGAAGGCCTGGAAACCCCGGTTGACGTGCAGAACTGGCTGAACCCGGTCTTCGCGGGCAGCCACCCCAGTTCTGTAACTGCCTTGGTGAACGAGCAGGTTGTCGTGGCCGCCACCTTCGAAGGCAACCTCATCAACATGCGCAACGAAGGCCTGGTCGAACTGTGCGGCTTTGAAGAAGACCGAATCGGCGTGCGCCTGACCCAGGAAGACATCGACCGCATCTACGACGAGTGCCCCGAAGGCAACGTCGTCGTGATCGCCCAGTCTGACCCGATCCCCAACACCCCCATGGCCGTCCGCAGCGAGCTGCCGCAGAGCTTCAAGGACGCCCTGACGGAAGCCCTGCTGGCCATCGCACAGGACCCGGAAACCCTGGAACGTGTCGGCTGGTACTTCGTGGACCCCACCACCTTTGAGGGGTTGGGCGTAGAGACCGTGAGCGATTTCTACAACTTCATGCGTGACCTGGCAGACATCACCGCCCGCTAAGCACGGCCTGAGCAAGCAGCCACTCAGCCGGGTTCACATACCCGGCATCAGGCGCGCCGGGGCAGCGTGTGTACCCCGGCGCGTTTTCCTGCTACCCTGCCGGTTCATCTTGAAGAGAAAGGCGTTGGCACATGTGGCTTAGTGATCTGCGAATCGTGCTGCCCGATGGCATCCTGGACAAGGGAGCGCTGCGTATAGAAGACGGCATCATTGCCGAAATCGTGGAGGGGGCTGGCCCGGCAGGTACACCGTCCATGGCCGGGCTGACCGTTGTTCCCGGCTTTGTGGACCTGCACGGTGACATGCTGGAACGTGATGTGCAGCCGCGCCCTGGGGCACGGTTCCCCACACCGATGGGACTCATTGAGCTGGACAAGCGCTTGGCTGGAGCTGGAATCACGACGGCTTACGCGGCGGTGTCTTTCGCTTGGAAGCAGGACGACATCCGATCACAAGAGAGTGCCACCGAGATCATCGACACTATCCACGCCCACCGCGCCTCGCTCTTGATCGACATGCGCGTACACGCACGCTTTGAGGTGACCAATCCCCTGACTGCGCCCATTTTGGAAGCACTGCTTAAAGCGGGCAAGGTGCAGCTGGTTTCCATCATGGACCACACACCAGGCCAAGGCCAGTATGGCGACATCGAGCGCTATATGGGCTTCATCCATCAGTGGTTGGGCTTTGACCTGGACAGCGTCGGGGACCTGAAAGAACGCCTGATGACGGTTATGCAGTCCCGCGCCGAGTCGCAGGTCACGAAGCCGCGTAACTGGTCAGTTGTGCAGCAGGTGCTGGAGACCGCCCGCAGTTACGGCGTACCGGTGGCTTCACACGATGACGACACACCGCAAAAGGTCGCTGAACAAGCCGCGCTGGGCGTCACGATCAGCGAGTTTCCGGTCAATGCAGAAGCCGCACGTGCCGCCCATAAGCACGGCATGACGGTCGTCATGGGCGCGCCGAATGCCTATCGCGGGCAGTCCACGTCGGATAACCTCAGCGCAGCGGACGCCATCCGTGCCGGCCTGGTTGATGCGCTGGCAACCGACTATTACCCAGCCGCGATGCTGCACGCCATGTGCAAATTCGGCCACGGCGAAATGCCTATGCACGAAGCGGTTAAGCTGGTCAGTACGCACCCAGCAGACGCCGTAGGTCTCACCGACCGTGGCCGCATCGCAGTCGGGCAGCGCGCCGACTTAGTGCTGGTTCAAGATGACGACTATCCCCGGGTGCGCGCGACCTTTGTGGCCGGCGTGCCAGTCTTCCGCGACAGCAGCATCGTGACGATCTGAGCCGCTGCCGTCGTACAATCCATATCGCTTGATAGATTGCGCATAAAAGGACGTTTTCAATGTCGGACAAATTGATTGTACTCATGGTCGATGGTGTATCCGCCGATCATTACCGCCAAGACTCCGGACGATTTCCGCATTGGCAGGGTTTGCAACAGCGCGGCTGGTGGGTCGAACGGCTGCACTCGGAAGTGCTGGGCACCTCGCTGCCAGGCCGCACGTCTATGCTGACCGGTGTCAGCGCTGACGTCAGCGGCGTGTACGGCAATAAAATCTGGGACCCAAAGCAAGCAGACTTCCGCTATGCCAACCCTGACGACATACGAGTGCCTACGCTGCCCGCGCGTGCCAAAGCCGCCGGAAAGCGAGTCGCCAACATTGGCTTTGGCATGGTGCGCCCGGAGGACGCAGACTACTTCAAGCCGCCCTGGTGGGTGGGCGAATTCGTGCAGCGCGCGCGCGATGCCGAGCCGACTCCTGCCGATCAATCCTGGCTGCGCGTGGCGTTACACCAGACCGACCCGCGCTTTGCCGAGGTCTGCCAAGCCGCTGGTGTACCCGCCTCGCTGCCGATGCTGGACTTCAGCAGCGAAAGCCAGCGCGCCTTCTTTGGTATCCTGGCCGACCACGCCATCGCCGACTGGGTAGGGGTGTTAGCAACCAGCGCTGAGGCACCCGACCTGATCATCGCTGAATTCCTGATGACGGATACCGTGCAGCACGAGACAGGTTGGCGCAGCGAGCTGTCACAGTGGATCACCATGCAGGCCGATATGGCGCTTGGCAAGATCATACAACGGCTGCACCTGGCTGGGGTTACAGACGAGTGGAACATCGCTGTAATGAGCGACCACGGCCACAGCCCTATCGAAACCGCGCTGCACCCGGATGTGATTATTCCTGACGTGCGTGTGCAGTGTGAGGGGGGCAGTCTGTTGGTCGCACCACGCGACGCCGCTGAGCTGGCGCGGATCACAGAGGTGCTGGCAGCCTATGACGTGCAGCCATTCCCGAATGCCTGTATCCCCGCCGAGCTGCGCGACGAGGTCGTCGTGTTTGTCGCGCCAGAGCGCGTCAGCTTTGAAACGGGGCCGGAGGGCAACACCGAAGCAAGTGGGCCGCCTAAGGCTACATCAACGCACGGCTTGAAACCTGGTCTGCCCGGTGATGACCGATTCGCACTTTTTGCCGGCCCCCATATCCCCCAAGGCCACAGCACCGAAGCAGATGCTGTGCAGGTTGCCCCGACCTTTGCCAAACTGCTGGGGCTGCCACTGGATGGCTTCCCTGCTGCGCCAATTTTCTAAGCGCAAACCACCAACACACGGCGGTCAAAACGGGGTCCGCCCTTATGAGGGACCCCTACCTTCCGGGCATCAATCAGCCAGTTGTTCCCAGACCATTGGCAATCGCGTTTACGGTCAAGAGCAGCTGCGATAGGGCGTCATCGTTCGGCGCTTGACGCCATTGTCTAAGCCGTTCGATCTGCACCTGATGAAGCTGCTCAAGCGGGGCCTGCCGCATCAAGATCACCTGTGCCACATTGGGACGCTTTTCGATCAACGTGCCACCGTAAAACTGCTCCAAGACCTGTGTGGTGCGGTCAAATTCGTTCAGGATTTGCTGCATGATCCGCTCGCGCAGTGGATCATCTGCCACCAAAGCCGCATACTGCTGCATGATGTCGCGATCAGCCAACATGATGTTGCTGGCAGTGCTGCTGATGATGTGATGGAATTGGGGCCAATCGAACATCTCACGGCGCAGTTGGTCGAAAGTGTCCGGCGCTTCATCACGTAAAGTCTGCAACGCGGTACCGACCCCATACCACCCCGACAACATGAAACGTGCTTGACTCCAACTGAAAACCCAGGGGATCGCACGCAGATCGGCCAGCGTGTGTTTGCCGGTTCTACGCGCTGGACGTGATCCAATGCGGCTTGATTCGATCACGTCAATGGGTGTAGCCTGCCGGTAAAAGGTGATGAAATCAGCCTCAGTAAGCAGGGCTTGATAGGTCGCACGGCTCACCTCCGCCAATTTTGGCACAACATGCGCAAGGGGATGCGGCGCAGGATCATGACGCACAGCAGCAGCACGCAGCGTGCTGGACAGCAGCAGTTCTAAGTTGTGGACAGCAGTCTGGATGTTGGCGTATTTACGCGCGATGACCTCGCCCTGTTCCGTTAGACGCAAATCACCATTCAGGGCATCAGCCGGCACAGCACGCAAGAAGCGATGCGTTGGGCCACCACCACGGCTGATCGAGCCACCGCGCCCGTGAAAGAAGCGAATGCGCACGCCGTGCTGAGCACCTACTTCAGCTAGCTTCTGCTGTGCTTCGTAGAGATGCCACCGACTGGCGAGAATACCACCGTCCTTGTTGCTATCACTGTAGCCAATCATCACCTGCTGTACAGGATCATCCATCCGCTGATACCGCAAGCTGCGCTGCGTCAGTGGATGCGCCAGAAAATCACCCAGAATGCGCGGGCTGCGCTCCAAGTCTTCGATGGTCTCGAAGAGAGGGACCACAGGCATCCGACAGACCATGCCCTCCGGTGTGTTCGTTACCAATCCAGCCTCGCGAGCCAGCACGTAAACGGCTAACAGATCAGAGACATCACGAGTCATGCTCACGATCAACGCCCCCAAGCCAGCAGTGCCATGATGCTGAATGTGACGTGCAGCCACACGATAACAATCCAGTACCGCATGCGCCTCATGGCCCAGTTGGGCATCAGGGAGGGTAAACGGACGCGGAGTGTTCAATTCGGCTTCCAGCACCGCACGACGCTTGGCCTCGTCCCAGTTAGGGAAATCGGCATCAGCCACGCCAGCCGCCGTCAGCAGTTGCGCCACAGCCTGATCGTGAAAGCCGCTGTTCTGACGAATATCCAGCACTGCCAGATGAAAACCGAATGTTTGCACCAGCCGGATGACCGGCAGCACATCCGCATCGGCCAGGCGGCGCGCACCGATGACCAACAGGCTTTCATAGAGTCGTGTCAGGTCTTGCTCCAGATCAATAGCATTCTGATACACCGCGTTCTGGGCGTCATCATCCGGCAGTTGCAGCAGCAGCAAATTCACAAATTGACGCCAGGGTTCATCTGGATTGCGATCTAAGGCAGGCTGTGCCGCCATACCCAGACGTTCCGCAGCGGCCCGCAGGTGTTCGTTGAGCATAGGTGGCACTGGCTGCGAGAAGCGAGAGAGGCTCAACTTCTGAGCAAGCAGCGTCAAACGGGTACGCAGTAAGTCGAGGGCATTCATACGCAGCGTCTGAAGCGTTTCGGCGGTCGTTTGCGCAGTGACTAATGGATGCCCGTCACGATCCCCACCAACCCAGGTGCCGAAGGTCAAGCGGGGCCAATGGGTGAGCTGTGCCGGATCAAGGTCAGCATCCAGCCAACTGTGGTAAAGCCGCTGATCCAGCAGTGGCAAAACCTCAGGGAAGATGTGACGCAGGTAATACACCACGTTGCGCACCTCTGAGGCGACATCAGGCTTATCCAAGTAGATTTCACCTGTGCGCCACAGCCGATCCAACGCGGCCTTGATGTCATCACGGATCGTTTCGCGCTCTTGCGGGGTCCACATCTGATTTTCACGCTGTACCATCAACAGATACAGGTGCCGGTGTTGTTCGAGAACGGTATAGCGCTTGGCCTCCGTAGGGTGTGCGGTGAGCACCGGTTCGACCCGTATGCGTGACAGCACCTGTGAGATTTCTGCCTCGGTCACCCCTTGATGTTGAAGTGTGTGTAAGTTTTGGCTCCACAAACCTGAGAAGCGCTCGCCTGCATCTTGTTTTTCCAGCAGACGTCGATACTGCACGACTGCATTTTCCTCAGCGATGTTCAATAGCTGGAACGCCATCGAATAGGCTTGTGTGAGCTTAACCACATCACGGGGCATAGTTTCAGAGGGCAAAGAGGTGTTGTTTCCCCAGGGCAGCATCGCCGCCAATTCTGGCTCATCATTCTCTTGCAGTACCTCACGGAAGCAAGCCATTAGGAAGCGGATGTCTTGTTCGACCTTGGTGAAGTTGGTCGTCTTGGAGCTTGATAGCAGCAAAGAAATCACCTCTCGTGTCATTAGCGTCAGGGGCACTTTAGTGATTTCAGTTTTGCCCCGATACCCCAATTTTTGGGGTTTTAGCACAGCAATTATTTTTGTAGCTATTGAACCGTCGTCTACGAATCGCCTAAAATGCCCCCTAAAGTGGCTGGAGCGATTTTCTGCGGTAGAAGGCGCGGCAGCAGCAGTTTTTGATATGCAGCCCAAGGCAGCGAGTGTGCAGTGTACCCGGTTTCAGCGACTGCGCGCACGAACATACCTCGCTTACCAACAAAGCTACCACCCAGAGCTGACTGTATGTGGTCACCGTGATGGATTTGTTCAACCGTCAGATCGTGGGCCGGGCGACCAGAGGACATCTTCGCGTTACGTCAGGCAGCACGCACCGCGTTATTCAACTAGGTTGTGTTGACGTTTAATGAAAGTTAGCTAAACTCACCGCATGACAGACGTGAGACTAACTGACGATCAATGGGCGAAAATTCGGGACTTTCTGAGACAAGACCCGAATGCCTATGTGGGAAACGAGGCAAACTGCTGTCGTTTCGTCGAAGCCGTGAAGTGGATCAGTCGCAGCGGTGCCCAATGGCGCTTGCTGCCCGCTGAATTTGGCAATTGGAACAGCGTGTTCAAGCGTTTTCGCCGCTGGTGTGAGAACGGCGTATGGGAGCGAATGCTCGCTCATTTTGCCGATGACCCGGATATGGAACATGGCATGATCGATAGCACCGTTGTCCGTGCCCATCCGTGCGCCGCGGGTGCCCAAAAAAACACGGCGAGCAGGCGCT
>CAYWGJ010000053.1:0-16541 GCA_964457835.1 uncultured Anaerolineaceae bacterium
GACTCCGCCTCAGCGGGGGTCAGGCCGCCCAGGTCCACACCCAGCGCGCTGACGCCGGGCAGGATGCGATCAGCGTAGGCCCCCTGGAAGGCGATCAACAGCGCCAACAGCGCCCCCACAAACAGCAGCCCCCCACTGAGGCCCAGGATCAGCAGGCGGGCAGTCCAAGGGGCGGGCTGTATAGGGCGCTGAGTGCGAGGGGGCAGGGGCGGCGCGGGTGGCGGCGCGGGTGGCGGTACGGATGAATGAAAAGCGCTCATGTACTCCCTTTGTGACAACGCATCAAATCAGCGGCGCAGAGGTCAACCGCCGGGCGGGTCAGCCGCCGCTTTCGTACTTGTCCACGATGGCTTCGGCTTTCTTGTACTCATCAGAGCCTTCTTCGGCGCTGTCAAGCACCTTGAGGGCGGCCAGGTAATCGTCCATAGTGACGGTGGCACGGGCCTTGTCTTTTTCGGCCTTGTCTGACTCAAGCTGGATCATTTCATCGGGGGTCATCTCACCCTTTTCGGCGACAACCTTCTGGATGTCCTCAGCGGAAAGCGTGCCCTGAGACTCCAGCATGGCCTTGAGCGTGTCGTAGCTGTCGGTCATTCAAACGTCCTCCATAAAGATGGTCGCAGTCGCAAATCTGCACAGCCGCATGTTTGCAGCACCGCTCCACACCCACCAACCGCACAGGGTAGATGCAGTCGTATTGTAGCGCAAAAGGGTGCGTGCGCTGCGCTTTACGCTGCGCCGCATGGCCGAAAAAACTTCGTCGGCTCAGAAATCGTCGATGGAAAACCCTTCGTCGTCGAAATCTTCTTCGTCGTCGAAGTCGTCCTCATCGGCGTCAAAGCCGACGCCCTCATCGCCGTAAAGGTCTCCGAAGCTCACATCGTCTTCGTCGTCAAACTCGTCATAGCCTTCGTCGTCGATGTCTTCTTCGTCGATGTCTTCTTCAATGAGGGCGTCGAGTTCGTCGTCGAGTTCGTCGTCGAGTTCGTCGTCGAGTTCGTCGTCAAAGGTCTCATCGTCGTCGAAGTCATCGACAACATCATCGTCGAAGTCGTCGGCGAAACCTGCACCCCCTGCCCTGAAGCCGTATTGCAGGTCAATGTCGTCATCATCTCTGAACACGAGTCCTCACCCCTTGTATGTGCGCACGCTTGAGTCTCAACCTATGTGCTGACGAGATGAGGTTATTGTAGCAACCCACGGCGCAAATGGGAAACGTTTTCCCCGAAATCCACAACTGAAGCCGTGCACAACCGGGGCGGTGCACACGAGGGGGCGCGCCACAGCCCGCCCCCAGGTAGATTCTATGCGTTGAGCGACACGCGGCCCGCTATGCAATTGCGGCCCGCTATGCAATTGCGGCCCGCTATGCAATTGCGGCCTGCTATGCAATTGCGGCCCGCTATGCAATTGCGGCCCGCTATGCAATTGCGGCCTGCTATGCAATTGCGGCCTGCTATGCAATTGCGGCCTGCTGCTCCATACGCGTCGCCAAGAAGCCCAGGCCGCCGATCATGGCCGCAGTCATCACAGCCAGGATCGCCACTTCACCACCGACATCGCCCAGCGTGGCCCCGTATTGGCTCATCTGCACCACCGGATTGAGGATGTAGTGGGTGGGGAAGAGGTACGAAATCCATGCTGGTATTTCTGGGAAGAGGGCGAGAAAAGCCGGCATGTACAGCAGGATGCCAATGCCTTTGATGACGGCGAACAGCGTGTTGATGTCCTTGATGAGCGCACCCAGCAGCACGCCGAAGCCCGCCGCCAGCAGTGCGCCGATGCCCAGCACCAGCAGCAGCGACAGCGTCTGTGCGCCAAAAGCCACACCATTGAGCGCCAGTACCAACAGCGCCACGAACACCGCAACGATGGCCCCCAACAACCCCTTAGACACGAAGACCTCGTGCAGGGTCACCGGTGTGGTGATGACCGCCCGCAGCGTGTGCTTCTGCTTCTCTTCGACGAGGCCGGAGGCGGGCAGCATCGTGCCGCCGATGACCACCGCCATGATGAGCAGCAGCGGCAGCAGACGCTCCGACCACGGCACCTCCGGCGCGCCCAGCAGCACCGGCGCGATCTCCACCGGGGTTTCGCGGCCACTGACGCTCACAATTGTATCGGTGACCGCAGCGCCAACGACCGCGCGGCTCTTGAGCAGGCTCTCGCCCCAGACGTAGAGCGTCAGGTCCACGCTGCCTGTATCTTGCAGGCGGGCGTCAAAGTCATCACCAACCACCAAGCCCACATCGACCCTACCGGCCTCAACCCCGCTCAGCAGCGCGTCTTCGCTGTCGTAGCGGCTGCTGATGAGGTAGTCGGCGGCCTCCAGCTCCGTGGTAAAGGCGGACGGTTCGCCCGCGTCCACGATGCCCAGGCGCGGCGTCTCGCTGAAGATACTGCCGAACAGCAGGTTCAGGATAAAGGTCATCGCCACCGGGACGATCACCCCAAAGATGAACAGAAAACTGCGTGCGCCTTGGAAGAAGTCCTTGCGCAGCAGGACCCACAGTCGTCTCAAGTTCATGACAGTACTCTCCTACCCAATACCCACATACCAAGGCCCAGCGTAGCGACGCTGAAGGCGCTCAAGATCAACAAGTTCATGCCGACATCAGCCCAACTGCCGCCCAGGTTGACCACCTCATACACCGTGTCCACCAGGTAGTAGGACGGGATCAACTGCGCCCAGTCGGTGACGGTGCCGGGGATCAGCACGCCGAAAGACGGGATCGCTAGGATGATAACGGCCAAGATGCTCCAGGCGAACACGGACATCAAGTCCGTAGCGACCGATGAAATCAGGAAGGCTAAGCCCGTGACGAAGATCGCGCCGATGAAGAGCGTCAGCAGCAGCAGCAGCGGCTCATGGCCTAGGCTCTGCGTCGCCAGCATCAAGATGACGACCTGCGTAAAGGCCAGGCCCACACCTATGATCCCCTTCGCCAGAAACACTCCCGGCAGGCTCACCGGTGTGACGAGCAGGGCCTTCAGGGTGCGCGTCTCTAACTCGCTGGTGATGAGCGCAGCCAGGCCCATAGTCTCAATGATGAGGATGAACACCGCCAACAGCGGCAGCATCCGGTCCCGGAAGGCCACCTGTTGGCCCACCATGTCCTGACCCAGCACCTCTTCTTCGATGTTCAGGTTCAGCGCCTGCCCGCGCAGGCTGTAGCTCAGCTCGTTGAAGGCTAAGCGCAGCACGGTGGTCAATGCCGCGCTGAGTGCTTCGCCACCGCTGGCAGGTAAGTAGGCGGTGATCGTCACGTCATCGCCCCGGATGAGGGAGAGCACGTCTTCCGGCAGGACCACGCCCGCCGCGTATTCGCCGGTCTCGACCGCCGCTTGCAAGGCTTCTTCGCTCTCGACCGCTTCCAAGGCCACGCCGTTCTCGCTGAAGACCTCAAAGAGCAGGTCTGGCACAGAGGGTGCATAAACCGCTAGGCGTAGGTCTTCATCCACCGCGGACGGCATCACCAGATAGATGGCGATGTAGGCCACCAGACCTATCACCGTAATGAAGGCGAAGAAGCGGTCCCGAAAGTACAGTGTCAGGTCCTTGGCGACCAATGCGCCGATGATTCGCCCGTTCATCCGACCAACCCCCGGCCCGTGATCTCGATGAAGATGTCTTCCAGGCTGGCCTCGGTGCTGTGAACAGTCATCACGCGCTCGTCACCGTTGGCGAACATCTTCTGCACTTGGGCGGCGGTGTCGTCGCCATCCAACACGACCTCGCGGGTCATGACCCGGCCATCGGCAGTCTCCACCTGGACGCGCAGGGTGCGCTGGCCGTACTGCTGCTTGAGCTTGTAGGGCGTGTCCAGCGCCACGATCTGCCCCCGGTTGATGAAAGCCACGCGGTCGCTGAGCAGGTCAGCCTCGTGCATGTCATGCGTGGTGAGGAAGACGGTGGTGCCGCGCGCTTTTTCTTCCTGGATCAGGCTGCGGATGGCCTGCGAGGACACCGGGTCCAGGCCGTCGGTCGGCTCGTCCAGGAAGAGGATACGCGGTTGATTCACCAGGGCACGCGCGATCATCAGGCGCTGCTTCATGCCTTTGGAGAAGCCGCCCACTTTTTCCTTGCCGCGCGTGCCCAGCCCGACCTTTTCCAGCAGTTCTTGCGGGTTGGCCTGCACGCCGAAGAGCTGCGCGAAGAGCCGCAGGTTCTCAATGGCGCTCATCTGCTCGTAGAGGTTGGCGAACTCAAACGAAACGCCGATCTGCCCCTGCACCTGGTTAGGGTGCTGGGCCACGTCGATGCCGAGCAGCAGAGCGCGGCCTTCCTTGGGGCGCAGCTGACCGGTGAGCATCTTGACCGTGGTGGACTTGCCCGCGCCGTTCGGCCCCAGGAAGCCCAGCACTTCGCCTGAGGCCACTTCAAAGCTGATGTGGTCCACGGCGGTGAGGTCGCCGTAGCGGTAGGTCAGCCCTTCGGCTGTAATGGCGGCTTGAGTCATGGTGGTTTGCCTTTTCGTCCACTTCTACCCTATGCGAAAAAAGACGCGAAGAATCGACATTCTCCGCACCCCCAAGCTCCGGGTAGAAACGAGCGCCGCAGTCAGTGTCAGGGTGGATGACACCTGGCTGTGTGGGGTGAAGCGGTCAGCCGATGATGCACTGACGCACACATTATAATGCGATTTTTATTTGCCTGGGCACCTAGATTACCCCCTATTATTGGGGGGGTGACCCAATGTACACTGAAGATCATTCTAAACGCCGCAAGTATGCTGAGACGAGAGATCAATGAGCGAAACCCAAGCCCCTATTCTGCTGGACCGCAGTGAGGACGGCGTGGCGGTGCTGACCTTCAACCGGCCCACTGCCCGCAACGCCTTGAACCTGGACGCGATGCAGGCCTTCGCCGATGCCGTCACTACCCTAGCCGACGACGCGGACCTGCGCGCGGTGATTATCACCGGGGCCGGCGACACCGCCTTTTGCAGCGGCGGCGACCTCACCGAGCTGAGCCAGCATGACGACGCCGACTTCGCGCGCTGGTTCATCACCCTAATGGGCGACACTCTGCTGCGCCTAGAACGCCTGCCCGTGCCGGTGATCGCGGCTATCAACGGCTATGCTCTGGGCGGTGGCAGCGAGATCGCCATGGCCTGTGACATGCGCGTCGTGGATGCCACCGCGCGCATGGGCTTCGTGCAGATTCGCCTGGCGCTGAGTCCGGGCTGGGGAGCCGGTCAGCGCCTGATGCGGCACGTGGGCTATGCGCACGCCATGGAAATCCTGCTGGAAGGCCGCCCCATGCACGCCGCCGAACTTAAGCGGCTGAACCTGGCAAATTACGTCACCGAAGAGGGCAAAGCGCTGCCCTGGGCGCTGCACCTGGCACGCAAGGCCGTCGAACAACATCCGGACACCGTGCGCGCCATCAAGGCGCTGCTGCAAGCCGGGCTGAACCACCCCTATGACAAAGCGCTGGACATCGAACGCGACCTCTTCCCGCCATTGTGGGAATCGCAGGCACACCTGGACGCCCAAGCCCGTGTGCTGGAGTCCATGCGCCGCACTGACGACAAAGCGAACTAAGCGAGCTAATTCCCGAAAGGACAAGACCTGTGAGCGGTTTCTACGCCACCATCGCGCGCTACTATGACGCGGAAAACACCGACAAGACCGACGACATCGACTTCTACCGTGAGCTGGCCGGGGAATACGGCGGCCCACTGCTGGATGTAGGCTGTGGTACCGGGCGCGTGATGTTCCCACTGGCAGCAGCCGACTACGAGGTGCACGGTATCGACAACGAGGCGGCCATGCTTCAGCGCGCGGAAAAGCTGCGCGACAGTAGCTACAGCGCCTACGCCAACAAGCTGCACTTCCATCAGGCCGACGTGCGCGTACACGATTTTCCGGAGTCGCTGCGTTTCGCGCTGACTCTGGTGCCCTACAACGGCCTGATGCACTTCCACGACCAAGAGACGCAGCTCGGTGTGCTGCGGCGGCTGCACAAGTGGACGCGCGCCGACGGCCTGCTGGTACTGGACCTGCCCAACGCCGGTGAGGTCTTCGCCACCCAGGACAGCGAGGCTGTCACCCTGGAGCGCAGCTTTATGGAGCCGGAGAACGGCCACCTGGTCATGCAGCAGTCCGTCAGCTACCTGGACCGCACCGCCCAGCTTCTGGATGTGACCTGGATTTACGACGAAATCACGGGTGACGGCGTGGTGCACCGCACGGTCGCGCCGCTGCGCCTGTACTACTACTTCTACAACGAGCTGCGCCTGCTGCTGAGCGCGGCGGGCTTCAGCGTGGAGGCAGTTTACGGTGACCTGGAATACGGCCCCTATGAGGATGGCAGCGAGCGCATGGTGGTCACGGCCCGCCCATCGTGAAACGCGCGACGCCCGTCTCAAGTGCGTCGTTTGGCTGCTGGCCGTCGTCTGGCTGAGCGGCTGCACGGGCGTGATTGAGCTGATCCCAACACAGACACCCACGCCAGACGTGCTGCCGCTGGCCCCCAGCCCGACTGTAGACATCCATCCGCCCACGCCGGTAGGCCAGGACGGTTTTGAGAGCGTCGGCGGGGTAGATGGCGTCAACAACGCGACCGCTGCCGCCCTGCCCAATTTTGCTGATCTGTTGCCCAATACGCCCGTCTTCGACCCGGAAAAGGCGCAGGTGATCAGTGTGCCCGGCGCGGAAGGCAGCGCGCTGCCAGCGGAGTTCTTCGCGGCGGACGGCACACCCCTGGGCTTGGTGCTGCTGTTGGGCCTGCCCGCTGACGATTGGGCCGCTTTCCCCACGCTGCTGCGCGATGTCGGCTTCAGCACGCTGAGCGTCGAGCTACGCCCCCCCGCCCTGGATGGGGACTTCTCCGCTATGATCGACACGCTGCGCGGGCTGGCGCTCAGTGAGGCCCCGCTGATCGCTGTCGGCTCTGGGACGGCGGCAGACCTGGCCTTTACGGGCTGTGCGGCGGAATCCCGCTGCGCGGCGGCGGGGCTGCTCAGCCCACAGCAGGCGCTGCCCCTGCTGGCGGCAGCCCCGGCTTATGGCGCACGTCCGCTGCTGCTGATGGTCAGCCTGACGGATAGCACGGCTTTCGGTGCAGTAGAAGCACTGCGCGGCGCGGTCACAGGGCAGGTGCTGGTTCAGCCCTTCGACGACTCCGGGTCGGGCGCGGAAATGCTCATCCGGCGGCCAGACGCGCGCGACCTCATCGTCGCGTGGCTGCGGCAGGTGGTAGGCTGAGTGCTGTAGGGGTGGGGGGTGTCCAAACAAAATGGACGACACGGGACCTGGATTGAATAGGAAGTCTTTAGGTCAGGACGAGGCGCGTCTCTGGGTAAGTGCTGCGCTGCCGGTGGACTCACAGCAGGTTCATCGGGCATTCTGTGCCGCTTCAGTGGCCTCGTGTGACCGGGTAGTACAAAAGGTCCCGTGTCGATTTTGCAGCGGCCCCGGAGCGCTTCTTGTCACTTTCACGTCTCCCGGTGGCCGTTGTCGGCGATTTAATTGTTAAATCCAATTTAATCGATTTAACGCGACCTGAAAAGTACAAGTGTCATCTTGCATGGGTGACTTTCTTCCTATTTGCGGCCAAGAGGACAGCCGCCAGGGCAATACCGGCCACCGGCCACACCCACAGCAGATCAGCGGGCTGTGGCGGCGGCGTCGGTCGGTCGGTGGGGTCAAAGGTGACCAGGTAGAAGCGCTCTTTGTGGGCGATGAAGTCTGCCTCGTTGAGCTGCACGCCCAGCAGCCGCACCCAGGTTTTGAGGAAGCGGTCGTGCTGCATGTGGTGGAAGGCCTGGCGCAGCGCGTCGTCGTCTGTGACGCGCCGCCCGATCACCGACTGGGTGCCCTGGGACGATTGCAGAGTCATGTGCGGGTCCGCCTGCATGTTCTTCACCCACTGGGACCGTTCGCCGTAGGCGGCCAACGCATAGGTCCGCCCATCGTAGTGGTGGTATTCGATGACAGTGCGGCGGGGCCGCCCGCTTTTGCGGCCTGTGGTCGTCATCACCATCAAGAAGCGGTTCACCAGCCCGTCCATGCCCAGCCGCCAGTAGAACAGCGGGGCCTTGACCAGCCACACCAAGCCGGTCTCTGCGGGGTGGCGCAGCAGGATGGACTGAGGGAGGGCAGCGGTCTGAGTCATGAGCAATCCCTTTGCAAAACCTAAGCATGCCGTAAATTGTCCTGAAAATATTGTAACCCCTTTGCGCTGCGCATATCAATCAGGCCATCCCTGCGTTAGTATTGAACCACTATTTATCCACCCATTATTCGCTCCACAAGCAAGGGACGTCCTTTCATGCGTTTTTCTCTTCATACCGACCGCACGCAGCGCCTGATGGATTGGGCACAGCAGACCATCCAGGCCGCCGACACCCCCTTCAAAGCCGCCCAGACCCTCGTCACGCGCCTGGGCATCCACAAAGACCCGGACAGCGGCCTCGCAGAGGTTGGGTTCTGGGTCCCCGAACTCCATGAGCAGGGTGTCGCGCCGGATGCGGTGGTATTGGAGTGCTTCACCCCGCTGGAACCCATCGACTTAGAAGCTAACGCGCAGCAAATCCGCTTCAGCCGCGAGCGTGTGCCGCTGCGCCTGATTGGGGATTACGCCTGGGGCGTGATCGACGGGATGCAGGCGGGTACCCGTGAGCAGCTCGGTACGCTGTACTGGCTGGCGTACCAGGATGCTGATGGTGCGTGGCATCAGGCCATGGACGTGCTGGCCTATTCCGTGCCTTACGGCTGCTTTGCCCCCTCAGAGTACTACGACATCGCCGCGATGCAGGCCGCCCGCCCTGATGCAGCGCACTTCCGCCAGCGCCTGGATGCTCAGGCGGATAAGCAGGGCATACCCGTGGTGCGGGCACCGTTGAACATTCTGCAAATCCACACCGCCACAGCCACCGCAGAGGGCAGCTTCGCCGGGTTAGCGCGCCTGTACCGGAGGATCGCCGATAAGCTGCGCGCCGGGCAGCCGTTGACGCCAGCCGAGCAGCACTTCACTGGCTACGACGCTGTACAGCTCATGCCGGTGGAGCCAACGATTGAGTACGAAGGCGGGCCGCGCTTCTGGGAGATGGCCGCCGACACTGCCCCCGACGCCGAAGACCTGACCGTCAGTCTGCGCGCCCCGGACATGAGCAACTGGGGCTATGACGTGCTGATTGCCGGGTCCGCCGCGCCTAACCCCGTGCTGCTGGGCAGCAAGCGCCCGGATGAGCTGATCGATTTGATCGCCGCGCTGCACGACTTCCCCGGCAAGCCCATCAAGGTGCTGTTTGATGTGGTATACGGCCACACCGATAATCAAGCCCTGCCCCTAATGAACCATCACTATTTCGCCGGGGCCAACATGTACGGGCAGAACTTGAACTACCTCAACCCCGTGGTGCGCGCTACCCTTTTAGAGATGCAGCGCCGCAAGCACAATTATGGCCTGGACGGCGTGCGTGTGGACGGCGCGCAGGACTTCAAGAACTGGGACCCGGAAAGCGACAGCCTGTGGCACGACGACGAGTACCTTCAGCAGATGAGCGACGTGGTGCAAGAAGTCGCCGGAGTGCGCTACCGCCCCTGGATGATCTTCGAGGACGGGCGGCCCTGGCCCCGTGATGACTGGGAACTGACCAGCACCTACCGCGAAGTGACCAAGCAGCAGCCCGACATTTTCCAGTGGGGGCCGCTGACCTTTGCCCACAACACGCCCTTCCTGTTCACATTTTGGATCATGAAGTGGTGGCGCATCCGCGAAGTGCTGGACTATGGCGGGCGCTGGATCACCGGCGTCGCCAACCATGACACGCTGCGGCGCGGCACCCAGGTAGACCCCGAAAGCCGCATCAATACCTACCTGGGCCGCACCCTGCCGGAGATTCTGCGCAACGCCTACGACAACCCCGCCGCCAACCTCTTCGCCTACGGCATCATGCCTGGCCTGCCCATGGACTTCATCAACGCCTCCATGCGCGCGCCGTGGAGCTTCATCCGCAACACCGACCGGCGTTGGGCGGTAAAAGTCGTCAGTGAAGAGAAGTTCTTGCTGGATTGGGTGATGGACGAGGCGCGATTCTCACACCCGGACAGCCTGCCGCGCCTCAAGGGGATGGGCTTCGCCACGCTGGAGGGACTCAAGCGTTTCATGAAAGCCCTAGACGCCGCCGTCCGGATGACGGATTACGACCTAGACAACATGGCCCAGGTAATGCAGGCGGTCACACCGCCGCTGGAAGGCCCAGCACTGAGCGCTGAAAGCCTGTTTGAGATGGCCCATGCCTGGATGGACGACATGCACGCGCTGTGCAACGTGTCGCGCTACATGGCCGATGCTGACCCCGACCAGGCCGCGTTCAACTTGGCCGTGCGCAAGTTCCGGCGGGCGCGCCCTTGGCTGATGGACAACCTGCGCCCACAGGACCGCTTCAGCTACCGGTATCCCAGCGAAGGGACGATCATCTTCTACGGCCTGCGCAGCGCCCCGGATGACCGCGAGCAGGTCTTCTTCGTGGCGAACATGGAAGGGGCACCGCGCGAGCTGAACCTCAGCCAACTGTTGGAAACCATGGGCGCGGACCCAGCGGCACAGGTCTGGAAGCTGGCCCTGAGCGCGCCAGGGCTTCAGGTGCGGGGCACCAGTACCCCGCTGACGCTGCGCAATGGGCAGGGGGCGGTGTTCACGCGGGCCATCAGCTGAGCCAAGGCGGTAAAAAACAGCAGGGGCGCGCGCATCAATGCGCCCCTGTTCTGTGACATACACGGCCTAGAGGTTGACGATGGCTTTGGCAATGCGGAGCTGCTTGGGGAAGATGGGCAGGAACTCCATCAGGTTGTCGTACTTGTTTTCCTTGCCCTTTTCTTGCAAAAAGCGGCGGATCACGCTGACGGTGCCGGGCAAGATGTTCATGCCGCGCACCTTGCGCTCCATCAGCACGAAGGCCTTAAACTCGCGGTCACTGACGAATTCCTTGAGGTACATCGCCACCAGCGCCGTGACGAACAGCTCGCTGAACTGGTCTTCCCAACCGGGGAATTGGGCGCGGAACTGGTCATTGACCGGCAGGCGGTGCTTGGATGCTTCCTCTACGGCGTCCGGGTTGGCGCGCAGGTAGGTCATCAGCAGGATTTTGCCGAACTGCACCAGGCTGGCGCGATAGGAGTGCATGACCATCGTGTCTTCGTCGTAGGGCCAGGGCGGGCTGTCGCCCCAGGCCAGCGGCGGCGGCGTGATGCAGATTAATTCGCCTTCGTAGCGCAGGCCCACTTCGTGCCCGCTGGGGTAGGACACGTTGGGCATGAAGACGAAACGGTCGTTGACCACGCCGAAGTAGGGCCGCAGGAAGTCGCGGTAATTCACACCGTTGAAGACCTTCTTCGACTCGGTGACGCTCTTGTCCCAGACGTAACGCTCGCTTTCCCACCATTGCGCGAGCTGAGCCGCCTGATAGAAATCAGCCATGTGGCTGCCCCAGTCCGCAGGGACCCAGGTCGGCAGCGGCTTGGCGGGCTGCATGGTGGCCGGGTCCAGGTGAAGGGCCAGGGTAAAGAGGGCCTCCAGCGGTGCGCCTTTGTCCAGCAGGTCCTGGGTGAGGGCGGCAGCGGGATGGCCTTTATGGTCCTTGAGGTATTTGCGCGTGGCCCGTGCATGGGCGTGCGTCCCATGGGGTTTGAGTTTCTGCGCGCTTTCGGGATAGTTCGTGGCTGCCAACACCGCCGACACCAGGCGTACCCGGTTGTCCACGCGGACATCGACATCACCTACCACTGCTGTCTGCTCACTCATAAGCACCTGCGCTCATTGGACTCAGCGGAGACAATTATCAAAGTCATGTGTATATTGTACGGTTTACACGCCACAAGGACAAACTGAAAAGTCGGCCGCAGGGTGACGTATAAGCATTGTATGCCAAAGCAGGTGCAGCAAACCTTAAGGCTGCAAAATGCAGGCTGCGCCCCTGCCTAGCGCTCAAGACTGCTTCGGGCGCTTGAAGGCGGCCTTCATGCCCGCATCGCTGGCCTGGAAGTTGACCAGCTCCCAGCCGGCCACGCCGTAACGATTCAGCGCCTCGGTGTACTTGTCGGCGTCCATGTGGGCATCGACCACCGGGTCCTCAGCGATGTCGGTATCCTCAATGTAGACCACCAAGTATTCCCACTGATGCATGATGCGGCCTCGTTTCTCTGTCTGTCAGGTTCACCATGCAAAGTATACCAGCATCAGGCCCCAACCCCCAACAACAGCAGCAGCACGCTGAGCGTCACCGCGCTGGCGGCGGTCGTCACCAGGGTGACGGCGGACGTGAACTCGGCGTCACTGCCGAACTGCATGGCAAAGGCGGTGGCAACGACCGCTGTCGGCATACTGGATTCCACCACGGCTACGCTGAAGGTGACGCCCTGCAAACCCAGCAGCAGGGCCATGGGCACCGCGATCAAAGGGGCCAGCAGCAGCCGCACCCCAGACGCCAGCAGGATCAACCGCAGTTGCCCGCCCAGCTTAGCGTGCGCCAAGCGCAGGCCCAGCAGTGTCAGCATACCGGGGATGGCCGCGTCCGCCAGGATATCCACCGCGCGGAAGACCGGCACCGGCACGCTGATGTCGGCCAGGTTGAAGATCAAGCCCAGTACTGCTGCGTGCGCGATGGGCACCCGCAGCGCGTTCATCACCGCGTCACGCGTGGAGCCGCTGCCCCGTGAGGCTACGAACACGCCCAGAAAGTTACCCAGCACCACGCTGAAAAGCCAATACACAATCGCGCGCTCTTCACCGGCGGCCCCAAAGGCGAAGGTGTTGAGCGGAATGCCATAATTGGCCGCGTTGACCAGCATCAGCGATAGGACCAGGGCGCTGCTGGTGCGGCGGTCCAGCTTGAGCTGACGGGCGATCAGCGTGCCGATGCCCACCATCACCAGCATCATCAACACCGCCACCAGCCCCAGCCCACCGATCTCATCGCCGCTGACGTCCGTCTGTGCCATACCGCGAAAGGCCAGCGCCGGCAGGAAGAGATAGATCAAGAGCGTGGACAGCGGGCGGGAGTCCGGGTTGAGAGTGCGGGCCACCACCCACACCACGCCGATAATCAAGAAGATGGGACCGATCACGTTGATGATGATGCCGAGCAGTTCAGCCATGAAAAGGGCGGCCTTTGCGTGTGATTGTGCCGAAACGAACAAGCGCGGCCATTGTAACTGATGTTCAGCCCGCATGCCCGCCCGGATGCCCGCCCAGCCGCGCCCCTAAGAACTCTGGGTGACCGCGCAGAAAGTCGGTGATGAGGGTGGGCTTACGTCCGGGGCGCTGCACGCTGCCCAGGCGATACACACCCTGCCCACAAACGACCCCCGCGCCCTCGTCCAGTGCCACCACCTGCCCCGGTGCGGCATTGGCTGACTTGTCCAGGGCGGCACCGCTGATGACCTTGAGCGTCTCACCCTGCCAATCGCAGAAGGTGCCCGGCCAAGGCGTGAAGGCGCGCACATGGCGGTCAATGGCGGCGGCGTCCTGCTGCCAGTCGATACGGCCTTCGTCTTTCTTGATCTGCGGGGCGTAGGTGGCGGCAGTATCGTGCTGCGGTTGGGGTGCCAGGTCCCCGCTGAGGTACGCAGCCAGTGCCTCGATCAGCAGCGGCGCACCCAGCGCGGCCAACTTGTCGTGCAGGCTGGCCCCGGTCTCGTCCGGCGCGATGTCGATGCTGCGCGCCATCAGCATAGGACCGGTGTCCAGCCCAGCGTCCATCTTCATGATGGTGATACCCGTCTGTGTGTCCCCAGCGCGAATAACCGCCTGGATCGGGGCCGCCCCCCGCCAGCGTGGCAGCAGCGAGGCGTGCACGTTGATGGAGCCATAGCGCGGCATATCCAGCACCGTCTGCGGCAGAATCTGCCCGAAGGCAGCCACGACGTAGGCGTCTACATCTGACCATTGGGCCAGTTCCTCGATGGATTCGCTGCGCCGAATCTTTTCCGGCTGAAACACTGGCAGGCCGTGGTCCAGCGCCACCTGCTTCACCGGGGAGGGCCGGAGCTGGTTCTTGCGCCCGGCGGGGCGATCCGGTTGGGTGACGACCCCGACGACCTCGTGCGCGTCAATGAGGGCCTGTAAACTGGGCACCGCGAAATCCGGGGTGCCCATGAAAACAATGCGTGCCATGGGGGGCTGCCTTTCTGTCTGTGGAGACTCATCACATGTGAGCCATTGTACCGCGTCCCAAGCGCGCCTGATTGTCAGCGGACGGCTTCAACGTTATACTGACGGCGCAAACCTTCTGCCAACGCGAATGGGAGCAGCGTCTTATGCAGATTGACCTCAGTGAGCAGGTAGCGGTCGTCACCGGCTCGGCGCACCGAGTGGGCAAGGCCATCGCCCTAGAGCTGGCGCGGCGCGGGACCAGCATCCTGGTGCACTACAACAGCGCCCCCGATGAAACTGTCCGCGATACTATCCGTGAGATCAAATCGCTGGGGGTGGACGCGCTGCCCGTGCAAGCCGATGTGAGCACCCCCGAAGGCGTGGACGCGGTGTTCGCCGCCGCGGACGCACACTTTGGCCGCTTGGACGTGCTGGTCAACAGCGCCTCGGTATTCCCCAAGGGCCAACTGTTGGACGTGCGCCTGGAAGACTGGCAGCGCACCTTGAACGTCAACCTGACCGGCCCCTTCATGTGTACGCAGCGCGCCGTGACGATGATCCGCGCCACGCGCCAACTGGACGCCGAACGCAACAGCGGGATGCAGTCCGCAGCGGCGATTGTCAACATTGTGGACAAAGGCGCGGTGACCCCTTGGCCGGAGCGGGCGCACCACGGCATCAGCAAGGCGGGCCTGTACATGCTCTCGCTAACCAGCGCGGTCAACTTCGCCCCGGACGTGCGCGTCAACACGGTGCTGCCCGGCCCGGTCATGGCCCCGCCCGGCATGGACGACG
Organism: uncultured Anaerolineaceae bacterium; assembly: GCA_964457835.1. Taxonomy (GTDB): domain Bacteria; phylum Chloroflexota; class Anaerolineae; order Aggregatilineales; family Phototrophicaceae; genus CAYWGJ01. The sequence goes on from CAYWGJ010000053.1 coordinate 14,900, forward strand.
CCCGCTGGCAGCAGATCGGCCAAGAGCAGACCCTGTTGGGCCGCCCCGGTCACGCGGAGGACGTAGCGCGCGCGGTGGCCTATCTCGTCACCGAATCCTTCATCACCGGCGCGCTGATCCACGTCAACGGCGGCGAGCACCTGACGAGCATCCTATGAGCCTGCACGCCCCGCTCCACGGCCTGCGGGTCCTGGACCTGACGCGCCTGCTGCCCGGCGGCATCGCCAGCATGATGCTGGCCGACCTAGGCGCGGAAATCATCAAGGTGGAGGACCCGCAGGGCGGCGATTACGCACGCTATTACGCGCCGATGCACGACGGCCAGAGCGTCTTCTTCCGCATGAACAACCGCGGCAAACGCAGCGTCATCCTGGACCTGAAGCAGGCCGCCGGCGTGGACGCGCTCAAGCGCCTGGCGGCATCGGCTGACGTGTTGATAGAGAGCTTCCGGCCTGGCACGATGCAGCGGCTGGGCGTGGACTACGACGCGCTCAAAGCAGTCAACCCGCGCCTGGTGATGGCCTCAATGTCTGGCTGGGGGGCACAGGGACCGAATGCCTCGCTCAGCGGCCATGACTTGAACTTCGCGGCGGCGGCGGGGCTGGTCGGGGCCATGGAGACGCCCCAGCCCCTGGGCGGCCAGATCGCGGACGTGGCTGGGGCCTACGCCACTGTCGCGGCGATCAACGCGGCGCTGTTCCACCGCGAGCGCACGGGCGAAGGCGCTTACGTGGACATCGGCCTAGCGGAGGCCGCGCTGCCCTTTGCGCTCTACAACTGGGTAGAGGCCCTGTACGCCGGTCCGCGGACGCTGTTGGGCGGGCAGGCCTGCTATCGGGTCTACACCGCGGCGGATGGTCAGCCAGTGGCCCTGGCCGCACTGGAACCGAAGTTCTGGCGGCGCTTCTGCGAGGCCGTGCAGCGCCCGGACTTGATCGACGACTACGACGCCCCCGCGCGTCAGCCGTACCTCACACGAGTGCTGAGCGCGCTGTTCGCCACGCGCCCTGCCGCTGACTGGGAACGCCTGCTGGTCCCGGCGGACTGCTGCTTCAGCCGGGTGACGCCGCTTGAGTCGCTGCATGAGGTGCCGCACTTCCAGGCGCGTGGGCTGCTGGGCGTCCATGCCGACGGCGTGCCCTGGATGCGCAGCCCACTGCGACTCAGCAGCGAAGCAGCAGCAGACATTAGCGCGCAAAGCCCGGCCTACGGTCAGGACACACGCGCGGTGCTGGCGGGCGTGGGCTACACAGCAGATGAGCTGGACGCGCTGGACGCTGCCGGGGTCACCCGCCCGGCAGATGCTGACTGAAAACGCGCTGCGGTGCGGAATCAAAAGCACCATCCGTGCAAGGATGGTGTGTGGGCGGTATAGGACTCGAACCTATAACCTTCTCGACGTCAACGAGACGCTCTGCCAGTTGAGCTAACCGCCCAGTATACACACACTATAGCGCGAGTCAGCGGGGCTGGCAAGGGTTGTTTTGGCGCTTGCCGACGGTTCACGCATCAGGACGCATCTGCTCGTCACGGTCCAGGCGGCCATCGACCAAGTGCAGCACGCGGTCCATGGCGCGGGCCAAGGCTAGGTCGTGCGTCACTAAGATGATCGTCGTACCGTTGGCATCACGGATGCGCCTCA
>CAYWGJ010000054.1:0-16430 GCA_964457835.1 uncultured Anaerolineaceae bacterium
CCGCCGCTGCCGCCGACGCTGGCACCCAGCCCGGCACCCACTCCAGCCGCGCGCCCCAACAGCCCGCCGCCCTTTTTCGAGTCGGCGTCAGCAGCGCTGGCGGGCTTTTTGTCAGGTGCTGAGCCACCGGAGCGTGTGGGTATCGGGCTGCGGCGTGCGGGGTTGGCCGCGGTTGAAGCGGCGCGTGTATCGCCAGCGCTTTTCTTGGCGTCGGATTTCTTCGCATCCGTCGCTGAGCCGCCGCGCAGGCGATCTGTAACGCCGCCCAGCGCTGCGAATCGTCCGCCACCTTCAGCTGGTTTCTTATCGGCAGGCTTTTTGTCCCCGCTTGGCTTTTTGTCCGTGCTGCTGTCGCTGCCGCCGCGCAGCCTGCCCGCCATACCACCGAGCGCAGCAAAGCGCCCGCCACCGCCGGATTTTGCGTTCGGGTCTTCGGGTTTTTTGTCACGTTTTCCCGAAATAGACTGGGCGGCATGAATTTCTTCGTCGTCCTCGTCGCGTAGGGGCGTGCGTCCATAGCTGGAACTGCTGGTCGGCGAACGACGGGCTGCTGAACTGGTACTTGCACCGGGCACACTGCTGCTGCTGCTTGTGCTGCTGCGCCGTGGCGTGCTGGTTGGACCGAACATGCGGCTGCGTGCATCGCTCTTGTCGTCCTCGTCGCTGGTCGGGCTGCTGCGCCGTGTGGCAGGGTCCGGGCTGGGGGAGCGGCGCGTGGAACCGGGCAACCCACCTGCGCTGCTGCTTGAGCCGCTGCGGCTGTAATAGGATGAGCCGCTGTAGCTTGAGCGTCCTTCGCTGCTGCCACTGCTGCTGCGCGAGCTGAGGTCGTCGCGTTTGATGGGCGAGTCAGTGCGTCCATAGCCGGGCGGCGGGGCACTGCTGCGCCCGCTGCTTGACGATGTCCCACCGGAATAGGGGTTGATCCGGCTGCGCGCACTGCCGCCCTGCCGACGTCTTAAGCTGGCAAGCGGATCGCTGTCTTCTTCTTCATCGTTGTCGTCGTCGTCCCCGTAGGGATCGTCGTAGTACTTGTCGTCGTCGTACTGATCGTCATCATAACGATCATCGTCATCCATGAAAGCCATACACAAAGCCTGTCACTCACACGTACAGGGTTCGCATTCAGCATACCATACTTTGCGGCGGCGGTCGATATAATCAGCACAAAAGTTCTGTTAGAAGGGGGCTAAAAACCTCTCAAGTGTGCAGATGGCCTGCGGCGTCTAAGGGGCGTTGTCGTTGAGCATTTGTAGGTCATCCAGCAGCACAAAGCCGCGCTTGATGGCCGCCAGGGCCGCGGAGTGCCGGTCTTTGGCATCCAGCTTGTCCATCGCGCGGGCCAGGGTCTCGATGATCGTCATCATGGACATATCGAGGCGGCGGGCGATCTGCTCATTGTTGTAGCCAGCGGCGACGTAGAGCATTAGCTCGCGCTCGCTTTCGTCCAGTCGGGTGCTGCTGCGGTCGTCACTGAGCAGGCCTGTGACGACTTTTTCGGCCACGCCGCGCCCCAGGTATAGTTCTCCCCCCATGACTTTGGCGATAGCCTCGATCAAGTCAGCCTCATCAGCGGATTTCAGAATGTAGCCATTGGCCCCAGCGCGCAGTGCACGCACGATGTAGGCGTCTTCATCACGCCCGGTCAGCACGAGAATGCGTATCTGGGGGGCGTCAGCACGCAGCACCGGGATCACTTCCAGGCCGCTTTTGATGGGCATGTTCAGGTCCAGCAGCAGCAGGTCCGGCATGACTGCCATGGCTTTCTGGATGGCTTCTTCGCCGTTGCCCGCTTCTTCCACCACGACAAAATCCTCGCTGCTTTCCAGCATACTGCCTAGGGTTTTGCGCAGGATGGTATGGTCGTCGGCCAGCATGATGCGAATGCTGCGGCGGCTGCTGCGGCGGCGGGGTGTGGATTCCATGCTGGCGGTTTGCGCAGTCAGTGTGTCGGCCCAGCCGGGGCGTCTGCCGGCGGTGGGGCGTTCGTCATCCAGGGGTGGGGCCAGTACGGATTCCAGGGCCTGCACCAGTGATTCCGCGCTTTGATAGCGGCGGTTGGGTTTCTTTTCCAACGCTTTAAGGATCACGCGCTCCAGTTCGATGGGCAGCTCAGCAGCGACTAGGCGCGGCGGCGGGGGCGGCTGTTTGACTTGTTGCAGCAGCAGCGCGCCGATGTCGTCGGCATTGAAGGGAAGCTGCCCGGTGACCATCTCATAGAGCACAATGCCTAGTGAGTAAATGTCCGTGCGGGCGTCTAGTGGCTGGCCTTGGGCTTGTTCTGGTGAGAGATATGCCGGGGTGCCGATGACCATACCGTGCGCGGTGACGCGCTGCGCCTCGCGGGTGAGGGCCAGGCCCATGTCCATGATCTTCGCCACGCCATCCGGGGTCACTTTGATGTTGGCCGGCTTGATGTCGCGGTGGATGATGTCCTGTTCATGGGCGTATTGCAAGGCACTGGCGATCTGCACGCCCAGGTCAATCACGACCGGCGGTGGGGAGGGAATGTACTTCGACAGCGACACGCCGTCGACGTATTCCAGGATCAGGAATAGGCGCTGGTCTTCCTCATCGATGTCGATGATCGACATGATGTTGGGATGGTTGAGGCGCGCGGCGGAATTCGCCTCTTGGAGGAAGCGTTTACGGGTCGTCTCACGGACGTGGGGCAGCAGCATCTTAATGGCGACTTCACGCCCCAGGCGTTCGTCATAGGCTTTATAGACGGTGGCCGTGGAGCCGTCGCCTAGGTGGTCAGTAATCAGGTAACGACCGCGTAGCTTGCGTCCAATCATCGTCTCAAACCTGGTGCGCCTTAATGCGATAGTTGCTGTTTAGGATACCACATTGCCTTTTCCTGCGCACCTTGTATCAGACGAATGACGCGAAGTGAGAGGGCAGCGCGCGGATAGGCTGCGCCGTCCGGTCATTTAGCCGCACTGGGTGCTATAATGGGCCTTGCGTAGGCCAGCGATTGAGGAGCCACTATGAGACCGTCACTGCATGGCAGCAGCACGACACCGACCGTGAATCAGCGGCGCGGGCTGGTTTTGTGGCTGCTTATTTTACTGCTGAGCATCACGGTCGGCACGCTGACCACGCTGCTGCTGGGACGCCCGGACCTGGCGGGCTTGGCGCGCGTGCGTGACCAGCAGGCCACTGATACGCAGATCAGCGCTACGGTCGTCGCGCTGCAAAGCACCGCCGACTCTCAGGCCACCCGCCGTGCGGACATCAGCGCCCAGGGCCTTCACCTCCGTGAGACCCAGGCTGCCTTGGACAACCGCGCGGCGCACGTTGCAGGTACCGAGACCCAGCAGGCGGTCAACCAGGCGGCCACCCAAACCGCCATCGCAGATAGCAACGCCCAGCAGGCCACCGAGTCCGCTTTGAGCTATCGTCAGACCCAGACCGCCTTAGAACAGATCGCCACCCAAGCGCAGCAGGAATTCAGCGCCACCCAGACCGCCCTTGCCAGCGCCCTCGGTACTCCCGTTGGTACCGCCCTGCCCAGCATCGTCATTTTTGATGGTGACAGCATCAACCCATCCGAGTCGCAATTCGGCAGCGGGCTGCCCGTGACCGCCGCATGGTCCCTAGTGGATAACAGCCTAGTCGCCCAAGCTGACGCCGCCACCCTCTTGTTGAGCCAGCCGCCGCCGTCGCAGTTTATCGCTGAGCTGAGCCTCACCACGCCCGGCACGCCAGGGGTCTATCATCTCTTTGTCGGCGTACCAGCCAACGGCAGCGGCACAGCCCTCAGCCTGAGCATCATCCACGACGGCCAGCGCATCACCGACGCGGGGCTGTTTACTATCGACGCCGGGAGCGTTGGACAGCCTGGCGGCGTGCTGCCTAATCAAGGGCAGGCACTGGACCTCATCAGCCAGCTTGAGATGGAAAGCGATACGCTGCGCCTGCGCCTGGATGCCGCTGACGGTACGCTCAGCGCCCAGGTGAACGGCCTGCCGCTGCTGAGTATTGAGGGGACGCAGAACGCCGGGCGCATCGGGGTACAGGTGCCGCGTGGCACAACAATCAGCCGTTTGCTCGTTGCGCCTTACGCGCCCTAAACTAAGCCCTTGCTTTAGCGTGCACAGTGGGCTGTTGACCGCTGCACGGCTTGTCGCTACAATGTCCGCAGTAGCGCCAAACGCCCCCGTAGCTCAGAGGACAGAGCGGAGGTTTCCTAAACCTTGCCTTGCGCAGGTTCGAGTCCTGCCGGGGGCACTAGCCATACGCAGCCTGCTTCAGCGCCGCTCTGCGCCTAGCGAATCCCGCCGGGCGGGGGCAGCCAGCGGGGTAAAAAGGCATTTTCCGTCACCTGGGTCAGCCGACCATCATCCAGTGCATAGGTCCAGATTTCTGGCAGGCCGCCGCCAAAAGGTACCCGTTGAATCACCAGTGCCGTGCCTTCCGGGTTCCAGAACAGCGCCCCGTTGCTGTAGGCATCGTCGAAGACCAGCCGCGTGCTTTGCCCAGTGTCCAGGCTATGCAGATACACCTGCCGCCCGCGCGTGACATCTTCCCCAGCCAACTGCTGGCGGGTGTAGGCCAGGCGGCGGCCATCGGGGTGCAGCGCCGGGGAATCGCCGTCATCACCCAGTGACTCAGCATCTGGCGTCAGTGGGCGCGTGATGTCAGCGTCCAAATCTGCCACGCTGAGCACCGCCCGCGCCGATTGGTTCGGCCCCCCCAGCACCAGCTCAGCGTAGATCACCTGGCTGCCGTCCGCGTTCAACGTGCCGGTGACGCCGTTGCCGTTGGGAATGCTGTACAGGCGCGGCGCGTCGCCTACAGCGTTGAAGTCATACACCAGGATCACCTGTTGGAAGCCCTCGTAGAAGGCCAGGCGCGTGCCATCCCCGGACCACACTGGCTGCGACCCTAAAAGCTGCGACTCTTCGAAGAGCGGCAGTTCCTGCGGCGGCTGCACACTGAGGTCCAGCAGCCAGATGCGCGAAGGACTCACGCCTACGCCCAGTGCCGAGTTGCGCTCTTGGCGTTCGTAGGCGATCACCTGGCTGTCAGGACGCCAAACCGGGGTACGGCAGGTGGCATCGGCCACCAAGCAGGACGTGCTGTAGATCACTTGGCCCAGGCTCAAATCCAGCAGGCGGATCTCCGTGATGCCTACATCCGGCAGATACTCGGAATAAGCCAGGAAGCGTCCGTCCGGGCTGGGGCTGAAGTCGAAGACGCCGCCGCTTGCATCCGTCAGCTTGACGGGTTCGGCTTCTGGGTTCAGCGGGTCAAGCTGCCACACATCGCGCTGTGCGCCGTCTGCGGGGGCCATGTAGAGCACGGTGGAGCGCGGTTCTTCCGGTTCGATCAACACCACCGATAGCACGATCAGCGCCACCAGGAGTGCTGCCGTGCTCAGTGCCGTGATGTCCAAGCGGGTGAGTCGCATGGATGGCATCCCTTGTTTTTAGGGATAGAGATAAGGGTGTTCAGGTTGTTCAATAGGCGTGACCGTTTCGGCTTGCAGGATGGGCGTCTTCTGGTCGCGAAACAGCCCGGCCTCGAACACGCCTTCGACTACCACCCATTCGCCCGGTGTCAGTGTGCCCAGGTCCGCCCAGCGCACTGGCAGCCCCAGTGGAGTCGCGTCCGCTACGCAGCAGCTCACGGTGAAGCGTGCCAGCATGAAGTGTTCACCGGGGAAATCTGGCTCACTGTAGACGAAGCCGATGACTCGCGCCTGCTGGCCGTCGAAGCTGGCGGGCAGGTCGGACTCGGTGAAGAGCCGCGCCCAGTCCAGGATGTTGCGGTCGAGCGGGTCTGTGGTTACGGTGCTGATACCCGCGCCTGTGGCAGCGTTTAGGCTGATGGACCCGGTGACGGCGGCGGCCCCCAGTGGCTGCGAGGGCAGCAGGGTTCCCGCCAGCAGCGGCAGCGCTACGATCAGGATGATGGGCAGGTCGATCTGCTGATGGTCGGTGTTCCGCAGGCTGCGGTGATGGCCCTTGACCAGGGCATAGAGCGCGGCCAGGGACATCACGATCAGCAGGGCTACCGCCACGTAGGACAGCCAGGCGAAGCGCTCGTTGATGTAGTTCGTCAAGTTGCCGCTGAGGATGTTCAGGCTGAAGTAGAGTGACAGCCCACCGATCACCAGCACTTTGAGCGCTTGTTCCCAGTCGGTACGGGTGAAGTTACGCATCGTGTCGTCTACTCCTCTGCGTCGGCGTTGAGTTGTGTTGCTAAGTCGTCGGCGATCTGCCGCCACAAGCGCCGCTCACGGGCGGCCACCTGGGGGTCGGCCATCATTTGCATCGGGATGCGTGCGGCATCGGGGTCGGTGTATTGACCGGTCACCGGGTCCAGTTGATTAGCCAGCACGCGGGCATGTTGGTCTGGGTGGGCGGCGTAGTAGCGTGCGGCCAGCTCGCACAAGACGAAGTGCGTCAGGGCGCTACTGAACAGGCTCACGCGTTCCTGCGGTTCACGGTCGCGTTGGGTTGCGCGGCACAGTTCCAGCACGGCATGGGTGTATTGGCCGCTGCCTGGTGTGCTGAACTCTCCGGCCAGGAAGTCCGGCAGTTGGTCCGGTGCAAAGCCATAGGCCACCAGCCCCACCAGCAGCTCCCGGACCATATGCGCCTCGCGTGGGGTGTCGGCGGCTTGTGGGGGATAGTAGCGGTCGAAAAGCGGTTGGGTGCGTTGTGCCTGTGTGACGCAGACTGTCAGCGCACCGAAAGTCGAAAGCCGCCCGATGAGGTCTGCCAAGCGTGCCTGCGTGGTGCCCCAGTCACGCGCCTCAGCGGCTTGACGCAGCGCCGCCAGCAGGGTGAGCGGCGTGTTATCACGGCCTTGAGATGGGGAATTTAGCGCTTTCTCATCATTCATGGGCACGAGTTGCGTTTCTTATCGCTCACAAGGTGTTATCACGGGTAGACTGGGATTAGGATACCTGATTGTGGGCCTTCCGTGATAGCCCTATAATGATAGGGCTTGTTAGCAAATCGCGTAGGCACACACTCGCCCTGACCCAATAAGACCGATAGGACAGATGCCATCATGGAACTGCCATACCACCTCAAAACGTTGGAACCGTTGAAAGGGGCGCTGCCCATCCTGGGCTACCTCTACAACATTACCACCGAGGACGCCGACATTGACGAAATCTGCGACGCGCTGAGCCTCAGCGACCGGGCCTTCAACAAGGCCATGCGCCGCTTGGTCACCAAAGGCTATGTGCAGACGACCGGTGATATGGTGTATCGGCTGACTGACCATGGCCGTTCTTCCGCCGAGGCCCTGATGAAAGCGGGCTATACCGACGGTACAGACGCGGCGGCATCGGTCCCGACAGCCTCAACGCCGCAGATGCGCCAGATCGCCAGACGTTTGGTGTTGGCTGCCCCCGAGTCGCTGGTGGCACAGCAGGGTAACACTGTGGCTATCGGCATCGACGGCGGCATGGATGGTGCGTTGAGCAGCCCCACGGACCTGGTCCTGCGCCTTTCGGTTATCAATGGCGATCCCTTTACCCCAGAAGAACGCATCGTACAGCTGGGCAATCAGCCGGTGCAGCAGACCTATCAGGTCACGCCAGAAGCAACGACGCAGTGCCGCATCCGCGTGCAGGTATTCCAGCTTGGCCCTAATCCCGATGACATCCGGGTGTGCGGCGGGTTGTACCTGGACGCCGGTGTGACAGGCGCGGCCAATGGCAGCCCGGTCCTGACCGCTTATGGTGCGGATATCACCGTTCAAGTGTTAGAGTAGGCAGCGAAAGACGATGACAGACAAGGCCCTTAGCAGCAGCAGTGAAAAACCCGAATACAGCATCAAGGTTCCGCGCCGCGTGCCGATCCGCCTGTTAATCAAGGCCGTCAGCCGCACGATTGCGACTGTTCTGGCTAGACCACGGGTAGTCGGGTTTGAGAACCTTCCTAAGCGCGGCCCCGCTATTCTGGTCGGCAACCACATTGCCGTGATCGAAGCCGGTATGATGACTGTCTATGCACCTTATATCATGGAGCTTATTGGGGCCGGCGACATCCCGCTGGACCCGCGCTATGCCTGGGTTGCCAACGCTTACGGCATCATCCCCATCAAGCGCGGCAGTATGGACCGCGACAGCCTGACCAAAGCCCTGGACGTACTCAAGCAGGGTGGTGTGTTGGGCATCTTCCCGGAGGGCGGCATTTGGGAAACCAATCTCAAGCAGGCTCGTAATGGCGTGGCTTGGCTGAGCAACAAGGCCAATGCCCCGGTGATCCCTATCGGCTTTGGCGGCGTGGAAGGCGCATACACCAAGATGATGCGTTTCCAGCGTCCGATCATCACCATGAACATCGGCAAGCCGATCCCGCCGGTATCCACCGATGTGCCGGGCCTGTCGCGCAAGCAGGCCCTCAATGACGCCGCAGACAGCATCATGCAGCAGGTAGTGTCGCTTATCCCGGAAGAAGAACGCCGCCTGCGTCAGCAGAACTACATCGGCGAGACCTTCGACTTCCAATTGGCACTGTTTGACGGCAGCGGCCAGCCGATCGCAACGCCCGATGCCGTTCAGATTACCGACCGGGAAGCGCTGAGTAAGCTCTTTCACCGCCCGGTGATGATGGACGTGTTCGCGCGCAACCTGAAGCTGCCGGTTAAGGTGCTGTTGAAGCTGGGCAAGGCGCATCCCCCGGCAGAGATTGCTGAGGCAGCCGATCACATGCTGGCGTACTTGGCGACCAATCCCTACTTCTTCCATTATCGCTTTGGTAATGCGCAGGGGGCGAGCATGGTGCGCGGCTTGAACCAGCTTCGTGATGCGGCGCGTTGGGCCGCTGAACAGCCCGGCATGACGCTTCAACTGCGCCCGATCCGCCGTTATACCTTGATCGACACGCACGAGGAAGTCGTGGAAGAAGTCCCGGCACACGTCCAGGACATCTAAGCGGCGTACTCGCTGAGGTGGCTCACAGGGAGCCGCCTCAGCATTGATCCCCGCTTATCTCGGAGGCGCTGCCCGCGTGACGCTGCATTTCCGCCGCCTACACCCTGAAGAGTTTGACGCCGCGTATCGCTTAGTGCTGGACGTGCACGATTGGCAGTGGTACAGCGGTATCCGCCAATGGCATGAACCCATCCCCCGCGAGAGCTACGCCGCCCGCCACGAACGCGGTCACAACTACGGCCTCTTGACCCCACATGCGCACCTGACTGGCGTCGTGAGTCTCACTGACCGCGTCCCGTCTCATTGGCAGCCCGACCTGCCCGCTGACATTGCACGCACCTGGTTGGCGACGCTGGCCGTCCACCCAGATTACCGTGGGCAGGGGATTGGCGTTATGTTGATGCAGCAAGTTGATGCCTGGGTGTCCGCACAGGGATTATGGCCGCTGTATCTGGAGTGCTTCTACGGGGATTTTCTGCCCACCTATTATCAGCGCCTAGGCTGGACCTGGCTGGTGCGGCGTCAGTTTACCTTCGATGTCCACGTCTATGACGGTGTGCTGATGCGCAAGATGCGGTCCAGCCCGGCGTAGTCCATGTGGACGGATGCCTGTCCGTATGCTTGGCCCAGTGCCAGGGCTGCTGCGCCCTGGTCTGCGCCGATTTCCAGCAGCAGCAGCGCGCCAGGGCTTACCGCCGGTGGCACTTGATCCAACAGACCCCGCACCAGGTCGAGTCCGTCGGGGCCGCCGTCCAGGGCAAGCGCCGGCTCCCAACGACTGACTACTAAGTCAGGCAGGTCAGCGCTGGCAACATAGGGCAGGTTCGCCAGCACCAAGTCCGCGCGCTGCCCGGACTCAATCAGGGGGGTCAGCAGGTCACCGTGCAGAAAAGTGACCCTGGCATCGTGGTCGGTGGCATTGGCCTGGGCGACCTTCAGCGCCGCTGTGCTGACCTCTGTGGCGTAGACCTGGGCATCCGGGCGCAGCGCCGCGAAGGTTACGGCCAAGTTACCGCTGCCCGTTCCCACATCGACTACAGTCAACCCCGGTTTTGCGTCGGCATGGGCCAGCGCCATTTCTATGAGCAGCTCGGTTTCTGGGCGTGGCACCAGCACATCAGCTGTCACGCGGAGGGTTCGGTCGTAGAAGTGTGTCCAGCCCCGGATGTAGTCCAAGGGTTCGCCGTCCGCCCGCCGCCGGATCAGCTCAGTATAGGCCGACTGCTGTGCAGCGCTAAGCGGGTGTTCAGGGTGGGCGAACAAGTAAGCGCGGTCTACGCCTAGCAAATCGCACAGCAAGAGCTGCGCGTCCAGGCTGGGTACTTGTGCACGGGCCATGCGCAGTGCTGTGCCTATATCCATGACTGTGGCGCTCATTCCGCGGCGGCAGCCAGCTTCGCAGCTTGTTCACGGGTAGCCAGCTCATCGATGAATTCATCGATGTCGCCGTCCATCACAGCGGTGATATTGTAGTTGCTGACGTTGATGCGGTGATCGGTGACGCGGCTCTGCGGGAAGTTATAGGTGCGAATCTTTTCGCTGCGGTCGCCGCTGCCGATCTGGTCACGGCGTTCGGCTTCCTGTTCGACGCGCTGTTTTTCGGTCTCCATTTCGTAGAGGCGGGCAATCAGCACCTGCTTGGCCCGGATGCGGTTCTGAAGCTGTTTGCGCTCGTCTTGCATTTCAATCACGATGCCGCTGGGGATATGCGTCATGCGCACCGCCGAGTCGGTGGTGTTCACCGACTGTCCGCCGGCCCCTTGGCTGCGGAAGACATCAACGCGCACGTCTTTCATGTCCAGCTGCACGTCTACCTCGTTCATTTCGGCTAACACGGCTACGCTGGCCGTGCTGGTGTGAATGCGCCCTTGGCTTTCAGTGACGGGTACCCGCTGCACACGGTGCACGCCGCTTTCGTACTTCAGGCGGCTGAAGGCCCCATCGCCGCGAATCTCCATTGTCAGGAACTTGATGCCACCGCCGCCGGTTTCGTGCTGGCTGATGATTTCGACTTTCCAGCGGCGTTTTTCGGCGTAGCGGGTATAAAGGCGCGCCAGCTCAGCGGCGAAAAGTGCTGCCTCATCGCCGCCTGCCCCGGAGCGAATCTCCATGATGACGTTCTTGTCATCGCGCGGGTCTTTGGGCAGCAGCATCAGTTTAAGCGCCTCTTCCTGTTCGGGCAGGTCTGCCTCCAGCACGGTGATTTCCTCGCGGGCCATCTCGCGCATGTCCGGGTCGTCTTCCATGTTGAGCATCTCGCGGGCTTCGTCCAGGGCGGCGCGCTGCGCTTTATAGCTGCGGTAGGCCTTGACGAGGGCTTCGATGTTGGCGCGCTCCTTGGAATATTCGACGACCCGCTCATAATCCGCCGCGACCTCTGGGTCGGACATCAGGCGTTCTAACTCAATGTAGCGGTCTTCAATGCTTTGCAGCTTGTCCAGCATAACGGTTTGCTTTCTCAGCGTGGGCGATACGCGCTTATTATAAACGACGGTGGGCCGTGGGTACACGGTGGGGGCGTGCGGTCCCACGGCCCGGTCTCGGCGGGGCTATTGCGGGGGGTATTGGTCCTCAGCGTAAATGAACTGATGGTAGCTCTGCACTAGGTTATCGCGCACGATGTTGTAATAGCAGGCTTCACTCGCCCCCGCAGGCAGCAGTACCAGTGGTGCTTCGATCTGTCGTTCGGTGAGGGTCCAGCCCGTAGGCAGTGTGGGGAACAGGTCTGGAGTGCCGGTAGCGGTGGCGTGCATCACGTAGGCGTTGCCGACATCGTCGCGCAGCTCGTAGATCGTCAGGCCGTCGTAGACGATGCGCTGACATTTATCAATAGTGGTGATGCTGACGTAGCCGGGGTTCACCACGTCGCCGCTGCATCCATTGGGGTCCGGGAAGCATTCTTGACCTACGACATCGTTCAAAGCCAACCAAGTGTAGCCGACTAACTCTTCAATGATGAAACAGGATTGTTCCTCGCAGGCAGGGTCTGCGCCGGGTGAACGGAAGAAACAGGAGCCATCGAACATCAGGTTACGGGTGGAATTTTGCAACAGCGGCAGCCGGAAGTGCGTTTCAGCCCATACGTCATCTGGCATGGGGTTCGTGCCACCAGCCACGTAGATTACGTTGTTTTCCAGGTTCAAGATTTCTTTTGCGACGCCGGGGCTGTCTTCACGGCCCCCGGCACAGACTGCGCCTTCTGGCATCAGTGTTTGCGCGGTGCTGAAGCGGATGGTCAAGGGGGGTAGGCTCGTCAGGGACTGTACGTAGGTCAGAGCCAGGCCGACTCCGGCGATCACGATGACGGCCAGCACGGCCAGGACGATCAGCAGGGTTTGGCGTTTCACAGTGGGTCTCCTTTGTTCTTTTTGTCTCATTCTGTGATTTATGTTACATTTTGCATCATATGGGACTTCCGATTAGAGTCAAGCAGCGTTTGAACCGTGATGTTACATAAGTGACAGGTGCTTCACATCATGCCCCCTAACCTCCACGATCCCCGCGTCAAGAAGACGCGCCGCAGCCTACGCGAGGCCTTCATTCGGCTGATTCTGCGCACGGGTTACGACGCGATTTCGATCCAGGACATCGCCGCAGAAGCACAAACTGCACGGATCACCTTCTACCGCCATTACCACGACAAAGAAGCCTTGTTGATCGACTGCCTGAACGTGCTGTATGAAGAGTTGATCGAGCAAACGGCACACATCAGCCCAGAGGGACTGGCAGCGGGTTATACCCCGGTGCGGGTGTTTTATGAGCACTTAGAGGCCCAAGAACCGCTCTACCGCATCTTGTTTTCCAGTCGGGGGACGCAGGTCGTGGTGGAACGTCTGCGGCATCACTTAGCGGCCCGCGTGATGGAGGCAATCCAGGGTCGTTTTGACCGAGCACAGCTCAAGGTGCCCGTGGAGATCATCGCCTATCATGCGGCGGGTGCGCAGATCGGGCTGGCTGTGTGGTGGATGGATCATGGCAAGCCCTACAGTGCCGACTACATGGCCCAGGTGGCGCAGTGGCTGAGCTTGGCCGGGGCGCTGCAAGCGGTCGGCATCCGTGACTTCACGCCACCTGCACCCCAGCTCCCGCGCGCTTGAGGCCCCACCCTCCCCACGGGCCGGTGCTCTGCTATAATGCCCGCGTCCGACCTCAATGTCTACTAAGTCAAGGGGATCACCCGCCTGTGAGCACGAGCACCCGTCAGGACATCCGCAACATCGCCATTATCGCCCACGTTGACCACGGCAAAACTACCCTGGTTGACGGCATGTTGAAGCAGACTAAAGTCTTCCGCGATGCGGACAACGCTGGTGAGCGCATCCTAGATTCTAACGCCTTGGAGCGTGAGCGCGGCATTACCATCCTCTCAAAGAACACGGCGGTCACCTGGGGTGACGTCAAGATCAATATTGTTGATACCCCAGGCCACGCGGACTTCGGCGGTGAAGTAGAGCGCGTGCTGAACATGGTCGATGGCGCGCTGCTGCTCATTGACGCAGTAGAAGGCCCCATGCCGCAGACGCGCTTCGTCCTGCGCAAAGCACTAACGCTGGGCCTGCGCGTGATCGTCGTCATCAACAAGGTGGATCGCCCACACGCCCGCTTGGAAGAAGCTCTCAACGAGACCTTCGACCTCTTCATTGAGCTGGGCGCATCCGAGGAGCAGGCCGACTTCCCGGTGGTGTACGCTATCGGCTTAGAAGGCCGTGCCGGTGAAAGCGCTGAAGACCTGGCCGACGACCTGACGCCGCTCTTCGAGACGATCCTGCGTGAGGTGCCGCCGCCCACCATTGAGAACGAGATGCCCGCGCGGATGCTGGTCACCACGCTGGAATATGACAGCTACAAGGGACAGATCGGCGTGGGCCGCCTGCGCAGCGGCGAACTCAAGCGTGGGCAGACCGTGGTGCGCATCACGCCGCAGGGCGAGCGCATCAATGGCCGCCTGGAATACCTGTTCACCTATCACAATCTGGCCCGCCAGGACGTAGATGCAGTGTCCGCTGGGGATATTTTCGCCTTTGCCGGGCTGGGGGCTATCAACATCAGCGACACCATCGCCGCGCCGGAAATCACTGAGGCCCTGCCGCCCATTAGTGTGGAAGAGCCAACCGTGCGCATGACCTTCGGCGTGAACACCTCCCCCTTTGCCGGGCGCGAAGGCAAAACTGGCTGGGGCACCTCGCGGCGGCTGCGTGAACGCCTGTATAACGAGACACGCTCCAACGTGGCGCTGCGCGTGGAGGACGGCGACTCCCCGGAGCGCTTTGTCGTCAGCGGGCGTGGGGAGCTGCACCTGGGCATCTTGATCGAGACGATGCGGCGGGAGGGCTACGAGTTCGAAGTGAGCAAGCCGGAGGTGATCTTCCGTGAGGACCCAGAGACTAGTCAGCGCCTAGAACCTATCGAAGAAGTGAACATCGAAGTCGCCGAGCAGTATGCCGGGACGGTGCTGGAGATGATGGGGTCACGGCGTGGCACCATGCTGGATATGCAGAGCGAATCCGGCACGACCTTCCTGCGTTACCGCGTACCAACCCGCTTCTTGATCGGTTTTCAGACTGAATTCCTCAAGGCCACCAGCGGCATGGGGCAGCTCCATTCGCTGTTTGCTGGCTACGATGACTTCCTGGCTGCCGCGCCGCCCTCGCGTCAGTTCGGCAGCCTGGTTGCTGACCAGCCCGGTACCGCCATGGCCTATGCCTTAGTGAACTTGCAGCAGCGCGGCATCTTCTTTCTGGAGCCAGGCGTAGAGGTCTACGAGGGCATGGTGGTCGGTGAACACATCCGCCCCGATGACCTGAGCGTCAACGTGGCACGCGCCAAACACTTGACGAACTTCCGCGCCAAGCCCAGCGAAGTGACCGACTCGCTGACGCCGCCGCGCCGCATGTCCTTGGATGAATACATCGAGTTCCTGGCCGAGGACGAACTGTTGGAGGTCACGCCCACCAGCCTGCGCCTGCGCAAACGCACCCTCAACAACGAGCAGCGCATCAAAGAACAGAAGCGGATGCGCAAAATGACCGAAAGCGGCTGATCCGGCTGTGCTATACTGATTCTGAGAACTAACGGAGGCAAAGCCATGGAGACGCCCCCGGCACCTGAGTTCATGCTTACCCCAGCCCAGGTTGCGCAGGCATTGCGCGCGGCGGGCTGGCAGTCTGGCATGACGGTGCTGGTTCACAGCAGCTTGAAGCAGGTGGTCGGCTGGGTTCCCGGCGGGCCACAGGGCATTATCGGTGCCATGCTGGATGTGCTCGGCGCGCAAGGCACCCTGGTCATGCCCACGCACAGCGCGGACAACAGCGAGCCGTCTTATTGGCAGCATCCGCCGGTCCCAGAGTCCTGGTGGCCGACCGTGCGTGCGACGATGCCTGCTTTTGATCCGCGCACCACGCCCACACGTCAGATGGGCATCCTGGCGGAGCAGTTCCGCACCTGGCCGGGCGTGCTGCGCAGCGATCACCCACAAGGGTCCTTTGCCGCCTATGGCTGCCACGCCGCCGACATCACTGCTGATCACGATCTCGTTGCCCAGTTTGGTGAGCACTCACCGCTGGGCCGCCTGTATGCCCTGGATGGATACGTGTTTCTGCTGGGTGTAGGGCACGGCAACAATACCTCGCTGCACCTCGCAGAAGAACGCATGGCCGCGCCTAAGCGTCGGATGCAGGGCAGTGCCCTCATGCGCGGCGGGCAGCGCCACTGGGTGACGTTTGAGACGGTCGATTACGACGACGAAGGCTTCGAACAGCTCGGTACCGCTTACGAATCGGCCTACCCCGACGCCGTGCAGTGGGGGACGCTGGGCCGGGCATCAACACGCTTGATGCGCCAGCGCCCCTTGGTCGATTTCGCGCTGAACTGGCTCAACGCCCACCGCCCCACCCCGGATTCCGGCGCTTAAGCGTCCAGCAGCAGCACGACGCCCTCGTTGGCGCGCAGCGTTAGCGCGCCGCTAATCGCCGTTTCTGCTTCTACATCCATGGACGTGCTCACGAGCAGACGCCCCGCCGTCGGCAGATTGACAAGGCGCTCGGCATCGCTGAAGTTGAGCGCTACCAGCACCCGCTGATCGTCCGCCGTGCGCAGATAGACGAAGCACTCATCGGGTGCGCTGTCGAGGGCCTGGTAATCGCCGCCGAACAGGGCTGGGGTGTCTTGGCGCAGCGCGATGAGCCGCTTGTACAGGCTCAGCATAGAGCGCGGGTCGCGTTGCTGTGCGGCGATATTGCACGTCTTATAATCGGCGTTGACCGGCAGCCAGGGGGCCGCGGTGGAAAAGCCCGCATACGGTGAGTCGTCCCACTGGACCGGGGTGCGGCATTGATCGCGGCTCTGCGCAGCACCGATTCGGATGCCCTGTGGGTCCTGGATGCGCTCCAGCGGGATGTCCCCGTTCACCATGCCGATCTCATCGCCCATGTAGAGGGTAGGGGTGCCGCGCAGGGTCAGCAGCAGCATCGCGCCCACACGCGCACGGGCTTCGCTGCCCAGCCGGGACGCCATGCGCGGCGCGTCGTGG
>CAYWGJ010000055.1:0-1851 GCA_964457835.1 uncultured Anaerolineaceae bacterium
GCCTGACGCGCGCCATGGCGCTGCGCCTGGGGGCGGTGCTGCTGCTGCTGGGTGGCGTGGGTGCGGTGGTGCTGCTCATCAGCACGGGCAGTGGGCGCATTTCTGGCGATGACGTGCGCCTGGACCTCTACCGTGCCGCTGTGGACATCAGCCGGGATTATCCCGTGCTGGGCGTGGGGCCGGGGCAGTACGGGCGTGCCCTGCGTGACTATCGCGACCCGACCTTGGCCCGTGACCGGCTGGGCGGCACGCATAACTTGGCGCTGTCTATCACCGCTGAAACAGGACTGGCAGGCGCGGCAGTGACCTTGTGGCTGCTCGTACTGATTGTCCCGGCTTGGTGGCGCACCTGGCAGGCCGCCGAGTCCGGGGCGCAGCGTATCCGCCTGGAAGCCAGCATGGCCGCGCTGATGGGCGTGGCGGCGCACGGCTTCGTTGATATTTTCCCGATCACGGCCATCAACGTGCTGCTGCTGACGATCCTGGCTTACAGCATCACGGGTTATCATGCGCGTGCCAACGTGGTGCGGACGCCCCCGCCCGGCGGTCTACGCATTCCGGCCCTGGTCGGCGCGGTGCTGCTGCTGATGTATGGCGGCTGGTGGCTGGGCATTGTGGACCGCGCGCAGTCGCATTATGAGGCGGCGTTGGCTGCCCGTGATCTGGACAGCGCCTTGGTCCAGCTCGACGCGGCGCTGAACATCGACCCAGCACTGAACCTGTATGACTTGTACCGCGCGTATCGGCTGGGTGCGGCCTACGCCGACGATCCCCTCTACATGCTGGCGCTGACAGGCTACACCCAGGCCTTAGTCCGTGAGCCGACCTGGGATATCGGCTGGCTCAACCGTGCCGCGTTGGACCCTAACAGCAGCGATCAGCAGTTCTACGAAGCGGCGGAACGCGCCTACGCCATCAACGCGGTGGAGACACCCGCTGGTCTGCTGCGGGCACAGTATGGCGAGCTGTCCGGCCAATTGTCCGGCGATGCGCTCATTGCAGCCTACGCCGAGGCGATCCCCAAGACGGTGCACCTGCCGCTGTCGGCGTACTGGGTGGCGACCCCGGCCCGGCGCGAGGCCCTGCTGCGCTACGCCGACGCAGCCCCACTGCACATCGCTTACCGCGTGTGGGCCGTGCACAACCCGGCGCGGGCGGCGGCCTTGGTCCCGGATGCGCCAGTCAGTGCCGAGGACTGGTGGGTGATCGGGCAGCACGCGCTGACCGTTGAGCGCAACGCTGACGCCGCACTGGACGCCTTCACGCGCGCCGTGGACCGCGCGCCGGGCTGGTCCGATGCGCGCACGTCTTGGGCAGAAGCCGCGCTGGCCCAAGGCGATACCCCGCCCGCAGACATCCGGCACGCGCTGACCATCGCACAACTGCTGGGGCCTGCCTACGCACAGCCCCAGCGCGTGCTGGCCGCCATGACCACTGACTCCGCCCACCGTGAGCGCCTGCTCATCGCAGCGGTGCCGCCGCGCGTGCGCGATGAGGGTTTCAGCGGCGTGCTCTACGGCGGGCGCGCTGGCCCCTTCGACCTGATGCCGGAGGTCAGTTGGCCGGGGCCGGGGCGCGACTACATGCAGCCCTGGTACACCCTGGCCGAAGAAGCCCGCGCCCGTGACGACATCGACCGCGCGCGGGTGGTCTACCAGGCCATCCTGGACTACGCCCCAGCGGAACGCGAAGCGGCGGTGGCTTTGGCGGCTCTGGCAGCAGACTAACTGCTGGCAGCAGACTAACTGCTGGCAGCAGACTAACTGCTGTAGTCGTTGGCGATGTCCTCGGCGGTGATGGCCCCGGCCACGCGGCGGTGCTGCAAGACGCTGTAGAGCTTCCACTCGATGC
>CAYWGJ010000055.1:1861-16179 GCA_964457835.1 uncultured Anaerolineaceae bacterium
CATGTCGACCTTTATGAATTTTGCAAGGGCAGTTCAATGCCGCGCAGGTCGTCGCCGTAGTGTGTCCACAGCCAGTCGATGGCGTCCTCGCTGAAGTGGACGCGGGGCGGTACGCCGGGGTCCAGCGCGAAGACCTCCAAGCGGCGCGCCAGTACCAGGTGAATGTGCGCGCGGTCGGTCAGGGTGTTGATGTGCAGGGTGTTCAGGGGTTGACGGTGCAGCCAGAAATCCGGGGCATAGGTCATGTGCGTGCCTAGGATCAAGCGGGTACGATGCGCGGCCAGCAGCAGGCGTATCCGTGCAGGTGGAAACAAGCGCTGGGCTTCATCCAGTAGAAACACGTCCAGCGGGCGCAGGTCGGTTTCAAAGCGGCGGTCGCGGGGGTCTAGGCGCTCGTAGGCCACGGTTGCGCCGCGCAGCTCAAAGTGCTCGCGCAGCAGCTTGAGCGTGGTTGTCTTGCCCCGCCCTTTGTCGCCCATCACCTGCAAATGCGTAAAGCCGCCCTCTAACAGGTCCTGTAGGCGTGGGGGTACTACCGTCACCGCGACCCATTCGTCCTCACTGAGTGTGCCGAAAGGGTTGCGCTTCAGGCCCAGGCGGTGAAAGCGGAAATAGTCGGTGCCTAGGCGCATACGCTGCCTTGTTCTCTGGTCCACTGCTGCTGCCCGTATTGTAGCATGAAGCGCGGCGGCGGGGGGGCAAGCAGGCGAAAAGGATAAATTTTACAGCTTTTTTACACACGGTCTAAAGCGGCGTCACAGGGATGGGTTAGACTGGTCGTATCTTGCAAACTGGTTCTTTCACGAGGCATTCCCCTATGGCTGCGCCAGCCCGTACCCTGCTGCTGCTGCTGCTGTGTCTCAGCGCTGTGACCAGCGTCAGCGCTCAGACCGACGACCCCACCGCCACTGGGCGCGGGTTGTTGGGCGTGCGCGTGGTGGTTGTCAGCAGCGGCGGCGTGCGCATCACGGAGGTGAGCGCTGGCTCCCCGGCGGAAGAAATTGGTCTGCGCGTGGGCGACATCATCACCGAAGTAAACGGCCAGGCGGTCAACAGCGTGGCGGATGCCGCCGCTGCGATAGAGGCTCAGGCCGGTGCGCAAGTGTGGCTGACCGTGCAGCGTGACGGCCAGGCCCTGGGCTTTAGCGTGATTCTGCGTGCCCTGCTGGAAGCCCAACGTGCCACCCCACGCTATCGGGTTGTGCCTAAGGACCGGCTCGGTGATGAAAACCTGGAGAGTGCTTACCTGGGCTTATCGCTGCGCGGTGCTCTGCGCGGCGTTGAAGTGCTGGGCATCGATGTCGGGTCCCCGGCAGAAGTGGCTGGGGTGCAGGTGGGCGACGTGCTCAGCGCCATTGATACGCGCCGTGTGCGTACTTTTGCCCAGGTGCAGCGCGAGTTGGCCCGTTATCAGCCGGGTGATGTGGTGACGCTGGAGCTGTGGCGCAGGGCGCAGGCGCTGAGCCTTGATGTGACGCTGAGTGCAAGCAGCAGCCTGGACACAAGCGGCCCGTCGTCTGGGCTGCTGCGCGCCTTCGACTTCAGCCCGGCGGACGTGACCCATGACCCGCAGGCCCAGACGCTCACGATCAACGCCATCCCGGAGGACAGCCCGCTTTACGTCATCGGCCTGCGCCAAGGAGACCGGGTTACGGCGGTGGACGGCCAGCCGCTGAGCGGGGAGGGCGTGCGCACGATGGGACCGCTGCGCGATCTGTTCGACGGCGCAACCCTGACCGTCACGCGCGCCGACGTCGTGCTGCACATCGAGGCGGACGCTACAGCGCTGCTGGCGATGACGCTCAGCGCCATGGGCCGCGAGCTGTTGATTCTGCTGCCCCGCATGGACCGCTTCGAAGTGCAGATACTGCCCGGAAAGCCGCCGACTGGGAGATTTCCGAGGCAGGCACTGCCCGGCGCGCAGCGCTAGCGTGTGTCGCACCAAGGCGCAAAGCAGAAGGTATCCAGCTCTAGGCTGGCGGCATTGGGCAGGTTGCGAAACTGCCGCTCAGTAACGGAGGTGCTGGTGTATTCCACGAAGACCTCGAAGTTATCGCCCGCCACCAGCATCATGCGGCTGAAGTCGGCGTAGCTGCGCGCAATGGGCGTCAGCGGTGTGCCGTTAGGGATCACGCCCACGCTGCGGGTCGCGGCGCTGTCCAGAAAGGCCACGGCTACCTCGGTATTGACGTTGTTGGGCGACAGGATGATGAGGTCGTCGGCGAAAAGCTCGGCGATCTGTGCGTTCCCCAGGATACGTGTCTCGGTGAAGCTGGTCACTTCCAGCTCGGCTAAGCGGCAGAAGTCTGGGTCATTGGTTTCCACGTTCAAACGATACACGCCGCCGCGTTCCAGCAGGGTGATGAGGGTCTGTGTGGCGCGGTTGCAGCGCATGAGGGGGTCCGCGCCCAGCCAGCCCGCAGGCCGTTCTTCCTGGTAGTAGACGCTTGCCAGCAGCTCCAGGTCGTGGCGCACGTCACGGGCGATGTAATACGGTGTGCTGGCAACCGCGCCGATCCAGCCGCGCGGGCGCTGGCTGGGATTGATGAGGTCTGTCGCCAGCAGTTCCAGGTCCAGGCGTGTCAGCAGGCCGATGTCCGGGCTGCGCACATCGACTTCGCCATTCCAGCCGACCGGACGCGCGTCCGGCCTTAACTGCGCACTCGCCAGCGCTTCCAGGTCGCTGCGGGCGCGCACCAGCAGCTTGACCTCTTCGCTGAGGACGGGCGTGGGGGTGGGCGGCTCCGGGGTACGTTCGGGGTCAAAGACCGTTGGCGTGGGAGCGGGCGTGCCGAAGGCGGGGGTAGTCGTCACCGGCGGCGCAGGCGACCCGATCAAGCCGGTTTGCTCCGGGCCGATGGGGTCCAGGGTGGCCGTTGTGTCTCGCCCCGTGAGCAAAGCCAGCGGCAGCACGAAGAGTACCGCCAGGATGATACCTTTCAGGATACGCCCCATACGCCGCTGACTCCTTAGGTGTCCGTCTAGTAGGTAGTTTCAGTATACGCTTTAGAAGAAGACCTTCGCCAGCCGCCACACGCCCTGGCTCCAGGGCACGCGATGGGTGACGCCGCTCTGGTTCTGGAAGCTCTCCATGTTGGCGACGTACCACTTGTAATTGCGGATGAGGGCCTCGGCGTTGCTGTACTTGGGCTGCCAGCCCAGCTTCTCTTCGGCCTTTTCGATGCTGACGAAGCTGTCTTTGATGGCGGTCTCGTAAACCCAGGGGTACAGCGGCGACACGCCGAGTCGGTCCATGGTGCGCAGCGCCCACAGCGCCGGGGCCACCGGGAAGGACACGACCTGCTTGCCGAAACCGGCGTAATCCAGCACCGCCTGGAAATCGCCCTTGAAGGTGCCAAATTCCTTTGCACCGACGTTGAAGGTGTCGCTGGCGACGTCTTTGTCCACGGTGGCCGTCAGGTAGATGGCGTCGCACAGGTCTTCCACATCCAGGTACTGGTAGAGGTTGTCGCCCTTACCAGGGATTGGGAAGCCGCGCCCGTCCTGCGCCCAGTCGTACAGCAGCGCGAAGACGCCCAGGCGTTCGGTGCCGATGAAGGATTTCGGGCGGATCACCGGCACGCACAGGCCCTTCTCGCGGTATGCAAAGCACACCTCTTCGGCAGCAATCTTAGCCTTACCATACGGCCCCACACCGACAACGGGGTCGGTCTCGTAGAGCGGGTGATGGTCCGGCACGCCGTAGACCGCCGTGGACGAGATGTGGATGAAGCGCTCGGCTCCGTGCTCAAACGCGGAGTCGATCACGTTGCGGGTGCCGTCGATGTCGGTGCTGAAGATGTCCGCTTCGCTGTAGAGCGGCAGGGCGGCGGCGGTGTGGATCACGCTGTCCACACCCTGCATGGCCTCATCGACCTTGGCACGGTCGCGGATGTCGCCGGTCACTTCGGTGATCTGGTCGCGTTCGGGGTAGTCAAAGGGCAGCAGGTCCAGCGACACCACGCGGTGGCCGCGCGCCAGCAGGTAGCGCACCATGTTGATCCCTAGAAAGCCCGCCCCGCCGGTAATCAGGTAAGTCTTGGGCGTGTCGTTCATGCGCTGCGCATCTCCATGATAAACGGGTTAAAGGCGCGCGTATTGTAGCCCCATGCGCGGGCGCTGTGTAGGGGGCGTCTGGCTGGGCGTGGATGGTGTAAAATACCGGCTCACTATTGGCAAAAAACAGGAGTGCGGCTCATGCTGCTGGCAATCGACATCGGCAACACCAACATTCATCTAGGGCTGTGGCAGAACGAACATTGGGCGCTGTCCTGGCGCGCACGCACGGTCACGGACAAGATGCCGGACGAGTACGCCGTGTTGGTGCGTAACTTTTTGAACAGTGCTGACGTGGGTTTCCGCGCCATCAGCGGCGTGGTGATCGGCAGTGTGGTGCCGCCCCTCACGCGCACTTTCGTGGAGCTGGTGGTGCGCTATTCGCACTTGCAGCCGCTGGTGGTTAGCAGCCAGATCAACACCGGCGTGCGCATCGCCATCGATCAACCCGAACAGGCCGGCGCGGACCGCATCGCCAATGCCGCAGCGGTGGTGGCCTTCTACGGTGGCCCGGCGGTCGTCGTGGATTTCGGCACGGCCACCAACTTTGACGCCGTGTCCGCCGACGGTGCGTACCTGGGCGGGGCCATCACCCCCGGCGTGACCCTGGCCCATGACGCTTTGGTCAGCCGGGCGGCGCGCCTGCACAAGGTAGACCTGACGCCGCCGCCCTCCCCAATCGGTGGCAACACGATCCACGCCATGCAGTCCGGTTTGTTCTGGGGCTATGTTGCCCTGCTGGAGGGCCTGCTGACACGCATCAAGGGGGCCTTCACCGAGGAGATGACGGCGGGCAGGCCGGTCCAGGTGATCGGCACAGGTGGGCTGGCGAGCTTGTTCCAGGAACATACTCACCTGCTGGACCACATCGCGCCGGAACTGACGCTGGACGGCCTGCGTGCCATTTATCAGCTCAACACGCCGACGAACGGCAGCGGCTGAGTGCGTGGCTATTTGCCTTCAGCGTGTGGCCCGATGATCGTGGCCGGTCTGCTGCTGAGGCGCAGCACCGGTTGATCGAGCGGGGTCTGCCACTGACTGTAGCCATTGCCGCTGTAGAATTGTTTGCTGTAGTCTGACCACTTCTGCATGATGGCGTCGCGCAGGGCGGCCTGCATCACCAGCAGCGGGTTGACGATATGAATGTCCTTGTAGCGCACCTCAAAGTGCAGATGCTGCTGCCCGGTGGGGTCGTTGTAACCGATGATCATGTCTGGGTGCACTTTGTCGCCCGCTTGCAGCACCGGCGGGCTGGCGATATGCCCGTAGATCAACAGATAGGGGCCTACGGCTACGCGCAGGTAATTGGGCGCGTAGGTGCTGCTGTTGGTGTGAAGCTGGATCACCGTGCCGTTCACCCCGGCGTAGAAGGGGATTTGGGCATTGCTGTTGCCGTAGTCAAAACCTGCGTGCAGCGACTGACTGTATTCGTACCAGCGCTTGTCCTCACTCCAGATACGGTAGGCGAATTTCGTGTTGCCGAAGTACTGAATCCACTGCACCTGGTCCAAGCCCATGGGCTGGCGGCTGATGAACTGCTGCATCGTGGCGGTCGTGCCGTCACTGAGCGTAACGGTCTGCCCGGTCTCGCCGATGATCGGGTCCTGGTCGGGGGCGGGCGGGTCGTCCTTGGTGCGCGCCGGAATTTGCGTCATGAAGCGCTCGCCGCTCACCAGCTTGTACTCTGCGGACCAACCGTGCACGTGCTGCCGCCAGCGGTAGCCGTCGGCGTCGGTGTAGCTGCCTTCGGCCACGGTGATCTCGTCCCCAGCATTGAGGCTCTCCAGGTACTTTCCGCCGGTGCTGGCCTGGTCGCGGATGCTCACTTTGGTGTCGATGCGGAAGTAGAGGTCCTGGCCGCTGGGCACCGGGTCTATCGGGTCTGGCGTGGGATCAGCGGGCACCGGGTCTATCGGGTCTGGCGTGGGATCAGCGGGCACCGATGCACTCACCAGCGTGAGGTAAGTCTTGCTGCCGTCGGTCTTGCGCTCAGCAGACCAGCCCAGGTTGTGCCGCCACCACACGAAGCCGTCGGCCTCAGTGCGGCTGTCGGCCTGCACGACGATCTCGGTGCCGTTCTGCATCTGTCCGCGCCAGGTGCCGGTGGCAGAGGCGCGGTCCCGGATGCTGAGCGGGCCGTCAGTGACCTTGAAGGTTTGGGTGCCGGTGTCCGGGGCGCTATCCACATCGCCGACTGCCGTCATGTAGGTCTTGCTGCCGTCGGTCTTGCGCTCAGCAGACCAGCCCAAGCTATGCTGCCACCACACAAAGCCGTCGGCCTCAGTGCGGCTGTCGGCTTGCACGACGATCTCGGTGCCGTTGTCCATTTGTCCGCGCCAGGTGCCGGTGGCAGAGGCGCTGTCGCGAATGCTGAGTGGGCCGTCAGTGACCCGAAAACGTTGTATGCTGTCTGCCATGGTCGCTGCCCTTTGCTTGCTGATTCTAAACAATACCCATCATTATAGTCAGATGGTGCGTTTGTGCTGTGCAGGGCCTCAGTCGTAGCTGAGGGGCACGTCCAGGCGCAGCCAGGTGCGGCCAATGCGAAAAAGGGTGCCAGGGCGCAGGCTGACGCGTTCCTGGATCGCTTCATCCTGCTTTTCGACGTAGGTACCGTTGCGGCTGCCGCCGTCATCCAGCCAGAAGGTGATGACGTAGGGGCTGCTGCCGGGGTCGGTTTGCGTGGTGGGCATGGACACGCAGCCCAGACGGGCGTGCATCCGCGAGACCTGGCTGTCGAAGGGCAGGTGGATGTCGCTGCCCTCGCGGCGGCCAATCGACAGGATGCGTTCTTCGCCCACCATCGGCTGTGGGAAGGTCAGCTTCTTGCCGTCGAGCGGGCCGCTCATGTAGGTGACGGAAATCTCGCGGCGCGGCGTGCGCCGGAAGGGTCTATAGCTCATCGAGCCGCTCCTTGGGTGGTGACAAAGCCAATGCTAAGTGGCTGTATGGTGCCTGCGATATGCCGCCTCATCTTCACTGCTGTCACTGGCACCCTAACTCATCGAAGCGCTCGCGGCTCTGCTTGTGATTGGGGTCCACGTTCAGCGCCTGCCGCAGTGCCTCGCACGCTTCATCGATGCGGTCCAGGCGGGCCAGCGTATCGCCCAGATTGTACCAGAACCACACGTCACGTTGTTCGTACTTCACCGCCTGCTGATAGGCTTCCAGTGCCTCTTCGCTGCGCTCCAGCGCGTTGAGGCACAAGCCCTTGCCGTTCCAGGCCCAGGCGTAGGTGGGGTCCAGTTCCAGCGCGCGGATGTAGGCTTCAATGGCGTCCTCGTGGCGGCTGAGGCGGCGCAGCACCTGACCCAGGCGCGCCCAGGCAATCGCGAAGTTCGGCGCTTGGCGCGCGGCTTTCTCCGCGACGGCCAACGCTTGGGTACGCCGCCGCATCTGCAAGAGGATATCCACCTGGTTAATCACGTACCAGATGTTGTGCGGGTCCTCGCGGGCGGCGCGTTCGTAACTGGCGAGTGCTTCTTCCATGCGATCCATTTCGCGCAGGGTGAAGGCGCGGCCATTCCAGGCCCAGGCATAGCCGGGGTTCAGCGAAATTGCCTGGTCAAAGCTCGCCAACGAGTCGACCAGGCGGCGGTCACGGCGCAGGGCTTGGCCGCGCTTGGCTAGGCTTTGCACATGCCGCCCGTCGCTGGCGTCTAGGGCCTGGTCCAGCGCCATGATCGCCTCTTTCAAGCGGTCCAGCTTCAGCAGCACCTCGGCACGATTATACCAGTACCACACGTCGTCGTCCTTGATGTCGATGGCGTAGCTGAAGCTTTGGAGGGCCTCTGCATAGTCCCCGATCATGTTCAGGGCCAGGCCGCGCCCGCCCCAGGCCCAGTGATTGTCAGGGTCTAGTTCCAGCGCGCGATTGTAGGCTTCCAGGGCGTCATCGGGCTGCCGCAGCCGACGCAGCACCTGGCCCAGCTTGGCCCAGACCTGGGCGTTGCCGCTGTCGATTTGCAGTGCGTCGTGCAGCAGGTCACGGGCTTGGGCGTTCTCGCCCAACAGGATGAGTAGGTCGGTGAGCTTATAGGTGTAATAAGGTTCTGCCTCTGAGACGGCGACGGCCTGCTCATAGGCGGCCTTGGCGTCTTCGTAGCGGCCCATAGCTTCCAGGATGATGCCCAGCTCATTGTGTGCCCAGGCGGTGTCCGGGGCCAGATGGACGGTCTGCTGTCCGGCATCCAGCGCATCTTCCAGGCGGCCCAACTGACGCAGGGCCGTGCCCAGCCGCGCCCAACTACGGGCGTGATCGGGGGCGATCTGTACCGCGCGTTCCAGGGGTCCCACGGCCTCGGCATAGCGGTTCATCAGCAGCAGCACGTTGCCCTGGTTGTACCAGGGCCACAGGTCATCCGGCTTGAGTTCGGCGGCGCGGCGGTAGGCCAACAGCGCTTCGGTGTAGCGGCCCATTTGTTCCAGCACGATACCGCGCCCGTTGATGGCCCAGGTGGAGCCGGGGTCCAGGACGATGGCGCGTGTGTAAGCGCTGAGGGCTTCTTCGTGCTTCTTGACGTGGCGCAGCACCTGGCCCAGCTTGGCCCAACTGTAGGCGTGATCGGGGTCCACGCGCGTCGCTTGATAAGCGGGCTGCACGGCGTCCTGATACTGGCCCAGGTCCACCAGGCATTCCGTCAGGCTGTACCAGTGCATCACGGCGCGGGGTTGGTGATGCGCGGCCCGCTTGAAGCAGCTCACGGCGCGGCGGGTTTGTCCCAGGGCTTTCAGCGCCAGGCCCAGGCCGTTGTGTGCCCAGGCGTAGCGCGGGTCCATGCGGATAGCCTCTTCGTAGGCGGTCACGGCGTCTTCGTAGCGGCCTAAAAAGCGGTAGACCTGGCCCAGCTTGGCCCAGCTGTTGGCGTGGGCCGGGTCCACTTCCAGGCCGCGTTCCAGCAGCGGCACGGCGGCGGCGTTCTCGCCCAGGTTTTGCAGGCTGTTGGCCCAGTTGTACCAGTGCCACACGTCATTAGGGTTGATCTCGGTGGCCGTTTGGAAGCAGGCCAGCGCGTCCTCATGGCGGTTCATGCGCTCTAGGATAACACCCTTGCCGTTCCAGGCCCAGGCATAGCGCGGCTCAATCGCCAGCGCTTTGTCATAGCAGTACAGCGCGTCCTCATAGCGCTGAAGCAGGCGCAGGGTGCGGCCTTTACGCGCCCAGGCCCAGGCGTATTCTGGCTGTTGGGCGATGGCCTGGTCGTAGGCGTCCAGGGCTTCATCCAGGCGGCCCAGCTCAGTGAGCGAATAGCCCTTGTCCATCAGCTCGCGGGCTTGCAGCGCCGGGCCGTCAATCTCAATGTCAGGCACGCTGCCGCTGGTCTCGGTGATGATCGTGGTCAGCTCGCGCACGATCTCGCCCCAGGATGCTGGGCGCTGGGCAGGGGATTTCGCTATGCAGCGCAGGGTCAGGGCCACCAGTGCATCCGGCAGGTGTTGCTGCTCCACGTCGCTGAAGTGCGGCCCCTCGTGCAGGTGCGCCTCACGGAACTGCTCGTAGCGCCGCGCTTGATAGAAGACGTGTCGCCCGGCCAGCATCTCAAAGAGCACACAGCCGAAGGCGTAAATGTCACTGCGCAGGTCCAGCTCCAGGAAGTCGAACTGTTCCGGGGACATGTACGGCACCGTGCCCAACACGGCCCCCACCCGCGTCAAGCGGTCTTGGGGCGTGTCGTCGGCGCGGGGCTGCGCGGTGGTGAGCACCTCGAAGTCACTGTTGGGCAGCATCTGCTCGCGGTCCAGGGAACGTACCAGACCGAAGTCGGTTACCTTGGCGATGCCGTCATGCGTCACCAGGATGTTAGCCGGCTTCAGGTCGCGGTGCACCAGGTCCGGGATGCGGGTGGTGGCGTGCTGCATCCCCAGCGCGATATCCAGGGCGAATTTCAGCGCTTGGGCTTGGTCAATGCGGCGATGATCGATCCAACTGCGCAGGTCCGCGCCGACGTTCTCCAGGCCGCTGATGTGTTCCAGTAGGATGTGCGGGCGGTCGCGGATGGTGCGTACCAGGCGCGCCTGTACGATGTTGCGGTGTTTCTCTAGGCGTATCCAGGTCAGCGCCTCATGGGTAAAGCGCTGCACAGCGCGATCATTTTCCAGAAAGCGGCTCTGAAAGCTCTTAATTGCGATCGGCTCGCGGTGCGCGTGGTCATAGCACAGGTATACCACACCCATCCCGCCCAGGCGCACGTCGATCACCTCGTAGGTGTTCTCGATCATGTCGCCCCGCTTGAACTCGTCGCTGAGGTGAGTCGGGGTCACCTGCCGGTCGATCAAGTCCGGCGGCGCGGTGTGCCCATCTTGCTCAGCAATCAACCCGCTGCCCTTGGCCTCAGCCAGTGGGTCCACGGAGATCACGACGTCCAGCATGGCGGCATTGGTGTCGCTGCCGATGTCCACGGCAGTATCGCTGAGGTCGAGTGCGTCGCGGGGGCCGTCGCGGTGATGTTCGCCGGAAATGAAGAAGTCGGGGGCGGTGCCCAGGTCATCGGCGTGGGTGGGCAGATTGGGTACTTCGTCGTGGTCCGCGTAGAGGATGCTGGAGAAGTCGTTGTCGGTATCCGCAATGAAGAGCGAGGCGGCCTGGGTCTCGGTGAGGTCGTGATGCGTGTCTTCATCTAAGAGTGCATGGTCCAGGGGCGCATGGTCCAGCAGCGCGTCATCCGCCGAGTCTTCGAGTGCGGCATCGCTGCTGACTGCCTCGGCTTCCAGGGTCATCTGCGCTTTGCGGGTGATGGCGGCGGCCATGCGCTCCAAGTAGGCTTCGGTGAGCGTGTTGACGGCTTGCAAGTCCACGGTGAAGGGCGCGTGGGGGCCGTCCTGTTCCGCGATGCCCCACAGCGCGGCGGCAATGTTGCGCCGTGAGGGGTAGTGCCCGGCCATGGTCACCAGCCAGCGCACAAAATCGGCGGCTAGGTCACCGGCGTAGGTCACATCCCGCGGGGCGCTGCTGCGCGCCAGGATGCGCCGGTAGGCGGTGAGGGTCTTGCCGATGTAGAAGACCATCAAACGGCCTTCGCGCGGGTCAAAGCTCTTCTGGGCGCATAGGTCGGCCAGGATGAACAGGTCGTTGACTTGCTCACGACGTAAAGTCAAGCGGCCACGGCGGCTGATTTCGGGGTCGGGGTCGTTGGCGAAGGGATCGCGGCGGTCGTCAGGATGCGGCTTGTTCAACAGCATTCGAATGAGGTCGGGGTCCTCAGTCGGGTCCTGACGCTGGCTGTGGGGTGGCAGTGGGTCCATGCTCACGGTTCAGCGCCTCGTCACACAATGTCGGTTAGTTGATAGGTGTTGCTCGTTGGATACTGCAAGTCAGTTAGTTTGTGCAAGTTGTTATAACATATTTTGCGCGGAATGTCCGCTGTATGGGCGGACCAGGCGTGGTAAAATCGCGGAAGAACGGCATCCACACAGAAAGCACAGCACGCCATGACCCGCAACTTTATTCTGATTGGCGCGATCCTGGGGGCGCTGGGCGTGGGCATCGGGGCTTTCGGTGCGCATGGCCTGGAGCCGACCCTGATCGCCAATGGCCGCCTGGACACCTTCGAGACCGCCAGCCGCTACCACTTGATCCATGCCGCAGCCCTCTTCGCGGCGGCTTTCGTTGCGCAGCATTTCCCTGGCCGCCTGGCGCGCTGGGGGGGGTGGCTGCTGCTGATCGGCGTGCTGCTCTTTTCCGGCAGCCTGTACGTGCTGGCGATCTTCGACCTGGGCGTGATGGGCGCGCTGGCCCCGGTCGGCGGGGCGGCCTTGATCGCAGGCTGGGCGCTGTTGGGTGCGGCGGCCTGGCGTCAGCAGCTCTGAGCCTTTATCCACCGGCGGCCTGCTTTTGCGCTACACTGGGTACAGCCTTGGCTCGCATCACACACAGGGACCGGACCCTATGCCCTCAGATCAGAGCGCTTTCCGCATCACCTCACGGCTGGACCGCTGGTACGCCGGTGCTTTTGCCCTGCTGCTGGCGCTGCTGGTGACCTATGGCCTGACCCCCCGCCCGGACTTCACCGACGCCTATTACCATTACAACATCGCTGAGCGCGTGGCTCAAGGGGACGGCTTCGTTACCGACCATTTCTGGAGTTACGTCGGTCAGCCGCCCGTGACGGACCCGCCGCGCATCGAAGGGCCGTCGCACACCTACTGGATGCCGCTCACGACGCTCGTCTCTGGGCTGAGCATGATGCTGCTCAATCAGCCGCAGAGCTTCGCCGCCGCTCAGCTTCCGCACGCTTTGGCGATGGCCGGGGCGTTGTACCTGACCTACGTGTTGGGGCTGCGCTTTGGACAGGCGCGGCGGCATGGCATCATCGCCATGCTGATGCTGGCAGCGGGCGGCTATTACGTTAACTTCTGGGGCAGCACGGATACCTTCGCGCTGTACGCCCTCATCGGCAGCTGGGCGCTGTATCTGCTGGGCCGGGGCTTGCAACGCCCAGCGGCCTGGACCTTTGCAGCGGTGGGTGTGCTGGCCGGGTTGGGCCATCTCACGCGGTCCGACGGCTTGCTGCTGCTGCTGACCGGTTACGCGGCGCTGGGCTGGGCCTGGCTACTGTGCCCGGCGGACCGGCTGCGCTTCGGGCAGGTGCTGCGCTTTGCCGTGTTGATGACCCTGCCCTATCTGTTGGTCATGCTGCCCTGGGCGCTGCGGATGCTGGATGTCGTGGGCGCGCCGCTGCCGGTGGGCGGTCTCTCGACGGCCTTCATGACCAACTATGACCAGCTCTTTGCTTACCCCTTTGATATGGGGCCTCAGGACCTCTTCGCCGAGGGCATCGGGGCCTTCCTGGAAACGCGCTGGATCGGCCTTTCGACCTCGGTGCAGGGCTTTATCGGCGTGCAGGGCTACATCGTGCTTACGCCGCTGATGCTCATCGGGCTGTGGGTCAAGCGGGGGGCCTTCACGGCACCGCTGATGCTCTTTGCGCTGGGCCTGCACGCCGCTATGATCCTAATCTTTCCGCTGCCGGGCTTCCGCGGCACGCTGCTGCACGCTGCTATTGCGCTGATGCCCTGGTGGACGGCGCTGAGCGTGGTAGGCCTGGACAGCAGCATCGACTGGATTGCGCGCCGCCGCCGTCATTGGAGGCCGCGCACAGCCAAGCGCGTCTTCAGCGTGGGCTTGGTCGCGACGGTGTGCCTGCTCAGCGCCATCATCTGGAAAGGCCCCTACGCGCTGAAGACCCCTGACTTCTACGCGGAAGTCGATGCCCTGCTGCCCGCCGATGCCCGCATCATGACGACCGACCCCGCCGAACTCGCCTTCTGGATCGGGCGCGGCGGCGCGGCCACCCCCAACAACGACATGATGCGCATCCGCGACGTGGCCCGCGATTACGGCCTCGACTATTTTCTCGTCAGCGGCATCGTCTACGACCCCGACGACCCGACGCGGGTGCGCTTGGTGCAAATCCCGACGGCCATGCGTCCTTTTGACCCGGACGACGTGCCCGATTTTCTGACGCCTATCCCGCTGGAAAGCCGAGGAGCGCTGCTGTATGCCATCGACACGCGCTGAGCGCATGATCCGCGACGCCCTGCTGCTGAGCCTGGCGGCACTGGGCGCGCTGTTCTACATCACGCGGCCAGGGGTGCACGGCTGGCCGCTGGACGACGCCTGGATTCACCAGGTTTACGCGCGCAACCTGGCGCAGCGCGGCGAATGGGCCTTTATCCCCGGCGCAGCGTCGGCGGCCTCGACCGCACCGCTGTATACCGTGCTGCTGTCACTGGGCTATCGGCTGGGCCTGGACCCTTACGCTTGGGCGCAGGCCCTGGGCGCGGCGGCCCTGGGACTCGCGGCAGTGACTGCCGCCCGCCTGGGGGATCGCCTGCATAATACAGCCGCGGGGTGGGCCGCTGGGCTGTGCGTCGTGCTGAGTTGGCATCTGCTGTGGGCGGCGGTCAGCGGCATGGAGACGATGCTGTTCAGTGCGCTGACGTTGATCCTCATTGCGTTGAGCTGGCAGGCTGCCGATTCGCCGCACCGCGTGCTGACCGGCTTAGGCTTCGGCGTGGTGGGTGCCCTGCTGACTTTGACGCGCCCGGAGGGGGTGCTGCTGGTGGGACTCAGCGGGCTGGGGGTGCTGACCTATTTCGCCCCGGACCGCGAGTCCTGGGGCGGCTTTGGGCGCTGGCTGGCGGCGGCGGTCGCGGCGTATCTGCTGCTGCTGACGCCTTACTTACTGCTCAACCTGTCGCTGACAGGCGGCCTGCTGCCGGATACCGCCGCGGCGAAATGGGCACAGTTTGCCCCGCTGCTG